>DASQBB010000084.1:0-4681 GCA_035635435.1 Chthoniobacterales bacterium | reverse complement strand
GAGCTTTTGGTCGATAGCACGCTTTGCTCCGATTTCGTTTTGTTCATGCATTGGTGCGGCGAAGTCGATGGGCAAATGCAGCAGCGTTGCGTTCGCCACATCTTGAAACGGCAATTGCCCGACGGCGGCTGGAACATTTATTTCGGCGGGCCGAGCGAGATCAACGCATCGGTCAAAGGCTACTTTGCGCTCAAGCTCGCCGGGTATTCGGCGGATTTGCCGTTCATGCGCAAAGCGCGCGAAACCATTCTGCGTCTTGGCGGCATCCCGCGGATGAACACGTTTAGCAAGCTTTACCTGGCGTTGCTCGGCCAATTCCCGTGGAAATATCTGCCGACCATTCCGGTGGAAATGATTTTGCTGCCGAGCTGGGCGCCGTTCTCCATCTACAAAATGTCGTCCTGGAGCCGGGCGATGTTGATTCCGCTCGCGATCATCAATCATTTCAAACCGACCAGATCGCTACCGGGCAACAAACAATTGCACGAACTTTATCCGCTCGGCACCGAGCAGAGCGATTTACGTTTGCCGCGAAGCGAACGCTTTTGGACGTGGCGCAATTTTTTCCTTCGGCTCAACGATGTTTTGAAAGTTTTGCACCCGCTCCGGATCCGTCCGACGCGGAAACGCGCGCTGGAGGAAGCGGAACGCTGGATGCTCGAACGGATCGGGCAAGGGAGCGACGGCCTCGCCGCCGTTTATCCGGCGATGCTCAACTGTTTGATCGCGCTCCGCGTTCTCGGTTATTCGAAAGAGCACCCGGCCTACAAAAAAGCCGCGCAAGATTTTGCCGGATTGTTCGTTGATGATCCCGAAGATTTTCGCATTCAACCGTGTCTCTCGCCGATTTGGGACACAGCGATTAATTTGATCTCGCTGGCCGAGTCCGGTCTGTCAGCAGACAATCCAGCTTTGTGCCGCGCGGCAAAATGGCTTCTCGACAAGGAAGTGCGCATCCGCGGCGATTGGGCGTTCAACAATTCTCATCCCGAGGCAAGCGGTTGGGCTTTTGAATACAACAACGTTTATTATCCGGACGTTGACGACACCGCGATGGTGCTGATGGCCTTGCGACTCGCGAAACCGGAAGAGACTTGGGGATTGGAAGCTGCGTTTCGGCGCGCGCTGGATTGGCAACTGAGCTTTCAATGTCGCGATGGCGGCTGGGCGGCGTTCGACAAAAATGTCACGACGCCGTGGCTCGAAGACATGCCGTTCGCGGACCACAACGCGATTCTCGATCCAACTTGCAGCGATCTGACTGCGCGCACGCTGGAATTGCTTGGTTACATCAATTTCAATCCGAAAGTCCGCAGCGTTCGAGACGCGATCCACTACTTGATTGAAACTCAGGAAGCGGACGGATCGTGGTACGGACGCTGGGGCGTGAATTACATTTACGGAACGTGGCAGGTGTTGCGCGGATTGCGCGCGATCGGACACGACATGACGCAGGATTGGATTTTGCGCGGACGCGATTGGCTGGAGAGCTGCCAAAACGATGACGGCGGTTGGGGCGAAACTTGCGCGACTTACGAAAATCCGGCGATGAAAGGCATCGGCAAAAGCACCGCGTCGCAAACCGCGTGGGCGATCATGGGAATTTGTGCGTGCGGCGATCTCGATCGTTCAAGCATCCAGCGCGGGCTGCGTTTCCTGTTGAGCTCGCAGAAGTCGAACGGTTCCTGGGGCGAACCGGAAATCACCGGCACCGGATTTCCCGGCGTGTTTTATTTGAAGTACGACATGTATCGCCAAAATTTCCCGCTCCTCGCGCTCGCGACCTACGTGAATTACCGAAACGGCTTCATCACCCAGCCGGGTTTTTATCAGTCGAGCCGAAGTTGACCCGCGTCGTTCGGAAGATCGATATCTTCTCGGCGGCTGACAATTGACCGCATTTGCTCGCGGCCTAACGTGTTTATTATGGCTTACGAATTACCGAAATTACCTTACGACTACAACGCGCTCGAGCCGCACATCGACGCGCGGACGATGGAGATTCATCACACCAAGCATCATCAGGCTTACATCACGAATTTGAACAACGCGATTAAAGGCAAAGCCGATCTGGAAAGCAAATCGGTCGAAGATTTGATCAAGAATTTGAACGCCGTGCCGGAAGACATTCGAATGGTCGTCCGAAATAACGGCGGCGGTCACGCCAATCACTCGTTCTTTTGGAAAATCATGGGCTCGAAAGCGGGCGGCGAACCAAAGGGCAAACTCGCCGACGATATCAAATCGACTTTCGGCGGGTTCGATCAGTTCAAGGAAAAATTCGCCGCCGCGGGGGTCGGACGTTTTGGCAGCGGCTGGGCCTGGTTGATCAAAAACAAAGGCGGCAAGTTAGAAGTGATCTCCACGCCGAACCAAGACAGCCCGCTGATGGATGGAAACACGCCGATCCTTGGCTGCGACGTTTGGGAGCACGCTTACTATCTCAATTATCAAAACCGCCGGCCCGATTACATCAAGGCCTGGTGGAACGTGGTTAATTGGGACGCTGTGGCCAAGAATTACTAGCCGCAGCGTGGCGTGGCCTACTTAAACGAAAATTATTTAAAACTTCAGGCCGGTTATCTCTTCCCGGAGATCGCCCGCCGCGTTCGCGAGTTTTGCGAGAAGGACCCCGACGCAGCGAAGAAATTAATCCGCTGCGGAATCGGTGACGTGACCGAGCCGCTGCCGCGCGCGGCGATCGACGCGATCAAGCGCGCCGCGGACGAGCTCGGCCATCGCGAAACATTTCGCGGCTACGGACCAGAACAGGGCTATGAATTCCTAAGATCGGCAATCGCGCAGAACGATTATCGCGATCGCAAGATCGACATCGCCGACGACGAAGTTTTTGTCTCGGATGGATCGAAGTGCGATTGCGGCTTCATCCTCGATATTCTTGGTGACCAAAACAAAGTCGCGATCACTGATCCGGTTTATCCAGTTTACGTCGACACCAATGTGATGGCGGGTCACACGGGCGCGGCGCGAAAGGACGGCAGTTACGAAGGCGTCGTTTATTTGCCGTGCACGGCCGAAAACAATTTCGTTCCCGAGCCGCCGAAGGAACACGTCGATCTTGTCTATCTTTGTTTTCCCAACAACCCAACCGGAGCCGTCGCAACTCGTGATCAACTGGCGTCCTGGGTTGATTATGCGCGGCAGCACGACGCGCTGATTTTGTTCGACGCCGCTTACGAAGCTTACATTTCCGATCCAAGAATCCCGCATTCGATTTTCGAAGTCGAAGGCGGGCGCGACTGCGCGATCGAATTTCGAAGTTTTTCCAAAATTGGCGGCTTCACCGGGGTCCGTTGCGGTTTCACGGTGATGCCGAAAACGTTGCTTGCGCGGACGGAGTCCGGAAAAAAATTACCGCTCCATCCGTTGTGGCACCGTCGCTGGAGCACGAAAGCGAACAGCGTCAGTTATCCAGTGCAACGCGGCGCGGAAGCGTTGTACTCGGACGAAGGCCGAAAACAATGTCGCGCGCTGATCGCGCATTACATGGGCAACGCGAAAATTTTGCGTGAGGCGTGCGAGAAAATCGGTCTGCGCGTTTATGGCGGCATCAATGCGCCTTACATCTGGGTCCAAACCCCGAAAAGCCTAACGAGTTGGGAAATGTTCGACCGGATGTTGCGCGAAATTAATGTGGTCGTTACACCCGGCGCTGGCTTTGGCGCGCAGGGTGAAGGTTATTTCCGAATCTCGGCATTCAACAGTCGCGAGAACGCCGAGGAAGTCGCGCGTCGTCTCGAGCAGTTGAAATAAGATCGATATCTTTTCGTTGCGATCTACGTCAGGCGCGTAACATTGGCGCTTTGGGAAAGAAGTCCGCGTGGCCGAAGAGAAACAAAATCTGCTCCAGCTTTACCGCTTCTGTTTTCTGATGCTGGCTGATGCGGCGAAAGCGCAGGAAGTTTTTCACGCTACGTTGCGCGACGCTGCCCAACAAGCGGCCGACGGTGAAGCGCCGCGCGATCGGCTCTGGTTTTTTCGCAACGCGCGCTGGCGTTGTCTCGAAAAGGGCGAGCAAGGCTTGCAGGCGGAAGATGTCGATCTTGAACAGGACGAGCTGGCCGACTGGGCGCCGTCGCAGATCGAAAAACTCGAGCCGCAACAATTAGCGGTCTGGGTTTCCGGCGCGCCCGATCCGCAGCGGACTGCTCTCGCGCTTTTTTATCTCGATGAATTTGATTATCGCGACCTGCTGTCGGTAACTGAGCTAAAGCCGCCGGAATTGTCGAAACTGCTCTGTGACGGACGCCGACAATTTCAAGCGTGGTTGGACGCGACCTTTCCGTCGACCCAGACATGAGTGCGGTCCAACTTTCGCGAAAAGAGAAAATGCTGGTGCACTGCGCGCCGATTCGCGAGGAACGCGTGGACGATCGCGCTCTGCGCACGGCGCTTCATCGCGCGCGCAAGACCGAAGCGTTTGCGATTCAGCAGGATTTTGACAAGGCGGCAACGGCGCTAGTTCAAGCAATTCCGATCCCGCAGGAGATTACCGATTGGATTCCAACTGACACGTTCATCGCGCCGACGCGGCGTCTTTGGAAAAAATACGCCCAGAATCCGGCGTTGCTTGCCACCGGCATTGCGGTCCTGGTCATCGCTATCATTGCGGTTTTTCAACTGGTGGAGCGAATGAATCGGTTTCCGGGCGAACCGAGCG
>DASQBB010000083.1:0-10026 GCA_035635435.1 Chthoniobacterales bacterium | reverse complement strand
AGCGAACTCGGGGCTATTGCGCGAGCGTGGGATTTTATGGTGCCCCCAACGAGTTGGTGGCCGCTACCTCCTTGGAGATAAAGATTGCGACCTTGCCAACCCAAACCCGCAGCGAAGATGATTCTTTTATGAAACTATGGGCTTGGGACGAGAAAAACCTTCCTTCAATCGCGCACGCGATTCGAACCGCTGTGGCTGCGACCGCGTCAGTCCTAATCGCGCGTCTGGTGCAAATGCCCGAGGCCTACTGGGCCGCGATCGCCACTTTGGTCGTGATGCAATCGACGCTCGGCGCGACCCTGACACTTTCGCTCGAGCGGATCGTCGCGACCGCGGTGGGTGCGTCCGTTGGCGCACTGGAGGCAAATTACTTCGCCGCAAATCTCGTCGCGTTCGCACTGGCGATCGTTTTCACCGGATTGCTGTCGATCGCGTTTCGTTTGGAGAAAACCGCTTATCGCTACGCCAGCATTACTCTTGCGATCGTCGTTTTGATTCCACGTTCAAGTCCGCCGTGGAACGTCGCCCTGCACAGATTCATTGAAGTCTCGGTTGGAATCATCGTCGCTCTCGCGGTTGTGGCGGTGTGGCCGGAACATAAGCGACTTTCACCCGATAGCGTTGCCGAATAAGGGAAGAGCTGGCTGTGGAATCGGATCGGAATGCTTAGCTCTTTCCGATGTCTTCCAACTCTTGCATGGTCGAATCATCGAGCTCAATCAGAGCCGCGGCGGTGTTTTCCTCCAAGTGCTTGACCTTCGAAGTTCCAGGAATTGGAAGCATCACCGGAGATTTCCGAAGCAACCATGCGAGCGCGATCTGCGCCGGCTTGGCGTTGAGGCGCTCCGCTGCGCGCGTTAGGGGACCGTCATGTTTCGCGAGCTCGCCGGTGGCGAGCGGAAACCAGGGGATGAAGCCGAGATTTTCACGGGTGCAATGTTCCAGCACGTCCTCGGAATTTCTATCAACCAGGTTGTATCGATTCTGAACCGAAACAATCGGCGTGATACGGCGGACTGCTTCGATCTGCTTTACACTGACTTCAGATAATCCAATGTGGCGAATCTTGCCTTCGCGTTGAAGACCGACCAACGCGCCGATTTGATCTTCCATTGGAACCTTCGGATCGATCCGGTGCAGTTGTAACAGATCGATTCGCGAAAGATGCAGTCGCTGAAGACTCCCCTCGACCGCCGCCCGCAGATGCTTCGGGCGCCCATCTTCGACCCATTGGTTTGGGCCAGGCCGCTGAAAGCCCGCTTTGGTCGCGATCAAAAGATCCGCGGGATACGGATGGAGCGCTTCTGCGATGAGACATTCGGAAACTATGGGGCCGTAGGAGTCGGCGGTATCGATGAGATTGATTCCCAACTCCACCGCGCGACGCAGGACTGCGATCGCCTCGGCATGATCGGGCGGTTCTCCCCAGACGCCATCGCCGGTGAGTTGCATTGCACCGAAGCCGAGCCGGTGAACGGGAATATCACCAATTAAGAATGTTCCGCTCGCTTCAGCCGGGCGGGTGTTCGTTGTCATCGTCGTTGCACTCATATATATAGATCGCTTAAACCCCGCGTCTCGTTTCTGACAAAAACCAGGTACGACGCTCGGTTTCGTCGATCCAAACTTCGATCAGACTCGCGGTGGCAATGTCACGATGTTCATCGCAGACGTTATGAACTTCGCGCAGACGTGCAGCCAGCGTCTTGTTGTCGTCCGCCAATTCCGCAATCATGTCCAAGGGCTGCACGTACTCCGCATCATTATCGAGTACGCGCTGGAGTCGGGAGATGTGGCCGATCGACTTGATCGTAAGTCCGCCAATTTTTCGAATTCGCTCTGCGATCGGATCGGTCATCGCGAAGAGCTGGTCGCCTTGTTCATCGAGGAGCAGGTGGTAATCGCGGAAGTGCGAACCGCTCATGTGCCAGTGGAAATTTTTGGTTTTTAGATAGAGCGCGAACACATCCGCGAGGATGGCGTTCATGGCGCCGGCAATGTCTTTGGTGGCCGAGCGTGTGAGATCAGTCGGTGTTGTCAGTGGAGCGTCGCGTCTCTGCCGAAGCTCAGCGGTTTTTGTTGAACCATTTTTACGCATATTATTTTTCCTTTGGGTGAGTTTGATTTGTTTTCTATCGAGCGTGCGATGCAGCTTCTTCGATCAGAGCCGCAACTTCCTTCGGCCTTGAGATGTAAACCGAGTGACTGGCGCCTGAGACTTCGACTTTGTGACTGTTGGCTCGCGCGGCATACCACCGTTCTAGGTCGGGGTTGATGGTTCTGTCTGCTGCCGCTACCAACATCCAACTCGGTTTGTTTCTCCACGCCGGCGTGGTGATGATTGCCTTGAAATTATCAGTGGCGTTAAGCACCTGCGATCGCGCCATGAGAGCGGCCTGCTCAGCCGACAAATCAGCTGCGAAGTATTCATGAAACTGGGCGGGGTCGAGGTAAGTGAAACCGTCAGCTGTTTTCTTTATTGCATTGGATTTGCTGAGGTCACTTGGGAATCGTTTTCCGTCGTCAGCCTCATTCTCTCCGGCATCCGGCATGTGGGCCGCGACGTAGACCAATCCGGCAACTGATGGATCCGTTCCGGCCTCGGTAATCACGGCTCCCCCATAGCTGTGAGCGACCAGAATGCATGGTCCATCTTGTTGAGCGAGGACGCGCTTCGTCGCAGCCACATCTTCTTTAAAGGATGTCTCCGGCTCCTGGACGATGCTGACGTTATATCCATCCTTGACCAGAATGTCGTAAACGCCTTTCCAGCCAGAACCATCTGCCCAGGCGCCATGAACCAGAACAATATTCCGAACGCGAGGTTCCCGGGTCTGCGCTGAGAGCGCGCCGCAGATCAACAGCAATAACGGGATGCAGAGGAATTGAAGCGCCCGTCGTAGTATTCGCAAAAGCGTCATTGAATTGCTCACTCGCGAATTCATTGGCGGATCAGGCAACTGACTTGCGTTCGTTCGATTGAAAAATGGTGAGTAGTTCCGCGAAGCGTGACTCGTACGACTCACAGGTAGGGCAATCCCCGTTTTGCTCGATCCATTCCGGATGCTGCTTCCGAAGCGCGTCGTGAATTTGATGCTGAAGTTGAACGTAAGAGCCGATTTCGCCGGAGCTGCTCGCAGAACTGTTCATTTGCATGTCTCGACGCTATCGATATTCAGAAGCTCGTGGCGGAGCGCGTCCGGCGGATTTTCTGGTACCCCCGAAGAGATAACGCTCGATCCCTCTTTCGAGAGAGTGATTATCCGACGCTCTCCGTTGCTTTCGTCGACATTGCGCTGAGCGCAGCAGTTATTTTTCTCACGATCGGTTCGGCGTTGGGGATGTTGTGTCGCTGCGCGATCCAACTCGGTTCGTTATACGAAAGCCATGTTGTGCCGGATGCATCTTCCCAAACGAGTGCCTTCAATGGCAGATCGATGCCAACTGTCTGCATGGATTGCATCAACGGTGTTCCGCCGCGGGCGTTGCCGAAGATGATGAGCTCAGTCGGTCGTAACACGAGACCTGCCGCTGATGCGCCTTTGGCGTGATCGATTCGGACGAAGACCTCCATTCCTTGCGCGCGAATCTCTGCTTCCAGCCGGTCCATGGTCTCCTTCGGTCCGAACCTGCTTCGTATTTTCGTCAAACCTTCCATGTCGCGTCTTTATCGGAACAGAATCTTCGCCATCATGCCTTTGTCTTCGTGCTTGAGCAGATGGCAGTGGAAGAGCGACATGCCGCGAATGATCGGATCGGTAAAATCCATCACCAGATCCACCGAGCTGCCATAGCGAACATTCACGGTATCGAGCCACGCTGGATCTTTTACCGGATTTCCGTCGACGGCATAGACCAGGAAGTGGACTTGATGGATGTGAAACGGATGCACTTCTTTGGTTGAATTCACAACGCGCCAGTGCTGCAGCGAACCGACATCCACTGTCAGCATGGGGCCGGAATTCATTTCGAATTTCTGACCATTTATATAGAAGCTTTGTTTGTCTTCAGTGAAGTCGACAACGAATTGCGGTTTGCTGGTTTCGACGCGTTTGAGAGTTGTTCCAGGAAAACTTGCGTAAACCGGCGCGCCGTCGATCGCGGGCAGAGTTTGAGGATTCGATGGCGGGGCCGAAACGATATCGGCCAGGACCATCGCCGGATTGGTATCACCATCAGGACCGGTATCGAAGCAGCGTGTGCGCATCGCAGCATGTGAATCCGGCGATGGTCCGGTGACGATTGCTTCCACTCTCCCGGCCGGCGGAACCAAAACGTGGCTCATGGATCGCTTACGGATCGAAGGGTCGTGGTAGGCGAGCGGCATACCGTCCAGAGCCACGACTTCGAGTGACACCGAATCCACTTCCAAATCTGCATAGAGATCCGGGCTCGCGTTGACGATGCGCCAAAACTGGCGCTCGCCCGGTGCGATGTCGATCTTTGGACGCAGAGTTCCATTTACGGTGAAAGCTGCATCTGGCTTTTCGGGCGCGGTGCCGCATTGCGTAGTTTGCATTGCGACCGATTCCATCACGCGTTTTCGCTCGTCGCCTTTCGTCGGCAGCACGAGGTCACGCAGCACGAAAATCCGCTCGCGCATGTTCAGGACTTCGGGCACGTAACGATCGATCCCTTCAACAACGATCGCTCCCGACATTCCATCAAGATCCTGAATGTAACTCTCGCCGTGCGAGTGAGTGTGATACCAATACAATCCTGGAGGTTGCTGCGGTGGAACCTGCACCGAGTAATGTAACGCCTCACCAGGTGAGGCCATCATGTCGAGGACATCGTCCTGTGGCGCGTCGGGCGAGACGTGCAGGCCGTGAAAGTGAAGATTCGTCATGTTCATGCACGGATGACCGAAGCAATCCTCTTTCGATTGAGCGGCGAGCTCGTTCTTATATTCCACATTCAGAGTGCTTCCCGGCTTCACGCGAATCACCGGCGGGATGTGATTGCCTTGATAACGAAATTCGGATTTGCCTGTGGCGGGATCCGACGCGGCCACGAGCGCGACCGGCGACTTTGCTTGTGGCAGTTCCGGAAGTGCTCCGCCCTGCACACTGGCCGTGGCGGCAAACAATCCGATGTTTGCTATCAAGCGTAACGAGTACGGCAGTAGCTTTAAAATTTGCACCACCAAAATTATCGGCTGGTGAGCGCATCGCGACTGCGCAGCCGTAAGATTTTGCACTCCCTCGTTCGAGGTGGATCTGGTAGGGACATCGCGCTGCGATGTCCGCGGACGCCGCAGCGCGGCGTCGCTACCTACAACTGAATCAAGCCGCGGCGGGTAGCATTCGCCACCGCCTCGGTGCGGCTAATGACGTTGAGCTTGGCAAAAATGCTTTTCACGTGCGACTTCACCGTGCCCTCACTAATAAAGAGAGCGGAGCCGATCTCTTTGTTGCTTTTGCCCTGGGCCATCAGCTTGAGTACATCAATCTCGCGGTCGCTCAAGGTTTCGCCGCTGACGCGTTGCGCGAGTTTGGCCGCGAGATGCACCGGCACGCAGGTTTCGCCCGCGTGCACCCGGCGAATGCAATCCATCAGTGCTTCGCGCGGCGCGTCTTTGAGGAGGTAACCTTTGGCGCCGGCTTGAATGGCGCGGTAGATATCTTCGTCGCCATCAAACGTCGTTAGGACAATGATCCGCGCTTTGTCGTCGTTGCCACGAATCTCTTTGAGCGCGCCGACGCCGTCCAGCTCGGGCATGCGCAGATCGAGCAGCGTCACATCGGGATGATGTTTCTTCCAAAGATCGACAGCTTCGCGTCCATTACTCGCTTCGCCGATGACGGTCATGTCTGTCTTGCGAGTGATGAGCGAAACCAGGCCTTCGCGGACAACGCTGTGATCGTCGGCGATAAGCACAGCGATACGAGATTTTTTTGTATCTCCAATTTTCGGCGCTTTCTTCGGTGCCGACTTTGGTTCTTTTCCAGACTTCTTCGAACTCGCCGCTGTTTTCTTTTTCGGTGTCATGACATCGATTCTCCGTTGCACGGCAGGAGCACGGTGATCTTCGTGCCCTTCCTGCGAGAGCTGGTGATTTCTAATTCGCCGCCCATTTGTTCGACGCGCTCGCGCATTCCGACGAGACCCACCCCATCATGTCGATCTTTGATTTTGAATCCGTCGCCGTCGTCGCGAAGTTCCAGGCGGAGTTCCTTCGCCTTGTAGCTCAAGCGCGTTTCGAAGTTGCGCGCATGGGCGTACTTGAGCGCGTTGGTCAATGCTTCTTGCCCGATGTGGAGAAGGTTTTCCTGCCAGGGCTGGGGAAGCTCCGGTATCTTCCCCTGCGCCTGAAACGTTGTATGAAGCGGCGTCCCGGCGGTGGTGTTCTTAATAGTACCTTTGAGCGCGTCCCAAAAGTTGTGTTCCTGTAAAGCTTGCGGACGCAACGCGTGCACGGACCGCCGTGCTTCGCTCAGACTCTGCCGGGCCAATTCGCCGGCACGGTGCAAATGTTTGTCCGCGTCTTTACGGGAACCGCACCCGATTGCATCCTCGGCTGCTTCCAACTGTACAATCACACCGGTGAAACCTTGCGCGAGCGTGTCGTGAATGTCCCGCGCCATTCGATTTCGTTCTTCAAAGATCGCTGCCCGTTGACCTTGCTCGGCAAATTCATTGAGTTGAAGCGCGAGCATGACTTGATGGGCGAGGGCCTGAGTCAACTCGATTTCTTCCGGCCGATAAGACGCACGATCGACATGACGAATGCCGACAAAGCCTCTGACTTGTCCACCCACCAAAAGCGGCACTGCGAGAAACCTCTTTGTCCCGTTTCGTTTCAAATGCTCGCCCCAATCGCCGGTAACGCGGGGATCAGTATCGACGTCATCGCAAACCACGGGACTTGCCGTGAAGAGCAGTTCCTGAACTACTGCGTTCTCTTTCCAGAAAAAGGGATTCTTAATGAATGGATGCTCTGGATCCGGCGCGACCAATTTTCCGCCATCCGAGGTTGAGGAGCGCAAAATGAGTGAGTCGCTCGAGTCGTCGAACAACCACAAGCTCACGCTGGTTGCGTTCAATAGGCGGCCAATCGTACTCAGCATCTGGCCAATAAATTTCTCCGGGTCCGGCGCAGTCGCCAAAACGTCCAAACTCTGCGCCAGCGCTTCCACTTGTCCGCGCGCCACTTGCTCAGAACCGCGCAGCGCTTCCTCGGCGCGTTTGCTTTCAGTGATATCGATAACGGTGCCAACGAACTCCACAAAACGACCCGACTCATCGCTAACCGGATGTCCCACCGCGTGGATGTCCTTGACGTCGCCATTTGGGTGAACAATTCGATAGTCTGTTTCGAAGTCCGCTTTCTCGGCAATCGCCTTTCCGAACAGTTCTCTGACTCTGTCCTGGTCCTCAGGGCAAAGGCGCCCAAAGAATTTTTCGAATCGCGGCGGCCCGGCCTCCGGATTGAAACCAAGCACGCGATACGTTTCCTCCGACCAGTACCGGATCTCGCCTGTCGCAGGTGCCCAGGCCCAACTCCCGGTGTGGCTGAGCCGCTGCGCTTCCGCCAAATACGCTTCGCTCTCGCGCCGGGCCGTCTCCGCCAATTTTCGCTGGATCGCGACGCCGGCGAGATGAGTTATGTGTTTGATTGTGTCCTGCTCCTGTGGACTCGGACTGCGCGGCTCACGATAGTACATGGCAAACGTTCCGATCACTTTGCCTTCGGAGGAGAAAACCGGCGTGGACCAACAAGCGCGCAGGGAATGCGTCAAAGCCAGGTCGCGAAAATCGGCCCATAATGGATCGGCCGCAATGTCGGACACGATTACCTGTTCGGCCCGGTATGCGGCCGTTCCGCATGAACCTACCGCAGGCCCAATGAAAGCTCCGTCAATCGCCTCCGTGTAAGCTTTGGGAAGATTCGGCGCCGCGCCATGCCGCAACTGCTTGCCATTTGCATCCATTAATAAGATGGAGGCAAGGACATCGCACGATTGCTCTTCCACTAATAGACATAGGTTATCGAGGATGTCGGGAAGCGAATCGCCTTTGGCCAACATCTCAAGAACTCTATTCTCCGCGGCCAGGAGCGCTTCGCGCCGCTTCCGCTGGCTAATGTCTCGGATGATCGCCTGGTAATATCGGCCGCGCAGTGCCGATAAAGAAACCTCCACCGGAATCACTTCACCGTTTTTCCGCACGAATTTTCGCTCGAACCGGAACGATCCTTCCGATTTCAGTTTCTCAAGTCGATCCACCAACAAGTAGCGCTCTGCCAGAAGGTAGGTGTCGGCAATCGAACTGCCGATCAGTTCGTGTTCCGCACGTCCCGCTAACTTGACCCCTGCTGGATTCACCAACACACATTTGGCGTCGGCATCGATGACGCAGATTGCGTCGGGCGAAGCGTTGATAAGATCTCGATACTTTTCCTCGCTTGTCCGCACCGCCACCTCGGCGCGATCGCGTTCAATTGCAACTCGGGCCAGGTGTGTCGCCTTTTCCATGACCCCGAGATCGTGCGCGCTCGGACTTTGCGGTTCGCGACCGTAAATGCAGAACGTTCCCAGGACCTTTCCTTCGGAAGAGAGGATTGGATTCGACCAGGAAGCTCGCAGCCCATGACTTAATGCCGCCGCACGATGCTCCGGCACTTCCCAAAGCGGATCGCTCGCAATGTCGGAGACGATGACCGGTGACCCGCGAAATGCCGCCGTCCCGCAAGAGCCGGCACACGGTCCAATTGGCAGCTTCTCCATTTCCTGCCTCCATCCTTTCGGAAGACTCGGGCCCGCCACCGAATCCAGATGGATGCCGTCGGGACGAAGCAACAAAACAGAAGCAAGCGTGCCGGTGCGGTACTCTTCGATAATGACGCACAGGGAATTCAGGATCTCTTCCAGGGCAACACCGGTGGCCATCATCTCGAGCAGATGCTTTTCACCGGCGAACAACGCCTCCCCTCGCTTGCGCTCGCTAATGTCTACCGTTGTCCCGATATAACGGTCGACTTCGCCAGACTCCCCGAGGACGGGTCGGCCCACACCCTGGACATCCTTAATAGACCCGTCCGACAGCGCGATTCGAAATTCGATGTCAAACCCGCTTCTATTGCGAACGGCTCGATCGAGACTTCGTTCAATAAACGATCTATCTTCCGGATGAACTGTTTCCAAGAATAACTGGAAAGACGGTTCGGTCTTTTCAGCGTCGAAACCAAAGATCTGGAAATGCTCCTGTGACCAGGCGACCTTTCCACTGGGAACATTCCAGCTCCAGCTTCCGGTGTGACTGATCCTCTGTCCCTCAGCTAAAAACGCCTCGCTGCGCCGGAGATTCTCTTGCGCGCTTTTGCGATCAAATATCTCCGTCTGCAATTCCTGGTTCGTGCGCGACAGCCTCGCTGTTCGTTCCTCGACTTTATCCTCGAGCTCACTCCGCGCCTGGATGAGCAAACGCTCGGTCCGCCGCCGCGACGCGCAGATCCACGCGATCAAAAACACCGCAACCGCATGATTGACCACATAAGTGGGAGAAGCACTTCCAAACGGCTCGAATACAAAATACCAGGCCACGACTGAGGAGAGGGCGGCCGCAAAAAAACCCGCCCGCGCACCCGCGTACCAAACAGTGATCGCAACGGCAAACATCGAACACGTCGTGTATGGAAATGGCGCGCGGAAATGTTGAAACGCGAGCTTTAGTCCAAGCGCGATCGCGACCGACAGAACAGCCAACCCGTAACGCAGCGCAGCGGATTTAGCGGAACGACTGAACGATGGGGACCGGGTGGAACGCGATCTCGACGACCGGGCATCAATTGTTTCCATCGTTAGGTAACACGGGGTGCGCGGCGTTCGCGCAATTCCCGTAAAAACTCATCCGGCGGTACAAAGAACGGGTTCTCCTGGACGATGCCGCCGATGAGAATCATCGGGTGAGTTCGCATGACGTCGATGATAAGGTTGCCGCCACACTTGGTCAGATTATAAAGACAGATTACGGCATCCTTATATTGCGGTATGATGTCGTTCAGCCGGCACTCGTATTCGAGGA
>DASQBB010000082.1:0-16560 GCA_035635435.1 Chthoniobacterales bacterium | reverse complement strand
GTCCGAGCCGGACTGGCACTTAACGCTACGGCGCGCTGGAGAGTTGTTTGTTTGAGAACAACAAATCCGTTTTCATCCGCGGAACTTGTCACGCCGTAGCTCGTAACAATAAAGTCACTTGGCGGAGGCGGATCCGCGGTTAGAGGTTTAAATCATGAGCGGAATACGAGTATTAGTTGGAACACGGAAAGGCGCGTTCGTCCTCACTTCGGATGCGAAGCGCAAAGACTGGAAAGTGGACGGGCCGCATTTTGCCGGCTGGGAGATTTATCACATGAAAGGGTCGCCGGTTGATCCGGACCGGATTTACGCGTCGCAGACGAGCGCGTGGTTCGGGCAGATCATTCAACGTAGCAGCGACGGCGGCAAAACCTGGGAGACTCCGGGCAGCAGTCCCGAGGATCTAAAAGGTCCGGACGGCATGCCCAAAGGCGAGAGCAACATGTTCGTTTACGACGGCATTCCCGGGACGTACATGTGGTACGACGGCACCCAGCATCCGTCGGAGTTCAAACGCGTCTGGCATCTCGAGCCGGCGCTCGATAACGCAGATCATGTTTACGCGGGCGTGGAAGACGCGGCATTGTTCGAATCGAAAGACGGCGGTAAATCGTGGAACGAACTCTCTGGTCTGCGTCAACACGACACGGGACCGAAATGGCAACCCGGCGCGGGCGGGATGTGTCTGCACTCGATCCTGATCGATCCAAAAAATCCGAAGCGCATTTTCATCGCGATCTCGGCCGCCGGCGCGTTCCGAACCGACGATGGCGGCAAAACCTGGAAACCGATCAACCACGGTTTGCATTCGCAGTACATTCCCGATCCGCATGCGGAAGTCGGCCACTGCGTCCATCGGATCGCAATGCATCCGTCGAAACCGAACACGTTGTTTATGCAAAAACATTGGGATGTGATGCGGAGCGATGACGGCGGCGATTCCTGGCGCGAAGTGAGCGGAAATTTACCGAGCGATTTCGGATTCCCGATCGATGTCCATGCGCACGAGCCGGAGACAATTTACGTCGTGCCGATCAAGAGCGACTCCGAACATTATCCACCGGACGGCAAACTTCGCGTTTATCGCAGCCGAAAGGGCGGCAACGAATGGGAAGAACTCACCAAAGGTCTGCCGCAAAAAGATTGTTACGTAAACGTGCTCCGCGATTCGATGTCGATCGACCAACTCGATCCGTGCGGCGTTTATTTCGGAACAACCGGCGGACAAGTTTACGGCTCGGCGGATTCAGGTGATTCGTGGAACCCAATCGTGCGCGATCTGCCGGCAGTTCTTTCGGTTGAAGCACAAACGCTGAAATAGGCACGAGAACAGAATGATTGAACAGAAGATAACGAAGAGAACCAAGGCCAGCACTTCGTTTCCTTTGTTGCCTTCTGTAAAGAATTTCAAAGCATGATTCGGGTAATCCTTCCTCATCATCTTCGCACGCTGGCGAAAGTCGGCGACGAGGTGCATGTCGATCTTAACGGGAACGCGACGGTGAAATCGCTGCTCGATGCTTTGGAAGAAAAGTACCCGATGCTGCGCGGCACGATCCGCGAGCATGGCTCGTTGAAACGTCGTCCGCTCGTCCGCTTTTTTGTCTGCGGCGAAGACATTTCCCACGAACCGCCAGATGCTCCCCTGCCCGATGCGATCGTGAAAGGCGACGAGCCTTTCTTCATCATGGGCGCAATCGCGGGGGGATAGTTGTAGAGGTGCTTGTGCCAAGCACCTGTTATTGGGTTCGGCGTTTGACACAAACGCTGCTACAACACTGAGTTTCGTATCACATTATAGAAATCCGTGTTCATCCGCGTAATCCGCGGCTAAAAATCTGTTGGAACAGCAATGAGTAAGACCTTCGAAAGCAAACGTGCGGCTGAGCCGGTCGGCGCGTTTCCGCACGCGAAGCGAGTTGGCAATCTACTTTTTCTTTCGGGAATTGGACCACGCGTGCGCGGGAGCAAAGAAATCCCCGGCGTCACGCTGACCGCTGACGGCAAGATCGACAATTACGATATCGAGAAGCAATGCCGTGCGGTTTTTGAAAATGTGCGTCTGGTTTTGGAAGACGCCGGCTCGAGCTGGAACGACATTGTCGATGTTACGGTCTTCCTCACCAACATGAAAAAGGATTTCCCGATCTATAACAAACTCTACGCCAAATATTTCGCCGGCGACGGCAAACCAAACCCAACCCGTACGACTGTTGAAGTCACCGCGCTGCCGACGCCGATCGCGATCGAACTGAAAGTGATCGCGGCCTTACAAACAGCCACAGATTGACACAGATTTTCACAGATTCGGACTCCAGAAATTCTCCATCTGTGTTTCATCGGTGTTCATCTGTGGCCGAACAAATCCGACATGAGCAAGGGGGCATCATTTCGCATCATCGCCGCGGACCATACCGGGATCACGGTCTCTAATCTCGAACGCGCGCTCGAATTCTGGCAGAACGTTCTCGGGTTCGAATTTTCGCATCGCGCGCATCAAACGAGCGAAATGGCGGAGCAGATCACGGGAGTCAAAGGTGCGGAGCTCAAACTTGCGGTTGTGAAAACGCCCGGCGGACACAAGATCGAACTGCTCGAATATCTTGCGCCAGCCGATCGGAAACAACATGTCGATCTTCGGCCGTGCGATGTCGGCCACGTTCACGTCGCCTTCACGGTCGATAATCTCGAACCGCTTTTGGAAAAAATCGCTGCATCGGGTTGGAAGGCAGCCGGCAAACCACAAACACTCAAAGCCGGTCCGAATGCCGGGAAGCGCGTGATCTACGTCCGCGATCCCGATGGAACGACGATCGAGTTCATGCAGCAGCCCTCTAAGACAGCCACGGATTGACACAGATTTTCACCGATTAAGAGGAAAATAATTTTTATCTGTGTTTGATCGGTGTTCATCTGTGGCGAAACTCAATGCGCAATGTCGATGACTTTTTCTGCTGACGAAAATTTCACGAAGCAACTCGACGCCGAGGATCCGCTGCGCCGATTCCGTGAAGAATTTCACGTGCCGCTTGGCAAAGATGGCAAACCATTGATTTATTTTGCCGGCAATTCGCTCGGGCTGATGCCGAAGTCGGCGCGGCAGATTGTCGATCAGGAACTGGACGATTGGGCGCGGCTCGGCGTCGATGCTCATCTCGACGCAAAAATGCCGTGGTACACCTACCACGAGCCGTTGCGCGAACCGACGGCGCGCATGGTCGGCGCGAAACCAGTCGAAGTGATCTGCATGAACAGCCTGACGGTGAACTTGCATCTGATGATGGCGACCTTTTATCGGCCGACCAAATCGCGATTCAAGATCTTGATGGAAGATCCGGCGTTCCCTTCCGACACCTACGCGATCAAAACCCAGATCGTGCACCACGGACTCGATCCGAAAGAGGCGCTCATTCTCGCGAGCCCGCGCAAAGGCGAGTTCAGCGTTCGAACGGAGGACATTGTCGATCTTATCGAAAAGAATCGCGACACGCTCGCGGTGGTCTGGATCGCGGGCGTGAATTTTTTCACCGGCCAGTTGTTCGACATCCCGACGATCACCAAAGCAGCGCAAAAGCACGGCATCACGGTCGGTGTCGATCTTGCGCACGCAGTTGGCAACGTTCCGCTCGCGATGCACGATTGGAACGTCGATTTCGCGGTCTGGTGTTCTTACAAATACTTAAACGCCGGTCCAGGCGCCATCGCCGGCGCTTACCTGCACGAGCGCCACGCGACGAACACGAAACTTTCGCGCTTCGCCGGTTGGTTCGGCAATGATCCGAACACTCGATTCCAAATGGAGAAGGAATTCATTCCGGTTCCTTCCGCGGATGCGTGGCAAGTGAGCAATCCACCGATTTTTTCGATGGCGCCGCTGCGCGCGTCGTTGTCGATCTTCGATGAAGCAGGCGGAATGGAACCGCTGCGGGCGAAATCGATCAAGCTGACCGGCTATCTCGAATTTTTGCTCAGCAATGCGGGATCGAAGCGTTACTCAGTGATAACTCCGAGCGACACGAACGCGCGCGGGTGCCAGTTGTCGATCCTGGCGCACGAACATCCAAAAGAATTGTTCAAGGAAATCCAGGCCGCCGGCGTAAAATGCGATTTCCGCGAACCGAACGTCATCCGCGTCGCGCCGACTTCGCTTTACAACACGTTTCACGAAGTTTGGCGCTTTGCGGAAATTTTGAGTGCGCATAAGTGACGATGTTGGCAATTAGCTGAGCAGCGTTTTGACGCAGTCGATCAAGACCGAGATCGAAAACGGTTTCACCAGGTATTTCACTTCGTGCTTGTTGAAGAAGAGCGCGATGTTTGGATCGGCTGCGAAGCCGGTAACGAAGATGAAGCGATCCTCCAGTGATGGCCGCAGATCTTTCGCCTTCAAATAGAACTCGTCACCGCGGAGCTTCGGCATCTTCAAGTCGCAGATCACGGCGTCGTACTCGTGCGCCTTGACCTTCATCATCGCTTCCTCGCCGTCGAAGGCCACATCGACCAGGAAATTTTCGTCCGCCAGGATCCATTGCAGCGCGGAGGCGAGTTGGCGATCATCGTCCACCACGAGAATGGCCTTCAGCTCCAAGCTGTGGACGAGAGGCTTAAGAGGCCCAGGCTGCGGATCGAATCTTCTCATCGCGACGGCACCCTGCTTGAGCAGCCCCGATGCCACGGAACAGAGGTCAGGTGTCAGCCTCCGGCTCGGAGAGCGGTCAGAGATCAGAGATCCCGGGGCTCATTTAGATTATGAAAGAACGCCTTCTCTTCGTCAGAAACTTTAATCGCATGCAATTTTCCAGCGGTCATCAGTTTACTCACGAGCGATTGAAGCGAAAAATCGCTGCCAGAAAGAGCATTGACGGCATCGTCATGAGCCTGGCGCGGATAGATTGCCGCCAATGGCTCGGCCCGATTTTCAATTAGTGGAACAACGCCAATACCGGGCCGAAGTTTTTCGCAAAGTTTGCGCAAATAATTCGCCGTCATGAACGGCATGTCGATCGCCAGAGCGACGAGATGATCGGTGGTCGACCGCGATAAAGCGGCAGCAATTCCACTGAGCGGGCCGCGCGATGGCTGATCGTCTGGCACAAATTGAATATTTGCCGGCCGCCATGGCGGATCAGTTTGCGCGGAGATAAAAATTTCATTCGGCGAAAGTGTTCGGAGAAGTTCGAGCTGGATTTGCCAGAGCGGCGCGTCGCGAAATTGCAAAGTTGCTTTGTCATGCCCCATCCGACGCGATTTGCCGCCGGCAAGCAGGAGGGCGCTGATGTTCATTCGGCTGCGGCCGGGACAGTCGCTGCCGAGCGCAAGACGCCGTCGGTGAGGATTCGTGCTCGCAAACCTCCGCGACCTTTAAGAAATTCCTTCGCGCCCGGCCCGATCGCGCGATTCATCCAATCACATGGCCGGCTCTCCTCCGTCCCATGAAAGCGAACGCCTTGCACTTCAAAATCTTGTCCAATCAAGCTGTTAAGATCGACATTGCGCGTGTAAATGTTTCGCCGCACCGCGCTCGGCGGAATTCCCTGCACCTGCAACGCGCCGCAGAGCTCGTCGAAAACTCCGAGCGAAAAGAAGGTCACCTGTCCTTTGTAATCCGCCTTGAAGTCAAAATAACGATCGCCCCGAAGCCCGCGGCCGGCCACACACTCGACCATCGGCACTTCGATCATCGGAAATTCATCCGGCTCCTGTCCGTAGTGTCCGACAAAGTTATGTCCCGGCGAGATGTAAAGGTGACAGATTTCCATCAGGCCAAATGATATCATTGGCGTTGAATCGATGAAAGAAAAGGGAATCGGACCCGGCCAAATCATCCGGCGAACGCGCGAGGGTGCGCTGGAGTATGATCGCGACGAGCTCACGATTGAAGAGCCGCTCGAAATCCGGATCGGCAATAAAACCGTCGCAACGACGATGCGCACTCCGGGCCACGACGAGGAGCTTGCGGCCGGATTTCTTCTTTCTGAGGCGATTATCCGCAACGGAGTTCGAATTCAAAAATTCGCGCGACCGAAAGTAGCGCGGAACCGGGACAACATCATCACGGTTCATCTTCCCGCGGGGACAAAAGCAAAACTCACTGCCGCGCAGCGCTTCGGCACGATTTCGAGCAGCTGCGGTTTGTGCGGCAAGGAAAACATTGATGCGATCCGGCAAAATTTTCCGCCGATAAAATCGACATCGACCCGGATCGATATTGAAACGCTTCTGCGTTTGCCAGTCGAGCTACGCGCGAACCAATCCGAATTCGCGCGCACCGGCGGGATTCACGCCGCCGGCATTTTCGATCTCACCGGCAAGGCGCTAATCGTTCGCGAAGACATTGGCCGGCACAACGCAGTCGACAAAGTGATCGGCCGCGCGTTTCTCGACCGAAAACTTCCGTTGGATCGACATCTACTGCTGGTCAGCGGCCGTGCTTCATTTGAGATCATGCAAAAGGCGCTCGCCGCCGGAATTCCAATCGTTGCTTCGGTCTCGGCGCCATCGAGCCTAGCGATGGAATTCGCCCGCCAAAATAATCAGACGTTAATCGGTTTTCTCCGGCCGCCGACGTTCAACATCTACTCGCACGTCGAACGAGTGATTCTCGACTAAGTGCTCGCAGCTTCCCGGCGATTTGCTCTTTTTCCTGCTTTCCTGGTTTCCTGATTGATTGAATGCTGGAGTTGTGACGAAGTTTGTTCTCATTGGCAGCGGATTAGCCGGCGGATTGCTCGCCGCGTATCTGGGTCGCCGCGGATACGACGTCGATCTTTATGAACGCCGAGCCGATCCGCGCGAAGGCAATTTGGTTGGCGGACGCTCGATCAATCTGGCTCTTTCGACTCGCGGAATTCACGCGCTCGAACAAATCGGTATCGCCGATGAAGTGCTCAAGCAGGCGATCCCGATGCCTGGACGGATGATCCACGAGAAATCCGGCGCGCTCCACTTCGCTCCTTACGATGTCGATCCAAATAAGCACATCAATTCGATCGGGCGCGCGGCGCTCAACACCACTGTAATCGAAGCGGCGCAGCGTTATCCAAATGTGCGCGTTTATTTCAGTCACAAATGCACCGACGTCGATATCGACTCGGCAACTGCTCAACTGGTTCGTTCTTCTGTGGCGGCAAGTGCCAGTCCGGCTCGGACCGTCTCGCCTGCGAATTCCGAAGATCAAATCATAGAAGCACGCGGCGACGCCATCATCGGCGTCGACGGCGCGTTCTCCGCAGTGCGGCAATCGATGCAGCTCAAGATCGCCAACTTCGATTACGACGAGAGTTATCTCGCCCACGGTTACAAGGAACTGACGATCCCGCCGGGACCGGATGGCGCATGGCGAATGGAAAAAAACGCCCTCCACATCTGGCCGCGGAAAAGTTTCATGATGATCGCGCTGCCTAATCCTGACGGCTCGTTCACCTGCACATTGTTTTGGGAGTTCGAGGGTCCGCGCAGTTTCGCGACGACAAAAACCGACGACGACGTTCGTCGATTTTTCGATGAAGAATTTCCCGATGCTGTGCGACTGATGCCAAACCTGCTCGACGATTTTAAAAACAATCCAACCGGCTCGCTCGTGACGATTCGTTGCTCACCGTGGTACTATAAGGACAAGGTCGCGCTTGTCGGCGACGCTGCCCACGCGGTCGTCCCGTTTTACGGTCAGGGAATGAACGCGGCCTTCGAAGATTGCGTCGTGCTCGATGAATGCTTCGCGGGATTTCCGAAAGATCGACATCGCGCGTTCGCTGAATATTTCCAACGCCGAAAAGTAAACGCCGACGCGCTGGCCGATCTCGCCTTGGAGAATTTTATCGAGATGCGCGACAAAACTGCATCGCGCGCGTTCCGCGCGAAAAAGAAACTCGACCACTTCCTGGAAGCCGCGCTGCCCGGAATTTGTCTCCCGCTCTACACGATGGTCACGTTCACCCGTATCCCCTACGCCAATGCCGCCCGCCGCGCGCGGCTGCAAGATCGCATTGTCTACGCAACTCTGATTATCCTGACGATGTCGATCTTAGGGTTGTCGCTCTTCCTGCTTCGTTGACGCGCACGCACGTCGCATGGAGCATTCCGACATGCCGCCAGCGACCCAAACAAAGTCAACACCGGCTCTTCGTAAAACAACCGAGACTTTCGCGGCCGGCCCAAAATCCCTGCCGCAAAAGTATTTCGTTTCGCCGGAGATTTTCGCTGATGAACAGGCAAAGATTTTCTCGACGCAATGGTTGTTGGTCGGGCATCAGAGTCAGATCGAGAAACCGGGCGATTACTTTCTCGCGCAGGTTGTCGGCGAAAGTTTGATCATTGTCAGAGATCAGAAGTCAGAGATCAGAGGTTTCTACAATGTTTGTCGTCATCGCGGGACGCGCCTAAAGGAGGACGCATCCGGACACGCATCCGCGATTCAATGCCCCTATCATGCGTGGACGTATGGACTCGATGGTCGATTGATCGGCGCGCCGCACATGGATGAGGTGCCGGGATTCGATAAGGCTAATTATTCGTTGCAGCCGGTGAACCTGGAGCTTTGGGAAGGATTCATTTTTGTGAACTTGGTCCCGAAGCGGGACGGCTATTTATCAGAAGAGAACGCCTCGGCAGAGCGAGGCGCCTACAGTTTACAAGAATGGTTTGCGCCGTTGGCCGGAAAATTTTCGCACTGGAACATGTCGGTCTTGCAGCCGGCGAAGCGAATTGAGTACAACGTGCGGGCGAACTGGAAGCTGATGTTTGAAAATTATTCAGAGTGCTATCACTGCCCGGGCGTCCATCCGCAGTTGCAAAAAGTTTCGCCGTACGATTCGGCGGAGAACGATCTGCGCGAAGGACCGTTCCTCGGCGGGTTCATGAAGATCAATCCCGGCAAGAGTCTGACCATGAGCGGAAATGCCTGTGCGGCGTTCGTCGGCGAAATTGAGAATCTCCAACGCGTGTTTTATTACACGATTTTTCCGAACATGCTGCTGAGCCTGCACCCCGAATACGTGATGGTGCACCAACTCTGGCCGCAGTCGCCGGAACGGACGTTGATCGTGTGCGACTGGCTTTTTCATCCGGAGGCGTTCAAGCGAAAAGATTTCAATCCCCAAGACGCGATCGAGTTCTGGGACATGACGAACAAGCAGGATTGGCACGTGTGCGAGCTGAGCCAGCAAGGAATCGCGTCGCGCGCCTACGTGCCCGGGCCATATTCATCGCGGGAAAGAATCCCGGCGGCGTGGGACGAATATTATCTGCGGCAGATGAGTTGAATTTTCTCCACAGATTTTCAGAACCCAGATTCCCTCGCAGATTTCGAGAGCGCTCTAATTCTCTGTCTTTTGGCTGCGCCTTGTTTAATCTGCGTTAATCTGTGAAATCTGTGGATCGCCCTCAGTTATGCCGCCGCTGACTTACGCGAATTATCTCGATCTGGAGAACCTGCTCACACTCCAGAAGCCCCGCTCAACGCCGCCGGAACACGATGAGATGTTGTTCATCATCATTCATCAAACCTATGAGCTCTGGTTCAAGCAGTTGCTCCATGAGTTCGAGAAAATAAAAAAGGATTTCTCGGCGGGCGATTTGTTCGGCGCGATCCACTCCTTCAAGCGCGTCCGGACGATCATGAAAGTGCTGGTGGCGCAGATCGACATTCTCGAGACGATGACGCCGTCATCATTCTCCAGTTTTCGCGACCGGCTCGAGACGGCGTCAGGCTTTCAATCCGTCCAGTTTCGTGAAGTTGAGTTCGTGCTCGGCTACAAACGCGAATCGACGCTCAAGTATGTTAAACCGGATTTCCCAGGCGCGGATCGCCTGCAGCAACGACTGCGGGAACGAACCGTGATCGATCATTTCTATGATTTCCTGGAAAAGCGCGGTGCGAAAATTCCGGCAGAGTTAAAGAAGCGGGATCTGACGCAGCCGAATGAACCGAATGACCACGTGCAGAATGAAATTCTGAAGCTCTACAAATCTTCGCCTGAAGTCTCGATTCTGTTCGAGCTGATGACCGACTTCGACGAGGGACTGCAGGAATGGCGCTATCGCCACATTAAACTGGTCGAGCGCACCATTGGTGCAAAACATGGCACGGGCGGATCGCCGGGCGTGCCGTTTCTAAAGGAGTCGCTCTTCAAACCGATCTTTCATGATCTCTGGGCGATTCGACACGAAATGTGAGTTGTAGAGGCGCTTGTCTCAAGCGCCTGTTTAATTTAGATCGGTGCTTGAGAACAAGCACCGCTACAACATCCCGAGGAATTCGCGGGCGGTGCCGGACAAGATTTGCGTCTTGTCTTTCGCGGAAAGTTTCAACGAATCGACGAGTTTGCCCGGGTGGGCCTCGCCCAGCGGAAACGGGTAATCCGATCCGAATGCAACGCGCCGCGGTCCGAACAATTTGAGCAGCAACCTCAGCGCGTCAGGATCGTGGACGAGCGAATCGACAAAAAACCGCGCCGGCATATTGCCACGGGCAAGATAGCTTCTTGGGTTTTTTGTGTTGTCGATCGCAACCAAATCCGGGCGTACATGAAATGCATGTTCGATGCGGCCAATTGTGAATGGGAACGCGCCGCCGCCATGGGCGAAGGCGACGCGCAGTTTCGGAAATCGCTCGAACACGCCGCCAAAAATCATCGAGCAGATCGCGAGCGACGATTCGGCCGGCATTCCGACGAGCCACGGCAACCAGTAATTCGGCATGCGCTCTCTGCCGAGCATGTCCCACGGATGAACGAAGATCGCCCCGCCAAGTTGCTCGGCCACACTCCACACCGGCTGCAACGACGCATTGTCCAAATTCAAGGTGTCGATGCGACCGGTGTGAGGGTTCGCGTCCACGTGCGTGCCAATCTGCGCGCCGCGCAATCCCAATTCACGGATACATCGTTCGAGTTCGCTCGCCGCCAGATCGGGATCCTGCAAGGGAATCGTCGCCAGCCCGGCAAATCTTTTGGGATGGTGACGAACTACTTCGGCAATGTGATCGTTCAACCGCCGGGACAGATCGAGCGCATCGGCCGGCTTCGCCCAATAGCTAAACATCACCGGCACAGTCGAAAGCACCTGCATCGAAACTTTCTCGCGGTCGCATTCTTCGATGCGGCGCTTGGGGTCCCAAACGTTGTCGGTGATCTCGCGAAAGACGCGGTCGCCCATCATCATCCGGGCGCAGCAAGGTTTGTAATGATCGAGCCTAACGAATCCGCTATAACCGTATTTCGCGTCGAGGTCGGGCCAATTGCGCGGCAGAATGTGAGTGTGGAGGTCGATCTTCAAGGAGAGTGACGTGTGACGAGTGACATGTGACAAGAAAGACTCGGTGACGCTACTGAAAACTCGTCACTGGTCACATGCCACTTGTCACTTCTGAAACGGTTTGACCGGCTGGGGCTGCGGAACTTTCGTGCCGCATTTCTTGCACGTACGACGCGCGTCGTCGTTCCAGAAATCGAGCATCGCTTTGCTGAAGTGCTCGACGATGTCGGCGCAATCGAAATCGATGTCTTCAACCAGCGCCCCGCATTTCTCACAGTAAAAGATCACGTGTTCGTGTTCTCCCGGCGGCCGTCGTCGCTCGACCACGACGCCGATCGTGTCCGGTGGACGGACCGGTGCGTGCGGAACATTAGGCGGAATGAAGAACGTTTCGCCCTCGCGCACGAGATGATCGACGATCCGGTCGCCTTCGCGGATGCGCACTTTGATGTCGCCTTTGAGCTGATAAAAATATTCTTCAGAGTCGACCAGATGAAAATCGTTCCGCGCGTTCGGGCCTTTAATCACCATCACAAAAAAATCGCGTCCGTCGTAGAGATAACGATTGCTGACCGGCGGTTTGAATTTTTCGCGGTTCTCTTCGATCCAATTTTCCAGATTGATCGGCGGCTGAACGGCGCGCGGCGCGCGTTCTTTGGGAGGTGAGGATCGAGGCTTGGTGAGCGTGGCCATGAAGCGAGCGTATTTCCGTCGATGCGCATCGTCAACCAAGGTGACGTTTGACCCAGTATTTCAATGTTTCGCATTGCACCGCCTAACCAACTGCGCGTTAATATCCGCCGCTCTATGAAACGCCGCCCGCTTATCCAACTTGTTCTGACCGGAGCAGTCGCAGTTTTATTCTGCAGCTGCGAGGACATGCAGCAAATGCAGCAACAAGCCCAAAGGACGCTGGCAGCAGTTTTGCCAACGCCGACTCCGGGCGGCTGGTGGGCGGATGAAGGCGCGCATGGTGAGGCGCGGATCGTTGTCCACCTGGCCGACCAAAAAGCTTACTTTTATAAAGGGAAGCGTTTGGTCGGCGAATCGACTGTTTCGACCGGGAAGAAAGGGTTCTCCACGCCGCCGGGTCACTATTCGATCGTCTCCAAAGATAAGAACCACTTTTCGAGCGAATTCGGTGATTACATCGACAGCGCAGGCAACGTCGTTGTGTCGAACATCGACGTGCGAAAAGATCGCTGCCCCAAAGGCGCACATTTTGACCCGGCGAAGATGCCGTACTGCATGCACTTCAATGGCGGTTATGCGATGCATCAGGGATATGTTCCGCCGTTCGCCGCGTCGCACGGTTGCATTCGAATACCCGAAGGAATGGCGGCAAAGTTTTACAACAACGCGCCCGTCGGTACGCCCATGAGGGTGACAGAATAAATGTCCGAACCGAGCTCGGAGGAATCGGAAAAAACTAACCCAGTCCGACTTCGCTATAAGATTATCGCTTACGTCGCGGCCTGGATTATCGCGTTGCTTTTAACGGCTCCGGGACTTTGGGCGCTCGCGTGGATGTTTCCGCTCGGCCTTGTCGCCGTCATCAATCGTCATTGGAGATTGACGGCGGTTGGGGAGTGCTGATTGGCGGTTACGCAGTCTACATTGTTCACGGCTATTTCTACTTCCGCTCAAAAACCGTGACGAGAACAGTGATCCTCTACGCGATTCTGGTTGCATTGCTCATCGCCAATGTCGCTGGCTGCCATGAGACGATGGTGAGCGGCCACTGAACTGATCAGCCAATCAGCTCGAAAAATCTCTTAAGATCGATGTTGCCGCCTGAAACGATGGCGACAATCGGACCCTTACCCGCTTTTCCCGTTAACGCGGCAGCCAATGGCAAAGCGCCGGCGCCTTCAGAAATGACGCGCGCTTTTTCCGCCATCATTCGCATCGCCTTCTTCGTCTCTTCCAAAGTGACGACGATGTAATCGTCTACCAGCGGCTTCATGCGCTCCCACATTCGCGGGAACATGCTTTGGCCGCCTGCTCCATCGACAAACGACGCTTTCCAATCTTTGAAAACTTGCGGAGAGCCTTTGGCGAACGACAACGCGGCGGGGGCAGCGGTCTCGGGCTCGGCGCCGAAAATCTTAATCTCAGGCTTGATCGCTTTGATCGCGCTCGCGACTCCGGTGATTAATCCGCCGCCGCCAATGCTGGCGATAATCGCGTTCGTGTCGGGGGCGTCTTCCAGAATCTCGAGACCCATGCTTCCGTGCCCGGCAATGAAATTATGGTCGTCGAACGGATGAACGAATGTTCCATCGACGCCGGGGAACGCGCGATCGTCGAGCGCTTTCCAAGCAACGTCGTAGGAAACGAGAACTAATCTCGCGCCGAGTTCGCGCATTCGCGCGAGCTTCGATTCCGGCGCAGTTTCAATTGCGACGACCGTGCAAGGAACGCCGGCCTGTCGGGCGGCATAAGCGACCCCCTGCCCCGCGTTTCCCGCGCTAATTGTCCAGACGCCACGTTTGCGCTCCGTCTCAGACAACATCGCAACGGCGTTGGCGGCGCCGCGCAACTTGTAAGCATTGATCGGCTGCAAATTCTCCAGCTTCAATCGAATGTCGGGAAAGTTCGGACCGAGTTCCAAACGAACGAGCGGCGTCCGCACGATTGTCTTCGCGATCCGCTGCCGCGCGTCTTTGATTTCGTCCAGGTTGATCGGCCGGACGGGGTCGAGCGTTGCCGCCATGGAAGATGTCGATCCTAGCCGGGCGGCCAGGCGAGCGCCCGTTTGCCTAACAAATGAACGTGCAGATGCGGCACGCTTTCGCCGGCGTCGGGCCCGCTATTGATGACAACGCGATAGCCGCTTTTCTCGACGCCAAGCTTTTTCGCGAGCTCACCCGCAACCAGCAATAATTTTCCGAGAATGGCGCGCTCGGCTTCACTGGCTGCAGCCAGACGCGGGATCACTTTTTTAGGAACGATCAGCACATGGACCGGCGCTTGCGGATTTACATCATGAAAAGCAATCGCGTCGTCATCTTCCCAAATAATTTTCGCCGGAATTTCACGCGCGATGATTTTTTCGAAGATCGTCATAACAAACTGTCGGACCGAGGAATCACCGGAGCGAGCATTTCAATCGCTCGCTGGTGGTCGATGTCAGCCTTTCACGAATGAAGCAGACAATTTCTTCCCGTAAAGAATCGCATGCGCGCGTCCAGACTCGTGTGCAACGCAAATGTTTTACACACGGCTGCAACGAACAAAGTTGCAGATTGTCCACACCGGTCTCAATCAGCGAATTGAGTCGTTTTTCAAGCAGATCGAAGAAGGCAAGCTCGTAACCGCTGCCGGCTTGATGGGCAATATCGACCAACGAAATCGAAATCGGCGGCGGCGCCGGTGCGAAGTAGGGAATGATCTCCTTGTAACCGATTGCCTTCAGGACGTACTGCACTGTTTCCTGAAGTTGCTTGAAGGCGACGACGTTCTCATCGTTCCGCAGGTGTAAGTAAAACGCGATGCTCTCGGTCACGTGCTCGGTCAGCCACCAACTCGGATAACCGGCCTGGTCGGCGGCGCGATTGATCGCGGCGTGCAACCAGTTGCGGTCGAACTCAAAGAGCTGACCTGAATCGCAACGCAAATAGGGAAATTCTTCTTTAAACGCGACCATGATTCACTTGATTACTTGATCCGGTGGAAATAATTCACGCTGTTTCGAGTCGGGCTTTTCCGTCTTGCCGAGCGCATGAATGGCGTCGACGAATTGATCGACATCTTCGAAGCGCCGATGGATCGAGGCGTAACGTAGATACGCGACTTCATCGATGCCGCGCAGTTTTTCGAGGACCTTTGCGCCAATGGCGATGGATTGGACTTCGCGGCCGCCCGTTTCCAGATCGTGGACGATTTCATCAACGAGCTGCTCCAGGGTAAGCAAACTGGTGGAGCGTTTCTCGAAAGCCTTGGCGATGCTGCCGGCCAGCTTGCGGCGATCGAAGGGCTCGTGGGTGCGATCGCGCTTCACGACCCGGAGATCGGAGCGCTCGATTTCCTCGTAAGTGGTGAAGCGATATCCGCATTTGAGGCATTGGCGGCGCCGGCGAATGCTCGAGCTGTCGCGAGACTGACGTGAATCAATAACTTTATCATCACGCGACCCGCACTTGGGGCAACGCATAGTGTTAAAGAATTAAATAACACACCACACGTTGTGGCGTCAACGATCTTTAACGCTTGGAATTGTTGTTCGCTCAGGCCGCGAGCGCTTTGCGCGGCGGGCTCTTTTTCGGTTTTCTTGCGGCGAATTCGAACCCGACTTTTCCATTTTCCAATTTGAGGTGCGCGGAAAACGGGCGGCCTTTTTTGGAAACAAACTTGGGCAGAAGATCGGTCTTGCCGGTGGTAATTAATTTTTGGACCTGCTCCTTCGGGATTTCGCGGTGCAAGATGTTCTTGCTGATCCGGAATGTGCAGGTCTTCTCCTTGGCCACCGCGTTCTCGCAGGCATAGGCGCGATCAAGCACGTAAACCTGGCCTTTTTGGCAAATGGGACAAAGCCCGAGCGCTTCGTGCTTTTGAGTGTCGATCGTTATCGGTTGATCGTGTCCGTTCTCGCCAAAATCGAACGCCGGTTTGAAATCCTCACTGAGTTTGACCGTTGCATTGAACTTCCGACCGACTTTGCTCCGGAAACCTTCGAGAGGTCCGACTTGTTTCTCAGTTAAAAGTTTTACCAACTCCGAACGTTCGAACAATCGTCCGGCCATCGTTTTCCAAACAATCAGTCCGCACGATCGACATTTGAAGGTGCGATAACTTTCATCGAACGGTCCTTCGCCACACTTCGGACATTTTACCTCGAGTGTCTCGAAATTACCGGTCACGCTGTCGCCTTCGAAATTTTTTGCCTTCTCAACGATCTCGCGGGTGAACTTCTTGATGTGCGCCATGAAATCGTTGCGCTTCATCGCGCCTTTTTCCATGCGTTTGAGTTTCGATTCCCACTCACCGGTCATTTCCGGCGAACACAATTCCGTAGCGCCGATGCCGCGCAAAAGCGTGATCAACGCCAAGCCTTTTGCGGTCGCAATGAGATCGCGTCCTTGTCGATGAACGTAACCGTCATGAATCAAACCTTCGATAATCGCCGAACGCGTCGCTGGCGTGCCGAGACCTTTCTCGCGCATAGCTTCGCGCAGCTCTTCGTCCTCGACCAGCTTGCCGGCGCCTTCCATCGCCGAGAGCAATGTCGCTTCGGAGAAACGCGCCGGCGGCTTGGTTTCGTTTTGCGTCACCTCGATGTCGAGGACTTTTGCGGGTTCGTTCGGC
>DASQBB010000081.1:0-4081 GCA_035635435.1 Chthoniobacterales bacterium | reverse complement strand
TCAATCAGCTCCGCCGCGCGCAGGTAGCCAATACGTGCGGGTATCGAATAGCTGGTTCCGAATTCCGGCACGAGCGCCAAATTGATGAATGGCATCTGGAACTTCGCACTCTCTCCCGCGTACACGAAGTCACAGTGGGTCAACATTGTGGTCCCCCCGCCAATGGCGGCGCCATGCACCGCAGCAACCACCGGCTTTTCAAAATTGATCAGCGCGCCAATCAACTGAGCTTGTGGACTCTCGCCTGGTCCTGGAGGGTTCCTCATGAAGTCCTCCACATCATTTCCCGCACAGAACGAATCGCCGGCACCATGCCAGAGCACGACACGTATGTCGTCGTCCTTCGCGGCGGCGTTGAGCGAGTCCGCGATGGTGACGTACATCGCTGAAGTCATGGCATTCTTCTTCGCCGGCCGGTTGAGCTGGACCCGCAAGATGCTTCCGGAGCGTTCTGTAACAATGTCACTCATCTTCCACCTCGGGTAGCGGCCGATTCCAAATTCGAAGGGTGCGGGATTGTGCCGCTAGCACGAAAACCGTCGATATCGCCAGCGGTGAAACCAAGTTCTTTCAACACCTCGTCGTTATGCTCGCCGATTCCCGGCGCGCGCCTGGCAGGTACCTTAGTAACACCGTGTACTTGAATAGGACTGCTGATGGTCGAGGTCAGCTTCTCGCCGGCTCCTTCGAGCGGAACGACGATGTCATTCGCTCGCAATTGCGGATCATTAACGACTTCCTGCGGCTCACGCACGGCGCCGAACGTGATCTGAGCACCGCTGAAGACTTCGTACCAATGCGACATTGGCTGCGAACCAAAAATCTCATCGAGCATTGAGGTCAGTTGCGGGCGGTTCTGCGCCAGCTTGGCAGGATCGGAGAATCGCGGATCCTTCAGGATATCCTCACGACCCATCGCTTTCAGAATCACGGGTACCTTGTCCGGAGTAACGACGAGAACGAACCAGGTGCCATCGGAGGATTTATACACATTCAAAGCTGCATTTGCGGGATGCGCTCGATCGTGCAGCCCATAGAAATTCGCGCCGCATAGAGCGGCCTGGATGAAGACACTGGCCGACCAGATACCTGCCGCGAGGAGCGAAGTCGTAACGTAGGATCCTTTGCCGGTGCGTTCGCGACGATATAGCGCGGTCGCAATCGCGGCATAGACGCAGACCGCAGTCGCATTGTCACCGCTGCCTGCCACCGGCCAGGTCGGTGGCGATCCAGCATCGCGCGTCATGAATAGCAAACCACTTCGCGCCCAGAAGGCCGTGAGATCGAATCCCGGAAGAGCGGCGTCCGGACCTTTCTCGCCGAAGCCGGTAAGATCGGCATAGATCAGACGCGGATTCCATTGCGTGACATCGTCATATTCGAGCTTCAATTTCTTGCGCGCGGGATGCGGTGTGTTGACGATGAAAACGTCGGCCCACTTGGCTAACCGCTCAAGAACCTGCTGGGCGCTCGTAGCTTTCAGATTGAGCGCAACGCCACGCTTGTTTCGATTCGCCAATTGGAAGGGATAAGGCTCTTCCGAACGTGGCTGCGGAGGGATTTTCTGTCCGATTCTCCACAGCTCTCCGCCGGGCGGCTCGATTTTGATGACATCCGCGCCGAAATCGGAAAGGATCGTCGCCGCGCTGGGACCCGCGATGAAGCTCGCGAGGTCCACCACTTTTAATCCTGAGAATATGTTTTCGTCTGGCATGAGTTTTCCGTCCTTCCGTTTCCAGCTTGGAATTTCAAAACGAGGGTGAAGCCCGCCGTGCGCTAGCGTCCCTGGAACTTTGGAGCACGCTTCGCAAGGAAGGCAGATGTTCCTTCTTTCTTGTCTTCGGTCCCGGCGCAAATCGCGAACAGCGAAGCTTCCAGGAGGAAGCCCCCCGCGAGGCTCGTGTCCAATCCTTTGTTTACCGCCTCGATGGAGTACTTCACGCCGACGGGTGCGTTGGAAATGATCTGGTTGAGAAGGGCTTCAACCCGCGCGATCAGGTTGGCGCCCGGAACGACTTCATTCACCAGACCGATTCGATAGGCTTCTTGCGCGTCGATGATTTCGCCTGAAAGAATAAGTTGCAATGCGCGGCCCTTGCCGATCAACCTGGGAAGACGCTGCGTTCCGCCATAGCCCGGCATTACGCCGATCTTCACTTCGGGCTGACCGAACCTAGCAGTTTCAGCGGCTATTCGAATCGTGCTGGCCATCGACAGTTCACAACCACCACCGAGCGCAAAACCATTCACAGCAGCGATGACCGGCTTGCCGAGGTTTTCAATGAGGTCCGTAAGCGCTTGGCCGGACCGCGTTTTCTGTTCCGCGGTGAGCGGAGTATCGTTGGCCATTTCGCTGATGTCCGCGCCGGCCGCAAACGATTTGTCCCCCGCTCCCGTGAAAACGACCCCACGTACCTCGGAATCGTCGCGGGCGTCTTCGAACGTGGATCGCAATTCGGAAATGGTTTTCGCGTTCAGAGCGTTCAGTACTTTGGGTCGATTGATGGTCACATAGGCAATCGGGCCCTTCTTCTCATACAGAACGTTCTCAAGTTTCAAAGCAGAAGCCGGCGAACTCATGATTCTCTCCTCGTAATTGGTAAGACTGATCGAGCCAGACTAGAAACTCGCAGGCAGTTCCGCGTACGCGATTCCAGATAAATTTCCTTCGGCGAAGACGATATTTTTCTTATTCGATCCGTCGAGATTGGCGCTGTAAACAGAGCCCCCCAAATCAGTCAGGAACATACGTTTGTTTTCGAGATCCAACGACAGCCCGATTCCTTCCATCAAGTGGTTAAAGACAATTTCCGGTTCTTTGCGCTTTCCGGGCACCGCATCCATGGCCGCTCGATTCACTGTGTTTCCGCGAGGCGGATCACCGCGGTCGGTCCAGTAGATCAGCCGGTTGCCGAGGTCGAGGTCAAGATCGATTGGCTCGGGCAGGTTGTCGTAAAGAACTTCGATGTCCTTGCGGTTTGCCGGAGTTTGACCCTTTGGGACTTCGAGGCTTGCGCGGAAAATGCGTCCCTCGCCCGCGTTGTCATTTCCTTTTTGTGTCCAGTAGAATTTGCCGCCGTTCACATCGACCGCGATACCAACGCACCAATTCCTCGCATCAAGGCGGTCGGCATCTCCATGACCCGTTTCAACGAGCGTTTCGATGTTCGAGCCATCGAGATTCGCGCGCATGACTCGCATTCCTTCGCGGTCCGACCAGTAGAGTTTCCGGTTCTTCGCGTCGAGCTGGAGCTGCTTGGGAGTCCAAGTCGCGCCGGACGGAACAATGTTCGTGACGTTTGTGCCATCGAGGTCAGCACGATCAATCGTGCCGTCGTTGGCTTTGGGATTTCCCATGTTTGTCCAATAGATATGGCCGCGCGCGACGTCAACCACAATGCCGTCGGGGAGTTGTCGGCCTTCGTTGACGATGGTTTTCAAGTCGGAGCCATCGGGATTCGATGTCAGGATGCGACCTGCGGAGAGATCCAAAAAGTACAAACGGGCCACAGTCTTTGCGGCGAGCTCTGCTGTTTCGGACTTGGAAGCTTTAGAAGACGACATAGAATCTTTTATTCCTTTCTCTGTTGCTTTCATTTATGAACGTCGTTTCGGCAGAAGTGCTCTAATCTGGCTAGATGAAAGCGCTGAGGCCGGTAATGGTCTTGCCGAGAATCAGGTTCTGCATCTGGAAGGTGCCCTCGTAGGAGTAGAGAGCTTCCGCATCCACGAAGAACCGCCCGACGTTGTACTCAGCGGCGATGCCGTTGCCGCCGAGCAGCTCACGCGCCCACGCGACCGTCTCGCGACATTTGGCGGTAGTGAAGGCCTTGGCAAGCGATGCATGCGCGTCCGTCATCTTGCCTTCGGCCTCGAGCTGGGACATGCGCACCAAGAGGCACTGCGAAGCGGTGATGTTGGCAAGCATTTTGGCCAGGAGGTCTTGCACCATCTGGAATGAGCCGATCGGCTTGCCGAACTGCAACCGCTCCTGGCAGTACTTGAGCGCATTTTCGTAAGCGCCCATGGCACATCCTGTTGCCTCCCAGCCGACCATGAATCGCGTCATTTTCAGGACGCG
>DASQBB010000080.1:0-8497 GCA_035635435.1 Chthoniobacterales bacterium | reverse complement strand
CACTCAAACCGAGCACCACTTTAGCATCGCCCACCTGTTGTTGAATACGATCACAGGCCTCTTCGATGAACGAGCCCATCGTCCAATCCATCGCGCAGTGGCAGATGTGATAGACAAAGTTCTGCAGTATTTCCTTACCGCGAGGAGTGTGTGCCACTTCCGGGTGAAATTGCAGCCCGTAAAGTTTGCGCGCCTTGTTTTGTCGATCTTCGGCAAGCAATTCCTCAGTCGCGTGTTGAAACACGGCGATAAATTCGTTGCCGATAATTTTTCGTTTCTGCTCCGGATCGGTCACGCCTTTGAGCGCAGTCAGGAAACGCTCGCTGGCGTCGACATATTTGAGGCGCACATGAAAATTTTCGCCGAACACGCGTTGAACAATTTCTTCTTCGCGCGCGCGCAAGAGACCATTATTCACGAAAATGCAGGTGAGCTGATCGCCAATCGCTTTGTGGAGCAAGGCGGCCGTGACCGATGAATCGACGCCGCCACTTAAACCGAGGACAACCTTTTCGTCGCCGACTTGTCGACGCACACGCGCGCACGCTTCTTCGATGAAGGAGCCCATCGTCCAATCCATCGCGCAGTGGCAGATATGGTAGACGAAATTTTGCAGGATCTCTTTGCCCCGCGGCGTGTGCGCGACTTCGGGATGAAATTGCAATCCGTAAAGTTGCCGTTGTCGATCTTCGACCGCGGCAAAGTCGGAACTCTCCGTCCGCCCGGCGGCGAGAAAACCTTTCGGCAACGCGGTCACTTCATCGCCGTGACTGTTCCAGACGTCGAGTTGATTGCCGAGTCCATCGAATAACTGCGAGCCGTTGGTGATGTGCAACATTCCCGCGCCGTACTCGCGCCGTCCGGTGAACACGACTTTCCCTCCGAGATGATGCGCCATCTGCATCAATCCATAGCAAATTCCGAGAACGGGAATACCTAACGAAAAGATTTGTTTGTCGATTTGCGGCGCGCCTTTGTCGTAAACGCTCGCCGGACCACCGGAAAGAATGATCCCGTTCGGATTAAGTTTTTTGATTTCAGCCGCCGGGAGATCGAAGGGGACGACTTCGGAATAGACCTGAAGCTCCCGCACACGACGGGCAATGACCTGGGTGTATTGCGAGCCGAAGTCGAGAATAAGGATCTTCGAATGTTTCGGGGGTGCGGCTGTTTTCACTTTGCTAAGGGTGCGTTTGCGGCACGGAGTGTTCGCCCGCTGGATCTCCGGCTTCTCGTTGTTCGGGGACGATCTGGCCTTGACCGGTGATTCCTCGCTGGAGCCTTGATTGCACTTCCTGACCGCTCTGTTGCTCGAGCGGATCGGCGCATCCGCTCACAAGAATCGTCGATACGATCGCCAGCAGGATCGACAAGGGCCTCATCCGCTCATTTTAGGAATGAAGTCCGCAAAAGCAAATAGCGCGTTGTAGCGGTGCTTGTTCTCAAGCACCGAATTAAATAGACAGGCGCTCGCCGCGGCGAGCGCCTCCGAATAACTTCTCTGCATCATGATTGATTCGGAACTCTTGCTGCAAGGCTATCGGCTCGGCGTTTTCCCGATGGCGATGGAAGACGATTCGATCGCCTGGTTCTCGCCCGATCCGCGCGCGATCATTCCACTCGAGGATTTTCACGTGCCGCACGCGCTGAAACGCGTCGCCCGGAAAAATATTTTCGAGATCAAGATCGACAATCGCTTTGGTGAAGTGATTCGCGCGTGCTCCAAACGCAAAGATACCTGGATCAACCGCGAGATCATCGAAAGCTACGAGCGCCTGCACGAGCTCGGCCACGCGCATTCGGTCGAAGCGTGGAGCAAAAATAAACTCGCGGGCGGACTTTACGGCGTTGCCATCGGCGGCGCGTTTTTTGGCGAATCGATGTTTCATCGCGTGACCGACGCCTCGAAGGTCGCGCTGGTCGCGTTGGTCGAGCGTTTGCGCGCGAACAAATTCGCGCTGCTCGATGCGCAATGGACCACGCCGCATTTGGAACAATTTGGCGCGGTCGAAATTTCGCGGGAACATTATTTGAACTTATTGGGACGCGCAGTGGAATTGCCGCGGAAATTCTAGCGCGCTCGAGCGTTGATGCCTGCCCGCCGTAGTAGACGCAGGCGGGTTTTCTGCTTAAGTGAGCATCCTCGCGGCTGGGTAGCTCAGTTGGTAGAGCAGCGGACTGAAAATCCGCGTGTCGCCGGTTCAATTCCGGCCCCAGCCACATTTTCAGCGATCACAGGTCAGAGATCAGAGGAATTATTCCGTTCGCAGCGCGGTGATCGGATTCACATAGGTGGCGCGGCGCGCGGGAAGGAAGCAGGCGAGGAGCGCGGCCGCAGCCAGGAGCAGACTTGAAGTGATCAGCGCGAACGGATCGGTCGGACTGACTTGATACAGAATTTGGGCGAGAACGCGCCCTGCGGCCAACGACAACAGAAGCCCGACGAACACGGCGAGCGCGGTTTGCATTGCGCCCTGGCGCATGATTAACGCGAAAACATCTTTGCGATGCGCGCCGAGCGCCATCCGAATGCCGATCTCACGCGTCCGGCAAGCGACCGCGTAAGCTTTGACGCCATAGACGCCGACAACCGCGAGCAGGAGCGCGATCGTGCCAAAAGCGCCAAAGAGTGTTGCGCCCAATTTGACGATCCAAAGTCCGACGCATCGATCCACCAGATCGACATAAGGAGCGATTTCGAGAATGGGCAGGTCGGGATCGATTTCGCGTAAACTCTGACGCACGGTCGAAATCATTCCGACAATTGCATGTCGATCCTGGGTGTTGAGCCGAACATGAAGAAAGATGTTCCCGCTGTGGCCGTGCGCGAACGGCACAAATAACCGCGCGAGCGTGGTATCGTTCTGCACACTGTGGCGATGGGTATTGACGATGCCGACGACCTCCATGTCGTTCGGCGAACCATCGCTCGGCGAGATGGTGTAGCGAACATGTTGGCCAATTGCGTCCTGGTTCGGGAAAAGCTTTTTTGCCATTTCTTCGTCGATGATGGCAATGCGCCGGGTCTCTTTGCTTTCGCATTCGGCCTGGGTGAAATCGCGACCGCGCAGGAGCTTCACCCCGATCGAATCGAAATATCCGGGCGTGATGGCGGTGAAGAGCGCGCTCGCGCCAGGATCCGGCGCTTTTGGATCCGTCGAAAGCGTTTCGCGGGTCGACATGATCCGACGGCTGTTGGTAAAATTTCCGTAAGGCAACATCGTTCCGACGCCGACCGCGCGAACGCCAGGCAACTGTCGCGCGCGCTCCACGATGTTGAAGATCAAGCGACGCGCATCGGCCGGCTCTTTTTTAACGAGAGTGAAATCCATTTCCGTGACGAGATCGCCGGCGGCCACGAATCCCGGATTCAATCCGGCGGCTTTGAGCGCGCCGCGGAAAAATAATCCGGCCGCAAAAAGCAACATGAGCGAAAGCGCGATCTGCACCATGACCGAGATGTGACGCGGCGCGAAGAAACGGCTGAAGCGTCCGATCCGTGCCGGTTCGCCGACTTGTTGTTTCAAGTCGTTCACCAGGTCGGCCTTGGTGGCTTTAAGTGCGGGACCAAGACTAAAAAGGAGAGTGGCGATCAAGCAAAATAAGAATGTTACGCCGAGCACGGTTGCATCCGGCACAAGATCGACAACGAACGAAAAGTTTATGCTGCCGAGCAGACTTCCGAGCGAGTGGACCAGGAGATTGTTGCACCAAACGCTGAGAACGAGTCCGACCACGCCGCCGCAAACCGCGAGCAACAATCCTTCGCAAAGCAATTGACGCACGATCCGCCAGCGCGATGCGCCAACCGCAAGTCGAACGGCGATCTCTTTGGACCGCGACGTGCCGCGTGCGAGCAGCATATTGGCGAGATTCAAACACGCGATCAGCAATACGGCGCCGGCCATTGCCATCAGCAGCGTGCCGATCAATGTGATCGGGCCGTCGTCCTCCGGCGATGTGCTCAAGCTGAACCGCGACGGTGTTTGAATTTGCACTTCGCGCACGAACTCGGCCTCGCCCGCTTGCATGGCGTTGAAGCGTTGCGACAAGACCGGCAACCGCGACTTCGCCGTCTCGATCGTCAGACCCGGGCGCATTCGTCCGACGAGATTAAGCGCATAATTTTTCGGATTAGAGAGATCGTGCATCGTCTCGGAATCGGCAAAGGCGGAGCCGAGCTGCGATCGAATTCCAAGCGGGACCCAGATGTCGGGCGCGATCAACGCGCTCGCGCCGCTGAATCCCTTCGGCGAAATGCCGATCACGTTGTAAGGCTGGCCGTTAATCTGAAGCGTGCTGCCGACAAAATCGTTGCGCCCGCCCATCCGTTTCCAAAACCCATAGCTCGCGACCACGACCGGCACGTTCGCGTTCGGCCGCGCTTCCTCGGCGGTGTAAAACCTTCCGCGAAACGGTTTCACTCCCATCAGCGAAAAATAATTTTCCGAGGTCAGGAACGCGAAGCTTCGTCGCATCTCATGATCGCGCCCGATCCCCGCGACCGCGAACTCGAGCGCGGCAAGATCGACAAAGAGATCGCCGCCATTCTCACGAAGCTCGCGGTATTCGTTATAGGAAAACGACCGATAATCGTGGTTCGCGTTTTGGCGGCAGTTGAAGACATTAACCACTTCCTCCGGCCGCAATGGCACCATCGGATGCAGCACCACGCTGTTGATCAGCGCAAAAATCGCGGAATTAACGCCGATCGCCAAAGCGAGCGTGAGCACCGCTACCGCAGTGAATCCTGGCGACTTTAGAAGCTGACGGAAAGCAAACTTGAAATCCTGAATCATGAAACGTTCCTCCGCTCATGAGATGCGCTCAGCGCCGGCTTTGGATTCAACGATCTCGGCGGGTCGGAAGTATTTTCTCGCCGGCTGAAAGATTTTCGCTTCGACTCCGTATCCTAATTAAACCTTCGAGTTATGCCTGAAACACAAGCTCCTCCGCCCTTACCGAAATCGCAGCCCTCCTTTGGAAAACGTTACCGCACCATCATCAAATTGATCGGCGTCGGCTTGTTGATCCTCTTGCTCCTCATACCGGTCGAAATGATTACCGGCGTGTTGTCGGAGCGGTTGAACCGGCGCAATGAAGCAGTTGCCGACATCACTTCATCGTGGGGGAAAGAACAGAACATCATCGGTCCGGTGCTCATGATTCCGTATCAGTATCATTTCAAGACGACAAAAGAGGTCCCGGACAAGAAGGGGAAAATGGAGCGCCGCGAAGTCGAGGAGACCGCGTTCGCCTGGGCCTATTTTCTGCCCGAATCGCTGAATGTTACGGGCGATGTGCAAACACAGATGTTGCATCGCGGGATTTATGACGCGGCCGTTTTCCGGGCGCAGGTGACCGTTGCCGGTAAATTCGCGCCGCCCGATTTCGCGTACTTCAAGATCGACATCAAAGATGTGCAATGGAAGGACGCGCTTCTGGCGATTGCTGTTACTGATCTTCGCGGAACACGCGAGGGGTTGGTGCTCGATTGGGGCGGAACAAAACGACCGATGTTGCCGGGGTCGCAAGTTCCCGGCTACACAACCGGCGCTACCGCGGTCCTCGCTCTCGACAAACCAATCGCGACCGCAGTCGAGTTTTCAATTCCGCTGGATGTGAATGGCAGCGGCGGAATCTATTTCGCGCCGTTCGGTGTGCAGAACCAAACAAACCTGAAGTCAAACTGGCCCGATCCCGGTTTTCGCGGCGCGTTTCTGCCGGCGGACCGTTCGGTCCGCACCGACGGATTCGATGCGAAATGGAAAGTTTCCTATTACGGGCGCGATTATCCGCAACATTGGACAAGCCAGGCCGGCAACGAACGGTTCACGACTAAAGCTGTTTCGGAGTCGCTTTTCGGCGCGCAGTTCCTGTCGATCTTGGATTCGTATCGCTACGTCGAACGCTCGATCAAATACGGCGTGCTCTTTCTCGTGCTCGTGTTCACGACGTTTTTCCTGTTTGAAGTCACTGCGCGCCAAAAGATCCATCCGTTCCAATATCTTATGGTGGGCGCTGCGCTTTGTCTGTTTTATCTACTCCTTCTCTCGATTTCCGAGTTCATCGGATTCGGCTATGCGTATCTGATCGCGGCGGTCGCATCGACAATCTTGATCACTTGGTATTGCCGATTTTTCCTCGGCGGCGGAGTCAGGACGTTGATGATCGGCGCCGGGTTGGCCGGTGTTTACACGTTTCTCTACATCACCTTGCGACAGCAGGATTACGCGCTCCTGATGGGCGCAATCGCACTCTTCATCGTGCTCGCGGTCGTGATGTACGTGACGCGCAAAGTGGATTGGTATGCGCGCGACGCGAGCTAGAATTTGATCGTGAGCTGCGCGGCGATGAGCTGCTCGCCAACTTGAATTTTGGCGTCGGTGTGACTGAAACTGTATTGGATCTTGCCCTGGAGATAATTGGTGAAACGGTAGCCAACCGCAGCGTCAACGCGCGAGACGTCGTTACCCCACTGGAGCCATTTGTCAGCATCACGCACGGTGCCGAAGAGTTGCTGGTTCCAACGCAAGGCGGCAAAAAGTTGCGGCGTGATTTTGTATTTGGCTTCGAGGTAATAGGCAAAAGTGTCCGCCTGGCCAACGTTGGGAACTTGGAAGCGCGTCTCATAAAATTCCGCCCACAATTGCAGGTGATGCCATGCGAACGCGACGTCCTGCGCCAGAACTAGCTCGCGATAATCGCTAATGCTGCGACCGGTGGGAAGCGTGGGTGCGGCCACGGGAAGCAAATACGCGCCGCTGCTGACGGAACACCCGAAGTTCCACATCTCGCTCGGTCGGAAACCCACCCGACCGCTGAAGGTTGGATTGTCGAAATCAATTTGGGTGGCATCCCACGCTTCGGGCCGGGAGGAGAGCGCGCTGTTTTTGAGTTCAAACGCGTAATCGAATTTGTCGATCGTGCCCAATACGGCAAAGCCGCTCGCGTAACTCGGACCCCAGATGATAGGAAGACGCAAATATTTGTCGGAGTAATCGCCGCTCTCGTATTCGCCAACGTGCCCCCAATAAAAAAGCGCATCGACGTTGGGCGGCGCGGCAATGTCCCAGATGCCGGTCACATTCTCGTAGGGAAGCGGGGCGTTGATGAAAGGATTTTCCCATGAGAGATGCCGCGGCACCCAGTTGCCGACAACGGTGGCAAACTTTCCGATTTGAAAACTGATGCGCGAATTATCCAGCGGCGTGTAACGGAGAAAATATTCGTCGAAGCGAATTTGCGCGCCTTGATCAGAGGGATCGAAATGCCGATCGACGCGCACCTGACCAAAGAAATAAAAATGGTTCGTCCATTGCACGTCGGCGAAGATCGACAATCGCGGGTTGAAGAGAAATCCGTGGTCCGCTTCGATCAGTCCGGGCGCGCGTTGGTCGATGAAGTAACCTTCAAAGTCGATCAGCCCGCTCAACTGCAATTGAAACTGGTGTTTCGAGTCGCGGATGGAGAGCGCGTCGTTCACCCGATCAAGAAGATCGGCGCGCGCTTCGAGCGCGAGCCCGAGGACAATAGCGGTACAGAGGATGTCGATCTTAGGTCGCATGAACTAACTTGCTGATGGTTCGCCGAAGCACTTCGAGCGTGACCGGCTTGTTCAGGACGACGTCGACCACCGCCGGTTTCGCGCCGTCCGCGTCGATTTGTCCGCTAAAGCCGGTGAGCAAAATGACCGGAATGTTTTGATTCACTTGCTTGATGAATCGCGCAGTTTGCTCGCCGTTCATTTCCGGCATCGCGCGGTCCATCACGACGAGATCGAAATGACGGAGCCGGAATTTCTCGAGCGCTTCGCGTCCACTTGAGGCGGTCGCGACCGAATGATTGTCCGTCCGCAAATAAGCCATCAGCACTTCGCGACTTCGGGCTTCGTCATCAACGACCAGAACGTTGAGAGCGGAATCTGATTTGGCGACCACTTCACCGTTGGGTTGCACAGCGGGCATTTCCTGCGCGAGCGGCAAGCGAATGATGAACGTGGTGCCTTTGCCGACGGCGGACTCGATTTCTAATTGGCCGCGATGGCGTTCGACGATTCCATAAACCATCGACAACCCGAGACCGGTGCCCTGCTCGCCCTTGGTCGAAAAAAATGGTTCCAGACAGCGACGCCTGACGGTTTCGGTCATGCCAGTGCCGGTGTCGGCGACGCGAAGCACGGCGCGCTCGTTTTCAATGGACGTCTTGAGCAAAACGCGGCCGCCTTGCGGCATCGCGTCCACGGCGTTGAAGAGCAGATTGGTTAGAACTTCGCGAAGTGCAGATTCGTCGCCGGCTACGATCGGGTAAGCTTTGAATTTGGTTGCGACAGTTACCGTAATTCCGCGGGCTTGGGTCAGTCCACGCCATTTCGGTTCCGTGAGCGCGACCGCTTGCTCAACCAACTTGGCAAGACCGACAATCGGAAATTCCTCATCCGAATCGGCCGGGCGATAAAATTCGCGGAGACGGCTGACAACACTTGCAGCATCCGTTG
>DASQBB010000079.1:0-6457 GCA_035635435.1 Chthoniobacterales bacterium | reverse complement strand
GAGCAGTTCCGCGATTTTTTCCTCTACGAAATCCGGCTTGGTCGAAACCTGCGTCGCCAGCCATTCGCGCATTTTTTTGCGCATGAACATCGCGTTGGTGCAGATGTAAATAATGCGCTTCTGCTCGAGCAATCCCTGAACGAGCGCTTCGATCTGCGGATAAATCAGCGGTTCGCCGCCGCAAATGGAGATCATCGGCGCGTTGCATTCCTCGGCCGCGCCCAGACAATCTTCCAGACTCATTATGTCCTTGAGCGAGGTGGAGTACTCGCGAATCCGTCCGCATCCGGTGCACGTCAGGTTGCAAGTGTGGAGCGGCTCCAACTGCAACACGGTGGCGAATTTTTTCGTGCCGCGCAGCTTCTGCCCGATGATGTAGGCAGCGATTTTTGTCGTTAAAGCGAGCGGAAATCTCATAAGGGCGTGGAAAGTAACAACGCTCCCAGGCGTGTCAACCAGCAGATAATTGGACGAAATAGAGCCAAATGCATTGTAAAAGCGAGCAAATCTTCCGCAACGTCGGACGCCGCCTGCGGTTCAATAATTGAACCCTTTTGCGACACAGGAAACGAACTTAATATAAAGACTATGAAAACATTATTGGCAGTTGCGATTGCCGCGGTTCTCGTCGGCTCGGCCTATGGCCAGGGAACTCCGGGTAATGGTCAACCAGTTGGCCCGAAGACCACGGGGCCCGGTGCGTACTCACCGGCGAATTCGCCGTTTAAAAAATGGACGACGAAGCAGTTGCAGCAACGTCGACTCGATCTCTATCGCCAAATTCCGCAAACCCAAACAAACCTACCGGGACATCGGGGGGAGCCCGTATTCATTCACCACGGGGGTGAGGCGTTCTCCGATCAGCAAAAAGAGATCTACGCAATTGAGGGCGAGTTGAACTATCGCTACCAGCACGGCGACAAAGAAGCAGAGCTAAAACGCGCGATGCCCGGCCAGCCGCATATGTAGCAGGCAGCTGGGTAAGTTTATTGAGCGACCGACGCACGCCTAGTGCGTTTGCCAACCGCGGCGGATCAGACTGATCGCGATCGCCGCGAGCAGAAGCGCGATAATTTTCGACACGCCGCGCAATCCCTGCGTTCCCATCCAGCGCGCGAATCGCTCGGCATTGCATAGAGCGATTGCGACAATCGCGAGATTCACCAGCAACGACGCGAGCGTAAACACCAGCCCGACCGAATCGACCAGAATCAAAAGCGCAGTCAATAACGCCGGCCCGGCGATCAACGGCATTCCGAGCGGCACCACCCCAAACTCGCTCCGAATGCTTTCGGAGTCGTGCGGACCGAAGCCGACCAACTCGCGCACGGCGAGCGCGAGCAGAATTAATCCGCCGGCGACTTGGAAATCGGCCACGGTAATGCCGAGCGCTTTAAAAATAATTTTGCCCAGGAAAATAAACCCGATTGAAACCAGCAAACCGGTGACCAGGCCGAGAAACGCCTGACGTTTGCGATGTTCGCTCGATGCCTTTGTCCCAAGCCCGATAAAAATTGCGACCAATCCGATCGGATCGATCGCGACAAAAAGCGGGATAAACGCGAGCAAAAATTTCTCAATCATCTCGCCATAGATGAACACAGATAAAACACAGATTCAGCAAAATTCCGTCTGTCATCCGTGAAAATCGGTCGAGCCGTTCCTGAAAAAGATCAGTGTGAAGGGCGAAGACAAAAGGAAAGCGCCCGCCGGCCCGTCCCAGGAAAGCAGGTAGCGTCGCTCTTCTGTGGAGGCAGCCGTCTCGGCTGCGGCTTTCACCAGATGCAGGCGAGGACGCCTGCCGCCACAAACATTTGCGACGCTCAAAGAGCGCCGCTACAGAAGCATTGTCATTTCGAGCGAAGTCGAGAAATCTCTTACTATTTCCGTTATGAAAACGTTTGCCCTTTCCTGTGTCGTTCTTCTTGGATGCACCCTCTCCCTCTTCGCCGAAGACAAGGTCGCCGAGAAGCTCAAGCCTGCGCTCGATGTCATCACGCCGGACGCATTGCTCGCGCACATCAAAATTCTTTCGTCCGACGAATTTGAGGGGCGTTCGCCCGGAAGCAAAGGCGAGCAGCTGTCGACCAAATATATCGCAGATCAGTTCCGAGCGATCGGACTGAAGCCTGGAAATCCGGACGGCACTTACATTCAGGAAGTGCCGCTCGCGGGAATTAAAAGCGATCCGCACCTGCAATTTATCGTCAACGGCAAACCGCCGATGGATTTGAAATTTGCCGACGATTTCGTCGCGTCGTCGGCGCGATTGCAGCCTGAAATCAAGATCGGCAATTCCGATCTCGTCTTTGTTGGTTACGGCGTCGTCGCGCCCGAATACGGCTGGGACGATTACAAAGGCGTCGATGTTCGCGGTAAAACGATCCTGATGTTGATCAACGATCCGGCCGTGCCCGATCCGAAAGATCCCTCGAAACTCGACGAGAAAATGTTCAAAGGGAAAGCGATGACCTATTACGGCCGCTGGACCTACAAATACGAGATCGCGGCGCAACGCGGCGCGGCGGCGGCGATCATCATCCACGAAACGGTTCCCGCGGCGTATCCGTGGCAGGTTGTGAAATCGAGCTGGGCCAAGGAAAATTTCGAGCTCGATAATCCAAACAAAAACATGAACGCGGTCGCGGCGCGGTCATGGATCACGCTTGATGTCGCGAAAAAACTTCTCGCCGATTGCGGTCAGGATTTCGATCGGCTCAAGAAATCGGCGATCACAAAAGAATTCAAACCCGTTGCGCTGAATACCAAAGCGAACATCGACATCAAACAACAAGTCCGCTCGTTCAAGTCACTCAACGTGATCGGCAAGTTCGAAGGCGCGGATCCGAATCTGAAAGACGAATACATCATTTACAGCGCGCACTGGGATCATCTCGGCAAACATCCGGAACTCCAGGGCGATCAGATTTTCAACGGCGCGATCGATAATGCTTCGGGTTGTGCTGCGGTGATCACGCTCGCGAACGCATTTCCAAAAGCCGATCCGCCGCCGAAGCGGTCGATTCTGTTTATGGCAACAACGGCCGAAGAAGCCGGACTCCTTGGGGCAAAATGGTACGCCGAGCATCCGCTTTATCCGCTCGAAAGAACTGTAGCCGACATCAACATCGACACCTTGAACGTTTGGGGTAAAGCGCGTGACATCGAAGACACCAGCTACGGATTCTCTGATCTCGACGATATGCTCGCCGCTGCCGCGAAACGACAAGGACGAGAGATGATTCCAAATCCGCGCCCGGAGAAAGGCAGCATTTATCGCGCGGACAATTTCGAATTCAGCAAAGTTGGTCTGCCGTCGCTTTACATCGGCAAGAACCAGCATCTTCTCTCGCGACCCGACAATGCCGCGCTCCGCTCCGACGAATACGACTTGAAAGATTATCATCAGCCGAGCGACGACGTGAAACCGGATTGGGACCTCTCCGGCGCCGTGCAGGATGTCGATCTTCTATTCGAAGTCGGCTACCAGGTCGCCAACGCCGACAAATTTCCGGAATGGAAACCCGGAAATGAGTTTAAGCCAAAACGGGATCAGATGTTGAAGAAGTGATGACTCGCGCAAAAATTCTCCGAGCGACACTGACCCTGCTGCTTACGGGCGCTCTAACTTTCGGACACCTTTTTTACTCATGGTCGGTGAGCCTGCGACTGTACGAATTATCGGGCGGTATTCACAAATTGCCGAGCGGATGGACTCAATTTGGCGGCGCTCGTTCTGCTTGGGCGATTCCGCTCGAACTGCCAGGCAATGCGATTCTCAGAATTTGTCAGATTTATTCGAGCTCTGACTGCCAAGGTGCCCTGGCCGCGCAAATCGGAATCTCACTTACATTGCTGGCGTCAGTGGTCGTTGGCTATCTCACAGCCGCGACTCTTGTTCGGCTCGTCATGAAACAGCAGCTTTCGTTAGGCCGGTATTATTGGCGAGCGGCCGTAATTGCACTGGGTCTAATTTGGATTCCAGTTCGAGAAGACTTTGCTCCGGTGTTTCAGTACACTGTTGTGTATTGATTTCGTGAACGATTCTGCTCCACCAAATCGCCCGTTCGAGTTCACCGGCCGCATCCGAAGCTTTCGGTATGCGATGGCTGGAATTCTTCGGATGATTCGCTGTCAGCACAACGCTTGGATTCATTTGGTCGTGACTGCGAGCGTGGTTGCGGCTGGATTGTTTTTTCAACTGTCCCGCGGCGAGTGGTGCTGGATTGTGCTAGCGATCGCGATTGTCTGGACTGCCGAGGCGCTCAACACCGCTTTTGAATTTCTAGCCGACGCCGCGTCACCAAATTTTCATCCAGTCGTCAAAGAGGCAAAGGATGTGGCCGCGGGTGCTGTTCTCGTCACAGCCGTGGCCGCAGTCGTAATCGGAGCAATCGTCTTTTTGCCGCATATGGCCGCGATGCTTTAGTTGTAGAGGCGCTTGTACCAAGCGCCTGTCTTTTTGTCATGTCGAGCGAAGTCGAGACATCTCTGGATGTTTCCGTGCTGACCAGCTGTCATAAAACAGAAATAGTTAGAGATTCCTCCACTTCGGTCGGAATGACAGAAAGAGAATGCGCTGTCAGTGATTGCAGAATCTGTGAAAATCTGTGTCAATCTGTGGACAAACGATGCGCGTTGATTTTGTAATTGGCGGGACGCAGAAGGGCGGGACGTCGGCGTTGGATTCGTTTTTGCGGCAGCATCCGCAGATCTGCATGCCGACGACGCGCAAGGAGCTGCACTTCTTCGATCGCGAAGCTGAGAACACCGATTACAAAAAGTATCACGCGAACTTTAAACCGAAGCCGCAGCATCACGCGATCGGAGAAGCGAGTCCGATCTACATGTACTGGGAAACCGCGCCCTACCGGATCTGGAAATACAATCCGAAAATGAAATGGATTCTTGCACTGCGGAACCCGGTCGAACGCGCGTTCTCCGGCTGGAACATGGAAACCAAACGCGGCAAAGAGAAATTACCGTTCGCTGAAGCGATCGAGAAAGAAGTTGAGCGATGCCGGGAAGCACTGCCATTGCAACATCGCGTCTATTCCTACACCGATCGCGGCTTCTACGCGCACCAGGTCCGGCGGTTATTCAACATCTTCGAGAAGGACAATTGTCTCGTTCTTCTGAACGAAGAGTTAAGGAATGATCACAAAAACACTTTGCGTCGCGTTTTTGAGTTTCTCGGGGTCGATAGTTCGTTCGTTCCGCCGGAAGCAAGCGTTTTCGAACAGGAATACACAGATAAAATCGACGATCAGTTGAGATCGCGCTTGATCGAGATCTTCTATTTCGACATCAAAGAGCTGGAGAAGCTCTTGGGGCACGACTTATCTGGCTGGTATGGCAAGAAAGCTTAGGAATCCCTCACCTCCCGCCTTTGCTGGGCTACGGCGCGGCAGGCAATCCTATCGCTTCGGAAAGGGAGAGGAGGCCTTTCCTCTTGAATTAGCCGACACTGTTTTCGGAAATATTTAGAGATGTCTCGACTCCGCTCGACATGACAGGACAATGAATTTGCCGATTCCAATTCTGAGCGTGCTGATCGGCGCGGTGATTTTGTTTTTCGGGAGAAAACTGTTCTGGCTTTGCGTGGCCGCGGTTGGATTCGCGGCCGGCGTGGAAGTCGCGCCTCATCTTGTCCACGACCCGTCAGCTATTCTTTCACTGAGCGTGGCGATCGTTTTCGGATTTATCGGCGCCCTGCTGGCGCTTTTTCTGCAGAAAGTCGCGATCGCCGTTGCCGGTTTTCTCGCTGGCGGAAAATTGGCGCTCGCGCTTGTCACCGCATTCCTCGTCCATGGCTCAAATTATCCCGGCGTCACATTCATCGTCGGCGGCATTATCGGCGCAATCCTGCTGCTGGCGTTGTTCGACTGGACACTGATTGTTCTCTCCGCCGTGGTCGGGGCGTATTTGATTCAACGGACGATCGTCTTGCCGCAGACCGGCGCGACGATTTTGTTTGTTGGTCTCGCCGTGGTCGGAATCGTGGTGCAAGCCGCGGCGTTTCGCGGAAGAACGGCGGCCTAACGATCTCGGCGGCTTTCATTTGAGCGACACGGAGGCCGTCCTCCAAGTATTTTTGCTGACAAAGCGAAGATCGACATGTGAAATGTCGGCATGAACTCACAAAGAACTGGGCTTCGGGTTGCCAGCCTCATTTTCGGTCTCGTGTGTCTTGTCCATATCTGGCGGGTATTGACGGCACACTTCACGGTGCAAATCGGTTCGCATCAACTTCCAATTTGGGGAAGCTGGGTCGCGGTCGTTGTGGCCGGCGGATTAAGCGTTTGGATGTGGCGATTGTCGTCCGCGCGATCATAAAACCATTAAGGCCACGCCCGTCGAATTGATGGTGACCCGTCTCAAATGAGACAATCCACTCTCGCGTTAATTTGTGGGCTCATCCTCTTTATTGTCCTGGCTTATTCGTGGTGTGGACGAA
>DASQBB010000078.1:0-6728 GCA_035635435.1 Chthoniobacterales bacterium | reverse complement strand
TGCGGATGTTAGCGTCGTGTGAGTTGTCGCTTAGGTCCTTATCAAAGGCGCTCAGCATCGATACGCCGGTCCGCAACATGTCCATCGGGTGCGTCTTGTTCGGGAGAAGCCGGAGCATTTCGATCACGGGACCCGGCAGCGTGCGTTCCGCGGCAATTTGTTGCGTAAACTCGACTAATTGTTTCCCATTGGGCAACTCGCCATTGAGCAGGAGGTAAGCGACTTCTTCAAAACTCGCCTTCTGCGCCATGTCATCAATGTCGTAGCCCCGATACATTAGGCCGGCGTTCGGGTCGACCCAGCAAATCGCCGTTTCGCCGGCGATGACGCCGGCTAATCCCGGGCTGTACTCTGGTTTTGCTTCAGTGCTCATTTCTTCCGTTCAAGTTAACAGTGATATGCTCGCCGACAAATGATCAATCGCTTAGACCCAACCACTCTTCCGCCGTCGGATCGTAATCGAGTAGTTCGTAAAGTTCCTGCCGGGTCTGCATCTTGTCGATCCAATCCTTCTGCGCGCCGCTCTCCTTCAGGGTGCGCAAAAATTCCTCGCTCGCTTTCATCGCCACGCGAAATGCGCTCATCGGAAAGACGACCATCCGATAGCCAAGCTCCATTAAATCATGGAACGAAAGCAACGGGCTCTTTCCGAACTCAGTCATATTGGCAAGAAGCGGCACATCGATCTCTTTTGCGAAATCCCGGAACTCCTCGAAGCTTTGCAGCGCTTCGGGAAAGATCGCATCCGCGCCGGCAGCGACATATTCCCCTGCTCGCTCCACTGCCCGATCAAAACCTTCTACTGCGCGCGCATCGGTCCGCGCGAAGATCATGAAATTCAGATCGCGCCGAGCACGTATGGCAGCTTTGATTTTGCCAACCATCTCCTCGATTTCGGCAATTGATTTCCCAGCGAGATGTCCGCAACGCTTTGGAAATTCCTGGTCCTCAATGTGGCAGCCAGCCAGGCCTGCGCTTTCCAATTCGTGAATCGTCCGCGCCACATTTTCTGCGCCACCAAACCCCGTGTCCGCGTCGACGATCGCTGGAATTGTGACGGCTTTCGCAATGTAACCGGCCAGCTGCGTTACTTCCGTCAGGGTTAACAAGCCGATGTCCGGCACGCCTGCGGTTGCATTCGCCATTCCCGCACCGCTGATGTACACGGCGTCAAAGCCCGTGCGTTCCACCTGCCGTGCCATCGCAGCGTTCGGGACACCGGGCAGCATCACGCTACCTTGCGCGATTAACTCGCGTAATCGTGCAGCTTTGCCTTTCTTTGTCATGTCGAGCGAAAGTCTTGCCCTGAGCGAAGTCGAATGGGTCGAGATATCCCTTAATTACTTCTCCGGCATCACCAGCGCCTTCATTAGCTCGTCAACATTTGCCGCTTCGTCCAACTTCCACGCAAGATCGACAATCTTCTTCCCGCGCTCCTGGCCAATCGCCGGCTCGACGAGCGCGAAGAACTTCTCTTCCACCTCCGAATCTTTGAGGCGGTTTTTCGCGTGCCCGAGCGGATAATCGACTCGCCTGGTCAGTCGGCGGCCATCCGCAAGATCTATATGTACGATGTTCGCGACCGCGCCGGGATATATCGAGCTCAACTCCGAATTGCGTTCCACCTTCACGTTCTCCAAAAATTTCCACACGTTTGGATGGCTAAAGCGCTCGCGGTCGAATTGTTTGTCGGTTACTTCACCATCGATCAGCGCAATCGCCGTAATATAAGGCAAGCTGTGATCTGCTGTTTCGCGTGTTGCCGGTTTCCATTTCTCCGGCTCACTCCCAATGATATCGACCGAAGCATCATGGCTTTCGATCGTCATTGATTTTACCTTCGCGGGATCGCCAACTTCCTCGCGTAACGAGAGCGCTGCTTCGATTGCGCTTTGGCTGTGATATTCCGCCGGCCAAAACTTGATGCTGGTATTCAAAATCATTTCCGGCGCGCCGCGGAATTTTTCTCCGACGTTCCCGAGCGAAACACCGAGTTGCTTTTCGAACGCCATTTGCCCTTCGAAAATTGGCGCCGGTCCGGTCATTCCTGCTCGGGCAAGTAACGCCGAATAAACGCCGCGCCGTGCTGCGTCAGCAAATGCCACGCCTTTCCAATGCGAGAGTTCGCCTGCACGGGACTGGCGCATCGCCGCGCACGCGACTCCGGCAATATTCACGGCATGTCGCGTTTTTTCCGGATCAAGTTTCATCAAGCGCGCGCACGCCAGCACTGTGGAGAACGCGCCGTACGTCACATGGTCCCAGCCGCGCGCCCGAATACTCGCGGCATCGCAAAGTCTGCATTGCACTTCATAAGCAAGCGCGATCGCGGCAATCAATTCGTGGCCGCTTGCGCCCACGCTTTCCGCTGCAGCCAGCGCCGCGGAAATATTATCGCTCGGATGCGCCGGCTCTTTCGACAAATACGTATCGTTGTAATCGAAATAGCGGATAGCGCAGCCGTTCGCGAATGCCGTCCAGTCGGGCGGCGCTTTATGAGCCGTCCCAATGATCGTCGATCCGTGTTTAGCCGAAAAATCGGAAGCGACTTTTCGCGCAATGACGCACGGCTCTTCGTTCCACGCGCCCAGCGCGCATCCCAACGAGTCAATGACACGCCGTTTCACTTCGTGCACCACTTCTTTGGAAAGATCCTCAAACCGGAACGAGGACGAATAACTGGCGAGTTGATGAGCAAGCGTTGTCTTCATGAAAGGTTGCAATTTCAATCTGCCGATGAATTCGTCAGGGGCAACCCCACTCCCCGTCGTTCTGAGTCTAACCCCGTTCGACTCGCTTCGTTCGCTCAGCATAAACTCCGCAGAGTCGAGAATCCCGCCGCGTTACTCAACAGTTTCATCACGGGATTGCCAGGTTAATAGCGTTGATTCTATTAACCTAGCGAACGGCCCATGGTATGAGCCTTCAGCCCTCGACTTCGCTCGGAATGACAGCAAAATAAGTCCGTGAGCGAATTTCAATTTGGCGGCGATTCGTCCATGTTATTCGTGTAATCGTGATTCAAATTTCCTCGACATGAGCAAAGTTTATCCTAACGCCACCGCCGCGCTTAACGGCCTGCTTCACGACAACATGACGATCGCTGCGGGCGGGTTCGGGCTGTGCGGCATTCCGGAAAATCTGATCGCGGCGTTGCGCGACAACGGCGTGAAGGGCCTGACCATTGTCGGCAACAACGCTGGCGTCGATGGTTTCGGAATGGGAGTTCTGCTCACCACACGGCAGGTGAAAAAAGTCCTGGCCTCGTACGTTGGCGAGAACAAGGAGTTCGAGCGTCAGGTGTTGTCGGGTGAACTTGAACTCGAGCTCATTCCCCAGGGCACGCTCGCGGAGCGGTTGCGTGCGGGTGGCGCGGGGATCCCGGGATTCTACACGCGCACCGGCTTCGGCACTAAACTGACTGAGGGCAAGGAAACCAAAGTTTTCGACGGCAAGGAATACGTGCTCGAACCCGGCATCACGGCCGAGCTTTCGCTCGTGAAGGCGTGGAAGGGCGATAAGTCCGGCAACCTCATTTTCCGGAAAACCTCACGGAACTTTAATCCGATGATCGCCAGCTGCGGCAAAGTCTGCGTCGCTGAGGTGGAGCAACTCGTCGAGATTGGCGAGCTTGATCCCGACCAGATCCACACGCCGGGCATTTTCGTCGACCGCATCATCCAGGGAGAAAAGTACGAAAAACGGATTGAGTTCCGCACCGTACAAGGCAGCACGACCGCAAAAAAAGAAAATCCGATCCGCGAGTTGATGGCGAAGCGCGCTGCGCAGGAGTTGCGCGACGGTTACTACGTCAATCTCGGCATCGGCATCCCGACGCTGGTGGCGAACTACATCCCCGAAGGCATGAACGTTACGTTGCAGTCCGAGAATGGCCTGCTTGGCATCGGCCCGTTCCCAACTGAGGATGAAGTGGACGCCGACTTGATCAACGCCGGCAAACAAACCATCACGACGATGCCTGGCTCGGCCTTTTTCTCCAGCGCCGACTCATTCACGATGATTCGTGGCGGCCACATCGATCTTGCTATTCTCGGCGCGTTCGAAGTGACGGACAAAGGCGACATCGCAAACTGGATGATTCCCGGCAAGATGGTCAAAGGACCAGGTGGCGCGATGGACCTGGTCGCCGGGGTGAAGCGTGTCGTCGCGGTGATGGAACACACCTCGAAGGACGGCAGCCCAAAAATTTTGAAACAATGCACGCTGCCCATCACTGGCTTGGGAGTCGTCAACCTCATCATCACCGATCTATGCGTATTCGAGGTGAAACAAGGCGGCGGCCTCGTTCTCATTGAATTGCATCCTGGCGTTACGGTGGACGACACCCGCGCAAAGACTGGCGCGCCGTTCGACGTCGCCCTCAAGCCCTGACTTGTTCTGCAGCAGATCGGGTAGATCGCGGACTTCCTCTTAGCGCCGCCGCCATCGGCAAATGGATGACATGGACACGACGCGGATGCCAACAGTGATTTGGCCGCAATGGACGACCAGCGCGTAAGCTAGAGGCATCCGTAGAGCCCGTTCCGCATTGCACCAGTCCTCTACTCATAGTCTGTCGCTACAAAGGGTGCATTTGGCCATGTATTAGCATGGGAATCAGGCGACAAGCTCGTGCGAGCGTTCGGCCAGGCAGTGCGGCACGAACGGGAACGCAATGGTATTTCTCAGGATGTCTTCGCAGAAATCGCTCATGTCCACCGCACGTATGTCGGGAGCGTGGAGCGCGGCGAACGCAACCTCACCCTCAAAAATATCGCTGCATTCTCGCAAGCACTCGGACTTCCTGCGTCGAAGCTGCTCGCGAAGGCTGAAGCGCTCATCGACAAGCGATGAAACGGGCTATTTGCGGATGTGTCAACAGCATGAACGATCGCGCGCGCCAAGGTCCCTCCCTTCCCGTCGCTGCAGCCCGGAAGTGTAAATTACGATTTACGCCGTCCGCTCGCGCGGGCATAGCAGCACCAGCAGTGATGCGATTATCCAGCACGCGACCATAAAAATAAATCCGCCGCGGAATGAGCCGGTGCGCTGGCTCAGATCGCCAATGATCTTAGGACCAAAGAATCCGCCAATGCTGGCCGTGCAATTGATGAAGCCGACCGCTGCTGCAGCCGCCGAGCTGGTGAGAAATGAAGACGGGAGCGCCCAGAACGATGGCAGATATGCCACCGTTCCGAAGCCGATCAGCGTGAACACCACGATTAGCAGTGCGATCGAATGCGGAGCAAGGAACCACGCGCCCAACGCTAGCGCAGCGGTTAATTGTGGGACGGCAAAATGCCAGCGGCGCTCGCGCGTGCGATCGGAGTTCCAGCCAAGCAGCAGCATTCCGATGAGACCCGCAACAAACGGAATCGCGCCGATCCAGCCAATGCGCTGAACATCAGTCCAACCGGTGAGCCGCTGAAGCATGGTCGGCATCCAAAACCAAAAGGCGTAGCCGCCGGTATAACAGAAGAACAACCCGGCAGTGAGCATCAACACCGCCGGATGCCGAAGCGCTTGCCAAATCGTAACGTGTTCTACATGTGCTTTGGCGCGCCGCTCTTCAGCAAGACGAGCACTTAACCAATCGCGCTCCTTAGGCTGCAACCATCGCACTTCGTTAGGCCGATCCGGCAGCACGAACAGTGTCGCGATTCCAAGTAAGATCGCGGGCACGCCTTCCAGCAGGAAGAGCCATCGCCATCCGGCAGTGTCGAGCCAATGAACACGCAGGATCATGCCGGCAAGAGGCCCGCCGAGAATGTAAGCAATGGGAATAGCCGACATAAACCGCGCCACCGCCTTGGCCCGATCCTGATAAACGAACCAGTGCGAAAGATAAACAATCACACCGGGGAAAAAGCCTGCCTCGGCTGCGCCGAGCAGGAAACGCGCGCCGTAAAGCTCCAGCGGCGTGCGGACAAAACCAGTGAGTGTTGTGAGTGCGCCCCAGATTATCAGCGTTGTCGCGAGGAGAAGTCTAGCGCTCCAGCGTTCCACCAGCAGCGCCCCGGGAATTTGCAGCGCAAAATATCCAATAAAAAAAATTCCGCTGGCCGTGCCAAACACTGAATCGCTTAAACCCAGGTCGCCTTTCATTCCAAGCGTCGCATACGCGATGTTTGTGCGATCGAGGTAATTCGCGACGTAAAGCAGAAACAGAAACGGCAGAAGCCGCCACGCGATTCGACTGCGCGCACTTTCGCCGGCGTCTGCTTGCAAAGAAGCCATCGTCGCGCGCAGCATAACGCCGTTCGAAACGCTCACAATTTCGAAAACGTGTTCGCCGCCCAACCTGGCAAAGCGCTCGCTCCCAAGGAAGTTTTGTTCGTCGGCGACATTCCCAAAACGCGAAACGCAAAAGTCATGCGCCGAATTGTCCGCGCCGCGTAAGCCCGAACGTGTGTCAATACGTTTCCTAAATAATATCTAATTAGATAGTTCTTAATATGCCTGAGTTCGGGGCTAGCCGATCCCGACGTGCCGGGACACACCGTTTGGAAATCGGAAAGAACGGCGCGCAGCGGAGTGACGCGCCCTACCGACGATTCGCGCAACCCTCAGCACGTCGTGTGGAGCAAGCCGCCGACCGCCTCGGTTTCCGCGAGCTTGTTATAAAGCGCCACTGCTTCCTTTGTCGGCAACACGTGTACGGCGATTTGCCTCTCCTTCAAAAAATCGAGCGTCTCGCCCGGGACATGAAGGCATTCGGCCATCCCACG
>DASQBB010000077.1:0-25887 GCA_035635435.1 Chthoniobacterales bacterium | reverse complement strand
TAGAACCACTCTTTTACCGTTGAGGGATCTTTGGCCCCGGGAACATTCTGCCCTTGGCGCGCCTCTCCCATCAGCATGTAGGATAAACCCACACGATCGATGTTCGGTTTCTCTCCTGCCATCACTGCCTTCAGCCACTTCATCATAGTTTCATCGCCACACATCGGATCGTGTTGTGGGCGTCCAGGCATATCCGGCATGCAAATCCAACCATTGCTTCCTTGACGAAGGACTCGCTCCGTCATCTGGCCGCCACCGCTCATTTCCATCAGCGTGACTGTCGCTTTATCCGTGATCCAATCAGGACCCGCACTTAAGGCGTTTTTGATTAGCCATTCATCAGAATGTTTAAGACTGGTAAAGGTGCCAGGTGGCAAAGGATCTGTCGCGGACGAGAGATCTTCTGCAAAAGCATGTGTAGAAGAAATGCACACGCAGATTGTAATATACTTAAGAAACCCATTCATTTTCTCGCCTCCTTGATTAGTAGAACAGTTAGAGTGCGCTCAATATTGTCATTGTTGGCACTCCGGACAGCTTCCCGTCCAGCGCTGCAAACATCCGTTTTGTATAGTCCTGTTGGAGGTGGAACTCATGTGCTTCGGCAGAGGAGAAGATCTCGAAGAACACCAGCTTGTGTGGATCATCCTCTCGTCCGGTCTCGTATAAGGCTTCGCAGCCTGGCTCTTGGAGTGTCGGGGGAAGAGCCTCCGCGAGAACGGCCTTAACCTCTTCCAGGAATCCAGGCAGAACAGTCGGTTCGGCCAACAAATAGATCTTCTTATCTTCCATCGGTGATACATCTTCGTTCATCGCTTCCTACACCTGTGCAAAACCGCCATCCACAAACAGTTCCGTTCCCGTGATGTAGCTGCTGTCGTCGGATGCGAGAAACAGCACGGCCTGCGCGATCTCATCGGGCGTACCGAATCTGCCGAGCGGAATACTCGTGGAAATATTCTTCATGAGTTGGTCTGCTCCTTCTACGGAACGCCATGGCGGCGTGTCGGTATGGCCTGGGCTCACTGCGTTCACGCGAATGCGGCGAGCTTTCAAGTCCGTTGTCCATGTCCGCGCGAACGAACGCACCGCCGCTTTCGTGGCGCTATAAACACTCCACTCCGGCAGCCCTTTACTGGCGACGATGGACGCATTCAGGATGATAGAGGCGCCATCCGGCATCAGCGGAAGCGCCTTCTGCACCGTGAAGAGGAGGCCTTTCACATTGACGTTGAATAGCGAGTCATAGTGCTCCTCTGTTATCTCGCCGAGAGGGGTAAGGGGTAAGGCGCCACCTGCATTCGCGAACACAATATCGAGCTTGCCCTTCTCGCGCTCGATTTGTGCGACGAGGCGATCCAGATCGTCAAGGTTGGCCACATCTCCTTGTACGCCGGTCACATTTATTCCAATCTCCTTTACCGCGCGGACCAACTCAGGATCACGGCGCCCGGTGATGAAGACATACGCGCCTTCGTTCACAAAGTGCTTCGCGGTCGCGAGGCCAATGCCGCTGTTGCCGCCCGTAATGAGCGCAATTTTTCCTTCAAGTTTGTTCATGTATTCCTTTGCTTGCTTGCCATAACTTCTCTCGATTTTTCAATCTTTGCCCTCTTTCGGTAACTGCGGCACGGGGCCGAGCAGGTGGCCGCCGTCGGCGATGAACTCAGAGCCGGTCGAAAAGCTGGCTTCGTCGGACGCAACGAACAGCACCAACCGCGCGATCTCGTCCGGCTCGGCGAGGTGCGGAATCGCCAAGTTCTTTACGGCCGCCTCCGCGAGCGCCGCCGTGTCTGGCCCGGCCGTCATCGGCGTGCGGACACCACCGGGGTGGATCGAGTTGACGCGGATCTTGTCGCGCGCGAGCTCAAGCGCCGCCGTCTTTGTCAGTCCGCGCGTGGCCCACTTGCTGGCCACGTACGACGCGAGTCCGAACTGCGCGGTCATCCCGGCGCCGGCGGAGATATTGACGATCGCGCCGCCGCCCGCTTTGCGCATCGACGGCACAATCGCGCGAATCCCCAAGTATGTGCCGGTCAGGTTAATGTCGATCACCTGGCGCCAGGCTGCCGGCTCGGTCTCCGCGATCGGTCCGAAGCGGACAATGGCCGCGTTGTTGACTAGCACCGAGACCGGGCTGAAGGCCTTCTCGGCGGCAGCCACAGTCGCCGCCCAACCCGAGTCACTCGTGACGTCGAGTCGGGAAAAGATCGCTTGTTCGCCGAGCTCGTCGGCGAGCGTCCGTCCTTCCTGCTCGAGGACGTCCGCGATCACAACGTTCGCGCCCTCGGCGACGAAGCCGCGCGCGAAGCTGGCGCCCAATCCACGGGCACCGCCCGTGACGATCACCGTGCGATTATCGAAACGTTTCATGACTTTTCTCCTTTGTGTCCTGAGGTCTTCCGGAGCGTCTTGAGTGCGCCTCCCCACGCGATGAGCTGATCGAGCATCTCGTTGATTGATTGTTCTTTTGTCGGTCCCGGCTTGAAGACGCTGAAGTTTTCGAAGTCGGTAAACATGGAGAGCAAGACCTGGTTGCGGACGGTGGCCATTTGCACCTCCGCTAAGTTCAGCCGCAGCTGCTCGACCGCGCGCGCTCCGCTGGCGCCGCCGTAGCTAACGAAGCCAGCCGCCTTGTTGTTCCACTCGGCAAAAAGAAAATCGATCGCGTTCTTGAGCGCGCCGGAGATGCCATGGTTGTACTCGGGCGTGACGAAAACGTAGGCGTCGAAACTGTCGATCTTAGCGGCCCATACTCTGGTATGAGGCTTACTGTATTGCCCGAGTATCGGCGACAGCGGCTCGTCGAGAAGTGGCAGGTGGAAATCCTTGATGTCCACGAGTTCGAACTCGGCGGCGCTGCGCTTTTGCGCGACTTTATAGACCCACTTCGCTACTGCCTCGCCATTTCGATTCGGGCGCGTGCTTCCGAGAATGATTCCGATTTTTATCATGTCATAAAGTTACCGGCCCGTTTTGCGTTCGCCCAATACCATGTTTGTTGGGCTGCCATGCCTTTCCGGCATGATAGAATTGCTCAGTGGAACTACGGCACTTGCGATATTTTCTGGCGGTTGGTGAAGCGTTGAACTTCACTAAGGCCGCCGCGCGACTTCGAGTCGCACAACCGGCGTTGAGCCGACAGATCCAGGACCTGGAGGATGAGATCGGCGTGGACCTTCTGCGCCGCAGCTCGCGCGGGGTGACGCTTACGGCGGAAGGAAAACTTTTCCTGAAGGAAGTCCGCGAGCTGTTGAAACACGCCGATGAATCCATCGAAAGGGTGCGAGCTCTGGCTCGGGGTGAATATGGCGAGTTGCACATTGGCTACGCGCCGGTTCCGTCAACGGAGATATTGCCCCCAACACTCGCGGCATTTCAAAAAGCCGTGCCGCGTGTGAAGGTGTTGCTGCATGACCTTTCTAGCGATGAACTGATCGCTGGCCTGCGAAACGGAACCTTGGAACTCGCGATCATGGTCGAGCCCATCGGCGAGCAAACCGTTGGTATCGAGTTTGAAGTCCTGCGCACGGAGGGATTGTGCGTGGCGATGAGCGCTGCGCATCCCCTCGCCCGGCTGAAATCCATTCCGTTGGAAAAATTAGCGGCCGAACCGCTCGTCGGTCTCAGCCGCAAAGACTACCCCGAGTATTACGACTATCTCGACCGCATCTTCGCCCCTATTCATGCCAAACCGCGTATCGTAGTGGATTGCGACAGCATGAGTTCACTGATCGCTGAAGTGGAGGCCGGACGCGGCATCTCTCTGGCAAGCCCGACCTTCAAACTCGTATTTGGCAAACGCCTGCTCTACCGCGCACTCACGGGCACGACTGCAACGGTGTCCGTCGGCATCGCCCGCGCGACAAAGGGCGACGTGACAGCCGCTGGAGAGAAATTTTGCGAAATCTTGCGACAGATATCTAAGCGAAACGCTGAGGAAAGTTGAAATGCTTTTTTCCAAGATCATCCAGCGCCACGGCCACGGCGCTAGGCTTTCAGGAAGCTCAGCAGGTCGGCGTTAGTGGTATCGGCCTCAGTCGTGGGCATGCCGTGCGGAAACCTTGTAGGTCTTGAGCGTCCCGTTCTCCGAGAGGACTCCGTTTTGTTTACTCTCCTCGCTTTTCCAATTCCCGCGCGATCCGAGGGTCAGGAATCAACCAAAGCAGCGCGACGAACACATACCCCGCGCTGGCGATCCACGGATTCACGAATGCGAGCGGGATAGCGATGAGATAGAGCGCCGGTGAAAGTTTCCGTTTCCAATCGCCGCCAATGGCCGACGCCAAAGCGGATTCACGGCCTTGCTTGGCAATGATCGTGCGCTCTAGAACAATAAAGACAATGGCCGCCATCAACAGCACGAAGCCGTAGATAGCGGTCGGTATTGCAGCGAGATGGTTCTCGCCCATCCATGCCGTCGTAAAGGGAAAGAGTGACAACCAAAAGAGCAGATGCAGGTTCGCCCAGAGTATTCCGCCGCTGACCTGCTCGGTGATCTGGAACAGATGATGATGGTTGTTCCAATAAATACCGAGATAAATGAAACTGAGGACGTAACTCAACAATACCGGCAAGACCGGTTTCAACGCGGCAAGTTCAACCGCATGCGGTACCTTCAGTTCCAACACCATGATCGTGATGATGATGGCAAGGACACCGTCGCTGAAAGCTTCAAGGCGGGTTGTTTTGATACGTTTGAATTACTTTCCCAGTGTGGTGCGCGCGCGCGTGTCGTCGGTCGATCACAGCACGCCTTCCTCGACATCGTAAACGTCGAAGAAAAATTTCACTTTACTCGGCGGATGACAGAACTGCGGAATGTAAGTCTCGAAATATTCCTGCGTCTGTTGGGATAGCTCGCTCAGCCGCAGGCAGCGCATCTCGTTATTCCATTTGATAATCGCGGCACCGTCTTTCTGCGTCGCGTTCTCTCGGATCCAGCGATCGACTTCGTCGTCTGTCGCGCCGGTGGCGACGAACTCCTTGAACTTCATCGCGTCGACTCCGGTGAACTTCCAGAAGTACGCTCCCAGACCGCACGGATAAAAGTTGTACTCGCCGTTAATCCCGAGTATGTCGGCCCGGGCTTTGTCGAGCATGCGTGCGGCAATGACAGAGCGGCCGAGTGTTTCGCGTGGACTGCGCGGCGGCGTTTTTCTCAAATCACGGGCAAGTTCGGTGACTTTGCCTTTGTTCATAATTAGGTTCTAATTGTTCGGGTTGAAGACAGTTCGGTCGTTTCATTTTGCGAGCGGCGTTAACAGTTCTTTCTCGTCCGAATCCACCACGAACACGGCCAGCAGCTTCGCGGGTTCGGTCTTGCTCGCATTCTCATCAAGAGTGTGCCGATCACCAGGCATCTCGGGGAAGTTCTGCCCGGCGCGATAAATAACGACGGGCCCATCATTGACCGAAGTCCGGATCGCTCCTTCGAGAACCGTTGCATAGATGAACGCAGACCTCGGATGCATGTGGCCCACCGACGCAACACCGGGACCATATTCGACGAGGATGCCCTTCATGCTTTTCCCAGGCACATTCGGCAGAGCGTGGTCGAAGACGACCGTGACCTTCGGCCCTTCGTCTGCAGCCACGCTTGAGCTCGCGCCGAGAGTGACGACGAGTGCGCAAACACTAAGTGCGTAAGTAAAGCGCGACCGGCCGACTGATTTTGAAGTTCGGATTCGTTTCATTTGTGATGTTCCTCCTCACATGTGGTTGGTCTAATCTTCGGGAAGATGTTTTCTAGGAGCTGGAACGTTTGAGCCAGTCGCTAAAATGAATCTTGCCGAGGCGGGCATTAGCGCCGGGAACGAGGCTTTGATCGTTCACTTCGATGCCGTAATAGAGCGGTTTGTCGTCGGTGACCACTTTCCGCGGGTCGCGGGTCGCGCTTAGATATTGCCTGACAAGTTCGTCCTGCCGGATTTGATCGGGCCCCGCCACTTCGATCATGCCATTTACCGTTTGGCCGGCGGCTACCTCTGCTACTGCGGAAGCGACATCATCCGCAGCCATCGGCTGCATAAGCACTGATGACAACCGAACGGTTGAACCGTCAGTTCCTGATTGCGCGATGTTCTTCGCGAACTCGAAGAACTGCGTTGCGTGGACGATCGTAAACGGAATTCCTGACGCCTTGATCAGATTTTCCTGCGCCAACTTCGCGCGGAAATAACCGCTCAAGGAACCCGGTCCACTTCCAGTCAAGCGATCGGTCCCGACGACCGACAACGCCACGTGATGCTTCACGCCGGCGGTCTTTTCCGCGCTAAGAAGATTGCGACCCGACGTTTCGAAAAAATCCAAAGCAGGTTTGTCTTCGAACGAAGGTGAGTTCGCTACATCGACGACCACCTGAGCTCCTTTTAACACTTCAGTTAGTCCTTCACCCGTGAAAGTGTTAACGCCAGATTTCGGTGATGCCGCTACTACCTCATCTCCGAGCTGGCGAAGGTTGTTCACCAGCTTTGATCCGATCAGCCCAGTGCCTCCAATAACCACGATCTTCATTTTGTTATTCGGTTCGACTTAACTTTTAAAGAACGCGAGCAGGTCGGCGTTGATGACGTCGGCTTGTGTCGTAGGCATTCCGTGCGGGAAGTCTTTGTATGTCTTCAGTGTGCCCTTCTTGAGTAGTTTGGCGGAGAGTGGACCCGAGGCCTGATAAGGCACAATCTGATCGTCCTCGCTATGCATCACGAGAACCGGCACCGAAATCTTCTTCAGATCTTCCGTGAAGTCGGTCTGCGAGAACGCGGCCACGCCGTCATATTGCGCCTTTACGCCGCCCATCATAGCTTGGCGCCACCAATTCCAAACCACAGGCTCGATCATTTTGACGCCGGGACGGTTGAAGCCGTAGAACGGACCGGCCACGAAATCATAATAGAACTTGGCTCGGTTGGCGGCGAGCTGGGCTAGGAGACCGTCGAACACCTCTTTGGGCGTGCCTAACGGATTCTTCTCGGTCTTCACCATCAACGGCGGCACCGCGCTGATGATCGCGGCCTTCGCCACGTTCTTGTCGCCGTGACGAGCGAGATAATGCACCACCTGGCCGCCGCCAGTCGAATGGCCGACGTGAATCGCACCCTTCAAGTTCAGATGATCGGTGACCGCCTTCAGATCATCGGCGTAATGGTCCATGTCGTGTCCGTCGCCGGTTTGAGTCGAGCGACCATGTCCGCGTCGATCAGTCGCAATGACGCGGTAACCTTTGCTGACGAAAAAAAGCATCTGCGTGTCCCAATCATCCGCCGAGAGCGGCCAGCCGTGACTAAACACAATCGGCTGCCCGCTGCCCCAGTCTTTATAATAGATCTGGACCCCGTCTTTAGTGGTAACCGTGTCTCCTTTCTTCTTTTCCGTGTTTGCCTGCGACGCCGGCGCATTCGCAGCCGTCGCCGCAACGGCCGCTGCGGGAAGTCCGGCAACTGCCGCGAGTCCGGCGGTGCTAACCAGAAATTTTCGACGCGAGATATCGACGTTAGGGTTCTTTTCGTTTCCAAACGGGACGTGTGACATAACCAAATTCCTTTCGGTTGAGGTTGCACTAAACGATCCGCCAGCCCTGGCGTGATCAACCCTAAAGAATCTTCGGCCTGTCAGGTATTCGCCGTCAACGTTACAATCGTGTGACGCTTTGCCTAAACGACCGCGCCAAGTCGACTTCGGCGAATCAATTCCTTCGCCGCGTGGTCTCGAATAGGAACCACGTTCGGCGTTCGGTTTCGTCGATCCAGACTTCGATCAGGCTCGCGGTCGCGACGTCGCGATGCTTGTCGCAAACGTTGTGCGCCTGGCGCAATCGAGTCGCGAGCGTTTTGTTGTCGTCCGCCAATTCCGCGAGCATGTCCAACGGTTCGACATACTCCGCGTCGTTATCCAGGACACGCTGAGTCCGCGAGATTTGGCCGATCGATCGCAGCGTGATCCCGCCAAGCTCGCGCACACGTTCCGCGATCGGATCGGTCATCGCGAAAAGCTGGTCGGCCTGTTCATCGAGCAGCAGATGATAATCGCGAAAATGCGGGCCGCTCATGTGCCAATGGAAGTTTTTCGTCTTCAAGTAGAGCGCGAAGACGTCCGCGAGAATTGCGTTCATCGCGCCAGTGATGTCTTTGACTCCGGCGCGCGATAAATCAGTTCGTGTTGCCAGAGGCGCGGCGCGTCTCTGCGCCAGCTCCGATGTTTTTCTCAAGTTAGGTTTTATCATAATACGCTCCTTTTAAGTAGTTCGGTCGTGCTGACCGCCCTGCGCTCATGGCGCTCCGTTTTCATGAGCTTTCATTGGGTTGAAAACTCGGTCCCAGCCATTGCCGACGTTGAAGATCGACATGTTGAGAACAAGCATCGGATCGTGCCTTCGCTGGTGACGGCGAAATTTCTTTCGCCACCTGTCTTTGGCATTTGTTTCTCGTTCTCCAAGCAATTGCCTATTCGTCTGATTGTTCCAGTTCATTGGTTTTGTTTCTTCATTTGTTCGCATGCCGCGCAATCGCGTCGGACGCTGAAGGTTTCCATCCGCCGATCTGTTGCATGAGTGAGAGCAAATTGCCGACGCCCCAGTGGTCGGTGATCTTGCCGTCTCGCACGCGCATGACGTCAACAGACTCGAAATGAATTTTGCGATGGGTCGGCGCAATTCCGAGGAACGGGCCCTCGTGCGTACCGTAATAGGTTTTGTAGGTCGTCACGCGATCGCCGTCGGCGAGCTGCCAGTGAATCGCCGCATGAAAGTCTGGAAACGCTTCGCGCATGTACGTGTAGAGCGTGCGCACGCCGGCCTTGTCCGGAGACATGTTGGGTTGCGTTGTGTGATCGACGAAATCGTCTGCGAAGATTTCTTCGAAAACGTTGAAGTTTCCCTTGCCCTGGACCTCTTCGGTATTGCGGCGGACAACAGCTTTGGCCGCTTCGGACAAACTCGTGCTGTTCATTGTTTTTCAGCGGTAGAATACGAACAGAGCAAGAAAGCCGGCCAGGATCCCGAGCACAGGGCTGAGAACAGCGAACCAGAAGGCGACATTCCAGTCTGTCTGGTTGATGATCGCGACTTTCCTGGTGAATGTTTTTGTATGAGTTGTCATAAGGTCTATCCCTCCATGGTTAGGACAACGCGGAACCGCACGTTGCCGCTGTGCATTTGTTCGTAGGCTTCCGACACCCGACTCAGCGGATATTTCTCGATCATCGGGTGGACGCCGGCCAACGCGCTGAATTCTAATGTGTCCTGGGAATCGCGCGCCGTCCCCGACGACCAACCTGCGATGGTTCGGGCCCCCATGATCATCGGAAACATGTTGACCGTGAGCGGATCAGCCGGCGCGGCCGGGACTAAGAGCGCGCCTCGCGCCGACAATCCGTCCACCAATGCGGAAATCGCCTTCGCGTTCGGCGCTGTCGCCAGAATCACGCGCGCTCCGCCAAGCTTTTGCAATTCCGCGACAACGTCATCATGATCGGTGTCGATGTAGCGATGCGCGCCCAATTTCTTCGCGAGGTCTTCCTTATCTTTTCCGCGACCCAGCGCGACGGTATTAAATCCCATCTGTCGCGCGTATTGAACGCCGAGATGTCCCAGTCCGCCGATGCCGTGCACCGCCACCAAGTCGCCGCCACGCGCACCCGAATTGCGCAACGCGTTGTAAACAGTCACGCCCGCGCACATGAACGGTCCTGCTTCCTCCGCCGGCAATGCATCCGGAATTGCCGCCAGCGCTTCCGCCCGCGCGATCATGTACTCGGCATAGCCGCCGTCGTAATCGATCGCAGTGATCTTACGATTGACGCACATCATGAAATCACCGCGCCGGCATTCTTCGCATACGAAACAATGTCCGCCGTGCCAGCCTACGCCGACACGCTGACCGTTCTTCCATTGCGTAACGTTGCCGCCAATCGCATCGACGCGTCCGGCGATTTCATGACCCGGCACCCGTGGATATTGCAGACCGGGCCAAAGTCCGTCTTTGACCAGAACGTCGCTGTGGCAAATGCCGCACGCCTCCACTTTCACGCGGACCTGGCCGGCGCCCGGTTCGGGGATTTCGCGTTCCACCAATTCAAAATCCCCGCCGGGCTTGCTGATCTGCGCCGCTTTCATTTTCTTACTCATGAATTGTCACCGGTTCTGCCCTTAACTTGGGCGCAATCCCAAGGCTCCCAGCGTGTCGGTCGTCAAAGCGCCGGTTACACGCAAACCGTGGTTGTTTTGGAATTGCGCGATCGCGGCCCGAGTCTCCGGCCCAAGCACGCCGTCGATTTGTCCGCGATAATAACCTTCTCGCGCGAGCTGCTGCTGCGCGGAAGCAACGGTTGAGTCGGCGTTAGCATTTCCGTAGCCGTTCTGGCCGTAATACTCGTCGCTTTGGTAAGCGCCGGAATCGTAATAACCCGGGTCGTAGCCGTACCGATACGGATAGTAATCGTCGGCGTAATAATTGTACGGGTAATACCAATACGGCCACCACGGATCGAATCCGAAGTCGAAGATGACCCAGGAGCCGTTGATAAACCGGCAGTGATGACCGCGCCAGACGTGATCGCGGCTGCGATCCCAATTGCGCTGCCAATTGCCTGAATGCTGCGCGACCACATGGTTTCGCCAGTTCGTGGGAAGATTATTTCCGGTCCGGACTTGGCCGGCGCCATTTCCCCCGTGTTTCGAATTCGTAATCGCGCGATTTCCTGCGTTGGAGAATTGCGAGTGACGATCGCCGCGATTGATATTTCCGGGCGTCACCTGACGCGAACCGATCGATCCTCCCGCATTCGAATGGACGGACTGCGGACGGAACTCCATCGATCTCGGCGAATGAATCGCGCCCGATGAGAAACGCTGGCCCGAATAAACCATCCGTCCGCCGCCGAAGCTTCCGGTTGGCATGGAATGGAATGATGGACCTCCGCCACTTCGCGCCGAACCGGAACCGGCGAAGTGTCCTCCACCGCCACCGCTTCCCCCGCCATGATTACCGCCACCAGCTTGCGCTGGTCCGATCAAAGCCGCGCTCGCAAGCAACGCGACCCAATAGAACTTAGTTTTCATGATTTTAATTTCCTTTGTGTTGTTGTTTTGAATTTCATTTTCTCATTGGACTAACGAAGCCCGCCCGCGACACGCAGCGTCTCACCTGTGATCCACCCGGAATCGGACGAAGCGAGAAAGACCGCGACGGGAGCAATGTCCTCGGGTTGGCCGATGCGGCCGAGGGGTGTCTGGGCTTCAATGCTTTTGCGAAGATCGCCCTGGTCGAAGCCGGCTGCGCGCACTCCTTCCGTTTCCACCATGCCGGGATTGATGGCGTTGACGCGGATTTTGCGCCGACCGAGTTCCTTGGCCAGCGTCCTGGTAATGGCGTCAACTGCGCCCTTTGTGCCGGTGTAAACCGACAAGCTCGGCGGGGTCAATGATGTGACCGTCGAACTAATGTTTATGATGTTGCCACCAGTGGAATCGAATTGCTTGACCGCTTCCTGCGTGGCGAGAAGCAGACCGAGAACATTCACGTCAAAGTGTTTGTGGAATTGCTCCTCGGTAATCTCTTCGAGCGGCGACCAGTCGTAAACTCCGGCGTTATTGACCAGGATGTCGATCTTGCCGAACGCCTTCTTGGTCGCGGCAAAGAGTCGCTCGACTTCTGCCTTCTTGGCTACGTTGGCCCGCACCGCAATGGCTTGACCGCCACGTTTTGTGATTTGGTCAACCACGCGATCCGCATTTTCCTTTGCGGAGGCATAGTTGACGACGACGGCCGCACCTTCCGCGCCGAATTCTTTTGCGATACCAGCGCCGATTCCCTTGGAGGCCCCGGTTACCACCGCAACTTTTCCGTTTAGTTTTCCGTTGTTCATTTTGTTGGTTTTCATTTTCTGATTCTTGTTACGCGCATAACGCGAAAGCGGGTTGGTGATGTTCGATCTCTGGGAAGCGGTGCGGCACGAACAAGTCGTCGTGTCGCGTGTCGGCCGGTTGAAGATTGAGCTTCTCGATGTGCGCTTCGACCAGATCAGGAAGAAGCAGATGCGGGAACGATGAAAGCTCCCAAGCTTTCGTTTCTTCCTCATCGAGGACGAGATGGACGATTTCGCGCAGGTCTGGATAAGCTTGCTCGTAATCGCGTTGTAACTGCTGCTTCAGTTGCACGACGGCGACCGAAACCGTCTGGAGGAAAACTGTGGTGGTGGTTTCTGGCTGCTGATCAGTCTTCATGAGGTTGAGTTTTTCCGGTTTCACTGGGTTTATATTTGACTAGTCGTCTATAAAATTGGTAAAAAAAGAGCTATTTGGAGACAGCTTGGGCCTGCTGGACCCCTAAAACATCCATCGCCACGTGTTTAAAATCGCGGATCAATTCGACGTCGTTTTGAATTCGCGCTTGAGCAAGCGTCCCGTGATAGCAGGCGAAGAGCGCCCTCGCCTTCGCTTCCGGATCCGGCGCGACAATCAGCCCTTGCGCGTGCGCATCCCGGATAGCGGATTCGAAATACTTTATCTTCCGATCCCAGATGCGGTCGACGGTAGCGCGGACGCCTTGGTCCTGTGTGCTCACTTCGGTCCCGATGCTCAACAGAGGGCATCCGAGGATGGAGCCGCACTCTTCTTTCAGTTCGGCGAGACGGTCGTGCACATAATCGAAGTAACGATCGAAGCGCTCGAGCGGTGGAGTTGCCGGGGAAAAAAGGCCATCCATGTTCGCCTTGTTCTTATTCCATTCTGCCTCCAAGGCGGCGACCGTGAGCTCGGACTTCGACTTAAAGAAATAATAAAAGCTTCCCTTTTTTGCGCCGGCCCGCTCGCAGATCGCATCGACCGAGGTGGTGCCGTAGCTGTTTTCCCACATCAGGTCCAGCGCCGCATCGGTCAGGCGTTGCTTCATATCACTTACTCTTGGCATATACTACCTTTCACATCTGTAGACTGACTAGTCAACTACTTTGTTCAACTTTTTTTCGGCTCAGGTGGATGCTCCTACGGGCGGGTCGATTCGCCCGGAATCTTTTGCGGCGCCGGCGTCGCTTCGGACTCCGCCGGCCTTTGGTTCGCCGCCCGGAAGGTTGTTCGGCCGGACTCCGACTTGTAAGCCTCAGGCGAACCAAACCATCCGCAGCCGGCGACGAAAAACATTGCGGTGATTGCAAGCGCGATTCTTTTCACTCAAATAAGGTTGGCAGCATTTAAGAATGGAATGAAACACAAAACCAGTCGCGAGATTGAGCGGAAATTTTTGATCAAGCGACTGCCGGTCAAAATTCTGCACTCGCGCCATTTTCCGTTGCTGCAGGGCTACCTGGCGAATGAACCGGGCGGTAGACACGTTCGCTTACGGAAAAAAGGCAAGACGGCATCGCTTACTTTCAAGGTCGGGCGCGGTTCATCACGTGAAGAACGCGAAATTCGGCTGAGTCCGAAACAATTTGCCATGTTGTGGCCCGCGACGCGCGGTCGTCGATTGCGCAAGACCCGGTACGAGATTCCGTGGAAAAATCTCAAGATCGAAGTGGACATCTATCATGGTCGCAACCACGGTTTGGTGGTGGCGGAAGTGGAATTTCCAAACCACGCGAGCTGCCGCCGATTTAAACCGCCACGCTGGTTTGGACGCGAAATCACCGGTGAAAGGCGATACAGCAATGTGAGGCTGGCCCGCGAATAGGATGAGCTACCAATTGAAACATGATCAGACGCTCGGCGACAATCTGCGCCGGATTTGCCGCAAACAAATCGAAGCCGCTAGTGCGATCACGACCGGCGAGAAGAGAGCCAGCGATTCGCCGGTCCACGAAATGCGCAAACATTTGAAGAAAGTGCGCGCGGCCCTGCGCTTGGTCCGCAAGGAAATCGGCCACGGTTTATTCCGGGAACAAGATCGTTGCCTGCGCGATGTGGGACGACTCACATCGGAGATTCGCGATGCCGAGGTGCGTTTGCAGACAGTTCGACAACTTCAAGGAATTACCCAACGCCGTGGCCGTGGCGCTTACGCAAAGCTTGAGAGCATGCTGATGTTGGAATTGGAGAATTTCATGGCTGCGTTCGCAGAATGGCAAACTCAGGCCCTCCCGCTGCTGGAACGGGCGCAGGCCAACATCGATTGCTGGCCGCTCGATCAATTTAATTGCAAGCAACTTCGCTGCGCCGTGCAAAGGACCTACAAAGGCGCAAGAAAAGCGCTCGCATCAGCGGAAGCGACGCCGACCGTTGGAAATTTTCATCGGTTTCGCACCAGAGCAAAAAGACTCTGGTACGGGTTGCGCATCTTGCGACCGATCAATCCGATCGTGCTCAAAAATCTAAGCGACGATCTGCGGTCGCTAGGCAGTTTGCTCGGGCGCGCGCACGATTTGAGTTTTCTGGGCGATCGGCTTCGCGGCGGAGACCAAAAATTGGAATGGGAACGCGAGGGACACAAGCTCCTGGCCGTCATTGAAGTGAGTCAGGAGGACTTGCAGCGGGGCGCCGCTGAGCTGGCCGAACATTTTTTTGCTGAGCGTCCGCGCGATTTCGGCGACCGGATCGCGAGCTGGCTCGAAGATTGGGAAAACAAGACTGCTCGGTCCCCCGTCGAATCGCTTGTTACTTAATCTTCCGAGCAAACTTCGGCGGAAACAACCAGATCAGGCGCCCGTTCCGCCAGGAGCGATCGAGTTCCACCAAGGCAACACCGGCTTTGGAGAGTTTGAGCGAAGCGCCGGTCAATTGCGAGATGGTGTGACTGAAATCGGGTTCGTGACCGACAATCATCAAGTTCTCCGCTGGATATTTTTTCAGCAATCGCTCCAGGTCCTGCCGGCCAAAGCCCGGCGCCAGCAATTTGTCTTCGCGGCATTTTACTTTCAGATGTTCAGCCGCAATTTCTGCGGTTTGCGAGGCGCGCGGAAGCGGACTGGTCACGATCAATTCCGGTCGCGCCTTCAAACGTTTCAGAGATGCCGCCACTTCGTGCATTTCCTTTTTACCGCGCTTCGTCAGCGGCCGTTCATCATCAAATTTTTCCCAATCCGGCCAATCCGCTTCGCCGTGTCTCAGAAAATAAATGAGCATGTCGATCCTCGCTCTTCCTCTTCCCCTTAATCTTAATCTTCGTTCGTACGCTCAGAGCACCCGCCACTTCGGCCGGCATGTCCGTGGATCGATCTGCCAGAGTCGAACGCCTCCAAGATAGGCGTTGCGATTATGTCCTTGTTCAGTGCCTTCCGGCAGCTCGCTTAATTTCTTAGTGTTACCGCCACCGAGCACGACGTAGTCAGCGATGAATGATTTTTTAAGTTGAGCTACCGCGCCCACTACCAGGCGTTCCCATTCTTTTTCGCCAAGCTCGGCAATACCGGGTTTTCCCAAAAAGTCTTCGATAATTCGGTCTTCCCAAAACGGCAGATCGCCTAGTTCGAGTGGCAGAACCATGTCGCGCAAAACAAGCGTTGAGCCGAGTCCGGTGCCGAGTCCGAGAAATAGCATCCGTCCTCCACGGTAACTACCGAGTGCCTGCAAGGCGGCGTCGTTTACGACTCGAACCGGTTTGCCAAGTGCTTTCTCGAAGTTGAATCGGGCCCATCCCTTACCGAGATGTTTGGGTTCGCCGAGAATTCGGCCGTCGCGAACAGGTGCTGGAAATCCAATTGAGATCGCATCGTATTTCCAACCCTCCACTTCCTCTTTCACCTGCGTGACCATCTCACGCGGCGTCATCTTGGGTCCGGATTTGAATTTTCGTTTCTTCGAGCGCGAAATCATCAACTTCACGTGCGTGCCGCCGACATCGATGACCAGGATCCTTTTCCTCATGGTTGCTTTGGTGGCGGTGGCGGCGCGACGGTGATTGGGATCAATTTATCCGCGGGCGGAGATTTCTTGCGACCAAGTTTCTTCGCCCGCTCACGGGTAACTTCGCGGAAATGCCATTGCGCTTGCGAACGAGGCTCCGGGCCTTCCGGTTTCAAACGGCGGTATCTCCCGTCCGGCTGCAGCTCGCGCGCTTTGACGCGGTCGTTTAGAAATCGGGGAAGCACCTCATTGATAATATGATCGCGCAGCGGCGGTGTCTCGATTGGGAATGCGACTTCGACCCGGCGGAGAAAGTTTCGCGGCATCCAATCGGCGCTGGAGAGAAACAGTTCGGGCTGGCCGCCGTTCTCAAAGTAGTAGATCCGGCTGTGCTCGAGAAACCGGCCGACAATGCTGATGACGTGAACGTAATCGCTCAGGCCGGGAGTTTTTGGCCGCAAACAACAGATCCCGCGCACGATCAAATCGACTGTCACCTCCGCAGACGAGGCTTCATAGAGTGTCTCGATGATCTCTTGATCGACTAACGAATTGAGTTTGGCGATGATTCGGGCCGGTCTGCCCGCGCGCGCGTGGTCGCGTTCGCGTTCGATCAGGCCGATGAGCCGTTTCTTCATATCGAACGGCGCCACCATTAGTTTTTTCAGGCCCGGATAACCGGCGAGCCCGGTCAGGGTGTTGAAAACGATTGCGACTTCCTCAGTTAGCTGCGGGTTGCTGGTCAACAAACCGAAGTCCGTATAGGTGCGCGCGGTCCGTTGATGATAATTACCAGTCCCCAAGTGGACGTAACGCCGGAGTTGGTCGGTGTCGCGCCGAACGATGAGCAATGCTTTGCAATGCGTTTTTAATCCGACGACGCCATAAATGACGTGGGCGCCTGCTTCCTCAAGCCGCCGCGCCCATTGAATATTGGCCGCTTCATCGAAACGCGCGCGCAATTCCACAATTGCGGTGACTTGTTTGCCGGCCGTGGCCGCGTCAATCAGCGCCTCGACGATCGGCGAGTCACCGCTCGTGCGATAAAGTGTGATCTTCATCGCAAGCACTTGCGGATCGCGCGCAGCTTCTTCGACAAGATCGACAATCGGCTCAAAGCCGTCGTAGGGATGATGCAAGAGCACATCCTGACGGCGCATCACTTCGAACATGTCGGCATGCGGCGGCAAGGCAGGATCGCGTCCCGGTTGAAACGGGCGGTCTTTCAATTGCGCGAAGGCGTCGTTTGTCAGCAATGGAGTCAGATGCGTCATTGAGAGCGGACCATCCACTTTGTAGACGTCGGCTTCGGTCAGATCGAAAAAACCAGTCAACAGCTCGATGAAATCTTTCGGACAATCGGCTTCCACTTCCAAACGAACGGCGTCGCCGCGACTGGAACGACGCAGCTCCTGCTCGATCGTCCGAAGAAGATTTTCCGCTTCCTCATCGTCGATGTAGAGATCGCTGTTGCGGGTGACGCGAAAGGCGTGCACGGCGTCGAGAATCAAACCCGGAAACAATTCGGCGATGTGCTGTTTAATCAGCGACGCGAGATAAACGTATTCAAAGGGCTCACCGTCGCCTTTGCTGCGCGGCATCAAAATCAGCCGCGGAACTACCCGCGGCACCTGCACAATCGCGAGCAACGGTTCTCCGCGACGCTGCGTCTTCGCCCGAACGAGCAAGTTGTGACTCTTGTTCAGGAGATCGGGAAACGGATGACTCGCGTCCACCGCCAATGGCGTCAGCATCGGAAGAACTTCTTCCTGAAAATATTTGCGCGCCCAGGCGGCGCGTTTCGCGCTTAGTTCTGAAACATTGCGGACACGAATCCCGTTTTTTGCGAGCTGTGGAAGCAACTCCTTATTCCAAAGCTCGTACTCGGTCGCGACCAGCTCGTGGGCGAGGCGTTGAATTTGATTAAACGTTTCGGTCGGACTCAAGCCGTCCGCAGCGACATCGCTCGTTTCGCTCTCGATTTGCTGTTTGATGCCGGCGACGCGGATCTCGAAGAATTCGTCAAGATTAGAGCTGAAGATGTAAAGAAATTTCACCCGCTCGATCAATGGTTGGGTCGGGTCCTGCGCTTCCTCCAGAACGCGACGATTGAATTCGAGCCAGCTCAGCTCGCGGTTGATGAAATTTTTCGGATCGCCAAAGCGCTCATGCGCCGTCTGGTCAGCGGTGATCGGCACAATCGCCGCGTTTTCTTCCGCTTCAGGCTTTGATTGCGCTTGCGCCATATTTGCAACATCGACAATCAGCCGCGCATAGCAAAGCGCGACGGATTATGTCGCGGTGGCGACCGTTTGGTGCCGGATGTCTTCCGCAGCCGCAGCGTAAACCGCATCCTCCGCAATATTGGTGGCGTGATCGCCGACTCGCTCGAGACAACGAGAGACAAAAATCAAATTCAGATAACCACGGAGTTGTTTCGGGTCCTGGGCCATGCGCTCGGTCAGACGGCGGTTGGCCATCTTGTTCATGTAGTCGAGATCTTTATCGCGAGCGACAACCGCGCGGCCGAGATCGACATCCTCCCGGGAAAATGCGTCGATGCTGTCTTTGAACATCGCCATCGCGTTAGCCTGGATCGGAACAATGATTTCGACCTCCGGAAGCGGCGGATGTCGGTTCAACTTTCGCGCGCGCCGGGCAATGTTCGTCGCCTGATCGGCGATGCGCTCGATGTTGGGAGAAAGCTTCATCGCTGCGACCACGCGACGCAGATCGGAAGCCACCGGTTGAAATCGCAGGAGCACGTCCACGCCATCTTTATCGATTTGCTTTTCCAGTTGATCGATCTCCTCGTCATCGGCGATCGCGGTTGTGCAAAGATTATCATCTCGCTGAAGCAATCCTTTGACCGCGCGGTCGAGCGTGCGCTCAGCCAGGCCCGCCATCATCAGCACGTTGTTGCGCAACGAGCTGAGCGCTTCGTCAAACGTTCCCAGAATATGTTTTGCTGGCGTCATATCGCATTAACCGAAGCGCCCGGTAATATAATCTTCCGTGCGTTTTTCGCTCGGATTTGTGAAAATTTTCGTCGTCGGTCCGAATTCGATGAGCTTGCCGAGATAAAAGAAACCGGTGTGATCGGAAACGCGGCCGGCCTGTTGCATGTTGTGCGTGACGATCGCGATGGTGTATCGCGTTTTGAGGTCCTGAATCAATTCCTCGATCTTTGCCGTCGCGATTGGATCGAGCGCCGAACACGGTTCGTCCATCAGAACGACGTCCGGTTCCACCGCGAGCGCGCGGGCGATGCAAAGCCGTTGTTGTTGGCCACCGGACAAACCAAACGCATTCGCGTCCAGACGATCTTTCACTTCATCCCAAAGCGCGGCCGCGCGTAGACTTTTCTCGACCGCTTCATCAATCTGCGAGCGTCTATTGACTCCGGCAATCCGCAGACCGTAGGAAATATTTTCGTAAATCGATTTCGGAAATGGGTTCGATTTTTGAAACACCATTCCAACCCGCCGGCGAAGATCGACCACGTCCACTTCCGGCGCGTTGATATCGACTCCGCCGAGATGAATTGCGCCCCGCGTGATCCGCGCGCCTTCGATCAAGTCGTTCATTCGATTAATGCAACGCAACAGCGTCGTCTTGCCGCAACCCGACGGACCGATGAACGCCGTCACTGCCTGGGCCGGAATGTCGAGACTGACATTGTGCAGCACTTTGTTCTCGCCGTAAGCGAAATCGAGATCTCGCACGTCGATCATGATCGTGGCGCTCTCGGTCTCATCGAGTGGCCGATCATTCTGACGCGGGAGTTGTTGGGGCAGCGTTTGTGGCATTTCAAGTAAGCTTACCATGATAAGCGTCTCCGTTGTTTCTCTCTCAGTAGAATAGAAGTTAAAGCGATCAGCATGACGACCACGAGAAAGACGAAAGCCGTCCCGTATTGGACGCGTTCGGTGTATTCGTTCTGCGGAATCTTCGAGCTGACGACGTAAATGTGATACGGCAGAGCCATCACACCTTGAAAAAAGAAATTGGTCCAGTGGCTCACCTGCCACGGCATTTCGTCGCGCATGGCGTAAGCGGCCGTAAACATGATCGGCGCGGTCTCACCGGCGACTCGGGCGATGCCGAGAATGGATGAAGTGAGAATTCCGGGCAAGGCGTACGGCAAAACGTTTTTGCGAATGGTCTGCCATTTGGTCGCGCCGAGCGCGAGCGAGCCTTCGCGCAACCCCTGCGGCACCGCGCGCAGCGATTCTTCGCTCGCGGTGATGATCGCCGGCAGGACCATCAGCCCGAGCGTGAACCAGCCCGAAAGCAACGAAACGTTCCAGCCAAAGAAGATCACAAACAGTCCGAATCCAAAGAGCCCGAACACGATCGATGGCACGCCGGCCAGATTGAGGATCGCGACACGGATTAGTCGAATGAGCCGTCCATCCCGGCTGTATTCACTGAGATAAATCGCGCAGCTGATCCCGATGAAAAGCGCCAGCGTCATCGAACCGATCACGAGCAGCGCAGTGCCGACAATGCAGGGCCAGATTCCGCCAGCTGAATAGGAAATGCTCGTTACATCGATATCCTCCTTGTGCGTCGTCTTCCAATCGCGAAATTGCCGGTCGCTCAGTTCCATTTTCTTCCCTTGGTAATCGAAAACGTAGAGCGTTTGCGGTGGCTCGGTTAAAAATTTCAGGTTAACGAACGGCGCCGTCCGCGTAAAAACAGTCCGGCCGCCTTTGATTCCGATATCGAGAAAAATGTAAGTCGCGCAGAGCAACACGAGATAAGTCGCGATCCGAAAAACCCAGAAGAGCGAGCCCTCAAGCAAGCGGCTGCGGCGGCGATTTGATGGTGCGGCGATCATGTTAACCAATGCTCATCCGATAACGCGCGACCAATCTTTGCGCGAGATAGTTGATCCCAAGAGTGAGCACAAAAAGAACGAGGCCGACCATAAAGAGCGCCCGGTAATGAATGCTGCCCCGGACCACTTCGCCCATTTCCTGCGCGATGATGCCGGTCATGGTGTGCACCGGTTGAAAGAAAGCGCCCAGGCCCTGAGTAAAATCGGGAATCGCGATCCGGTTTCCGGCACAAAGTAAAACCACCATCGTCTCGCCAATGACGCGGCCGAGGCCAAGTAACACCGCGGAAATAATTCCCGAGAGCGACGCTGGTACTAGCACCCGCACGATCGTTTGCAGCCGATTTGCGCCGAGCGCGTAGGAAGCTTCTTTGAATCCGCGCGGAACATTGCGCAGCGCATCTTCGGCCAAGGTGAAGATCGTAGGCACTGCCATGAGTGCGAGCAATGTGCCGGCGGTAAAAACATTGAGACGTTCGCTGATTGGAAAAAACGGGACCCATTTCATGAACGGCATTTGCGACAAGGCGCGCACGGCCTGACCGACAACCGCGATCCCAAAAAAGCCGAGAACGACCGATGGAATCGCCGAGATGAATTCGATGTACGGTTTGATCAGACTTTTTTCCCCGCGTGCCGCCACTTCGCTGACATAGATCGCAGAGCAAACTCCAAGTGGGACAGCAAACATTAATGCAACGGCTGCAACCATGATCGACCCAACCAGCAACGGAATGATTCCGTACCAGTCCTGCCAAAAGCTTGCCGTGACCCAGTCCGCGCCAAAAAGAAATGAAGTGATCGCTCGATAAGCAGGCACCGGCTCGTCCGGATTCCATTCACGCAGGCGCTGCGAGACTGTTGGGAATTGCGCGACATAATCTCGCGTCCTCTTTTTCCAGTTCTCGAACGATGTCTGCGCTCTTGAAGTTTTAAGAACAGGCGGCGCAGCCAGAAGGTTGTCGATCTTCGCTTTCATTCCCTCTGCGATTGTCGGAAATTTGCCATCGACAGAACGGAGCGCGGTCATCGCCGCGCGCGGATCGACCGGCGCCGCCGCTTCGGTTGCTGGCTGAGACTCGGCCGAAGAAACCGCCGATGGACTGCCGGCGGCGATCAAAGCTTCGCGCAATGCCAGCGCCTGATCGTTCGCATCTGAAACGAGGGCGTTGAGAAATTCTCCGCTGTCGCTAAATGCTGCGGCAAACTGATCGAATGCTTCAAGACTACTGCCGCTCGGAAGCGTTCGCACTTCCTGCAGCCGAATGTCGCCGAGCTGTCGGGAAAGGGCGGCATGCGTTTGAGCTTGGGCGCGGATGATGTCGACGTATTCCAAACCGGCGCGGCGATAGAGCCGAAGGTTCGCCAGATTCTGACCGAAAAATCCAAAGCCCTCGCGAAAGAGGAAAATTGTGATCAAGGCCAGGACCACGATCGCCATCAGCGCGTTGCTGCCGAAGAACGCTTTGATCGCTGACTCGGTGGTTAATCGACGACGGCGTCCGGCGGCGTTTTGCGACAAAATCGACATCCTCTGGGCGACAGTTTCCACACTATCGACGATGCGAAACGCGCTTGCGGGCGGCAACGGATTTAATGTTACGATTCTGTGACGTCCGAAATAATTGGACTTACGGCCTAGGTTTGCTTCGCGCGGGAACCGTCACGGCAAAGTCAAAATCCACCCGCTATGCGCTCTAAGAGATAGCCGATTAAACCGGTAGCGGGCAGGGTGAAGACCCACGCCCAGACAATTCGTTCGACCACGGTCCACCGCATGCCGCTGAAGCGTTTCACAGCGCCGACACCCATGATTGACGTGGAAATGACGTGGGTAGTTGAAAGCGGAATTCCGTAAAGGCTCGCCACCTGAATGATCAAGGCCGCGCTAGTTTCGGCAGCGAAGCCGTTGACCGGTTGCAATTTGACCACGCGATGTCCGAGCGTGCGAATGATTCGCCAGCCACCGGCTGCGGTGCCGACGGCCATCGTTAGCGCACACAAAATTTTCACCCACAGCGGAAGGATGAACGCTGGTGTGTGCAAAAACTGGAGCCATGCCGGAAGATGATCGAATCGGCCAGCCTGCGTTCCGGTAAACAACGCGAGCGTGATGATGCCCATGGTTTTTTGCGCGTCGTTGGTGCCGTGACTGTGCGCCATCCAGGCCGCGCTCAAGATTTGCGCGTTGCCAAAAAATCGATGGATAAAGTACGGCGTCAGTTTGTGGAGAATTACGAACAACAAAAACATCACTAGGCCGCCCAGAATAAATCCTGCGATCGGCGAGGTGATCATTGGGACGAAGACTTTCGGCCAAAGTCCGGAGTTCCATTTGATCACGCTCCAATCTCCTTTCGCGGTAGCGAGCGCGGCGCCACAAAGGCCGCCGATCAATGCGTGACTCGAGCTTGACGGCAAACCGAACCACCACGTGAGCATGTTCCAACTGAATGCCGCGAGGACCGCGTACAGAACCGTCGACATTGTCACGACTTGAGTATCGACGAGACCTTTGCCGACAGTGGCCGCGACCGCACCGCCGAACAACGCGCCGGTTAAATTAAAAAACGCCGCCATCGCAATCGCTTGTCGCGGCGTCAGCACTTTGGTTGAAACGACCGTAGCGATGGCGTTGGCCGCATCGTGGAAACCGTTGCTGTACTCAAAGATGACCGCCGCGAGGACGACGATGAGAAAAAGCCACATGTCGATCTTGTGCGCGCGGGCGCGGCAGTTAGGTGTGCTTCAAAACGACCTGCAGAATCACGTTGCCGGCGTCGCGGCAACGGTCGATCACTTTTTCGAGCAAATCGTAAAGGTCGCGCAAGAAGATGATGTGTTTCGGGTCATAATTGCCCTGGTAGAGATCGCGCAACAGTTCGAGTTCGAGATTGTCGGCTTCACCTTCGATGTTTTGTAATTTCGCGTTCATCTCTCGCGCTGTGCGAACGTTCATTCCCTTGCGAAGTTGTTTGACCATCGCGAGCACAGCTTCGGCGGCCTGGTCGAGGAGCTGAACTTGCTTGGCAAAACTCGGCGTTGGCAAATCCTGCGGTGAAATGAGCATTCGTTCGCCAATCTTCTCGACCGTCTTTGGTATCTTATAGAGCGACGCCGCGAGTGCTTGAATGTCCTCGCGTTCAAGCGGGGTAATAAAGGTCTTAGTCAGTTCTTCGGTCAGCTCTTGGGTGATGCGTTTGTCTTCGCGCCGGCTTTCAGCAAAAGCCACCAGATTTGGAGTCGGACTTTTGCTGTCGATCTTCGCGAGTAAATCGACCAGATGATGCACGCTGGTGTCGGCTTGCTTCGCGCTTGCTTCTAGCAAGTCGTAGAATTTTGCGTCATGCCCGAGCAATCGGCCGATTGAAATCATAGCGTCCTTTCGTCTACAGCATTGACCCGCGCGCGATCAACAATGCAATAACGGCAACGATCAGCGCGAGCAAATAGCGCTGCAAAGCATTTTGGGCCCTGCGGCTAGCAAGCCAATGCGTCCTCGCCCGGAAAGCTACAAAACCACACGGATCGTCGTGCCTTTTCCGAGGACGCTTTCCGCTTCGACGCTTCCGCCATGGAGCTGGGCGATATGCTTCACAATCGACAGGCCAAGGCCGGTTCCACCGAGCTCGCGGCTGCGCGCTTTGTCCGCGCGATAAAATCGCTCGAAAACGCGCGGCAAATCTTCACCGCTGATTCCAATTCCGCTGTCACTCACACTGAGCGCGATAGCACCATCATGACGCTCCGCGCAAAGGCGAATCTCGCCGTTTTCATTCGAATACTTCACTGCGTTATCGAGCAAGTTGTCGAACACCTCGCGCAAGCGAGCTTCGTCCGCGCGAATGTTCGGACAATCGCCGTCCACATCGACAACCGCTTTCAAATTTTTGGCCGCAAACTTCTTGCTCCAGTCCCGAACCAGATCATTGAAGAAGCGGAGTAAATCGATTTCGCTCAATTCGAGGGTTGATCTGCCGGACTCTATTTGCGCGAGCGTGAGCAAATCGTTTGCGAGTAAACCGAGCCGCTTCGAGTGTTGGTCCATCACTTCCAGAATCCGCGCGGTCTCGCTTCGCGGCAGTTTCGGATCTTCGATCATCGTCTCGATGTAACCGCGCAAGATCGACAACGGCGTCCGCAGCTCGTGCGACACATTGGCCACGAAATCTCGGCGGATTTCATCGGCGCGTTTCAACTCGGTGATATCGTGAAACAAAACCACCGCGCCGGTGAGCGTGCCGTTGCCGGTGCCCATCGGCACGGACGTCATTTCGAATTCGCGACGACCGATCACGAGTTGGCCCTGGCTGGGTTTGCGTTGCCGCAATGTTTCGCCCACGATCTGTTCGACCGCGGGATCGCGCACACTTTCCAAAAGCGGAGCGCCTAATGAATCTTCGCCGACTCCGAACAAATCTCGAAAGGCTGGATTCATCAGAGCGAGCCGACTTTGACCGTCGACCACGAGCAAAGCGTCCTGCATCGCGGACAGAATTGCTTTTTGCCCTGTCGCGCGTTCTCCGATCTGTCGATCCAGCTGTCGTTGGCGGATCAGAATTTCCTCTAGCGCCACGCTGACGCGACGCGCTTCTTTACCACCGTCGATTAAAAAGGTACGCGGTTGTTCGCCGCACCCCACTTGTTTGACGAGTTGCTCCATTTCTCTCCAGGGCGCGATCCATTTTCTCTGGACGAGATAAACAATGGCGATTGTCGATCCAACAATCGCGGCGAGCAGAATCCAGAACATCATTTCTCGCGCAGACGATAACCAAAGCCGCGGACGGTTTCGACAATGTCTCCGGCTTTGCCGAGCTTTTCGCGCAAACGGCGCACGTGAGTATCGACCGTGCGCGTGTCGATCACACTTTCGTAGCCCCAAACTTCGTTCAGAAGGCGGTCGCGCTCCTGGACGCGGCCGCGCCGTTGCATCAGCGTTCGCAGAAGTTTGAACTCGAGACTGGTGAGATCGACCCGCTTCCCGTTTACCAAAACTTCGTGGCGCGCTGGATCGATCGTGATCGGTCCGGCTGAAAGGCGATCGTCAGTTTCTTCGGCAGTGCCTCGGCGCAGGATCGCTTTGATCCGCAACACAACTTCGCGCGGACTAAACGGTTTCGTCACATAATCGTCCGCGCCGAATTCCAAACCGACAATGCGATCGATTTCTTCCGCTCTCGCGGTCAACATCAGGATGGGAATGTGGCGGGTGGAGGCGTCGCTTTTCAAGACTTTGCAGACCTCGAGCCCTGGCATTTTCGGCAACATC
>DASQBB010000076.1:0-63352 GCA_035635435.1 Chthoniobacterales bacterium | reverse complement strand
CCCGCGATCGCTGCTATGAGCAGAGACACCCTGGGCGACAAGGGTCCCGAAAAAATCAATATCATTGCCCCATGCTTGGAGGTCGCCCTCGATTCCGTATGGGACAGAGGCATCCGCAGGTGGATACTTCCTGGTCCAGGTTTGCCCATGATCGTCACTTCTAAAAATCTTGTTTCCCGTAACGAGAACCGGCAGGAGCACATAAACGGACGAACCTTGGGTCGCGAGGTTCCCCTCACAACACGTGCCGTGATGATTGATTTTCCAGTTCGGCGAAGGCGTTGCTGCCGCCGGCGCAACGGTCAATTCACTGTTCGGAGCGATGCTTTGTTCTCCCGCCGGTCGCGGAAGCAAGAAGTGCCGCGACGAGATGTTGTCGGTTTTGGCGAATGTCGCCAACAGGCATAACAAACCAATAATCGTTAACGCGATTGAAGCTATTGCAGCTAATTTGGGCTCGGAGCCGTAAGTTTTGAATGTGCTGAAGCGCATAAATTAAGCGACGTGTCGATTTGAGTGTATTGCTACGACCTGAATCGAATCTCAGCGAAATTCGGCCGCATCGGAGCAGCGCATTGTTGTTTGCGCTGCCCTCGGGGAAGCCGTCGGTTGTATGGTCGGCGAGGCTAAGGAAGCGAGGTCAGAGTCTGCTGCCGCGTAATGAAAACGTCTGTTGAATCGACGCGACCGCTCTCGTCGACGTCAGTTCGGAAGTTGGACGAGTTGGCGTTCTGCAGAGTCTGCTGTCTAACCTGGAAAACATCTGTTGAGTCAACCCGACCACTCGCGTCGACATCGCCAAGGAGCACATCCATCCGTACCGGGCCAACATTGCCAGTACTGGGGACGGAATCGGTTACACCATTGAGAGTGACGTTCACATGCGAGGCATTGGGAACCCCGGTGAGATTGACAATGTACTCGTGCGTGTCAGTCCCGATGCTGCCACTCGCGGTCACGTTCTGCGTGCCGCTACTAGTGGTGGCCGTGGCCGTGATGCTGGTGGCGCCGGGACCAGTCAGCGTATTGAAGAATCTAAACACCAGAGTGTGATTTCCCGTGGGACTACCGCCCATGCGCGGCTCGATCGTGGCGGGAGTGCTCGGGTTGAGGTTAAGCCCCAGATCCCCTGGTCCCGCCGGCGGCGGAGTCAGGTTGCCGTGTGTCTTCCGCGATACTGCTCCGGTAAGCTCCGGCGGTATCGTCGCGCAGTCGCCCGGGCCGGCGTTGTTATTTATGAAGCCGGAGACGGTGCCACTGAATTGCGAGGAGGCTATCGCTCCGTTAGTTGCCGTTCCTGTCGTATTCACCACCACCACGAAGGCATGCCCCGCGGGAACGGTGAACGAGTAGCTCGCGTGGGCAACCGTGGTGCCCAGTCCGCTAATGCCACTATCGCCAAGGTAGTTTGTGCTGAGCATGGTCGGATCGTAGGTCTGATCATAGGCGACGCTTTCGATATCGCCGGGACCGTTGAGCCCGGCGTCGATCGCCACGGTGTAGCAACGAGCCCCGCCGCTCGTGTTAGTAAAGGTGAAGGTCTTGTAGTAGTGCGTCCCGGCGAAACCACCGCCCGGACTTGTCTTGCCGGCGCACGTGCTCGGGACCGCGTTCCGGCCAATCCGATCCTGCTGTGTCGAATCACTCGTCATGAGCTGGCTCAGCGGGATCTGTTGATCTGGACCGCCGGCGCAGGTCGGGACGGTGAACGCGAGCGACTTCATTCCACTCGCATAAGTGAGGTTGAGGGAAAGCGCGATCGGGGTGCCGCAGCTAAATGAATTCGCGACGGAGATCTTGAACGGCGTCGCGTTTGTGGCGCTTCCGTCGATCAGCGTGTCGGAATAGCTGGAGTCCGCTTGGTCAATGGTGACGCCGGGAGTCGTGGTGGTGAGGTGGGCAGAAATCGCCGTCTCTTTCGCGCAGCCGTTATTCTTGATCCCGAGGTTCACTTTCACGCATTCGGCCCTGTTCACGATGCCGTTGTTGTTGCCTAACGAGTCGTCGGTCGTGAGGCCATTCGCCTCGAGCTTCGATGTGCCGCTCATGATGAAGTTCTGGACAACATTTCCGCCGCCCGGCGGCGAGACCGTGGCGAATGCAGGCGAGGCGGACGCGCAGTTGCGGGCCGCGTCTGCGGCAATGGCGGTGTAGATGCCAGCCGGGACGAGAATTGTGTAAACGCCATTTCCGTCACTCGCACCCGCATAATGATTACTCAACGCTACCCTGACTCCGGAAATCGGAGCACCTGTCTCCGCCGAAGTGATTGTGCCGGTGACTGTGCCGAAGACGTTCGCGGCCGAAACGCAGGATGGGAACTTAAAAGCGCTGATGCGAGTAGACCAGTTGAAGGCGCCGTTCGTCTTTAAGTATTCGTTCGTGTAGTAGAAGGTGCACTGATCGATCGGGTCGATCGTCATTGAGCTATAGTCGCCCCAGCGATTTCCGCCGCCTAACTGCACACCAAGGCCTGCCTGCATTTCCGTTTCGGCGCCCATTGTGCCGGCAGAATCACCAGCGAGGCGGCCGGTCAGGTAGATGCCGGGCTTAATCGTCGTGCTCGATTTGCTGTAGCCGAGCGCGATGTTGCGATCTTTATCCATCGCGATCGATGGCATCCAACGGTAGCTGGTGTCCGGATCGTAGGTGCCGGATTGGAAAATTGTCGGCGTGGTCGTCGAGCTTCCAGGAGTCGGATTCCGAAACTCCCACCATTTCACGGCCCCGTGCGTGCTCGGGACGCCTGGGGTCGTACCGCTCATCACGATCGACTCATCGGGCGCGGCTTGCGTGCCTTGGTTGCGGTAAGCCAGTCGATACATGTAGTGACCTCCGAGGTGGTCGAGATAGTCCTTTCCGACCGCTGGTGCAGGCTGCGGCACGCAGTCGCGAGCCGGAGAGTTAACGCCGCTGAGGCACGGTGCATTGCCGATGCCATTCGCGATCGGCGTACCCGGAATCACCGCGACCGCTGGAGCCGCGCCCCATGTCGTCGCCACTCGAAAGACGAGGGTTACGTTCGTGAGCGCTCCGTTAGGGCCGATGATAAACTCGGCTTCGCCGGCTGCCGGAGGAGTCAAACTGTCGAGGTCGGCAGGCAGAAGTCCGGATCCCCGTCCGAGATCCACGCTTTGCATACGAGCCGGAAGGCCGTCGATCATCTTGTCCCGTTCGAAGACATAAAGGCGGGCCGTGATGAATGCGTTGGGGGCAGCGACCGGCAGTCCCTCGGGCCCCACGCTGAACACGTGCGTGGTCATGTAGTAACCATCGGGCCACATCCCGGTGTGCGGGTAATCGACGAAATTAGTAGCATCCGTCAGGAAGTCGTAGACGTAGTACTCGCCCGTTGCGTCCGACGTCGCGGAAACAGCGACGCACTGGTGGGAATAGGTGGTTTGCCCGGCTGCGACAACGAACTGCGAAAGCACCCAACGCCCCGCGATGATGTCGTAAGATACAACCGGGTCGCCGTCGTTATGTGATGCGCAAACGCCGCCCAGCGCTTGGAAGAGCGTATTACCAGCGGCTGGTCCGTACTCAAGGGCGCCGGTCGTCTTATCGAAGACCGCGAAGCTGGTGTTGTTCCATTGCACGTATTGCGTAGCGCCGACGCGGCCGTTCACGTCCGGGGGATTAGCGCCCGGGTTGAATCCACCGAGTCCAACACCAACGCCGTCGAAGCTGACGCCGGTCGGAGTCGGTGCCGAGATCAGCGGTCCGGCAACGGTCTGAATCGGACCTGCAGTGCCGCCGCTTTTCGTCGGAGGGTTGGGAAGAATCGGTTCCGGATGATAATGCTTCTCGACCGTCTCCGGATCGATCGGCGCCATGTAACGCAACTTCCCGGTGCGAACTGCAGTGACCGGGCTCAGATCGCGCGGTGGGCCGCTATACGGAATAGCCTGCGTCTGCGTCGTTTTCGATTTTATTCGCGGGCGTTCTGCCGGATTTTTGTCCAGTTTGACCGCGCCACCGCCAACGGAGCGCTGCGGGAGCGCTCCCAACGCGAACAGCGCCAGCATCACTGCGGTGAAGCACAGAAGAGATGCAATAAGCGCCCGCAAGATGACGAAAGCTGAGCGGCGGACATTTTTTGTTTTCATAATTAGGATTTCCGGAGACGAGTCACAAACCGGAACCCGCCGATCACCTGCCGGTCATGTGGCACGCCGAACTTCTTCTCTTCGTTTTCGGACAAGCATCCGGTTGTATCATTTTCCTAACAACGCGTCAAAACTTTTGCCAACGGCGCGTTAAAACTTTTATTTCCGAATAAGCCTAAGTGGGAGCTTCGCACCGCCGGGCTCAAGAAAATGTCGATCCGTTACGGTTCAGCGCATGCCGCTGTCGGCCGTCCAGTTCACCTTGGTCATCTGGCCAGCGATGACATCAGCCTCGAAACGCCAGCTACCAACCCTGGGTGCGGCCCCTTCTCTCAGGACGACATAATGACCAGGTGGTAACGCGACTTGGAAGCGACCCTCGCCATCCGTCGTGAACGTCTTGACGGTCGCGTCGCCGGCTTTGACTACGAACTGCGCGTTACCAACCGGCGCAACACTCGGCCCCTCACCTTTCCAGATCGGTCCGGGACGGCTGGGCGAGACGACAATCGTGCCTTCAATCCCGCTCGTCCCGGGAGCCGGTGTTTCTGCCACGGCTGTCATGCAGACGAGCGCGATTAGCGTCGCTGCGATAATGGAAAGGTACGCATAAGCCATCTCTTATTATATATATCGCGCGCCGGCTGATAAACACGAGAACATCATCCGCACGTCCGGTCCGCCAATCGGACGGACTCGCCGTGGTAAGCTCGGACTCATTTCGACCGGCGCGCGATCGAATTCGACCGCACGCCATGCTGCGCCGCGACGCTTGTAGGTAATTCGTACGCGATAGACCTGTTCGCCCGATGGCGTGTGCCCATTCAAATATGCGTTTCGCTGTTCTGGAAGAATCCAGGCAGTCAGTCCTCCAGTAACTGTTTCACCCGAACCGGGATTGAACACCGCGCGAATCGTCACCACCACGGTGCACGTATCGCCGGAGCAGGAGACCGCATCCGTTTTCATGCCGCGAAAGGCCAGGACCGCCGTCCCTGCGGCAGGACATCCCGGGCAATCGGTGGCCGCTGCCCGAGCAGGGACAACTTTGGTGGAGCGGACGAACGCGGCGCAATCTTCCTCGATCTCATCTTTGCCGGGCTGCGACTCGTCTCCGCCTTCTGCCGTTTCCGCTTCGGACTCCCGCACCATCTCGCGTGGCGCTTCGGACGCGTTCACATCCTTTTCCCGATCCGGCGCCGACTTCTCGGAACACGATGCGGTAATGATACACGCGACAAAAATGAGGGCGGCGCGATGAATGTTGATGCGCAGCTGATCTGTTCTCATCGGAGGCATTTGGGAGCGCAGAAGCGAACTTGAAGCGGATCTAATCAATCGTTTCCAGGCGAAACGAGCTGACCGAATCGGCCGGCCCGTTTAGTGCACGGTTTAGTGTTTTAAGGCTAAGGAAGCGAGGTCAGAGTCTGCTGCCGCGTCATGAAAACGTCGGTCGAGTCGATACGGCCGCTCTCGTCCACGTCCGTTCGGAAGTTGGACGAGTTGGCGTTTTGCAAGCTCTGCTGTCTTACTTGAAAGACATCGGTTGAGTCAACCCGACCGCTCGCGTCCACATCGCCCAGGAGCACGCCCATCTGGATCGACACGTTTGCGGTATGGCTGCCATCGTTTACCCCAGTCAATGTCAGCGTGATTCTCTGCGCGTTGGTTACGCCGGTGAGGTTCACAAACACTTGATTGCCGCTAGCCAGAGCAGCCGAGACGCTTCCTGTTCCTGAAACCGTGGCGGAGCTGAAAGTAACCGGTAGGGCGAAACTGGCGATGATCTGGAAATCGCCATTTGAACCGCCGCTGCGACATTCAATGCCAGAAGCCGGTGGCAGCAAATCGATATCGAACGTGCCTGGGCTACCGTGATTTTTCCGCGAAACGGCGCCGACGAGAATTGGATCGAAGACGTATCCCTGCGCGACGTCGATCAGATTAAAAAACACGCCGCCGAATCCTGTGGTGGAATCACGCGGGACGCTGCTCGCAGGCGCCTGCAGGGTCATTGTGCTGGCGGTCACTTCGTGGAACCGACTGTCAATCGCATTGGCTTCAGTCACGTTGGAGAGCGGAACGTAAATCGTGATGTTTCCGTTGGGGCCGAGAGTCGATTGGCAGTTCGCTGGCGCCAACTGCGTGCTACCGGGATAAGTCAAAACGCCGCCGCCGCCGACTGCTTGCACCGCGTTTTCGCCGACAAAACAGTTGAGCGCACCGCCATTCGTCGATTCGGCATACGCGTAGAAATTTTTTCCGCCTGCGCCATCGGTTGACGAAGGGACGAACCATTGGGTGTGCCAGACAAGATCGACATCGGGATCCTGTGCGGTCGTTGGCGCGAGACTCAAATCATTGAGCTGCATGAAAACTTTGTAACAAGGCGCGACGGCAGAGCAGGGCGCGGTTGTGACTTTGCTGATGCTCGAACTGAGAATGTCGAGCTGCGGCATGTTCGCGCTGCTGGTGCCGCTGACTTCGTATTTCCCGTCGCCCGCTTGATCGAACACGCCATTGAACGGCGTGATTCCCGAAACGCTCAACGGCGATTGCGCGGCATAAAGTCCGGTACCGCCATTTTGATGCACATACATGGCGTGACCGGCCAGTGTTCCGACAATGTTGTTTGAATCGGCGTAACTGATGTGCGCTTCACCTTTCGGACCGGTACGCAGTTGCAGATAATCGCCGAGCGCGCGGCTGGCCCAGCCGCATTGGCCGCCAATGACCGTCATCACGCCGCCGCGATGAACATGGTGGGAGCTCGCGCGAACCGGCGCGGTGAATGTTGGCGTCGCCGCATGTGCGTTCGTTGACTGCGCCATCCAAACGCTCCACAAACCATCAGCCGCGTCCGGCCCGTTGATGTTTTTTCCTTGCGGCGGCGGATTGAGCACATTTCTCCCGCATCCAACAAAATCGAACATGCTGCCCTCGTTTGCTACTGCGTTAGTTCCGTACCAAACGATGTTCACTCGTCCGTCGTCGCCGGCGTTGATCCAGGCGAAGACGTTGTTGTGCAAAATGCCGTCAGGCGAACCAGAGGTGTCGATCGTGATCGGCGGACTCCAGGTGTTTCCCTGATCGGTCGAATAGGAATATTTCAGGACCGTGTCGCCGTGAATGGCTAAATCACCGACGGTATTAGTTTCGGGCCCGAGCTGTGCCTGTTCCCAGACCGCGTAAAGAGTTCCCGCCTTATCGATCGCCATGGTCGGAAAATTCGCGCCCGTTTTCTGGTTCGCGCCGAGATCGGCGAGCAAGATGTCGGTGCAATTTAGTCCGCTCGGGTCGCTCACGTTCGCGACCGGCGCGCCGAAAGCCACCGGAAAGCAACGGCCGATGTAGATCTGATTGAAGAAGGCGTTGTCGTGAATGACAAAGATGTGTTTCACCGGCGCTGCCAGCGTCGCGTAGACGCCGGGGCTGATCGGCTGACCTAACGTTGTCGCGACCGGACTGACTTCGTTGTTGCCCATGATTCCTTCATTGCAGGTGTTGAGGCCTGACACGTGATTCGCCGGACCAAACTGAATCCCGGCCGTCGGCTCCAACCCGGTCACGGGTGAACGATACATTTCCAGCACGTTGTTGCCTTGGCTGCCTCCGCACAATGGCGCGCCGGGTCCGATGATGTCGTTCACAAGATAAATACTGCCGCCGTTCAACGGATCGCCGTCGATTGCGTACCATTGTCGATCGACTGCCGTTTCCGGCACGCCGGTATTGCTGCAGGTGAATGTGACGCCGAAATCGTCCGAACGCGCGGTGCTGAAATTCACCAGCGTCAGATCGTTGAAATACAAACGTCCATTTAGATCCACCGCGATCTCGCTGTCGCCGCCGCCATGACAAGTCGTGACCTTGCCCGTGAGCGGCGCTGCGTTGACGACCCATTTAAAAGTGCGGCCGCCATCCAGCGAATGCCAGACCCAGCTTGTGTCGGACGAAAGCGAGCCCGGCGCGCTCGTGTAAATCCGATCCGGATTTGTCGGATCGATCCGCAATGATTCTTCGAACCCGGTCCCGCCGACGCCGGCGATAATTGGATGACCGAACGTCGGTGCGTTCGCCGCCAGCGCGGCGTTGGTATTAAAATTTCCGCCTTGGGCGGTGACGGAACGTTTGTTTCTGGCGAGTGAAGCGCCTCCAAGATTTAATTTCTGCAATGCGAGCTTGAGTCCGCCTTGGCTCAGCGGCTTCGCCGGTTCGAAACTCTGTACCATTAATGCGGCGCCGATTGCGCCAAGAATCACGGCGGTCGCGTCGCGCAGATGGAGATTTTTTTTCATGTAGATTTCAATTGTAGGATAAGAGCTTCGCGGATTGGGAATTTTGTTCTGCTCCTAGTATTCGGATTTGCCCAGCCTGGAGATCGCCACTTTGGACAACTTTTCTCTAAGGCGACCTCACATTGATTTGTCCAGACACGGATGCTAGGTAGACCGCGCCTTACTCCGATGAGACACATCGGCTGGACCGAAAACCAACACTGGTTAGCGACCGTCGTTGGTAGCAGGCGAACTCATTTCGCGCCTAACCCTAGAATCACTGCCGGGACTGTCCGAAGTAATATTTTGAAATCGAGGCCGAGCGACCAGCGATCGATGTAATCAAGGTCAAGTTGAACCCAATCACGAAAGTCGCGGACCTTATTTCGCCCGCTAATCTGCCATAAGCAGGTTAAGCCAGGTTTGACGCTGAGCCGTCGGCGCTGCGCGGTATTTTCAAATTTTTCCACCTCGTAGAGCGGCAACGGGCGCGGACCAACCAAACTCATCTCGCCTTTCAAGACGTTCACGAGCTGCGGTAATTCGTCGAAGCTGGTTCGTCGCAGCCAATGCCCGATAGGGGTAATGCGGGGATCAGACTCGACCTTGAAGACCGGACCGCGCATTTGATTGAATGGCTCGAGCTCGGCTCGCCGCATTTCGGCATCGTCCGTCATGGAGCGGAATTTGTACATCACAAATGGCTTGCCAAAACGTCCGGCACGGCGTTGCCGAAAAATTACTGGTCCTTTCGATATGCTCCGAATAATCAACGCGACGATCGCCATGGGGATTGCCATGACCAGAAGAAGGATAAATGCGCCAACTCGATCGATGATACTCTTAATCAACAGCGCCCATGACACTTCCGGCGTCGAACGAAATACGAGCATCGGCCGGCCGGCGAAGGCATCAAAGTCAGGTTTGGCGATCGAGGTCTGAATGAAGTTTGCCACTAGCCACGCTGGGACGCCTTCCACTTCACAGGCACTGATGGCCTGCTCCACTCGATTCAACTGACTATGGCCGGCAGCAAAGATCACTCTCGTAACGGCGTGCTGGTGCATGGCTTGGACCAGATCGGAAATGGGTTGGTGTTCGATGTCGATCCGCGCTGACACCGTCATCAGCAGGCGTTGCTCAGGCGTGAAAGAGCGCTCGAGCGTTGCAATATCTTCAGGCAAACCAGCGAGCAAAATCGGTTCGCGCCATTCACCACGCAATGCTGCGCGTCGAAGATGAGAGGCGATGATCCGTTCCTTAATGAGCAGCACAGTTGTGCCGATTCCGATGAAAAGCAGCGGGACAGTCCGGTTTGCCAGCGGCAGCCGCAGAAAAATCACGCACCCACTGACAACAATACTTACGCCAATCATTGCGCGAATCACCTGCACCATCGATTTCCATAAGGTTTTATTCAGCGGTGATTGGTAAAAACCCTGCAGCTCCAAAAAAATCGGGCCAAAAATCATAATGGGGATGAGTAACCATGCGTAATTACTCTGCGCATCCACCGATTTGCTCAAATTAAACCAAAATGTGCCAAAGTAGCGGAGGGCGTAAGCCGCCCACAGCGAAAGCGCCAGCAGGAAAGCGTCGATCAACTGGTGCAGCTGCGTGTTTAGCTCCTGTCGCCGAGTAAGCATAATAGACAATGCACGCTGACAGCCCCAAAATCGCTGGAGTTGGCAGTGTACAACACGCTGTTACGAAAGGCTACTCTGATCCAACCCGCCGCAGACAGTCGGTTGTCGCTAGAAAAAGCTTTGCGGGACTTCCACCCTATCACCGGGCTGCAACTTAACGTCGAGCGAAGGATCTTTCCGGAAGCTCCGGACGTCGAAAACCGTACTTTGCGAACCACGGAGAAGCCGAACATGCTTTTGGTCGGCGAAATCGTTGAACCCGCCGGCAGCGTTAATCGCGGTCAGCAAAGTCATGTCCTCAGTGAACGGGACCCGGGTCGGCGTCCGAACAGAACCGCCCACGTTCACGAATCGGGAAGTCGGCTGCATGATGATAGTGATGTTCGGGTTGGTATAGATTTTGTTTGTGCGAAAATTTTCTTCGATCGAGCGGGCGAGTTGAGCGGGGGTCATTCCTTCGGCGTGAACTTTACCGATGTAAGGAAGATTGATCGCGCCGCCGGTATCCACACTGTAAATGTTGTTCACCTGATTTTGATCTTCGGCCGGCACGCCGCCGATTTTCAATTCAACCGGATCCCCGATGCGAAGGGTGGCCTGAGCGAATGCGCCACCGACGAGCACGAAAGAGAAAAGTAAAATCGCGAGCAACCGCTGCATCAATACTCGTCGGGCTCGAACTGGCCGTTTTCAGTGCCGTTGGCGGCAACTCGCGATGTTTGACGACCGCGGCGGTGTGCTTCCTTGTCGCGCGGCTGATAATAGCCGTAGTAATTTGTGTAGTAGTAGTAGTTCTGGTCGTGTTTGAGGTCGACATTGTTAAGGACAACGCCCAGGACTGTTCCGCCGACACCAAGGATGGCCTGCTTCACCCGCGTCAGCATCGCGCGCGGAAAACGCCGATGTTGAACGACAACCACGGTTTGATCGACTTCGCTCGCGATCACGGAAGCGTCGCTCACGCCAAGAATCGGTGGCGAATCGAAGAACACAATGTCGTAGCGCCTTTTCAGTTCCGCGATCGTGTCCGACATCCGTTGCGAATTGAGAATACCGACGGCATCGGAAGGCAAAACGCCGCTGGGCAAAATCGACAAGTTCTCGATGGCGGTGGGCAAAATCGCCAGATCGAGATCCATGTCGGTGGTGAGATAATTTGTCAGGCCGGTTTCGTTACTGAGATCGAACAACAAATGCTGGACCGGGCGACGCAGGTCCGCATCGACAATCAAGGTCGAATAACCGCCCTGAGCGCAGATGAAGGCAAGGTTTGCAATCGTGGTCGATTTGCCTTCGCCGGGACCGCCGCTGACGAGTGAGATGGTGTTGGCTTCCGGATTGGCCCGATTGAATTCGATGTTGGTCCGCAAAATTCGATACGCTTCGGCGTCCGGCGTGTCGCCTTCGACTTTGTGCAGCAAATTGATGTTCTGCGGAATAATCGCCAGCACCGGAACGCCGAGCAGGCTTTCGACGTCGTCCATTGTTTTGACGCTGGTGTCGAGGTACTCAATGAAGAAAGCGAGACCGATGCCGATGACGAGACCGACCAGCATTCCCAGAGTCAGGTTTAATCCGACCCGCGGACGAGCTGGAAAACTCGGCGGCTCGGCCACTTGTTTTACGCTGACGGCGAAACGCGGCATCGCCAATTCCATGGTTTGGGTTTGGGCACGGGTGCGAATTCCATCGAACAACGTTTTTTCCTTGATGTAAGCGTTCTTGGCGCGGCTGTAATTCGCGCTCAGATTTTTCATTTGCAGCTGCTTGGCGTTGATTTGATCGAGTCGCTTTCGTAATTCATCGCGCGTGCCCTGGGCCGTTTTCAGATTTCTTTCCAAACCCTGACGAATGATGCCGACTTGTTGCTCGAGTTGATGAGTGTAAACCTGGCGGGCTGCGCCGAGCGATTTTACCTTGGGATGGTTTTCACCAAGACCGGAATTTAATAACAGAGCTTCCTGAGCGACCGCTTCCTGATAATTAAGCAGGATTTTTTGCATTGTCGGATCTTGAACCTCGAGAGTCGGAAGCATCCGCATTAAATCGTCGCCTTTGAGGTTCTCGATCTGGGTCAGCCTGCTCGAAAGCGTTGCAACCTTGGTGTCGGCCTCGTTAACTTCCGTTTCCTGCTTGACGACCATGGTGTTGACTGGCGCCTGACTGTCCTCGGTTCCTTCAGGGTTAAGATCGACAATGTGTTCTGCGTCACGAATCTTGGCCATTTCGGCGCCCGCGTCTTCGACTCGCTTCTGCTGCTTGCCGACTTCTTCGTTCATGACCGTGACAGCGCGATTGAGAAGTTCCTTTTCTTCCTCGACCCGGCGGTCCTGATAAACGCTGACGATTTTATTTGCGATGTCAGCGGCCAGCTGCGGATTCCCGTCATAAACACTGATCTGGAGAAGGTCGGTGTTGCGCACTTCGTCGACGTTGAGCTTGCTGCGCAACATTTGATAAGCGATCTCGCGCGACGGTTGCCGGCCGTCCCGAGCCCACTTATCCTGCAGTTTCAGTTGCTCAATGACCGGATAGAGAATGCCGGTGCGTTGAATGACTTGATAAACCGTGGGCGCCAATTGCGGATCGTGGATCGGTTGGTTCGGATCGCCCTGGCCAAAGATGCGCGGGTTCTCCGCGGTCGATTTTACCTCGACGAAAATATCGGCTTTGAATTCGCGCGGTTGAAAATAAGTGAAGATCGCGGCCGTGATCAGGACCAAAAGGAACGCGAGCAAAACGAGGACCCAACGGATGCGAATTACGCGCCAGTAATCGAGAAAATGGAGCTTAACCTCTTCGTTATGTGCCATACTGGTGGAACCCTTGGGCGAGAGCCACCCATTCTAGCAAAAAGCCGACCATAAGTAAACAGAGCGTTGGCCGCTCAGAAGGTCACACTGACGCCAGCCGAGACGCGATTGCGTGAGTACTCACGAAACTGGTTATCAGAACTGATGTTGGTGTAGTGATATCCGGCTTGCACGCCAATGAGCGGTGTAATGGCGTAATGGATTGAAAGGTTTCCATCAAATGTGTTCTCGGTGAATGCCATGCCGACGATCGGGCCGGACGTGAAAGCATGGTACTCGTCGTGGATATAATAAAGATCGACGTTCGAGCTGATCCGCGAGGTCAGATTAAATTTCGTTTGCAGGCCGGTGCGGAACGTAGTGCGACTTTGAGCACCCGGCGTATCAGGCTCTTCAAGTCCGTAGCGATTGTTCCAGGTCACGGAAGTTCTTTTTCCGAGCGCGTAAGTCACTGATCCTTCAAAATAGGGTCCTGTGCGATTGCCATCGCTGTCGTAAGATCGGAATTCCGCTCCACCGCGGAGCGAAGCGTTGAGACGCGGGTTGAAAGTATGATCGATGCCGCCGAGGGCAAAGTGGGTGGTTGAGTCGAGCGATGCGTTTTCGTAACTGACGATGCCGTAGCGATATTCGGCGACCAAGCTGGTCGTAGGCACGAGCTGGAAATGAAACTCGTTTCCAAAAGTGTTGCTGACGCGATTGGAAAATGCGCCAACGCTGCTGCTGTCGTAGTTGTAAGCCTCGAAGGTGTAGGACGTCTTGGTCAAGAACCGCCGGCTCCAGACATAATCGACGAAAGCTTTGTCGGTTGTGTAAAGATAGTTGCCGTTGCGCGAATTTAATCCTCCCGGCGCGTCGAAGCTTGGCTCAGTCAAATACTCGACCAGAAGAGTCGAGCCGAGAGTGAGCCGGGGCGATGATTTGTAAGTGATGCCGAGCGCGCCTTTCAGAGCGATGTCGTAATTTTGGCCGCTGAGATGCTCATAATAATAGGAGCCACCGGCGCCGGCGTTCAGGATGATTTGGAGTCGCGGATCTCCAAAGGTGTAATCGAGAGTAACATTGCCGCTCGTGAACGCCGATCCCTGCTTGCTATTCTGCAGCGTGTTGACGTTGTCGTCGTAGCCGCCGGAAATAGTGGCGTAAATTTTGACCGGCGTGGGCGAGAAAACACCGACGCCAGACGGTCCGCCTTCGACCCCGGTTGCGGCGGTCGAAGCATTGGTAACGGCTCCAGACGGCGCGCTTGTTCCAGTCGATAACTCGCCCGTAGTTGTCGATGGTGGTGCTGCGCTCGCCGATGAGCTGGTTGCGGAAGTGCTAGTGGTGGATACTGCCTCCTGTGCGCGCGACATTTCTGGCGCTGCGGCAAGAAAAAATACCATCAGCGCAACTGGGGCTAATCGTCTCACCTTGCGAATAGGTTCCAAGCGGGTCGAGCCTAGGCGGAAGCAAGAAACGCGCAACCGGTTTGTCACAACGGCGGGCCTGCATGTCAGATCTCTGTGTCTCAATGTTTCTGTACCGGTGGTTGCTCACCGTCAGTCGTCGGCTGAGGCGTTCGCCACCGGCTGAGGTGGTACTTATAAATTTCGTTCAAATAAATCGACCTTGGGTCCCAACGTTGTGCCTCATAAAAAATCCATTCCGCCTCCGCAAAGCGGTCGAGGACATCATAAGTTGCGGCCAGCGGGACAAGGAAACTTCTGTCGGCCGGCGCGAGTTCGCGTGCTTTTTCAAGCGCTGGCAAAGCATCTTCGTAACATGAAACACGTGCCGGTGACTCTAAAATAGAATCACACCGAGTGAGCTCTGCGCTGGCGAGGTATTGATAAAGAAACGGATCTCGCTTCTCGGTCTCGAGACCGCGCAAAGCGAAACGAATGGCGGCATCAGGGTGATTGTCCCGTTGCGCAGTTCGGGCGTGTTCCGCGAAATATGCGCCCGGCAAGAGTCGAACACATTGAATGGCGAGAAGCGCTCCCAATGCCGGCAAGATTGCGCGCCACCACAAGATCGACATCGGCACAGGTGAATCCTCCGTCTCACGCTGGATGCCATCGTTGGCCAGGACGCCGAATACGAACGCAAGCAGCAAAACGTTCGCCGGAATATGCAAATTAAAATCGACAAACGAATGGACGATATAAGCCGCGACCGCTCCGAGTGCCCCGAGATTGAGAGCGAGGCTGGTGCTTAACAGATTGTGCGAGACGACGACGCGCTTCGGTCCAAGGCGTTGAAAATTTTTCCATCCGTTACGCAAATGCGCTCCCAAAAAAAAGAGAAAGAGCCCGCCGCCAACCGCTCCGTACTCGCCGAGCAAATGAAGGTAATCATTGTGCGCATCGATCGGGTCCTGCTGCATCCGTTCGGTCCGAAACAGCCGGCCGTAATAGAGATAGGTGCCGCTTCCGGTCCCGATTAATGGTTGCGTTTTCCATTCTTCAATGGCGGCATGCCAGAGATCGAACCGGATCGGTGCGGTGCTTAAAGGGTTCTGGGCGCGGTCGGCGAGGAAGTCGTTCTTCTTCACGAGCAACGCCGCCGAACCGCCGATAATTAACGCCGTCAGCGCGCTGATTCCGCCAACTCTCCAAAAGAGGCGCCCACCCGCGCGCCGCAAAATGATCAGGCTGAGCAACGCTAAGACGAATAAACTCGTCGCTGCGCTCGCGTATCCGCCGCGACTACCGGTTAGCAGAATGCCGGCGTAGCAAATGGCGCTCGCATACCCGATGACGAGTTTGCTCCACGTTGGAAACCGACTCCACCAGACCAAGCTTGTGCCGAAAATTCCGAGTACTTCGAGGGCTCCCGCGAGATGATTTGGACAAACATAAAAACCACTCGCCCGACGGCCATAGTCGAACCGCTGCAAAAATGAAATTAACATGAAATTGTTGCCGTCCCGAAATTGGATTGCTCCGATGAAAACGTGAACGAGCGCGAGCGCGAGCAGAGCTGTCAAAACTGAGGCGCGTAACTTTGCTGAAGTGGCGGTGCAGGCGACAAACAGGTAAACGATCAATCCACCGAGCACCGCGTACATGTCGGGGCGCGCGATGTAAGCGACTGGAGAAAAAAACGCGCGGACCAGGATGTATCCTAAAAATATTGCCGAACTGATAAGGCAAAGCTGCGCCGGTCGCGGCTTTGGCTGGCGGAACATTAAAAGTGTGAGCAGGCCCACAATCGCGAGGATTGCGTATGCCGGTAAGCTAAAAATCAGGCGCGTTCCGCCGATCAAGATTTGAATCAGACCAAGCGCGACACCGAGCAGTGCCACTGCCAGAATTTCCGCCGACCGACCGATCAGACCTGCTTCCTTCACGAGTTTAGTTTAACAGCGCCGGTTCGGGCGAATGACAATGGCAGCGCAAAACAAAAGCCGTTGCAACTCGGTGTCGCAACGGCTTTTGGTAAAACGGTTTGTTATGGATTCTGCTTGGGCGTCGGATTGCAGGGGCAGGGTCCAAGGCAGTCTCCCGGATGGTTCCGGAGATGCGCTTGTACGGCCGAGCAACCGATCGTTAGAGTGTGTGCATTCGGCGGATTTCCAGGAGGAACGTGGCAAATGGTGCACTTATTCGGATCGTTGGTGCCGTTGAAATCTGGCGTTGCCGTGGGCGTCGGCTTATCCGCCTTTGCCGTCCAGAGACCAAACGAAAATAGAACGCAAGCCAGGAGCACGAGGACCGATCCGCCAACTCGACGACGCAATTGCGCCTCATTGGAAACCATCAGCAATCTTTTCATAAAAGCCCTTTTGTTAAAGGTGAGAACCAGTATCCCACCGGTGCCGAAACTGAGCAATACAATTCCGGTCTGAAATACTTTTGACGGTAATCGAGCAGGTGACGATGCCCGATGTTTTCCACGCGTCCGCAATCTTTATCAATGTTGGCGCATCCGCCTTGATGAACTTGCCGAACAGTTGCGCTATGCTCGGCATTCCTCACTTCCATCCGATGGCGGAACGTTTTGATTTCTTGATCGTAGGAGCGGGTTTTGCCGGCACGGTGCTGGCCGAACGCATCGCCACCCAGCTCGGAAAAACGTGTCTCATCGTCGAGCGCCGCAGTCACATCGGCGGGAACGCTTACGACCATTACGACAGGGTCGGTGTCCCTTTTCCGCACCAACTCGCAACGCAAAAAGTCGCGAGCTTGTTCAGCGCGCTCCGATGCATCTTTAAATATAATCTCGGCAAGTAGTTCACAGCGACACTCAACACTCAACTCCGAACGTTTACGTGAATCATGGATACTCTGGTGGTCTAATGTTTCGATCTACATTCAAACTCTCATAAAAGGAGGGCGGGCGATAGCCGTACAGAATCAAAAAATTGGGCGGTGGCGTTGGAGCACTGTCCGGACTGGATTGCGTCAAACCTTGAACCCCGAATTGCTGCCAATAAGGATTTTGTACAATCCAAGCAGTTCGAATCAGCTGTGGTTGATTCCAGATCCACGTATGGCACGCGCTATCTCCTAGCAGAACGGCTTGGAGCACGATTAATCCAGTTATCCAAGCGATCGCAGAAGAAGACCTAATTGGCGGACGATCAGCCCACCTGAGATAAACATACAGACCTAACAAGAGCATTACCTGCACACACAATAATGTGATCGCATACTCATCTTGTAGAGATAAACGTCCGACGAACTTCTGATAGCGCTGCTCCCAAAACCCTGGCTCGAACCCTAAAATACCTCCTTGGCCTAACTTTTTTAGCACAACTGCTTTCATGCCCGAAGTTTTAACTACGTGACTTGCCATCCACAGCAGTCCCCACAAACTGACCCAGCCGGCAACTAGGAGCTTATAACTAGCAAATAGCCGTTGGGGACGAACTCGGCGTAACTGTTCAAGGGCAAACGCCACAAAAATCGGCGCACCCAAGCCAATGGTGAACTGGATCAGACGAAAGTATACGAGTTTGTAGGTGGGTAACACGCACAGCAACCAGGCCAAACCAAAAGAGACGCTCCAAAATCTCAAAGCGGGCGATCGCCATACACCTCGCCAGGTTTTATAGTTCCGCCAACTAAACAGACCGACGAAAACGAGTAGGAGCGCATACAAACTACCGCAATAATTTGTCAGCGTGTCGACCGAGACGTATTCGCGCCCACCAAACGAGCCCAATATCTTCCAAGGGTCGATGGTATCAAAGCTGCCCAGTATATTCCCAGTAGGGATCATAACTAAAATTAAAACGGATAGGATGGCCCGCTCCGGAATAAGAATAAGCTCTCGTAAAGGACTGGTCATTGAGACATACCGCTGTGATTGATCCAGAAAAGCACCAACACTCGGGCTAATCGACCAAAGTGCGATTACGGAGGCGACCACTGCTGCGATTAATACCCGAAGCCAGAAATCACGATCTCGCGGCCAACCACGAGCGACAAAATAACCGATGAGCAGAATGGCGAAACCAGCCCCGCACAGCAGAATACCTTGTAGAGAAGTACACAATAAGGCCAGCAACACTAATCCACCGAACAAGCCATAGCACCAATTGGGTATGCGCCGCCTTTCGGCGCCAACCAAGCAAGCGATCGCCAAATACAGAAACGGTACCGGGAACGAGTATTGATCATACTGCAATTCCTTGCTTAACCAAAAAGTTCCTAAAGACACCGCTGCCCCGAAAACCATTGGTATAAAGCTAAACTGCATCCGCCATAAAACACCTAACACCGATAGCCACACAGCCATCGCTAGCAGCAAATAACCTAGGTCATATCCCACAAAAAATGGCAAAGCTTTTTCCAGGCATCGTCGAGGATCTAAGACGGTGTAGGGCCGAGATGTGGCTAGCGGAAAGCAACTGCCATCTGGCAGCTTCACACCTTGATGGCCCAACGTGAACGGCAGTGCTGATGTTTCACAAGCCAGATCTGCACCAGCATGGGTCGCGAGGTAATACTTCCAAGGGAAATAGATAAAGTTAATGTCCAGCGAGTAGTGATTTGTGACTTTGGCAGCGTTTCCTCGCTCATACCAACCCTTATATGCTCCGTAAGTATCGGTTGGAAAGATCGAGAATCCATTATTGATCTTACCGAGCCAAATGAGAGCTAGTGTTAAGGGAGCGACCGCGCCTACGAGTAGAGTTCGGCTCAAAGATTGGCGAAACAGGTGGCGCTTCATAAGGATACTGAGATCAGGCTTCGAGTGTAAACACTATTTGACAGTTTCGCACGCCCACGAGGAGCCAATCCCCAGAAAATGGCGATTTTGCGAACTGCAGGGGATTTCCTGATGGAGAGATCCTCGCTATAAAAGTTATAAAGCAAATTCTGTGCACGTTCCCATCAGGCCGCCTTGATAGTTTTGGCCCTGGCGTTAAGTCTGCTATCTTCCTGTTCCTATTCCTATAAGTGATCATAAGATAGGAGAGTGCTCGAATTTCCACCCAAAATCGGACAAATATTCTACGCATTTCGAGCCGCAAGTGGTGCCGGTCGTTCCGAAAATACAAAGAATTCTGGCTCGCTCCAAGTGCTCGCAAACTGAAATTTAAGCCGCGCAACAGTGACAATCACAGCTGAAACAATGAACCCTTTGACTGTTTCCGTCGCGCCGGGAGCAGCGGATCGACTCTTACGGACCGACACATTTTATGGCGGCTGGCGAGCGAGACTGAATGGACAACCGATTCGCTTGGAGCACGGCGCGTCACCGTTTTCGACGATCAATCTTCCGGCCAGCGAAACAGCTGCGATTTTCATGTACACATACCGGCCCACTTGTCTGGCCGGCCTCGTCGCGCTCTCAATCGTGACGGGCTCTTTCATTGTCGGCAGCAAAGTTTTGAAGCGGATTACGCGTCGGCAAACATGAGCCTAAGAAAGCAAACCCTGTGGAGCATCCTGCCGCTAATCACGGTAAGCGTACTAAACATTGTCTCGGTACCGTTGTTCTATCGCTCTCTCGGCCCGGTAATGTACGCGCTTTGGTTCTACGTCCTCACGTTTACAGGCGCTTTTGGCTTCGTTGATCTAGGACTAGGAGTGGCAGTTGGTCGTTACGTCGGCGTCGCGCTTGGTCGCAACGATGCCCAAGCCGTCCGCGAGTACTGGGGAACCGGCAACGCAATTGGCATCCCGCTACTCGTGCTAATGGGCGTTGTTTTTGGCGCCGTTGGAGTGATTTGGGGTCCACGATGGTTCAACGTCGATCCATCGTTCGTCAATTTGTTGCGCTGGTCGTTTGTCGCTGGCGCGGTGAGCCTGTTCCTTTCCTACTACGGCCAGTTTTGGCTGATTCTCTCGCAAGCCCATTTGGACTTTAGGTTTCTCTCCATTGTCCGGATTGCGACCACTATTCTGCAGATCATTCCGTCGATCGTCCTCGCTTGGATTACACACAACCCGCTAGTGCTGGTCCTTTGGGGAGCACTGATTAGTGCCCTGCAATTGGCGATTTTCGTTTGGCACGCTAAGAAATGGTATCGGTTGGATCTTGGTTTCGACGATGCCAGATGGCGACGCGCGCGCGAAATGGCTTCGTATACTGGAAAGACTTTCGCTTCGCTTGTGGTGGGTTCTTTTCTTTGGTCGCTTGATCGACTTTTTTTAGGAAGACTCGCGCCCGCTGCGGATTTTATGAGCTATACCATCTGCTCAAATGTCGGCGGACGAATCCACGGTCTGAGCGTAGCTGTCATGGGTCCCGTGTTTCATAACACGAGCCGCGCCGTCGGAATTGAAAGTCGTCAGGGGGCCGCGTCTGTATATAACGAAGTATTTGATTTCACTTTTCCCTGGTACGTCTTCGCTTCGGTTTGGGTTTGCGTCTGGCATCCCGTATTGTTGCGCCTTTGGCTGGGCAGCGACCTCGGCCTCAAAATTGCGCCCCTTTTTCCGCCGATCATAATCGGGTACTGCCTCAGCGCGATTTCGAATATCTCAGGGGCGCAGCTTGGTCCGTTGAATCGCGTAGGAACTGGTCTGCTTTTCAACGTCCTGACCTGCATCTTTCTGGTCGCGGGTGTTTATGTGGGGTGGCAATGGATGGGCGTTATCGGTGTCGCGTGGGCGTTTCTCTTCAGCCGAGTGACGCTTATTGCTCAGGATCTTTTTGTCATCAAACTCTTGAATGCAGGTGGCTGGCTGGCAGGACGAACCTGGAAGCATCTCTGTCTTCAGATCGCTATCGGGTTGGCCTTTGCATCAACGATCTTCTTTTTGCCCCGACTATCGCTATGGCAACTTATCCCAGCGTGTCTGCATGGCTGCATCATCGCGGTGTGGGTATTGCATGATCCCGTGCGAACGACTTTTCTGAAGATGCGAGGGAGCATCTCTCACGGGACAATTTGATCGCGCATCAGAAGTCACTCGAGAGCGTGCTTTTTGAAAAAGACCTGGGTTGATGAAAATCGTTACCTTCATTAACCAGCTTGGCCTGGGCGGTTCAGAAAAGGCCGCTGGTATCTGGGCGCGCGAGCTCGTCAACCGCGGGCATCAGTTGCATCTAATTTCCTTTGCCGATGGGCCTCGCCGGTCGCAGTTCGAAAACGCTGGCGTTAGCGTGCAAATCTTGCCCGCTCACTCTGCTTCGATCGCCAACGCGTTGAGCAAGATTCAGCCGGATGCAATTCATGCGCACGTTCCGGGTCATGCGCATCAAGGCGACGTTCTCGGCGAAGCGTTGCAGGCATTGCCAAAAAAAATCCCGATCCTCCAAACGAACATTTTCGGGCAACTGGAAAATCCGAAAGAGAATGAGTGGACCGATTTTCGCTTATTCATTTCATGGACAAGCTGCGTCCAAGCAACGCGACGCTATTTTAAATCGCTCGACGAAGAGTTCTTTCGACGTGCCAGCGTCGCGGTTTATCCACTCGATCCCGATGATGGACCCAGCGCATCTGAACGGGAGAATTTTCGGCGACTCCATGGAATCAAACCTGATGAAATCCTTTTCGGCCGTCTGTCCAGACCGGAGCCGAACAAATGGACGGATCTGGCGGTGGACGCATTTCGAATCGCTGCCGCGCAGAATCCGCATATTAAATTGTTGTTACGCGAGCCGCCGCCGGCGGTCGCGCAGTCGCTCAAAGGAGCGTCCGACTGTGAACGATTCATTGTTCTTCCCGCGACAAGTGATCCGGCTGAACTCGCCCTAACCACGGCGAGTTTGGATGTCGTGTTGCATACTTCGAGTGTTGGCGAAAGTTTTGGCTATGGGATTGCTGAGCCGATGAATTACGGCAAGCCGGTGATCGCCAACTCAACGCCCTGGCTGGATCAGGCGCAGATTGAACTCGTTCGGCACGGTGAGTGTGGATTCATTGCCAGCACGGCATCCACCGTCGCGAAGGCAATCCTCACGTTGGCGGACGATGTCGATCTTCGCACAAAGCTCGGCCACAATGCGCAATCGCACATTCGCACGCTCTCCAACCCAAGCGAATCGACTCGCCGCCTCGAAACGATTTTAGAAGCAGCCGTAACCGGCGCGAGCAATCCGAACGCGCAAGATGATCTCAAGAAGGCGCGGGCGGCGGGAGAGTATCTCGACGAGCAACAGTTTGGTCATTCGCCAGGCGAGCAAATATCGCTTCGTCCAAAATATTATTGGGCCCGATTTCACCAATGGCGGTTTTCTCGAAGAAGCCGGCCATGAATGTTCTTTTTTGAGAGAAGTGGATTTGTATCAAAATCGTCTCACAACATGTCTATTACGGATGAGAAAAAATGCTTCTATTCTCAATCTGGCGAGGACACCAGGTTAGCTGACATTTTTAAAGGGCAGAGGTTGGGAACTTGTCTTGAGGTAGGTGCCCTAGACGGCGTTAAGGATAGCACTACCTATTATTTCGAAAAGAGAGGTTGGTCATGCGTCTTAGTTGAAGCCAATCCAGAATTGGCCGAGAGGGCAAGAGAGAATAGGTCAGCGCAAGTATTTTCCTGCGCGGCAGGTGATAGAACGGGCACGATGAGGTTCCTGATTGCGGAGGGCGCGGAGTATCTTTCCACAACGGTTTTCACAAAGGCTAACATTTCGAAAATCGTCGAAAGCGGAGCAGTAGGAAAAGAGATAACCGTACCTGTCGTAACAGTTGATTCGATCTTATCGCAGTCAGGAGTTACAACGCTTGATTTCGTTACGGTAGACGTCGAGGGAGCTGAGCTAGGTGTCTTGCGAGGCTTTGACCTGAAAAAATGGAATCCACGCGTGTTGGTCTTGGAAGACAACTTCCAAGGACATGATCGCAGAGTCCGCCGATATTTATGCTCTCAAGGATATCGCTGCTTTTTAAGCGACGGCTTGAACGACTGGTACGCTAGAACGGATGACAACGAGCTGTTTACCGTTAGGCGTCGGTTCGCTCAATTCCGTCGCCAGTTTCGTGTTCGGTTGTACGAAATAACAGTAGGTTTGCTGCCGCTCGCCGCTCAAGAAAAACTCGTTACGTGGAAGCGCAGATATTTGGGCGAGATCTAGTCGTTTATGCCAGCCATTTCCCTTGTCGTTTGCATCTACAAACAGCGCGATCTGTTGGAGCGACTCTTGGAAGAATCCACGGATTGCTACGACGATCTTGTTGTTGTCCACGACGGCCCCGAAGAGATCGATGTTGCGCAGAATGTTGAGTCACTAGTTAAGAAATATGATGGCCGGTTCTTCATCAGGCCGCGCGCTTTTCAGCAGGAACCGCATTGGCCGTTTGCGTGGAAACAGGCAGCACACGACTGGATTTTGCGATTGGATGCCGATGAATTTCCGAGCGAGGAAATGCGACAATGGTTGGCGCGTTTTCGACGAGCGCCTGAACCCGCTGAAGAAATTTCCGGCTATACCTGTATCTGGCCGCTCTGGAATGGACGGCGAGAAATTTCGAAAAATTATTCGCCCGGAAGAATCTTTTTCTTTCATCGACAACACGTACGCTTTTTTGGTGTGGTTGAGCAGGTCCCTATTCCAGACGGCAAATATGAGGCGCTCGACCTGATTTTGCATCATCGACCGCCGCGCAGATCCCACGGACTTCGCAATGTTTTACTTCGAAGCCAAGCTTATCATTGGCGCCGCGTAATTGCGCAATCGCTGATGAAAAAACCGACCGATCTCCCGTGTTGGCGATGGCACTCTCCTGCCTGGCCGGATCGCTGGGAAGAAATTCGCATCCGACCAGTGCGAACCCTCTTCTCCCGCCTCGTGATCGAGATGCTGCGCACGTTACGCGATCAATGGAGAATCGAAGGGCGAATTTTTCCGTCGGCGGCATTCAACGGCTCGGTTCATCACGCGCTGATTTGCGTTGAATATTGGAAAGCGCGACGGCGGCAGAAGATGGAAACGGCGAAACAAATTTCTCAGTCTTCCAAGTGAGGCCAGGCTTTCCCAGGCTGTTGGTCGCTACCGAATTTGCGCCGAATGCCTCGGGCGGCGGCCCGGTGATCGTTCGCCAGATGTTAAGTGGCTGGCCGCAAGAAAAACTCTTTTGGTGGAACTGCCTGACTGATCGCGACGCCCCTTTCGACCAACCGCTTGCGGCCCACCGCGTCGCGCACATTCCGAAACGCCTCTACCCTCATCGTCGTTATCGTAGCATCAAGTCCTCGCTTTTGAAGAATGTGTGGGCGCCTCTGGCCGCATTGCATCTGCGCACAACGATCAGCCGTTTGAAACCAGATGTAATTTGGGCGATTCCGCACGGCTGGTCCATTCCACCTCTTGGCCGCGCACTTTTGGGTAACGAGATTCCTTTTCACGTTTCGATCCACGATTTCGCAGACATCAACAGTTGTGTCTTTCGTTTCGGCTTACGGCGCGCTCGCAGAATGGCCGCGATCACTGATGCGCTTTATTCGACGGCAACCACACGGGACGCCATATCCGAACCAATGCTGGTCGATTTGCACAGCCGCACCGGTCACAATGGCGCGCTGGTCCGGGCCGGGTTGGAACCAAGTGATTTCTCCTACCTTGCCGACAAAGCCAGCTCCCCGACCGCCGAGATCCGGATCGCGTACGCGGGAACGATTATTGTCGAAGAAACGTTCGCCTGTTTTGTGGAGGCGTTGCAGCGGGTTCGCCCTCAGCTTGCAAAACGCATTTCTCTCGAATTTTTCAGTGCACATTCTTATCGCGCACGTCCATGGTTCGACCCGTCGTGCATGCAAGAACATGGACTTTACTCCGAAGCCGAATTGTCCCATGCGCTCAAGGATTTCGCCTGGGGATTCGCGCCGATGTCGCTCGACGATAACGATCCCCGTTATAATAGATTCAGCCTGCCAACGAAATTTGTGTCCTATCTGGCAGCCGGGCTTCCCATTATCACACTCGGACATCCAGAAAGCAGTTTGATCAAGCTCGCCCGGGCCTACGATATCGGTCCTTGCGTTGCATCCGCGAAACCAGCGGCGATTGATCAAGAATTGCTACGCGCGTTGTCGAACGAAAACCCGTGGGCCGTTTTTCGGTCTGAAGTTCAACGTTGTGCCCATGCAGAGTTTGATGCGGAGCGAATGCGAAAGACACTCTGGGAATCGTTCTCGGCTTCCACCGGGCAGGTCGCAACGTGAATCGATGAGAATAGCCATCCTGACCACGGATAATCGCGAGCACCACCGGCGCTACGAACTTCCCACGCCGGTTTTCGGTCCAGCGATTGAAGCTTTGCTCCAGGGACTTGCGACCATTTCAGAACTCGAAATTCACGTGGTCTCTTGCACGCAAAGGCCGATGGAAGCGCCGGAAAAGCTCGCGCGCAATATCTGGTTTCATCTTGTCGATGTACCGAAGATTGGCTGGCTGCGTACCGGTTACCAGGGTTGTATCCGCGCCATTCGAAAACGCTTGCAGCTGATTCAACCGAACATCGTTCATGGTCAGGGAACGGAACGGGAGTGTGCGTTGAGCGCCGTTTTTTCCGGGTTCCCAAACGTGGTCACGATTCATGGCAACATGGTACCGATTGTCCGAGCAACAAGAGCGCCGATCGGCACTTATTGGTGGTGGGCGGCGATTCTGGAAAGATTCACGCTTCCGCGAACGGACGGGGTGTTTTGTAATTCGCGTTACACTGAATCGGTCGTTAGGCCGCGTGCGTGCCGCACGTGGCTTGTGCCGAACGCCGTGCGCCGCGAATTTTTTGAAATACCGCTGCCAGTGAGATCGACATCTTCTCCGCCGATACTGCTAAACGTCGGTGCCATTGTGCCACATAAACGGCAACTGGAATTGCTACCGGTTCTCGAAAAGCTGCATGACCAAGGCCATACGTTCCAAGCGAATTTTATCGGAAAGGCCGATCCGCGCAGCAAGTACGCAGGTGAATTCCTTCATCGGATCAACGCGCCCGAGCTAAAGACGTTCATCAAACACACCGATTCGCAAAGGTTGCACGAGCTGATCATGGCCTACGATACGGCATCGGCGCTAATTCACGTCCCAACTGAAGAAGCGTTCGGCTTGGTCGCGGCCGAGGCGTTGTCGCGCAATCTGAAATTTTTCGGAACGCAGACCGGGGGTCTGCGGGACATCGCGCACGAAGTTGCTACCGCAGAGTTGCTCGATGCCAAAGAACCGGAACAGCTATACAGAGCGATTACCCGATGGCTACAACAAGACTGTCTTCGACCGACAACGGCCGCCGCAACAATGCGGATGCGTTACCATCCGGATGTGATTGCTCAAGGACACGAACGCGTCTACCGCGAACTATTGTCGTTTCGGAAATGATCGAGGGGCAATTGAATGAAGCTGAGCGGCAGGTCCTAACGGGGGCCGTTTTGCACGCAACTAGAAACCCGCGGGTTGTTCTTGAAGTAGGGACCTGGCTCGGTGGCGGTAGTACCATTCATTTACTTACAGCGCTCGAGCAAAATGGTGAGGGCCATCTCTGGGGCATCGAAGCCGATAAGAGTATTTACGATCGAATGCTGGAAAACATACGACAGGGTGCGCCAAATGCCTTACACCGTTTTACTCCGTTGTTTGGGTTTTCTCAGGACGTGATTCCAGAGTGGCTCCGCCAACAGGGGCCCAGGGCCATTGTTGATGTTGCGTTTCTCGACGGCGGTAACAATCCCGGTGAACAGATTACGGAGTTCTATCTGCTCGAGCCATTCATTCCCGTCGGTGGACGAATCTTTGCTCACGACGCCCGGATGCGAAAAGGCAAATGGCTTGTTCCGTATGTTTGTTCGCTAGACAACTGGCGCGTTCGCCTGCATGACGTGAGCGAATTCGGATTGATGGAAGCTGAGAAAATCTCACCACAGCCGAGCACGCAAAGCCGACGTTCAGCCCGGTTGCGTCTGCTCGCGATGCGATGCAATCCAGTCGAAATCGCAGCGGCGATTTTACCGTCGAGCGTGTGTGGATTCATTCTTCGGCTGTTACCAAGGCGCCTCTCTGTTCGCCTTTCCGATGGACGTTGAGAGAAAATCCAATGTAATGAAGGAGCCCTCGCCGGACGCTACGCCGAGTTTCCAATATACATTCAAAGAGAAACTTTCGTTGTTTCTGCCGATGCTGCGCCAATGGTCTTTACCTAGGCGAAATCTTTTTGCCGGACCATTTGCCGGTGAATTCGGTTGGGAGCTAATGCAATGGCAAGGATTTGTTCGTGCCCGTCGACCTCACTACGAACAAGTACACGTGTTGACCTATCCCGGCCGTGATTATTTGTACGAAGGTTGCAACATTCACTACCATGATGTCGATCTTAAGAGCGCCGGGTACGGCTACGGCCGTTTTTCGCGTAGCGAAGCGCGCGCGACAGCCCGCGCAAGAGCTGCCGCAATCGGGTTAACCAACTTCGACATCTTCGAACCTTCGCTGTTGTGCACGCGCTACCACAAAGCTATTTGGGGACAGAACTTTCGGCTGTTCACGGAATCGCCTGTTCGTGCTCAACCCTACGACGTGGTTTTTCATTTCCGAGCCGTGCTTAAGGCGGGTCCGGATCAAAACAAGAACTATCCGACTGAATCGGCCGATGAATTAGCAAAGCGTTGCCGCGACCACGGAATGTCCATCGCCTGCATTGGACACCCCGAGTACTCCCATGCCCCGGCAGACTGTGACGATTATCGCGATGTCGATCTTCGAAAAACGGTGGCGGCGATCTGCTCCGCCCACTCGGTCGCCGGCGAAAACAGCGGGCCTATGCACTTAGCCAATCTTTGCGGAAAACCGACGATTATCTGGGCGAACGATCAATGGCGCGTCGATTACAGTTTGCGGTGGAACCCATTTCGAGTCCCAATTTTCGTAGCTGCAAACAACACGCATCATCCACCTTCAGAATCTATCTTTGAGGCTATCAAACGGTCGCTGCGTGAACTGAGCGAAATGACGGCGGAATTTGTGCGGCCGTGCTACAAATTGCCTCCTCGGCAAATCGCAGGGTATTGAAGGCTTCGAGTCTCATTGTCCCGAGGCTCATATGCTAGCGCCAGTCGAAAAATTGCGAGATCGGCCGGCCGGCAAGCGGTAACGATATCCAATGGGCGGCGGCGATGATTACCATTAGGCACTATTTAAGAAATGTCATAAGCTGCGGGCGGCGGTCACAAGATACGTCTCCATGCTTAACCCCGCTGTCGCACAGAAACTCCTGCTATTCGCCCTCTGTGTCGCCGGTTTGTTGCTGGCAGTGTTTCTCGGCACCCAGATCGGCTCGTCCAATTACGGGCCGTTGCTTCTCGGAGCGCTGATCGTTGTTGTGGCTTCAGTTTCGCTTTTCTCCGGCGGTTTCTTTTGGGTCCTCACCATCGCTTCATCGTTCCTTAGTGGAACGTTCCCAATTCTCGGCGGCTCGTTCACTCCTTTCCAAATTCTGATGGCGATCGGCGTCGCGAAGTTCCTCCTTACAGATACCGTGTTGAAGAGAACGCGTATCCAGTGGCCGGCACGCGCCGATCTGCTCATGATCATCGCCTTCATGGCTATAATTACGTTACACGGCGTGCACGATCGTTTCGGAATGAAGTTCCTGGGCTCGAGCATCTGGGGTGGCAGAAACTATGTGAATGTGTTTGTCGGCCTGGCCGCTTTTTTTGTGATCATGAGCATCCCAATGAGCGCGAAGCTCTGGGCCAGGCTGCCCTATGTGGTTCTCGGGGTGAGTCTGTTTGACCTGACCATTGCCGTGATCACGAAGATAGTACCAAGCTCGGTATATGTAATCTATCCGTTCTATTCCGCGGTCTCGACCGCGAGCCTGGAAGAGATCGTCACGGGAAGTCCGGATATAACGGGGCGGGTCGGCGCTTTTGGTAACTTTGGGTTCATCCTGATCACCCTTGTTCTGGCCTCCATTTCCTTGCCGCAAATCCTGCACCCATCGAATTTCTTCCGTCTCATCGCTCTCGTTGCCGGCTCTATCTCGGTCATTTACTCCGGCTTTCGCTCCGCCGTTTTCAACACCCTAACGGTTGCTATTGCCGCTGGTATTCGCGATCTAAAATTTGCAGTTCTTGCATTTTTGCCAGTAGTCGCAATCGGCTTGTTTGCAATTTCCTTCATTAATTCCGAGATCGTTACGCTGCCGAAGCAGATGCAAAGAAGTCTCACGTTTCTTCCAGGCAAGTGGGACCCCGACATGGTGATGGATGCTAATGGTTCCAATGATTTCCGGTGGCAAGTTTGGACTCTGTGGTTGAAAGACTATTTTCCCGCGCAGCCGTTTTTGGGAAGAGGGTTCGGCTTCAAGAGTCAGTGGGCCGAGAAATCCGTCTATAAGTACAATCCAAACTCGAATCGGGAAGCGATTGAAACCGGCAATATTCATAATGGGTTCCTCGCCGCCCTGGATTGCTTCGGAATTATTGGGACGATTTTTTTCGTGATTTGGAATTTCCGGCTCCTTGTTCAGACTTTCAAAGTAGGCCGACCGGAGAATGAACCTGGCAGTTTCACTTTGCGTTTTATTGCCTTGTACCTGGCCGCCTGGATCGTCTGCTATTGGATCGGTGCACAAGACGTCGGCTCTTTCCTGCCGCGCGAGTTTGCTCTGGCAGGCGTCTTCCTTCGTCTACAACGGGAGGGCAATGTCCTTGTCGAAGCCCCGACGTCTTCCTCGCCGAAGCAAGGTCAGCGTGTAGGCACTCAGTTCGCTGTCGCCAAGGGGTAACCAAGCAGTTGCTGGCTTATGTCGGTGCCGCCAAAGTTTTCGATCGTAACGCCAACATTCAATGGCATCGCGACCTTGCGCGAAACAATCGAAAGTGTACTCGCCCAAGATTATAAAAATTGGGAGCACATCGTAATCGATGGTGGATCGATAGACGGCACTGTCGACCTAATCCGCAATTACAATCACTTGATTTGGATCTCAGAAAAGGACCAGGGTCACTATCATGCAATGAACAAAGGAATCGAACGCGCGTCAGGCGACGTTATCGCGATTCTTAATGCCGATGATTGTTACCGCGAAGGAACGCTTAAAAAAGTTGCGCAGGCCTTCACTGAAAGCCCGGATTGGGACGCCCTTTTTGGCGATGTCGTTTATGTCGATGGAATGAGCCGAGAGATTTTCCGTCGAGAAGAAGCTTGCTATGACTACGACGTGCTGCGCTTCGGCAATGTTTGCTATGTGATTCACCCGACTCTTTTTGTGAAGAAAAACGTTTATGACCGGCTGGGTGCTTATCAATACGAGAAGTTTCTCAATTGCTGCGATCTGGAGTTTATTCTCCGGCTCGGGCAAAACTGCTGCCGCGTCGGGCACATTCCGCAGCTTCTGGCAAACTACCGAATGCATGAGCACGGACAGTCGGCCGACCGGCGAGTGTCACGCAACATGCGACGGGAATCCTTGATTATCCGCAAGGAGCATGGTTTTCCGGGAGGAATCAGAGGAAAGTTCTTAGAATTCTTCGCTCGAATTAAACGGCAATCCCAAAAATTATTTTACCGTGGGAAACTCGATTTGCTGTCCGGCAACTGGTTTCTCCGGAAACATCTGCGCGATAAAACGACGTTCTCTTCCAATATTGGCGTCGATAAACTGTGAGCTAATAAAACGCGACAGAACCTGATTGTGAAAGCGCGATTGTCGGACGTAGATGCATTCTGGAATACCGAAGCTTGCGGAACGCACTTTGTCCCGAAATCTGTAGACCTTGATGACTTCTATAGGAAATTTCGCGAACAGCGCTATCGGACCGAGTGGCACATACCGTTGCTTGTTCCTTTTGCTGAAACAAAAGGACAAACTGTGCTTGAAATCGGAACTGGCAATGGCGCTGATGCCGCGATGTTTGCGCTGAAAGGTGCGAACTATACCGGAGTCGATCTGACAGAAACCGCGTTGGAAGCGACTCGAAAGCACTTCGATGTTCTCGGCTTGCTCGGTACATTCCAACGTGAAAACGCCGAGCAGCTCAGTTTCCCGAACGAAACTTTCGACTGGGTTTATTCGCATGGAGTTCTTCACCACACGCCGAATCCTGAAAAGGCGATCAACGAAGTGTGGCGCGTTCTAAAGCCGAACGGCAGAGCTATTATCATGCTCTACCACAAGAACAGTTTTAACTACTACGTGCGCATCATGCTTTACATGCGCGTGCGGGTTTTGCTGAAGATTTTATCGCGATTTGGGAGATGGGCCGAGGATCGCGAGAAACTAACCGCGGACACGATCGTTGGCGTTAGAGGAAATCAGCGTCCAGAAGTTTGGGACATCCACTACCAAAATTTTCTGAAACGCGGCTGGAGCTATCTCAAAGCCGATGATTTCGTTCATCACTGCACAGATGGTCCGGAATGTCCGGTCGCTTTCGCTTTCAATAAGAACGAAGCGCGACAATTGTTCGCGAAATGCCGAGATGTGACTTTTCGCGTCGCTCACTTTCCATTACGCCGCTACAGCCGCTATTTTCCTTTCGCCGTGGAAAAATTTCTCGCGGAAAGGATTGGTTGGTACCTCTTCGTATTCGCGGTGAGGTGACACTTCAACGCGAATGTCGGGATGCTCACACTTATAGGGGCTTCATCATCTCTGTAAACGCTCTCCGCAAGCCGTTGATGTATTTGTCGACGTGATATTGCGCGAGAAACACATTGCGATTCACTGGCGAAGCCTCGGTCCTAATTAACTCTTCCAACGCATTCGCGATGGCATTTGCGTTCTGATCGTCAATGAGTCGTGCTTCGGTCCCGGTGACAAGGTCTGGAATCCCCCGCCAACGCGTTGCGACCACCGGCAATCCGAAAGCGAGAGCTTCGATAACCGTGACGGGTTGACCTTCGGCCGCGTAAAGTGTTGGAAAGCAAAGACAATCTGCCTCGCGAAATAACGCGTTCTTGGCAGCGCCCTCTACAAATCCGGCATAGTGAATTAAACTTTCGGATTTGCTCGTGTCCGTACCCATCCGCCGATTCAAATCCGGTTGTGCGATTCGTTTCGCAAACTGCGTTTGATCTCCAGCAGATACAAACTCGCCCGCGACGATCAATCGAATAAGACTCGGCGCCTTTCGCGCATCAAAGCGCTGATTCGTCAGAGCAATCGCGTCAAGGGTGGCGAAAAGTCCTTTCGCGGCGGTGCAGGCTCCAATGAATAATACTGTGAATTTGGTCGGTTTCCCCTCGCCCCGCTCGCGAGAGCGTCTCTGTCGGTCGGGCAGGACCGATTCATTAAAGTCCGGGCACGGATCGGGAATGCCGTTAGGCACGATGTCGATCTTTCGCGGAAACAAGCGCATCGCATCTGCCCGGCCAAACTCAGACAAGACAATACTTAGATCCGCTTGCCCGAGCAGCCGATGCGTAACCCATTTTTCCCATGGGCTGGCCTTCTGTTCGAGCCACTCGCCAAGCCCAACCGCGTGCCAATGAAAGATGAGCTTCTTGAAGATCGGCCGGCATAAAGACATCACGATCCAATCGCGATACAGCGCGACCCGCTTTCCCGGTGCAGGAATGTAATAAAGAGTGTCTGCCCCTTTCGCGAACCGATGCCAGTTCGCGGCGAAGGAATATCTCAGGAGCGCGAAAATTTTCGACCACTGAAATTTACCAACCGCTTCAACATTGGAAGAAAGTTTGGCGTCCACATGAAAGAGTTGCAGATCGCGCGCCTGGTTGCTTTTTCCAGGCCTTCGCAATCCGTCGAGCATCAGCTTGACCATGTAGCTCTGTCCGTGAAAAGGCGGCGGGGTATGGGCAAAGACGACGACCTTCATTAAATTCTGCTCCGCTCGATCGATCTGAGCGTGGATGCTGTTCAGGAAGTTTTCTGTAGTTTTGGAACGAGCTCAGCAATGAATGCCTGGATCAAATTGTCAGTCTCTTTTTCGGTTCGTCCAAATATCCTGAAATCCTTGGTCACCACACCAACTACGGTAACATAAGCCCATTGCTGGTTGCGTCCTTTAAGCAGGCGATCCCGAATGTCGATCCAGGTTCGTTCCAGATGCGATGAGGTCTCGTCAATGTGCCCGACGAACCAATAATAATTGAGGCTGTAAATGGTAATGGTGCGATCCGGGCTCGGTCGCTCGCTTCGCATATTATGCAGCCGAGTCACATTCAAAACCCCAGCGGGGGTTGATACCTCGACATACCGCGTGTCCGCTATCGTCCAGCCTTGCGCCGGGAGACATCGCTCAGGGCGGTGGATACTCGTGTTCATGTCTGGCCCCGAGAAAACAATCGACACAAAAATTTCGTCTCCACGAGGATTCCGATAAATTTTCCGCGCAAATTGGGTATCCGGGCCCACCACATCCCGTTCAGATTGAGTGATCGCCTGGTCCGTCCCATCCCAGTCACCGACGTCTTGCGGAAGCGAAGCATTCACCGCTGCTGGCTCGAAGGCCACATCGCGTGGCACAAGAAAGACCGATCCCAGACCTCCGAGCAAAACGATCTGCAGAGCAGCGAGCCGCTTAATAGTCATACTAGACTTTCGACCCAAACCATTGACGCCAGTTCGTATTGATCAGTTTGCTGAATCCGAGCATTGCCAGCAGCGCGATCGGGAAAAAAACGTAGCCCGAATAGTCATGATAAATTCCGGACGCCAGTTTTGGATCAATAAACTTCGCGACTAAGATCACCGTAAAGAGTCGCCCGATGTTTCCGACGATCGCAAACAAGATCGAAAAAGCGAGGATGCCGAGCTTTTTCCAAAGTTTGTCCTGGGTGAGATGCACATAGATTGCGGTAAGCATTGTCATGGCGGTAAGCGACCGAACGCCGCTGCAACCCTCAGCGATTTGAAAATTGAACTCTCCGTTGACCGCGGTCAGCGTTGTGCCGACAGCATCGATCTGGATCCCAACTAAATTACTTAAAAAACCGATCGCACCTGTGATGACGAATTGGAGGCGAAATGTTGCCTGTTCGATTGCGCCGAAGGGGATCAAGAAAATCAAAAAGGCGCACGGAAAAAGAATGATGCGAGCGACTTGTTTGCCCCAAAGATAAAGAACCGCGCCGTAAATCAGGAATGGCAACGATCCAAGCGCGAGACGCGGTTGTAAACATCGCGCGGCTAACAAAAACAAGACAATTCCCAGCGCGACAAAGATCAATCCGCTGTTCGAGCCAAGCTTGATCGCGTTTTTGATTTCCTTTCGATGATACCAGACTAGCCCGAGAGAAATGAGGGGCACCAGACGGGAGTGTTCTTGGTTCCCTGCCGGACCGGAAGTCCAGGCTTGCCATGCCCAATCCGCAATTGAACCCGTCCCACTAACGAAAATCCCTCTAATAAATAGTGGAGCAAAGCCAAAAAAATAAACGAAAGTGGCGAGGATCGTCGCGAGTAACAACGCGCTGAGCGGCTCGCGCCGGACTGATTCAGCTATCCGCTGAAACCACGTCGGATTTGTCGTTTCATTCATCGCCTAAAGCTGCCAGGTCGTGAGAACTTTCGTAACGGAAGAAAATTTCAGCGAACCATACTGCGGCCATGGACAACAGATCACGGCAAGATCGACATCGTCCCGTTTGGCCAGGCCGTTTAGATCGGAAACAAACTCGAACTCCCGCAGGGCTGGGTTGTTGTCGGAATTGGCGGCGAAATCATGGACGAGCACGCGATATCCATGTCTCTTCAGATTTTGTGCGAGATGAAGGCCGGCCGATTCTTCCGTGATGTAGGTGTCGGGCTTATAAGACATTCCAAGGACGAGCACCGTCGCTTCCGTTGGAACCAGACTAGTCACTTTTTGCAGCAGGTTAGACTTTGTCAGTTCGTTGACCTGATCGGACGCTTCAGCAAGCGGCGCTTGTAATCCAGCTTCCCGCGCGGTGTAAGCGAGGAGGCGATTGTCGCGCGGAAAACATGGGCCGCCATAACTCAAACCAGCGCGCAAATATTTCTTGCCGATTCGAGTGTCGGTCCCGATCGCATCAAGGATCGTGTTGATATCGGCCTTGGGAAACTGTTCGGCAATCATCCGGAGCTGGTTCGTAAAACTGATCTTCATCGTGATGTAGCTGTTCACGGAAATCTTCGTCAGCTCGGCGCTAATGATCGACATCCTCGCGATCCGGCATTTGTTTCGCGCGTACTTCCGATAGAGCTCCTCCAGCGCGTCGCCACTGATCGGATCGCTCTCGCCGATTAACACCATGTCCGGCTCGAGCAATCCAGTGATCACATTTCCAAGTGCGATGAACTCCGGATTATAGCAGACGCCGAATTCCGATCCGCACCTCCAGCCTGTTTCTTTTTCCAACATTGGAATCAGGACCGAATCGACCGCGCCGGGTGTCGTGGTCGAGCTGCAAACAAAGATGTGACCTTTCTTCCCAGAGGCGTGGATTGCTTTGGCGACAGGTCGCATCGCCTTCAGTAAATACTCCGTCGCAAAGCTGCCATCGGGAAGACTCGGCGATGGCGGAATAAAAAATGAAGCATCGGTCGCTACAGTTTCCGACGGATCGTCCGTCGCGCGCAGACGTTCGCGTCCTTCCTTTATCGTCTCAGCGAGCAACGGTTCATCGACCGGCGGCTCGCCCGCATTGACTCTACGGATTTTCTCTGGGTCGATATCCACACCTACGACGGAAAAACCGCGGGCCGCGAACGTTGCGGCCATGCAAGCGCCGAGTTTGCCCAGACCGCAGACCGAAACGGAGCTAATCGCCTTCATCCCTTCGTGCAGACCAATCGCACTGCGGTCTAGCGACCGCCACAAACCAAGATTTTTTCAGACTTCATTTATAGGAGATCAGCCCCGGAGCGGGCCCCGTACTTTACTGGGAAAGCGCATGGCTTCAACCTGTAGCAGCTCACACGTCCTGATCGGATGCGTCGCGCGCGGGCGCCCCAAGAACCCAATCGCGCAGTAGATAATAAATGAATAGCGAATTGTAACGCAGATAACGCGGCCCGAGCCGCCGCGGCTCAGAAAGCAATCGAAAGAGCCACGTCAATCCGAGCCGTTGCATCCATTTCGGCGCAAATGGTCTTCGCCCACTCAATAACGTAAAAGCGTCGCCCACCGCCAAGAAAACGCCGCGATTGTAGCGCGATTGATTACCGATGATCCATTTCTCCATTCGCCCACCCGCCAACGCGACCCAAACGAAGTCCGGTGCCGCGCTGTTGATCGTTTGCGCGGATTGCGCTTCGTCTGATTCAGTCCACCCGCGAAATGGCGGACTGATTGCGCCGACGATTTCGATTTCGGGTTGCAACTTGATCACCGCGCGCTGCAACTCTTCCAGGCATTCGGCAGTGTCGCCGAAAAAGAAATGGCGCCACGGCCGCGGCGTTCTCTCCAAAACGTATTTCATAAAGTATGGTCCGTAGACGCGATCGGCTAAACCTGCGCCGCGAAGATTCATCGCCCAGACGACCGGCATTCCGTCCGGCAAAATGAGATCGAACTTTGCCATGACTCGCGCGAAATTCTGTTCACGTCGCGCTTCGGAGAGAATGTGCGTGTTAGCCGGACACACCGCGGTCGGTCGCGCCTCACGCGCAAGGTTCTGAACAACTTCGAGCGCGGATTGATAAGTGACACAGGCGATCGACGTTCCGAGGATTTTAACTCTAGCAGTCTCCATTTTAAAAACGTGGACTTTATCATCTGCGAATGGTGAGCTTGGAACAAGGAGATCACTCGCCTTTTCATTTGGCAAATTCACAACGACGAATTAGAAATCGTCGAATCGACTAAAAACAAATGCCAGGCAGCGAAGAATTCGTCCAACGAGCGGTCCATGCACTGGAAACGGGCCATCTGTCGATTTGGATCAAGCGCGGCTTAGTTGCCGCCGGCATCATCGCGCTGGCGGTGTACTACTTGTGGCCCGGCCATTTTCGCGGCCTGGCCACATCGCAGGCGATGGACCAGGCACAAATCGGCCGTGCAATTGCCAGCGGCGAGGGCTGGCGGACAAAGTTTGTTCGACCGCGCGCCGTGGGCCAACTCCAGGGTCATGGTAAAAATGTTGCGCAGCAAATTTGGTACGACACCTACAACGCGCCGCTTCCGCCTCTGGTCGATGCCATCGCACTTTTGCCGGTGAAAGCGCACTGGAAAATGAGCATCCGCGACTTCGTTTACACCGGCGACCGAGCGATCGCCGTGATGTCGATCTTTCTGTTCATCGGCTCGGTCGCCGTATTGTTTTTTACCGCTCGCCGGCTGTTCGACGGGCGCCTGGCATTGTTCGCCTGCGGTCTGGTTCTGCTTTGCGATACCATCTGGCAATACTCTCTTTCGGGTTTGCCGCAGATGCTCCTGCTCTTGTTGTTCAACGCGACCGTTTACGCGCTGGTTCGTGCGGTCGAAAACCATTATGCCGGCAGCTCCGCACAGATTCCGTTGATCGCGACTGGCGTTGGCTTCGGATTGCTCGCTCTTACTCACGCGCTCACGATCTGGATATTTTTCCCGGTTCTTATTGTTAGTCTCTTCCTTTTTCGACCGCGCCTCCGGGCGGTGGCGCTCATGCTCGGCGCCTTCACCATTGTTTATCTGCCGTGGCTCATCCGGACCTATTCGATCTGCGGAAATCCTGCTGGCGTCGCGATCTATTCGGTGGTCGACGGCATCGTCCACCCCGAAGCTGGCTGGATGCGCCGGCTGAGTCTGGATCTGGTCGGAGTCGGTCCAGGTGCTTTTCTCAACAAGATAGGCGCGAGCCTGATCGGACAGGCCGGGCACATTTTTGAATACTTCGGCCTCAGCATTGTGGCCGTCATGTTTTTCGCCAGCCTGCTGTACGCGTTTAGACGGCTGGAAACCGCGACGCTTCGCTGGATGATTCTTGCGATGTGGGCCGGCGCAGTTCTAGGGATGGCCCTCTACGGAATAAATGAGGAGCTCGGTGTCGCGTCGAACCAATTGCATTTAATTTTCGTCCCGCTGATGACTTGCTACGGCCTTGCTTATCTGCTCGTTCAATGGAACCGGCTTGGGATCGCTACTCTTTCCGCGCGCGGTGGATTCATTGCCCTGCTCTATCTTCTCTGCGCACTGCCAATGATTTTTGGCACACCGTGGCTGACACCCTCAAAAACCCTGGTTCGTTGGCCCCCTTATCTTCCGGCGGCCATCTCCGTGTTACACGACTGGATGAAAGCCGACGAGGTCACGGCGTCTGACATGCCATGGGCGATCGCCTGGTACGCGGACCGGCGAAGTCTTTGGCTGCCGGACACACCGCAGAGCTTTGTCGAGATCGGTGATTACAACATTATTGGCGCGCCGATTAACGGGCTATACTTGACGCCAATCAGTGGCACCGAAAACAAACTTCGCGACATCATTAGAGGCGAGTACGGCGACTGGGCTTCCATGATCCTACGGTCCCGCTCGCTCGAGCAGTTCCCGCTTAAATGGCAAAGCATCGCCCTCGGTTCGGAAAGCGAATGCATCTTTTTTAGCGATCGCGATCGAGCGCGCGTCTCACCGGCACCATAAAGAGAATCGCGGCGGTCAAACGTTCTGCCGGGGCGATTCTTTTCGGGATTGTTGCCAGCCGCGTTCGGCTAAAACAATTCGGCGTCCAACGCGGTTAGCGTTGAACGCCGAATCAATAACCCCAGGTTTGAATTTCTAACTAATCGCTGATCGTTACCGTAGCGGAAGGAGCTTTGCTCTTAGTCTTCTTCTTTCCAGAGCTTGCTGGCAAGTTGTAGCCGGTCCCGCTCTGCAATGTCATGATCGCGGTTTCAGGTTTCTTCTCCTTCACGTTATCGACAATTGCACTCAGCGTGACGCTTCCAGATGTCTGTCCCGCCGGGATAGTTACCTGGCTATTACTACTGAGCGCGTAGTCGGAACCAAGAGTAGCTCTACCACTCATCGAGAAGGTCACAGTTATATCCACGTTGGTTCCATTCGAGAGCGAGACAGTGTAAGTAGCTGTCTCTCCTTCGCGGATCGACGTCGGAGAGGCCGAGACATTAACCGTCGGCGTCGCTCCTGGTGTAGGTGTCGGCGTCGGACTCGGTGGCGGCGGTGGCGGCGGTGGCGGCGGTGGTGGTTTTACCTCGACCAATTTCTGATCGGTGTTCGCGCTGACTTTGCCACGCGAATCGGTGACAACCAGCTTGACTGGATAGAGACCAATCTGACTAAAGGTGTGAGTCAGAGTTGGCGAGTTTTGAGTGACGTCATCACTCCCATCGCCGAAGTTAAATGTATAACTCGCAATGTGATCGATGGAGTCGTCATCGGAAGATGCAATCCCGTCGAGTGTCACTGCAAGTGGGACTGTGCCGCTGTTGGGCGTCGCACGCAGCCGCGCCATTGGCGCGGTGTTGGGCAGACAGAGATCGTCTTTGCGCAACGCGTAAGCAGCCGCGCCGGTAAAGTCCGGAATGGTTTCGTTCGTGCCACCGGTTCCTGGAATACTGGAAGGGACAGTCGCGCGCACGCTTGCGAGCGTGACGTTAATCGCCTGACCCGCCGCCATCTTCGGACATGTTCCGCCCGGGCAGATAGCGCTCTGTTCAACTATGCTTTTCGGCAATACTAAGGTAATTGTCCCGTCCGGTGAAACGGTGCTCGCGGCCTCAAGTTTGCCGATCGTGACGAAGAAGCGTGCCGCGCCTTGGAAGACGCCGGTTGTTCCGAAAGTGAAGTCCGGATCAACGCCGTCTGAAGTTACCATTGAAACGTGCCAATCTTCCTGCGGCCCGAGCACCGCGTGATCCGGCGGATAGTATCCCGGAATGTTAAAGCGCACCGAGAAACGCCAGCCAGGTTCGATTGGCGCGGTCAGATCTCTGACTTTGATGGTAAAGTAAATGTTGTCGGCCGCGCCGATAGTCGCGTCGGTGATTGGCTCCGCAATGGACACCGAAGTGATGTCGTGTTGCGATTGCTGATCGGTATTGTCTCCAACCGGGTCAGTCAAAAGCTCGATCCCCGGCGCGTTGCAAGCACCCGTCGCTTCCACTCGCGGGTGGACGGTAAGATCGACAATGTTACTCGCGCTGCCGTCGCCCTGTCCGTTCACAGCGAGGATGCGATAACCGTACGAAGCTACCGAAGGATCGCCACTGCGATCGTTGTAACTTGTTCTGTTGCCGACCTGTGTACCGATTTGCGTTTCGGTGCCGGGCGCGCCGGTAACGCTGCGATAGACCTTGTAACTGCTGATGTCGTTTCCGCCGTTATCTGGCGTAGTCCACTTAAGGTACGACGCTTGATCATCGCGACGGCCTGACAAGCAAGCTCCTCTCGGCGCGATTGGTTCGGCGAAGTTGCCGTCGAATTGTGCCAATAAGCCTTTGCCGCCCGATTGCCGCGCAATGGTTGCTTTCGAGCTGAATGAATTCGGCCCGTGCAGTTCACACTCATCAACGCATCCGTCAGCGTAAGCGTAAAGGACGCGCCCTCTTTCATCGAGTGTAATTTCGTTAAAGTCGAGCAGGTTGCGGTTGTTTCCGGTGCATCCGGTGCCGCTGTTACAAATACCGCCTTCTCGCTGGACTGGAGCATTTGGCGTCGCATTAACCGTGATCCAGTTTTGACCACCATCATAGGTTGTCGCGATGAACGCGTACCAGATGCCGTTAAAATTCGTTGACGCGTGATCGCCGGTTTGGGTGGTGCCGATGAATCCGATCGCCGCGCGATCCGGATCGCCGGCGACCGCTTCTACGAAGACCGCGTTATTGAGATTTTGTGATGTGCCGAGGTCGTGAGGATTCGACCAGGTAACCCCTTTGTCCTTGCTGACCGCGACCATCGCGTGGCCATCGCCGTTTGAGCGCCCATCGATCCACGCGAAGTAAGCCGTGCCGTCGCTCGCGATGCCCACACTCGGATCAAGAATTCCCGGCGGTGCATTTGCAATCCACGTTGGCTGACCGTTCGAATCGAGCGGTCCTTGGACATTTCGCACCGTCCAAGTGATGCCGGCGTTCTCCGAAACCGCCACGGATTGCACACTGTTGCAACCGCGATTTGGAACATAAACCGTTCCGTCGGCCGCAACTTTCACGTGGCCGTGAATTCCGCCGCAACCGTCGGTCTCGGCGTTATAGATTGTCATCGCGCGGCCGAAGTTGAGTCCACCGTCATCGCTGCGCGAACAAAAAGCGGTCACGCCCGCTTGCGCGCAATAATAGACTGCGTCGCCTTTATTCAAATCGTTGGCTAATGGCAGGCTCGCCGGGTACGGACCCGCGCCGACCGTTTGGTGATCGTAGCTGGCGTCCGGCGGATTGAGCTGTGCCGGTGTCCAGGTCGCACCATCGTCATCACTAAATGCCAGGAAGCTGTTCAACCCGATGAGGACCGGTGAAGCCGGCGGCACGATGCTGTCCAATTGCGAAACAAACGTGCGCCCCGTGCGTTGATCGGTGAACAAAATCGGATCGAGCGATTTTGTTTTCGTCCAAATGTAAGAAACGTCCTGCCAGTTCGCGGGACACGAAGAAAGCACTCCGGGCGCTTCTTCCGGAAAACTTACGCGCAATGTTTGCAGGCCGGCGATGTACATCGCGTTGTGCGTAACCGGATTGTAACCAATCGAGGGTTCGCCGGATGCTTCGCCAACCGCGGCTGGCGGCGCATAATTATAGTAACGCGGCATGCCCGGAATCGCCGGTGTCGGCGACGGTGACGCTGGCGGCGTTGCTTGTGGCGTGGTGTCGATCGTCAGCCTGCCGGTGTAATTCTGAGGGCTCGGGCCGCTGATGAAACCGCAGGCGACCACTTTGTATTCACCCGGGTCGAGATTTTCGGCATCCACCTCTTCATGCGGATCGCCGCCATCGCTGGAATCGAGCGTGGCACCATTCGGTTTGAGCACAGTGAGGATCTCATCGTTACCATCGGCGCCGTCCCATTCGATACGGAACGAGAACTTGGTGTGAGGGTTCGTGATGTACGCTCCTGCCGGCACATTGATCGTGGGCTTGTGCTCATCAGAAAAGGGAGTGTCGGCGAGATTCGTGCAATTGCTCGTCCCGTTTACGCCGGGCGGAATACTTCCCGTCCAAGTAATAGTGACTTTTTGGTTCGGTGTCGTCGGCACGGTTATCGTGCTCGTGGCCGGGTCGGAAGCGACGCTGACTACCGCGAGAAGCGCGCCGAATCCCAACAAAGCGACGGCGGCGAGAACTCGCGAATTGAAAATTCCCGATTTAGAAGAGTGATTAGTTTTCATAGGGTAATCTTTTGACAGTTGCGGTCTGATTCGGACGCCGGGGGATTTCGGACGCCTTCCGTGCGGAAAAATCCGACAAATAAGAGTTTTTCTTAGGTGCCCACTTTTGACATGGAAGAGCCAGTAGCGAACATCGACTCGCCAATGCGAATCTTAATGATCAGCGCCGAGGGGCCGCCGTTGCAGCACGCCGGAGCTCTTATCGATGTGATGGATGCGTTGCCGCACGAATTGCGGTCGCGCGGGCACGAGGTGGCGGTGGCGCTGCCGTATTATCGCGAGATCCGCGACAATCCTGCATTCAAGGAGGAAGACACCGGCGTGACTGTCGATGTTCGGGTCGGCGAAAAAACTTACATCGCCGAATATCTGCAGGGCCACAGCCCGAGTGGCGTGCAATTATTTTTCGTCCGTTGCGACGAATTCTTCGATCGCGACGGAATTTATGGCGAACACGGCACCGCTTACGAAGATAACGGGGCCCGTTTTATTTTTTTCAGCAAAGCGGCGGTGGAATTGGCGCGCCGTCTAACGCCGACCCCGCAAATTTTGCACGTGCACGATTGGCCGGCCGCGCTGGTTCCGGTCTACGTTCGAGCGCATCATTTGCCCTTCGCCACCGTCCTCACGATTCATCACATCGCCGAGCAAGGGAGTTTCTGGGGACTCGATTTTCGCCTGACCAACTTGCACGAGCGATTCTTCACCCTCCGCGGGCTCGAATTTTTTGGGAAACTCAATTTTCTTAAAGGCGGAATTCTGTTTGCCGACAAGGTCACGACTGTGAGCGCGCGACACCGGCGCGAAATTCAAACGCCCGAGTTTGGTTGCGGCCTCGATGCCGTCTTGCGCGAAAATGCGCACAAACTGAGCGCCATTCTGCACGGCGCCGATTACACCCGGTGGAATCCGGAAACGGACAAACTGCTTCCGGCTAATTACACGTCGCGCGAATTGTCGGGTAAACAGTTGTGCCGCGACGCGCTCCTCAATGGTTTGCGATTGAATCCCGAACCGCGCGGCCCGGTTTTTGGAATGGTCACGCGCGTCGTCGGCGAAAAAGGTTTCGATATTTTGGTGCCGTTGCTCGATCGACTTCTGACTGACGACGTTCGGCTCGTCATTCTCGGCGAAGGCGATCCAACCTACGAGACCGCGCTTGCAGTCGCGACGCGAAAGTTTCCAACAAAGTTTGCCTATCGCCGGATTTACGATGAAAAAAGCGCGCACGTGATCGAAGCGGGAATGGATATCAGCTTGATTCCGTCCCGGTTCGAGCCGGCCGGGTTGAGCGCGATGTACAGTTTGAAATACGGCGCGCTTCCGGTGGCGCGTGCCACCGGCGGGACCCAGGAGATTATCGAGGACTACGATCCAACGACGGACAGCGGCTACGGATTTCTCTGTTACGAATACTCGACCGAGGCCTTTTGGGACGCGATCAAGCGACCGCGGGAGATTTTTCGCGATCGCGAGTTGTGGGGAAAACTGATGGAGCGCGCGATGGCGCGAAATTTCTCATGGGCCGCGGCCGCGCAGCGCTACGAACAGCTTTACCGCGAGCTTGCCGGCGAGAGCGAAGAAGTCGCAGCGTAGATGTCGATCTAGGCGCGCGCGAATAAATGTCGGACGCCGCCGTCCAATGGTGGCGAATCACTCTAACCTATGCCACTCCAGAACGCGCTTGCCCGGGAGGCGACTAGTTCTTGCAATCCTGAAACCTTTGGTTTCTCCTCAGCCCTCCCAGGTTCTGATGTTGTGACCCGCACATTTTCGCTACTTCAGCCTTGGTCGGCGGGACTCCTCTTGACGCTCGTTCAATTGGTCGTGGCGGTTTTTTTGTTGGCGCCCGAAGGTCCGCTTTCCTATCGCTACATAAGTTTGGTCCAGCACGACGGTTATTGGTTCGCAAATATCGTCGACCGCGGCTATCAGACGATCGTCCCGCCGATCAATCACAAGGTGATGGAAGTTTCCAACGTCGCCTTTTTTCCTGCTTATCCGGTGTTAGCCAACTTGTTGCGCGTCGCGTTTCGCGTCGAAACGGAAACAGCGTTGCTCATCACTGCGCAGCTCGCGGCCTGGGGTTTTTGGACTTACTTTTTTCTTTTCTGCGAGCGTTGGAAACTTTCCTCAACGCTGCGTTTCTTCGGCGCGTTGGCCATCGCTGCTCATCCGGCCGCGTTTTTTCTGATCGCGGGCTATTCCGAATCGCTCTTCTTAATGGCGCTCATTGGTTTCATCTACTGGAGCAGCGCCGAAGGCCGCTCCGCGAAAATTCTGGCCGCACTCCACGGAATCGTTATGTCTGCGACGCGAATCGTCGGAGTTCCGTGCGCCGCATTTCCAGTCGTGCGCAATGTTTTTAAAAAAGGCTGGAGTGCGCTGCGCGAACCGCGGGCTTGGATTCGTAATTACGGAAGCGCAGCTGCGGTGACGATCGGTGCGATTTTCGGCGCCGTCTTCTTTTTCATCTATTGCCAATGGCGCTGGGGACGGTGGGACATGTACATGCTCACGCAATCGGCTGGTTGGAACATCGAGCCTGATTACCTGGCGATCTTCCGTCCGTCGAATTATCGCTGGCTCCTGCCGCAACTGAACGATCCGACCCAGATGAGCCAAATGTCGATGACCTTTGGCGCGTTGCTCTTGATCGTCATCGCGGTCGTCGAATTACTGCCGGCCATTCGTCGCCAAAGTGGATTGAGTACCCGCATTGGCATCTATTTTTGCGCCGCCGTGATCTACTACGTCTCAGTCAGCGGCGTCGCCTCGCTCGATATGGAAAGCATGCTTCGCTACGAGTTCTGCATGCACGCACTGATCGTGCTCGCTTTTTTGCATTATTTGCGTCAACTTCGCGTCCCACCGCCGCTGCTGCGTGTCTTTGGGATGGCTGCCGCGGTGTTGGTCAGCGCCCTCGGGCTGAGCGTGCAGGGTTGGTATGTTTGGAATTTTACCCGCGGGAACTGGGTGGCCTAACGAAGAATGAAATCAACTGTCGCAATTATCGGAGCCGGACCGGCCGGATTGACTGCCGCATATTTGCTTTCGAAAAACAAGGTCGATGTAACCGTGCTCGAAGCAGACCCGATTTACGTCGGAGGAATTTCGCGCACCAGTACCTACAAAGGTTTCCATTTCGACATTGGCGGCCATCGCTTTTTCTCCAAGTCGAAAGCGGTCGAAGATCTCTGGACCGAGATTTTGCCTAACGACATGCTGCAGCGGCCGCGTTCATCCAAGATTTATTACGACGGCAAATTTTTTACGTACCCGCTCAAACCTTTCGAAGCGCTCATTAAACTCGGCATCGTAAGATCGACAATCTGCGTTTTGTCCTGGCTCAAGGCGCGGGTGTTTCCGGTGCGCCATCCCAGAAACTTTGAGGAATGGGTCAGCAATCAATTCGGCAAACGTCTCTTCAACATTTTCTTCAGGAGCTACACCGAAAAAGTGTGGGGGATGAGCTGCAAAGAAATCTCAGCCGATTGGGCCGCGCAACGCATCCGTGGTCTCTCGCTCGGCAGCGCGATTAAGAACGCGCTCTTGCCGCAACGTTCTTCGAATGGCGACCGCACCAAAGTCATCAAGACCTTGATCAATTCTTTCCGGTATCCGCGCAAAGGTCCAGGCATGATGTGGGAAGCGTGCGCGGAAAAAGTCAAAGCGCTCAGCGGCAAAGTCGAAATGTCCGCGCGCGTCAACGGCTGCGCCTACGACGAAGCAACATCGACATGGACCGTTCAATTCAAGGACCGTGATGGAAATGTTCACTCGGTCGAAGCCGAGCACGTGATTTCCTCGGCACCGATGCGCGAATTAGTTTGCGGCATTCGCCCGGAAGTTTCCGATCGTACCCGGCGCGCGGCCGAAAGTCTCAAGTACCGCGACTTCCTGACCGTCATGCTGATTCTGAAGGAACGGAACAAGTTTGCCGACAACTGGATCTACATCCACGATCCCCGCGTCAAAGTTGGACGCGTCCAAAATTTCAAGTCCTGGTCGCCCGAAATGGTGCCGGATCCGGAAAAGGCCTGCTACGGCCTCGAATATTTTTGCTTCGAAGGCGACGGCCTTTGGGAATCAAAGGACGAAGATTTGATCGAGTTGGCGAAGCGCGAATTGATCCAGATCGGTCTTTCCCAGGAAGGCGACGTTGTCGACGGAACCGTCGTGCGCCAGAAAAAAGCGTATCCGGTTTACGATGACGACTACGCGCTCCATGTCGCCGCGATCCGGCAGGAATTGGACACGCGTTACCCGAATTTGCACCTGGTCGGCCGCAACGGCATGCACAAATACAACAACCAGGACCACGCCATGATGACGGCGATGTTGTGCGTCGAAAATATTCTGGCCGACGCCAAGCTTTACGATCTCTGGCAGGTCAACGCCGACGCCGAGTATCACGAACAAGGCGACGAAGTGTCGGACGAAAAGAGTGGTTCAGCCTTGCGCCTCGTCCCAACTCGCGTCGACCGCGAACCTGAGCTCGCGTCCGAAGCTTAATTTACGGCCGGATCTCGATCGGCGTTCCGTCCGGGGTAACGCGGTAGAGCTCTTCAATCTCTTCGTCGGTCAGCGCGATGCAGCCCGCCGTCCAGTCGTGCAGCCGATGGAATGCGCCGATCCAACCGCCGCCGTTTGTAATTCCGTGAATCATGATGTCGAACCCCGCGTTCACGCCGCGCTCGGTCGCGCGCGCGTTGTCTTCATCCGAGGGATAGGAAACGTGAAGCGAAAGATGATAATCACTTTCCGGATTGCGCCAGTCGATCATGTAAACGCCTTCCGGCGTTTTCATGTCGCCTTCCTGTTCTTTCGGCCCGACCGGATTGCGGCCGAGCGCAACGCGATAACTCTTTAACCTTTTGTCATCGCGAAAGATCGACAATTTTCTCGCCGATTTCTCAACCAGAATCCAATCGATCGTCGTTCCGGCCGGCAGGGGATTCCTATTGTGATGCGCGTAAATGTAAACGCAGGCTAGCAAGAGAACGATCGAGGCAAATAGAACGAGAATCTTCCGAATCATTCCTTCTCGATTCGCGATAATGCCGAGAAATCTTTCAGACCTTTTCGAAATCTTCGATCGGCGGGCAGGAGCAGAACAGGTTCCGGTCGCCGTAAACATTGTCGATCCTGGCAACTGAAGGCCAGAACTTGTGCTCGCGAGTCCAGGGCGCAGGAAACGCGGCCTGTTCGCGCGAATAGGGGTGGTCCCATTTTTCGGAAGCGATTTGACGCGTCGTGTGCGGCGCGTTCTTGAGCAAATTATTTTGCCGATTGGCTTTTCCATTGGCGATCGCGTCGATCTCGGCGCGGATTGAAATCATGGCGTCGCAAAAACGATCAAGCTCATGTTTCGGTTCGCTCTCGGTCGGCTCGATCATCATTGTGCCGGCGACCGGCCAGGAAACTGTCGGCGCGTGAAATCCGTAATCCATCAATCGTTTCGCGACATCTTCGACTTCGATGCTGACTGATTTCCATTGGCGAAGATCGACAATGCATTCGTGCGCGACCAGGCCGCGTTTTCCTTTGAACAAAACCGGGAAGTGCGGATCAAGCCGTTTGGCGATGTAGTTTGCATTCAGAATTGCGATCTCGCTCGCGCGCTTCAAACCATCAGGGCCCATCATTCGGATGTACATCCACGAAATCGTCAAAATGCTGGCGCTCCCGTAAGGCGCTTGCGCCACCGGGCCGACAGAGAAGTCATTAGTTGATGGTTGAGAGTTGAGAGATGGAACTCCGGGCAGAAACGGCACCAAATGTTTGGCAACGCCGATCGGTCCGACGCCGGGACCACCGCCGCCGTGTGGAATGCAAAAGGTTTTGTGCAGATTTAAATGGCAAACGTCTGCGCCGTAATCGCTCGGGCGACAAAGACCGCATTGCGCATTCATGTTTGCGCCATCCATGTAAACCTGGCCGCCGTGTTTGTGCACGATTTCGCAAATCTCGCGGATGGTTGGTTCGAAAACGCCGTGTGTGCTCGGATACGTCACCATCAATGCGGCGAGATCGCGCGCGTGCGCGTCAGCTTTGGCGCGGAGATCCGCGAGATCGATATCGCCGTCTTTTAATGTCGCGACCGCGACAACTTTAAGTCCGGCCATGACCGCGCTCGCTGGATTCGTGCCGTGCGCCGACGTCGGAATCAAACAAACGTTGCGATGCGCTTCGTTTCGCGACGCGTGATATTCCCGGATCGCGAGCAAACCGGCGTATTCGCCTTGTGAACCGGCATTTGGTTGCAACGAAACCGCGGCAAAGCCGGTGATTTCCGCCAGCCATTCTTCTAATTGCTGGCACATCTCGATATAGCCGGTCGTTTGCTCGTTAGGCGCGAAGGGATGCAGTTTCGCGAATTCGGGCCACGAGATCGGAAACATCTCTGCCGTTGCGTTGAGTTTCATTGTGCACGAGCCGAGCGGAATCATCGAATGACAGAGCGACAAGTCCCGCGACTCGAGTTTTTTCAAGTACCGCAGCATTTCGGTCTCGGTGTCGTGGGTGTTGAAAACCGGATGAGTTAAGAATTCGGAAGTGCGGATTGCGGATTGCGGAATTCGGATTGGCGACTCGCCGAGGTCGTCATCGGCCAAATCGCGCACTGGCGTACCGCGAAAGATCGACATCAACAGTTCGATGTCGCGACTCGTGGTTGTTTCGTCGAGCGAAATGCCGACTGCGTTTTTTCCGAGCGCGCGAAGATTGCAGCCTGCTTTTTCGGCGTGCTTAATCAGCGTGTCGCTCGATTCGACCTCGACGCGGGTGGTGTCGAAAAAATTTTCGTGCCCGATTTTCAATCCGAGTGCGCGAAGGCCATCAGCCAGTTGACTCGTGCGCTGATGAACGCGCTCGGCAATTGCGCGCAGACCGCGGGGACCGTGATAAACCGCGTACATCGACGCGATGACGGCGAGAAGAACCTGCGCCGTGCAAATGTTGCTGGTTGCTTTGTCACGGCGGATGTGTTGCTCGCGCGTTTGCAAGGCAAGGCGATATGCGGGTCGACCTTCAGCATCGTGCGAAACGCCGACAAGTCGTCCTGGCATGTGACGCTTGTATTGATCGCGTGTTGCAAAGTAGCCGGCGTGCGGTCCGCCGAAACCAAGCGGAACTCCGAAACGCTGAGTGTTTCCAACCGCGACATCCGCTCCAAATTCGCCGGGCGGTTTTAAGAGCGTGAGCGCGAGAACGTCGGCGGCGACGACAACGAGTGCGCCGGCATCGTGCGCTTGTTTAACGAACTCCGTGTAATCGTAAATCGCGCCGTCAGTGGCAGGATACTGGACGAGCGCACCGAAAACGGAGTCGTCGAATTTGAACCGTGCGTGATTGTCGATTTTCACTTCGATTCCGAGCGGCTTAGCGCGCGTTCGGACAACTTCGATCGTCTCCGGATTGCAATCGTCAGCGACAAAAAAAGTTTTCCGGTCCGGAACGGCCGCGTGACAAAGCGTCATCGCTTCGGCGGCGGAAGTGGCTTCGTCGAGCATCGACGCGTTGGCGATGTCGAGCTTGGTAAGATCGACAATCATCGTCTGAAAATTGAGCAACGCTTCGAGCCGGCCTTGCGCGAGCTCGGCCTGGTACGGCGTGTAAGCTGTGTACCAACCGGGATTCTCGAGAATGTTTCGCTGTATCACCGGCGGCATGATGCAATCCGAATAGCCAGCGCCGATAAACGATTTCGCGATTTTGTTTTTCTTCGAGATCGCGCGCAATTCTGCCAGCGCTTCCGCTTCGGATGCTGCCTCGGGCAAGTTTAATGACCGATCCAGCCGGATATTTTTCGGAACGGTCGCGTCAATGAGCGCATCGAGATTTTTGTAGCCGATGGCGCCGAGCATTTCTTCGGCCTCGACTCCATTCGGCCCGATGTGTCGTCGCGCAAACGAGTCCGGTTCGGACGGGCGATTGTCGATCTTCCGTTCGCGCGCATGCATGCGACAGACTACGGAACGCGACTAATTTTTCAATATGGGACGGCGGTCATAGACCGCGGTTACAGAAGATTATTTCGCGTCGTAAGTTTCGACGCCGTGGGCGACTTCAATTTCTTTGCCCGCGGGCGATTGGGCCAATCGCCCTATCTGTCGAGAGCTTCGCGGACTTTGGTCGCCAGTTGTTCTGAATCGAAGGGTTTGGGCAGGAAAAACATTCCCGGTTCGCATCGATCGTCCGGTTGAAGCGATTCTTCGAGATATCCGGAGATGAAAAGAACTTTAATGTTGGGATGAGCGACGCGAAGCGAATCGGCGAAACGGCGACCGCTTACTTGCGGCATCACCAGGTCGGTAAGAAGGAGATCGACCTTGCGTCCGCCATTTTCGCTGAGCAAGCGTCGCGCATCAATGCCGTTGGCCGCTTCGATCACTTCGTAGCCCAGACCGCGGAGCATGCGCACGGAGATGTGGCGAACACTAATGTCGTCTTCGAGAACGAGAATGGTTTCGGTGCCGCCGCGTGGTTTCTTGCCAGTTGGCCTTTTATATGATGGCGGGGGCGGCGCGGGCACACGCGGAAGATAAATCCGCACAGTCGTGCCTTTGCCTTGTTCGCTTTCGACGCGCAGATGTCCGCCGCTTTGATGGACAAAACCGTAACAAGTCGCGAGTCCGAGCCCGCTTCTCTCCTGATCGGCCTTGGTCGTGAAAAATGGCTCGAAGAGATGCGCTTTTGCTTCCTCGTTCATTCCGATCCCGGTATCGGCGATATTAATCAAAACATATTGGCCCGGAACAAAGTCGCCGCAGTGGAAAGGCGATTCCATTTCCTTGGTAAGATCGACAATCGCGGTCTCGAGCGTGAGCTGGCCGCCCTTGGGCATCGCATCGCGTGCGTTCACGGCCAGATTAAGAATGATTTGTGTAATCTGGCTCGGGTCGGCCTTGATATGCGCGCCTTCCTTTTCGTGATGGAGCTGGCAAACGACGGAAATATTTTCGCCGATAAGCCGGAGCAATGAGCGCTCGAGATTTGTAATGATGGAATTGACCTCCACGATCACCGGTTCGAGCGGCTGTTTGCGACTGAACGCGAGAAGCTGCTGAGTCAACGCCGAAGCTCGTCCGGCGGCGGCGCGAATTTCGGTGACGTGCTCAGCCAAAGCTCCTTTGATCTGGCGTTCGTGCAGAAGCAGATCGCCGTAACCGAGAATGGTGGTGAGAAAATTATTGAAGTCGTGGGCGACGCCGCCAGCCAATTGGCCGAAAGCTTCCATTTTTTGTGAGCGACAAAGTTGATCCTGTAATTGTTTGCGGGCGGTGACGTCCATCAGCGAACCGATCAAGCGTTCGGGTGTGCCGTCGGCGGCCCGCAAAATCAGCGCGCGCTCGAGGACATTGATGTAAGTCCCATCGGCGCGGCGGAAACGGTATTCGCCGCTCCAATGATCGGAGGAGCCGGCCAGGGCATCGCCAATCGACGGTGCAATCCGGGCGCGATCCCCGGGATGAATATTTTTTTGCCAGAAACCGATGTCGCTTTCCGCCGACGAGCCGTCGTATCCGAGAAGAGAATCGAGACCTTGCGGCCAGGAAAGCGCGCCGCTTTTTACATCCCAATCCCGAACTGCATCGTTCGTAGCCCGGGCAACAACCGCAAAATAATCATCGCGCGGCGGTGAATGATTTTCAGACAGGGTGAGAGTTGTTTTATTTTCATCAGAGAGTTGATCGAGATGAGTTGCGACGAACCGATCGAGCGAAGGCGATTGGAGCGGCGTTTTTGTAATTTGTTCCCCTTCGTCCAATCGCATGCGTCACAACAATCAAACCCGCGTTGTTAAGAGCTAGTTCCATGCCTTTGAAACTTTGTCCGCGGGTGCATGCCCGCGGCCATTTATGAAGCGCGATTCCGATGAACAAATGCCTAATTTTGCTTCGCCGGAAGCGGCGCGACCGAGGCCGTAGCGACGCTCAGATCGAGGCCGCGTTCATCCAATTTAGTAAAGCTTGAATTAATCGCGGCGGTGAGAACCGAAGTTCGAAAAGGATGGGAGATTCGGGCGGAATCCCGGCGTTGTCCGTCGACCTTGAAAGAGAGCCGGACAAATTTTGTATCCACACCCAACATCGACAATTTAAAAAGGCGCTTGTGGGCGAATGGGACGATTCCATCCACTTCGGTCCATTTCGGGCTGTCGGCCGGAAGAGGTGAATCGGAAACGGCGATTCGAAGTTCGCCGCAGGCGGCAGCGTTTTCGTTCAGGAAAGTGAAACGATCACGCGGCGAATTTTTTGGCAGCTGGATGATGAAAGTTGTTTCGCCTTCGCGCAAAACACAGCTGACGGTGTCGTTGTCGACGAATGCAGCGGCTGGTGCGTGAGGAGCGAGACGCGCGGCGGTTACGGAAGAGAATTTCCCGTCCGGGGTGATGTATTCGATTTGTGCGCTTTTCCTCGCCGGACTCTCGGCATAGCACGAATGGTCGGCAGCAGTAAATCCGACAAAGGCGAGCGCGGAAATAGCCAGGAAAATCTTGGCCGACTGAGGTTTAATGCGCCGCAAAGCGGAATCCATGCAAACAATAGCAGCTTAGAGCGGGCCAAGCGGCGAAATTTTGCGGCGACAGTCCCTGGCATCAGCATCCGGTCGCCAGGCTCTTTTTAACCAAACCCGGTAAAAAGATTTCTTCGATTTCTCTTGCCTCGGCGAGGGGTTTTCTCGTAAAACAGATCACCGAATTAGAACTGATAACGAGACAAGAAATACGATCTTGAACGGAAGACGGATGTTTCGAGTGAGCGTGCGTCACCGGCTTGAGATTTTTGAATTGGTACCACAACTGCTTAAACCTTAACCTGATCAACCTGCCTATGATTCGCCGTCGTGTTGTCTCCTTTTATCGCGATCAGCTCCGGAAATCGATCACGCTTTTGTTCGTGGTTTCGGTGCTCATCGCGACCGCGGGTCTTTACGCGCAGGACGCAGTCCGCCCGTCATTAGCCGGTCAGGCGGCGTCCGACGCCAGACAGCAAGACGTTTCCCGCATTCCGTACAATTTGCTCCTGGGACCGGTTCGGTTTCGAGTAGGTGCGAGTGTTAGCGCCGAGTACAACGACAACGTCACCTACGCCGAAACTAATACGCAGGATGATTTTATTATTACCCCGAACCTGAGCCTAGACATGATCTGGCCAGTTACCCAGCTCAACACTCTGCGCCTTGATCTTGGCATTGGATACTCCTTCTACCTCGATCATTCCCAATACAATACCGACAATATCTTAATTGCGCCAAAATCGCAGATCGCTTTCGATATTTTCGTCAGCGATTTCCGCATCAACATCCACGATCGGATGCAATTGCAACAGGACCCGATTCAAGAGGGAGCACTGAGCAACGTGGTAGACTATGGTCGTTTTGAAAACACCGGCGGCGTTTCCGTCTTGTGGGATCTAAACAAGCTCCTCTTCCAAGTTGGCTACGATCATTATAATTTCATCTCGACCACTTCCGCTTTCGATTATCTGAATCGCAATTCGGAAATCATTAATGGTTCGGCGGCATTTATTGTCACACCGACAATCACAGTCGGCGCTGAAGGCAATGCTGTTTTCACCCGCTATGACCAGATGGTGCTAAACGATAACGAAGACTATAGTGTCGGCGGCTTTGTCGAGGTTGAGTTGACGAATAACTTAAAGGTACGAGCCGCGGGTGGCTACCAATGGATCGATTTCGATCATAACTTCGTTACGGTTCCGTTTGGTCCGTTTCTTCTTATCGTGCCGGACAACAAGAACTCGGAAGATTATTACGTGAACGGATTGATCGGACATCGCATCAACGCGACGATCAGCCAGACTCTCAGCGCGGGGCACGAGAATCAGCTCGGTATAAACTCAAATTACATCACGCTAAACTATATCCGTCATACCCTGAGCTGGAACCTGATCCGCAACACCCTTCTTTCGACCGAATTTTTCTTTGAAGACGCGAAGGAGTCCGGCGGGTTCGCCGGCTTTGCCACTGGCCAATTAGGCACGCCGGAACATTTCCAGCGCATAGGTGGTGCAATCACTGTGGGCTACCAGTTGACTCCCCATGTCACGTTGGGTGCGCGTTATCAGGGAACGAGCAAGGATTCCAACCTGTTGTTGCGCGATTACAATCAGAACCGCATTTCTATCGACGGCACTTACAGTTTCTAAAAAGCGCAAAAGGGGTAAATTGGGGGGTAACATGAGAGTCTGTTTGTATGCGTCGGTCGCTGCTGCCTTTGTCCTTTTGAGCAATTGGACGCGGGCACAGGACGTGACCAGCCCCGCGCCCGCCACGCCAAGGCCGCCTTCCTCCGACCAGCCCTCTACTTCCACCAGTACCGTCATGCGGACAAACTCCATGGCCGTCCTGGATGATAAGAAGAAACTTGGGTCCAACGACTATATCAGTTTCCGCGTTGTTGAAGATCGCGACAATGATTCGCAGCGCTTGCGGGTCAACGACAACGGTGAGTTAGAGGTCCCTTATGTCGGACTTGTGCCCGCCCGCGGTAAATCGTGCAAGGAACTTGCTTACACGATCAAATCGTTGCTGGAAAAAGAGTATTATTATCACGCGACCGTGATTTTGGCGGTCGACAGGGTAAGTGAAAAATCGCGAGGTCGAATTTATGTTTACGGCTCAGTTAAAGGGCAAGGACCACAGGAAATTCCGGCCGATGAAAGTTACACCGTCAGTAAAGCGATCATTAGAGCCGGAGGCTTCGGGGATTTCGCTAATAAACGTAAGGTGAAATTGACGCGTAAGACCGGTCAGGAATTTGTGGTGGATCTCAAGCGTGTGATTGAAGAAGGAAAAACCGACGAAGACGTGGAGCTTCAGCCCGATGACCAGATCTACGTGCCGCAGCGCTTGATTAACATGTAGTATGCCGGCATCCACCGCTGCTAAACATCTTTCTACCTCCTGGTCGGCCGCTTTTATCACGCGACTGCACCGTTACAAATCGCTCTTCCTGCGGCGCTGGTGGATTCCGGTTTTAACGATCTGTCTCGGGCTGTTTGTTGAAGCTTTCTTAATTTATCAAACGCCACCCTCTTATCAGTCCACCAGCAAAATGATGATGGCCGGGAAGATGAATATCGCTCAAGGCGCCGTTTACAGCGAGGACGCCGTGAATTTTTACGGCACGCAAATTCAGCTGATGCAAAGCGCGGAAGTAAGGCATAGCGCTGAATCGCTCGTTCGCTCAGCGCATCCTGAATTGCAGCCGGTCCCGGTGGAGATATTCGTTCTCCAAAAACCGCGCACTTCGATTTTCGATCTTTCCGCTGTTGGCAGCGCACCCGATTACACCCAGGCCTATCTGAACGCGGTCATGCAGAAATATGTCGATTTTAAGAGAGGCATGCGTGAGGACCGCGGTCACGAAGTGACCACCGGCATTACCGAACAGCTCATCCAGGTGGAGAAAGATTTGCGCAACAGCGAAGACGAAATGCTCGAGTTCCAGAAGCAGAACAACATCGGCTTCATTCAGGAAGAGGGAAACAGTGCCGCCGCGTACCTGGTCAAATTGAACCAACAATACGCTCAGCTGAAAACCGAGTACGACTTGCTCAATCTGCTCGATCTCGATCAAAACCTCGACCGCGCGCAAAACAGAACCGAAACAGCGGCCAGTAATCAGTCAGTTGAAAACGGCGGGTTGCCCTTTTCCGATGTCGGCCCCGAAGGCGACTACCTAAAGGCCAAGCAACAGGTCCAGCTGCTCAAGGCCGAGCGCGACACCCTCGCTAGAGATTTGCGGCCGAATCACCCCAAGATCATCAAGATCAATGATGAAATCACCAAGCAGGACAAATTGATCGAGCTTTTCCGTGCGGACACCCTCGAAAAACTGAAGACGCGCCGCGAATCCATCGGCAAGCAGATGGAAAATCTTAAGACCAATGTCAAGGAATGGGAAGCCAAGGCCTTGGATCTCAGTCAGCGGCTCGCGCTGTTCAATCGCATTAAAGGCAAGGTCGACCGTCTTAAAACGCTCTACGATCGTCTCACCAACAACCTCAAAGAGATCGATGTTTCCCAGGTCGTGGGCGGCGAAGATCAGGTCTCGATCATGGAAATGGCCACAGCGCCCATTTCAGTTCGACCGGGTCTGATCAAAAGTCTGCTGATCGGATTTGGCATCGGTGCGCTCGCCGGATTGGCGATTCTCATTCTGCTCGATCGCATCGACGACCGGATGGCTTCGTTCAGCGAATTCCAACATCACTTTTCCGAAAATGTGCTCGGCCAGATTCCGAAGGAAAAAACCAAGGGCAAAGTCGATCTGCTCCAACCCGACGACATGCGCCATGTTTTCGCCGAGTCGTATCGGAATGTTCGTTCGTCCATTTTCTTCATGCCTTACGAGGGCCCGCGGCCGAAAAGCTTTTTGGTCACAAGCGCCGTTCCAAGCGAAGGCAAGTCGACTGTGTCCGCCAATCTTGCTATTACCATGGCGCTCTCTGGCGCGCGCACGTTGTTGATTGATGGCGATCTCCGCCGCGGCGCATTGCGTGAAGCGTTCGGAATCGCTTCAAAGATCGGGTTCTCCGAAGTGTTGAAGCAGGAAGTAAATTGGCGCGAAGTCGCCGTCCCAACCGCCGTTCCCACGCTCTTCGTTTTACCGCGTGGCAAGACCTTGTCCCAGCCGAGCGAACATCTCTTGCGCGAGTCTACGGAAGCGATCTTGAAGGAAATCTATCAGTGTTACGATTACGTCATCATCGACAGTTCACCGGTTCTGGCGGCGGACGATACCACCAGTCTCGCCCCGAAAATCGATGCCACGCTCTTTGTCGTTAGGCTCTCTTACACGTCGGCTCGTCTAACCAAGAAAGCGCTTGAGCTTCTCTATGGCCGGCAAGTCAACATTCCGGGAGTGATTCTGAATTTCGTCGATACTTCGCTGCCCGAGTATTACTACTACCAATACTCCGAATACTACTCGACGCCGACTGTTCCCGATGCCGAAACGGTTACTCCCGTGCGTCGCGAACGCCCGAAGCCGATCCAGACCGCATAACGGCGGCCGCGGATTTTAGATCGACATCTCAGGCTCGGCAGCAACTGAAGCAGCTGCAGATTCCTCTTGGCACTTGGGTAGCTCATTGCTCTCTTGAACACATGATTTGCCCATGAGCTTCTTCGTCCCGGTATCCACGCCTGTTTTGGACGAAGGCTCGACTCCGATCCTCCGGCGAGCATTCGACCAGGCCCGCCGCATCAGCAATTACGCGCTCGTCCAGGCCGCCGTCCAAATCATCGCTTTCTCGAGCGGAATTCTTCTCGTGCGATGGTTGCCGCAACGCGAGTACGCCTATTTCACCATCGCCAATGCGATGCAGGCCACGCTCATGCTGCTCGCCGACATTGGCGTCAGTGTTGGACTCATCTCGATCGGTGGTCGCGTCTGGCAGGATCGACATCGTTTCGGTGAATTGATCAACACCGGTTTGGCCGTGCGCAAGAAGCTCGCCGCGGTCGCCGCCATCCTCGTCGCCCCGATTTTGTATGCGATGCTGACCAGGAACGGCGCCTCTTCAATTTACACGCTGTTGTTGATTGCTGTCGTGCTGGCCGGTTTCTCGATTCAACTGTCGGTTGATATCTTCAGCGTGGTGCCACGGCTACGGTCAGATATCGGCCGCATTCAAAAAATCGATTTCACCTGCGCGATCGTTCGTCTTCTGCTCATTCTGGGATTGGTTTATCTGTTCGCTACCGCCGGGCTCGCGGTCGCCATCGCCAGCGCCACCTTCCTTTTGCAATATTTCCTTCTCCGCGCTTATGCCGCGAAAGTTGTCGATCTAAAGGCGAACGAAAACGCGGAAGATCGACACGAGATCGTTCGGTTGATCAAAAATCTGGCCGCGAACGCCGTATTTTACTGTTTCCAGGGACAGATCACCGTCTTTCTGATCAGTTTTTTCGCGAGCCGCGCTGCTTCTGTTGCCGAAGTGGGCGCTCTTGGACGTCTCGCCATGATTTTCACCGTCCTGACAAATCTGCTCATCAACATTTTCGTCCCGGCCTTTGCCCGTTGTCAGGACAAACGAAAATTACGATGGCTCTATGCCGCGATTGCCGGCGGCGTGGTTCTTTTCAGCTTGGCCGTGCTCTGCGCCGCCGCGTTTCTGCCCAATCAATTTCTTTTTGTTCTCGGCAATCGTTACACCCACCTTCATCGCGAACTCCTCTTAATGATCGGTGTCGCAGTGATCACGGCTTTGGGCGGCACGCTTTGGCTGCTGAATGCTTCCAAAGCGTGGATCGCCGGAGCGTGGCTTTACATTCCGCTTACTCTCGCCACCCAGATCGCGCTCATTCCATTCACCGATTTTTCCAGTGTCGCCGGCGTCCTTATGTTTAATCTGATATCGGGGGTGCCGAGCTTGCTCCTCAATCTGGCGTTGAGTTATCGAGGCTTTCGCACTTTCGCTCCGGCCGTGGGATGAACGTGCCTTACCATTCGGCGCGGCTTGAAGGAAAAATCGCGCGCTCGCTTTATCACGCCGCGCTACCACTGATAGTTCGTCGAGCGGTTTCGGTGGAGCGCGAACTCCCGTTTGACGTCTTTGCTTATTCTGGAGAAAACACACTACCGGAGCAGGTCGCGTCCATACGCTCATTTCTGACTTACGCCGGCAGACCGAAACAATTCACCGTGGTCTCCGATGGCTCGTACACCAGCGCGAGCGTTGGGTTGCTGGAAAAGATCGACAACTGCGTGCGCGTCCAGAGAACCGCGCCCGATTTGCCGCCGGGATTGCCGGAAAAAGTGCGGTCGTATCTCACGAGTCATTTTACCGGGAAGCAACTCGCTTCGATCATGTCGCTCCCCACTGATGGTCCGACGCTTTACGCCGATTCCGATGTTCTCTTTTTTCCCGAGGCCATCCAGCTCGCCGATTTGGCGCGGAACAAGTCCGTCTCCGCTTATTATCTGGCGGACTATCAATTCTCGGCCGACGAGCGCCTCATTCGAGGCCCCGCTGAAAAAGAAAATCCGGTCAACATGGGCTTCCTTCTGCTGTTTAAAAAGCTCGACTGGTCGCTCGGGCTGGAGCGATTGCAGATGTTAAACGGCACGCCGAATTTTTTTACAACTCAGACCGTGGTTCATTTGTGCATGCACGCGAACGGCGCGGTCGCATTCGATCCGCGCAAGTTCGTTCTACAGGTCGACGATCAGTTCATTTACCGCGACCGATACGCCGGCGCCTCAATCGCGATCCGGCACTACGTCAATCCGATTAGACACAAAGTCTGGACCGCCCTCGCGCGTCGCTTTTCAAAATAAGAACCGTGGACAAACAGCTTCGCATTCTCGGCATTGTGAATCTTCCGTGGGATCCGCGGTTGGGCGCGGCGCGGGTTTGGTTTGAATTGTCCGAGCAATGGAAAAAAGCCGGGCACAAGATCGACAAGTTCTGTCTGAGCGACGCGTTTCCGAAGCCGACGCGTTCGCGCGCGCTCTCGGCCTGGCGGCAAGCGGTCTTTCCGTATCGAGCGGCTCGTTACGTTCGGCGCAACGCCGGGAAATTTGATGTCATCGATTGTTTGATCGGGACCCTTCCGTTTTCGAAGAAATCGTTAAGCTTCGATGGTCTTTTGGTCGGACGCTCCATCGGATTGTATTTACCTTACGACGAATTCATGCGGTTCAGTCGGAAACGCTGGCCCGATCAGCCGCGCGGAAAATTTATCGGCCGGCTCTTCTACTCTTTTACTTCTTGGCTATTGCGGCGCAGTGCTGGCCGCGCGCTCGCTCATTGCGATTTGTTCAACGTTCCAAACGAGGACGAAAAGCGATCGCTCGAAAAATGCTCTTCTGCGCAGACGATTGTTCTGCCGTACGGCTTGAATGAAGGAGAGCGCGCCGCTCTTGCCGCCGCGGCGCAACCAGCGTCTAAGCGTTTGGCTCGAAAGGAGATTTGCTTTCTCGGGATGTGGAGCGTGCGAAAAGGTTCTCGCGATTGGCCGGAAATTATTCGTGCCATTTTGAATTCAGTGCCGTCGGCGCGGTTCGCATTTCTTGGCACCATGACTGATGAACAAACGGTTCTCCGTGATCTCCAGCTCTCGTCGAATGAATCGATTCGTTGTCTCACCAGCTACGATCCAAAGGAACTTCCGCAGTTGATCGCCGGCTCGGTGGTGGGACTTTTTCCAAGTTACATTGAAGGATTCGGTCTTTCCGTGCTTGAACAGCTCGCCTCCGGCATTCCCACCATCGCCTACGACGTGCCTGGCCCCCGACATATCTTTGACGCGACTGGCGCGGAGTTTTTGGTTCCGGCCGGAAACACGAAAGCAATGGCCGGCCGTGCCCTGGAAATTTTGCAGATGAATGAAATCGACTACAGCGCGTTGTCGGGCAAATGTCGGCAAATCGCCGCGCAGTTTCGTTGGGAACAGATCGCCTCTGACACGATCCGGGAGTACACCGCAGCGCTCGCTCGGCAAAAATCGCGAAACCAGCCGCGCGAAGGGCAAACCGTTTCAGTTTGAGCACGCTTCTCCAAATCGTTCCGAAAGTTCCCGGAGGAATCGATGGCGTCGGCGATCATGCCCTCACCATTGCCAAAAAACTGCGGGACAAATTCGGGTGCGACACTGTGTTCGCCACTTTCAAAACTTCTTCAGCGGGAAACGCCGGCGCCTTTGAAGTTTTGTCGCTCGATGGTTTGCTCGACGATTCATCCCGAAAATACGATCACACGCTGCTGCATTATGTGAACTACGGATTCCAAAAGCGCGGCGTTCCGTTTCGTTTGTTGTCGATCTTGCGTGCGTTGCGCCGGCAACATCGCGGGAAATTGCTCACGATTTTTCACGAGTTGTATGCTTCCGGCCCGCCCTGGACGAGCGCGTTTTGGTTGCAGCCGTTGCAAGTGCATTTGGCAAAGTCGGTCGGCCATTTATCGGACGCATGCATCGTGAGCAGCGATAATTTTCGCCGCGAACTGGAACGCATGGTCCCGAACGCGCACGTTGAACTCCATCCGGTCCCGTCAGGAATAGGAGAACCGTCGCTTTCACCGGATCAAATTGGCGATCGGGATCCGCATCGGTGGGCGATCTTCGGCGGCACAGCCTTGGTTGAGCGCTCGCTCCGATCGTTAGGTCAACTCCTGCCGCGCATTCCGGATTCGATTGCTCCCAGGAAGTTGTTTGTTCTCGGCGGCGAAGACAATCCGGTTGCGCGTTCGCTCCTTATCGATCTTGCGGTTGAATCCGATTACCGTCCTCACATTGCCGCGGCCGATGCCTCCGAAATTCTGAAGACTTGCTCGTTCGGCTGGTTCAATTATTTCCACCGCCCTGACGTCGAAACTTCAGTCATTTTGAAATCGAGCGCTTTCGCTTCTGCGTGTGCCCACGGCGTGATTCCCGTTTTTCCCCATCGCGGCTCAGCCGTCTCGCTCGATGCCGACCGTTTGCCCGGTCCGTTTTTTGTTGCGCCGGATCGCTCGGAAATTCCTGGCGCACGCGACCGCGCCAAAATCGCGGCTGACATTTACAATTGGTATCGGCGTCACGCTTCTTCGGAATCGCTGGTCCAGGGCATTGCCAGGACGCTCGGCCTGAGTGCTGGCCGATGAATCAGAATTCTCCTGAACGGTCGGTCGAATTGGTCGCAATCATCAATTCATTTAATCGCCGATCACTTTTGGAGGACGCAGTCGCATCGCTAACGAACGCGTTGCGGAGCGTTCCGTTTGCGTCGGCCATTGTTGTTTTCGAAGCCGGTTCCAACGATGGCAGCGCCGAGTTTCTTAGAACGTGGCGCGAACATCATCCCGCAGACAATCTTATTGTGATCGAAGCCTCGGCCGATCGCCGATCATTCAGCGCTGGCGTAAATGCCGCGTGTGCTGACGCAATAGGCCGTTTTCCGAAATGCCGCTGGCTTTTTCTTTATGAAACCGACAATTGCCTAACGAGCGCGGAACCGCTAGAGAAAGCGATCGCACTTCTCGAGTTGGAACCGCAGCTCGCTGCTGCGGGCTTCACCGTCAAACAGTATGACGGCAAGTTCTTTGGTTACGGAATGCGGTTCCCAACCGCGCTATCTTTCGCGCTTGGACAGAATCTCGCTGGCCAATTGAATCTGCACCGTCCGAACAATTCTGCCTGGCGGATCAGCGACGGAGTTCGCTGGCGCACGTGCGATGTGGTTTTCACCAGTCCACTCTTGGTTCGGCGCGAAGCGTGGGAGCAAAGCGGTGGATTCGATGAGAAAAATTTTCCATTTTCCGATGTCGATCTTGATTGGGCCTGGCGTTGCGCCAAGCTCGGCTGGAAGATGGCCGTCATCGCTTCCGACAACGTCGTGCACGATAATCGCCGGCAACTCTCGGCTTGGTCGGCGAATCGCGCGCTTGATTTTCATCGCAATCGGTTCGGCCTCTTGAAACGGCATCGCGGCAAACACGTCGCGCTGCTCAAGCCTTTGCTATTTCTTCGACATTGCCTGGAAGCGATCATTCTTGCGCGGAAGTCTGCCACGGATCCAGTGGCGAAAGAAAAACTCGCGAAACGCAAACAGATGCTGCGAACGGTTTGGAGCAATTACTCTTAGGTCGCTCTAGCGGGTTCTCATATGGCGCAAGTCCTATTGCTTTCTGCGGCTGCGGTTCAAGCCAGGGATGATTACAATCGCGGTGCCTTTCGCAAGCTGTGGGAAAGTGCGCAGGTTGATACTTTCAGAAAACATTCACTAACGAATGATCCGTCGGCGGCTGATCTGATCCTGTTCGCTGAGCTCTACGGAGCCGGAGCGTATTTTCAATTGGTGCGCCGACATCCTTTTGTGAAGAAATTTCGCGAGAAATGTTTTCTCTTTTGCTCCAACGATTTCGTCATTCCGTTTCTGCCGGGCGTTTATGCATCGATCGAGAAACGCTGGT
>DASQBB010000075.1:0-120005 GCA_035635435.1 Chthoniobacterales bacterium | reverse complement strand
CGGCGCCGTGCGAATTAAGAAACTGTAATGACGATCAGTTGCGCTGCCTAGTTCACTTCGTAATCGACGTCGACGACCACGCGCACGGTCTTGCGTTCCGGGGTGGCGGCATCCCGATCTTCCACTTGAAACCAACCCTGCGAAGCGTTGCGCAACTTTCCCAAACTTGTTTGCGAGTCGCGCGAGAACTGCTCGGCAGCAACGCGCGCGTTCTTGGTCGCTTCCTGGATCATCGCCGGCTTGATCTCGTTGAGCTGATTATAGAGGTAGTTTGGCTGACATCCTGCACTCAGGAGAACTCCATTCGCCATCAACGTTGAAGCCGAAGCCAGCGCCGGCTTGATCAGATCGACTTTGGCCGTTCGCAAGAGCACAGATTGCTCGGCGCGGAATCGTTCCGGCGGCGGTGGCGTGTCTTTCTCGCGCGGCTCCATGCTGGCGTCGTGCAATGCAGGCGGTTGCACGGCCATGTCTTTTTCATCAAAGCCGGCAGTTTTCAAGAAAGCGACGACGGCTTTCGTGCTCTCACTCAGTTTCCGATTGATTGCGTTCAAATCGTTGCCGGTTGCGGCGTAACCAACTGTCCAAACGGCCACGCTGGCCGGGACTTCGCGTTCCGACAGGCCTTTCACGGCAATAATTCTGCGGCCGCTGTTCCAATTTGAAATGCCGTCGCCGATGAAAAAGCCGCCGGCGTAAATTCCAGCGGCGAGAAGAAGCGCGGAGATAATGATGGTCACGCCGCGAACCCGAAAAGATGATCCTTGTTCGTTCATAATCGGTTTACGGACGAACCGACGACTTCTTTCAGAGAAAATCCGGCGGGCTACTCCAGCCAGATCGCCTGGCGGGCGAAGGGAAAAGTTTTGTGACCGAAATTTCTCCAGCACGCTCGTTGCGCCAATTGATTCATTTCAGAGAATGAAAACGAACGCTCGATCGAAAGACGCGCGTCGTGTTTGGTCATTGGCTCGCGAAACATCGACATCGTCAACAAATCCACACCGATCTTGGCAAACAAGCTTCGACAGAGATCAGACACGAGCGCCAACTTGCGCGAAAGCTGTCGGCAACGTTGGAGCACGCGCACCGCGTCGTCGTTGCTAAAGTGATGAAGTGCCATAGTGCACAAGACCAGATCGTACGGCTCGGCTGGGTCCCATTCCAAAACGTTTCCTTCCACAAAAGTGATTTCCGGATAGCGAACACTCAGTTTCTTTGCAATCTCAAGGGTCGCCGACTGCCGATCCAACGCATCGATCCGCAATTCAGCGCCAACTTTGCGGCCGTACTCGGCGATCAATCGCGGAATATCGCCCGAACCGGTTGCAAGATCGACAATGCGCAAGCGCGAGCCGGGTTTGATCCAGCGGCTAAGAAACATCGAGATCAGTGCGTAACTGCCAAACCAGCGATTGAGTTGGCGGATGTTTTCGAGATCGCGCTCCAGCTCAGCTGAAACCGGCTGCGGCCGATCCATCAACTCGAGCTCGGCCGCACTGAATTGCCGCTTCATTGAGCTAAACTGTAGCGGCGGTCTAGAACCGTCGCATTAATTTGTCCGACGCTCACAAAGCGCCGCTACAAAGAAAGAAACTTTCGCCAGGATTCCGGCAACTCGGCCGTTTCAATTTCGCTGGCGATGCGGCCTTCGAATTCCGGCTGAAACGTTGTGCTCGTTCCGTAAACCATGATCACGTCTTCCGAACCTTCGGCCCGGATGGCATGCGCCACGCCTGGCGGAATCACGACGCCGATGTTGTTCCGGCTCCGATGATTGTCGCCATCGACAAAAAAACGCATGCTGCGCACGGGAAGACCTGCCCGCACGTCACGCAGGAAAATCTCCGCGCGACCCTGAAGAAAAAACATAATATCCCATTGCTCGCGATCGTATGGGCGGAGCGAATAATCTTGTGGCTCAGCGACAAACAAACGTCGTAACCATTTTTCCGCTGTCGTGTCCGCCGGAATGCTCGGCGGATGGATGTGAAATCCTTTGGCGCTGTTGGCGAACATTCGCGCGGCCGACCATTGCTTTGGCCAAAGCTTGATTTTGCCGAGGACTCCCTCCGACTCCCGCGCCAACTCGCCAAAACTGCCGCGATGGCGTTGTGGATGAATTTCTCTGGAAAAAATTTCAACGCCTGGAATCCAAACTTTCTTCAACTCTGTTTTGCCGCGACCCGCAGCCAGCTCGCCCGCATCGACCCCTGATTCAGCGACTCGTTGGGCGAGAGCGCCGCTTTTGTAGTTGCGTGGGGTGAGCCCTTTTCTTGCGCGCTCATTGAGGCCGACCCACAGATCTTTTTTGTTCATTGTTGTTTGGCAGAGCCGCTTACATGCCTAACGAAGCTCTGCCCTGATCGCCACATTATATTCATTGCAGCCGCGCGCAGGCAAATTTACGCTGGACGCCTTCGGAAGCGCGCTGGCCGAAATCGATGCTCGAGTATCTCGTTTATCTAATTTACCGCGCAGGCTTTGCCTTGATTGGTCTTTTGCCATTGCGCGCTGCCTTTGCCCTTGGCAACGCCTTGGGCTTCTGCGCCTGGGCCGTTCTTGGGAAATATCGGCGACTCGGCCTTCATAACATCGACATCGCCTTCGGCTCAGAAAAGTCGCCGCGCGAGATGCGCCGTCTCGTCCGCCGTCATTTTCAACGATTGGGAGCAAATCTACTTTCCGGATTGAAGCTCGCCGCGACGCCACTCGATAAAGCGCGAGCGAATATTCAATTCGAAAATGCAGACGCGGCCCATCGCGAACTGCGCAGCGGACGGCCCGTCGTGCTCATCTTGAGTCATATCGGAAACTGGGAACTGCAGGCGCAAATGCTTCCGGCCGCGATCGGCTATGTCCGCAACAGCACAATCTATCAGCCGCTGAAAAATCGTTACATCGACAAACACGTCCGCACCTTGCGCGGCCGCGCTGGCGTGGAACTTTTCGATCGCAACGAAGGTTTTCAAAAAGCAATTGAACTGCTGCGTGGCGGCGGCGCGATCGGAATTCTGAGCGACCAACATGCAGGCGATCAGGGTTTGTGGGTGCCGTTCTTCGGCAAACTGGCATCCACCACGTCGTTGCCGGCGCTTTTGGCAAAGCGGACCGGCGCGGCGTTGCTTGGCAGCGCCGTTTACACTGAAGAGTCGGGACGCTGGCGAATTTCGTTTACCGATCGAGTCGACGCGCCCGGCGATTCGGTCGAATCGATGACAGCGAAGGCGAATGAATTGATCGCAACTCAGATTCGTCGCGCACCAGAAGACGGTTTTTGGCTGCACAATCGCTGGAAAACACCGCGCCCGAATTTCCTTCTCACCCGTTACAAACGCGGCGTCTTTCTCCCGAAGGATTTGCCGCCGCAAAAACTGAAACCCTTCCGGATTCTCATCCGCAGCAGCAACTGGCTGGGTGACGCGGTCATGAGCGTGCCGGCCGTGCGCGCAATCAAAAACGGTCGGCCGGACGCCCACGTTACGATTCTTGCGCCCGAAAAAATCGCGCCGATGTGGAAATTGATCTCCGAAGTCGACGAGATTTTGTCTTTGCCTAACAAATCTCTTTTCAGCGCCGCTCGCGTGATCGCGCGACAAGCAAAGTTTGAAGTGGCAATTCTTTTCCCGAACTCATTGCGCGTGGCATTGGAAGCGTGGCGAATTCCGCGAAAAGTCGGCTATCGCGGACACGCGCGAAGTTGGCTGTTGAATCAAATCGTCCGCGGACCGCGTCGTCCCGGGCCGCCCGAACACCACGCCACTTGTTTTTTACGAATCGCCGAGGATTGCGGCGCGGATGTCGATCTTACCGACAGCGGGAAGTTGCCGTTACCTCAAACATCAAACATCAAAACTCAAACATCGTTGGGCCTTTGTCCCGGCGCGGAGTACGGCCCGGCCAAGCGATGGTTGCCCGAGCGTTTCGCGGAAGCGGCGGCCGCGATTTCCGCGCAATCAAAAGCCAAATGGATCTTGTTTGGGACAAAGAGTGATCGTCAGATCGGCGACACGATCTCCACAACTCTTGGCGAAAATTGTGTGAATCGGATTGGTCAAACGTCGTTGGACGAGTTGATCGAAGAAGTGCGCGGCTGCCGCGCCCTTTTGACCAATGACACCGGAACGATGCACCTCGCGGCATTGCTCGGTGTGCCGGTAGTCGCCGTCTTCGGTTCGACCGAACCAGCTCTCACCGGTCCGCTCGGCACCGGACACATCATTGTTCGACATCACGTTGAATGCAGCCCCTGCTTTTTGCGCCAATGTCCGATCGATTTTCGCTGCATGAAAGAAATCGCTGTTCAGGAAGTTGTCGATGCCGTGATGTCGATCCTACGAGTTGGCACCACGAAGAACGCGAAAAGCACGAAGATGGTTTGAATTAGTTAAGCTTCGTGTCCTTCGCGACCTTCGTGGTAATTTTTGGTCAATGAATCCTGACGCACCACGCATCCGAACTGAAGTGCAGGTGATGTTCTTCGACACTGATTGCGGCGGTGTTGTATCGAACATTGCTTATCTGCGCTTCATCGAAATTGCCCGGACGCTGCTTGCGGAAAAGCTCGGGCTTCCTCTCGCCGAAATGGCGAAAACACAAAGATATCCGGTCGTTGTCCGGACGGAGATCGAGTACCGTCGCGCGGCGAGACTCGGCGATAAGCTGGTGATCGATGGTTGGCTTGATAATTTGCAACGCGCACGATTTTGGTGCGCGTTTCGGATCACGCGTCCGTCGGATGAGGCCTTGATCGCCGAATGCCGACAGATGTTGACGCTGATTGAAATGCCGGCGGCGAAACTTTTACCGTTGCCGGCCGATTGGAAAAAATATCTCGCGCGCGCGAGCTCGGCCTAACGAATCGCGCCATGACTGCCGGCACCCGCACTTTCAGCATCGAGGACACTTTACTCGACCCGCCGGCGTTGAATCCGCCGCCACTGCGTCACGCGCTTTTTGTTTCGCTGATCGCGCTCGCGGCGCTCCTTCACCTGACCACCATTGGCTGGGGCGATCTCTACAATCACACCGAAGGGCAATACGCCGGTGCTGCCCGCGAAATGATTCAAACACATCAGTGGCTCTGGCCGACGAACGATGGTTTACCGCGATTGCCGAAACCGCCCCTGCTTTACTGGCTCATCATCGGCTCGTTCAAAATTTTCGGGATCAATTCCGCCGCCGCGCGCCTGCCGATCGCACTGGCAACGATCGCAAGCGTCGCGCTCACATTTCTAATCGGCGAAAAATTAGGAGGTTACTGGCGCGGATTTTTTGCGGGCCTGATTTATCTTTGCAGCTCCGGCACATCCCTGCTCGGGCGCGTCATCATGCCCGAGCCGGTATTCAGCGCGTTTATCACTGGTGCGATTTTTTGCGGGGTGTGCGGTTATCAACGGCGACGCGGACGCGCGCTTTGGTTCCTGGGTTTCTGGATCTGCTGCCTGCTGGCTTGCCTCACGAAAAGTTTGCTCGGCTTAATCTATCCGTTGGCGATTTTTCTTTTGCTCGCGGTGTTTTATCGCGAGGCGCGGATTCGTTTCCGCCGGCTCTTTCATTGGGGGTATATGTCGATCTTCGTGGTGCTATTTGTGCCGTGGTACGTCGCGACCGAGTTGCATTTTCCCGGATTCTTGCAGCAACTGTTGCGAGTCGAATGGCTTGGACACCTGCGTTCTTTTTCCAACGTTCCGGGAAGCGATAACGGCGTCCCGCGTCTCCAATTTCTTTGGATGCATTTTATTTGGTGGTTTCCATGGTCGGTCGCAGTTATTCCGGGCGCGATCTTTGCCTGTCGAAAAGTGATTCGGCCGCGCGAGTTGGAATTTGCCGAGGCTTTGCCGTTGGGTTGGATGGCCGTGGTTTTTCTGCCGCTCCTGATCATCGGCCAACGTCAGGATTATTATTCAATGAGCATGTGGACCGCGTTTGCAATTTTTGCCGCGACCGCATGGGAAAGATTGTCGCAACGATGGCATCTTGTCGGCGCGAGCCTGATCGGACTAACGGGCTCCGCCGCAGGCTTGCTGGCGCTGTTCCATCCTCACTTGATGCGAGCGAGCGAAAATCGCAGCGATAACGGCGACGGAAGTTGGACAACATGGGACGCATTACAAATGCTGCCCCCGTCAGCGTGGGGAATTTTGCGTCCGACGCTCATTGTCGCCGCCGTTTCTCTAATTATCGCGTCGATCATCGCAGTTTACGCGGCCATCAAAAACCGGCCGCGAATTTGCCTGAGCCTTTTGGCCGCGGCGATGGTGCCAATTACTCTTTCGCTCGCGGACAGCATGGCGCGAATGGCGCCACAATTTTCACTGGCTAATGCAGCTCGTTTTTTAGAGAGCCGGGTCACTGACAAAGATGCCGTGGTCTACGAAGGCGAACTGGATGACGCGAGCAGCCTCGTTTTCTATGTGCATCGCCGATTTTATCTGGTGAATGAGCCGGCCGACGACGAAATGCACATTTCCGGTGGAGGCAACGTTTCACTTAGCGAGGACGCAATTTTGCGGCACTGGGGTGATCCGCAGGGGATTTTTCTAATCATCAAACAAGAGCGCATTCCGTATTGGCAGCAGCTCTTGACGACACGCTTCCATATTTATCACCAGATGATGGCCAGCGGTGGACATGTCGTCCTGACGAATCAGTTATAGCCGAGGAGCCTTTCCGAACGGAGACCGACAGCGCATTTGAAAAATCCCGGGTTCGCGCTAGCTTTGGCGCTCATTTCCGCCCTATGTCACAGCATCGAAGTCTCAGAGGAGCCAGCACGATCGTCGCGAAGCGCAATGTTCTAAAGCGTTTCGAGCGGGTCGAGCTGCTCAAGAAACGCGGCCAATGGAAAGAAGGCCGCAAAGTTGTCGGTCTTCCCAAAACGAAGCCGGACGCGTGATCCGGACGTGAATCGCTAAAGCGTTACATCGTTGAATCGGGAAGCCGATTTACGATTCACGAATCTCGGTTTAACGAGTTCTGTGCGTCTTAACCGATTCCTCGCCGCAGCTGGCATCGGCTCGCGACGAAAATGCGATGAGCTGATCGCAGCCGGGCGCGTCACCATCAACGGTCGCGTTTGCACAAATTTCAGCGCGCAACCGGACAAGCGCGATCATGTGAAAGTCGGTGGCAAGCTGGTTCATCTCGAGCGCGCAATGACGATAGTGTTGCACAAACCGACTGGATTTGTTTCGACCCGGAGCGATCCGCACGCCCGCGACACGATCTTCAATTTGCTGCCGCCAAAGTTTCCGCGCCTTTTCAACATCGGCCGGCTCGACGCCCAGAGCGAAGGATTGCTCCTGTTAACGAACGACGGCGACCTCGCGCAGCAGCTGACTCATCCGCGCTTCAAGATCGAGAAGGAGTACGAGGTCACGTTGGATCGACAATGGGAGAGCGTGCATGCGCAGAAACTTTTGCGCGGCATTTTCCTGGATGGTCACCGCGCTCAAATGGCCCGAATGCATTCAATCGGGCCCACCCGACTGCGCGTTGTTTTGCGTCAGGGAATTAATCAGCAGATCAGGCGCATGTTTTATGCGGTCGGTTATGAAGTGAAACGGCTCGTGCGCCTTCGAATTGGAAATCTGCGCTTAGGAGATTTACCGCGCGGACAATGGCGCGTTTTATCAAAATCCGAGCTGGATGCCTTGAAACGAAGCGCGGCAGTTAAAACAAACCGTGCGGGCGCGAGAGCAGGTAAATCCAGTTCGATAACAACAGGATAACGGCGACGACGCGCATAAAGCGTTTTTCCGCCAGAGTGAATTGCCCGATGCGCAACCGCGGCGTGCGAACTACCAAAACGGCGAAAGCGTAGACGTCGAAGATCGACAATCCGCAGAGAACGGTAAAAACGAGCGGGTTCCATTTCCACGCGCTCCAAAAATCGAGATGGAAAAAAGCGATGGCTGCGCGAGTCGCGCCACAAGTGAGACACGGATGTCCAGTGACCAACAAAAAAGTGCAGCGCGGCCATGGTAATCCGAGCGCAAACCACGCCGCCGCAATTCCCAGCGAACCAAGCGACACGCTCAGCCAGATCAACTCATGATCGACTTCGGCGGGAGCCAGCCGACGCGACTGAATCTGCATCTTTGTTTAATCAATGCTGGGAGGCGCTCCACGCTCCGAGCGCGCCGAACATCATCAGGATCAAAAATCCACCACCGCAGCAAACGATCAGTGGAAGCAAAACGGCCAAGACAGCGCGACCCGTCTCTGTTTCATGCGCACGAGCAAGGCCGATGCAACGAAGGACAATGTCCCATACTCCTGCGATCACACCGCCACACAACGGGACAACCATCAGTGGAAATACGGACCCGCTGGCGAAACAAATTACTCGGAATGTCGTTTCAAACGGCTGTTTCGCGCCGCCCACGATCATTAAGCAGACATGCAAAATGGCGGCATTAATGAAAGCGCCGATCGCAACCAGGACCGGAACAAAAATTATTAAAATCACGCCGCCAATGCCCGCACCAACGAGATGGGCAAGAGGATTAGGTCGGTTGGCAAACATTCCAAGTGACTGAAACGCTAGATGGTAGATGAAATAGAAGGCCAAGCCGAAGCTCCCCCCGATAATCGCGTAAAGTAGCGGTTCGCCCAGACCGCCTTCGCGTCTCATCGCAGTGAATGTTTCGCTTGGTCGCGTCAAGATCATCTGCAAGGTTTCAATGAACGCTGAAAACAGTCCTTTGCTGTGGCGGTCGTCCCAGGGCAATCCGCTTCGCGGAGCAGCAGTTGTCGATCCAGCAGTCGGAGCGATCATCGCCGGAGTAGTTGGAGTTTGCGGAGGCGGAGCACTCGTCGCGGGCGCGGCAGCAATATCATCGGCAAAATCGGTAAATTGCGAAAGCGGCTGCCAGCTCGCCATGCCCTCGCGCCAACCGAGATCGCTTGGAAGAAAGCGGCCGGCGCGAATTCCTTCGCGAACTTGTTCCTCCGGAAATGCGCCCAGACTTGTTGCGCCCCGATTAACGTGAATCATCGCCATAACGGCGTTTTAGTAAGCGCCGTTGATAAAGTCAATGTCTGTAGAGGCCGCTGTCCTCAGTGGCAAACTAAACGACCGCCGCCGAGACGGCGGCCACTACAACATCAATCGAACCGATTCGTTTTTTCCGGTGCATCCAAAGCGCGCCAGAAATACCAGGCCGCGACCGAGCGATGGGGTCGCCATCTTTCGCCGAGCTTCATCAGCTGTTTTGGTTTGGGAAGCTTTCTCTTACCAAACGTCTTGGCGAATCCTTTGCGGACGCCGTAATCGTCCACCGGCCAGACATCGGGGCGGCCAAGATCGAAAAGGAGCAGCATCTCGACTGTCCAGCGCCCGATGCCGCGGACGGTGATCAATCGTGCGATGATTTCTTCGTCGCTCATTTTCGCCAGTGCCCGCGCGCTCGGCACAGTCCCGTCGATCGTTTTTGCGGCCAGATCTTTGATCGCGGCGACTTTGTTTCGGGAAAGACCTGCCCCGCGCAGCTTTTCATCCGGCGTTTTCAGGATTCGTTTCGGATCCAGATACTTTCGTCCCGGATAAAGTGCGCGGACGCGCTTCCAAATGGTTGCGGCCGCTTTTCCGCTCAACTGTTGATAGGCAATCGACTCCGCCAGCGCGTCGAACGGCCGGACCAATTGCCCTGGCTTCACATTGTAACGAAGCGAGCGCGCGATGAGCGCAGCCATCCGCGGATCCGTTGCCGCCAAATGTTTCTCGGGTGTGGCCATGCGTGATCTTTGTCTTCGCTCAGGAAAATGTTTTGCTCAACCCCGTCTTTTCGTTTTGGTGGCAGTGATGCCAAAGACGCAACTTACCTGGTATGGCCAGTCCGGATTCAAGATCGTTACTCCTGGCGGCAAGGTGCTCCTAATCGATCCGTGGCTGACCAATCCCGTTTCCGAAAAAGGCAAAGACCAGCTGGCGGCGTTGAAAGATGTCGATCTTATCCTGGTCACGCACGGACATTCCGATCACGTCGGGAACGCGGTCGAGATCGGGAAAAAAACAGGCGCAAAGTTGGTTGCGACCTTCGATCTTTCGGCGGCGATGGTGACAGCCCTCGGTTATCCGGGCGAATTGGCGGACACCGAGACCACCGGCCACTTCGGCGGCACGCTCAATCTTCTGGCCGGCGAAGTCTCGGTGACATTCGTGCCGGCATGGCACGGCGCGGGCGTAACAAAGGATGACAATTCACCGCCGATTTACGGCGGCAATCCAAGTGGACTTATCGTCGCGCTTCGCAACGGCCCGACTTTTTATCACACCGGCGACACCGATTTGTTTTCGGACATGGCGCTTGTTTCGCGCTTTCACAAGATCGACATCATGCTGGTCTGCATCGGCGATCATTTCACGATGGGACCGATTCGCGCGGCGGACGCCGTGAAACTTGTCCGACCAAAGATGACAATCCCGATGCATTACGGCACATTTCCGGTGCTGACCGGGACGCCGAAAACGTTCGGCGAGGAGTTGAAAAAGCGTGGCGCAAAAACAGAGCTGCGCGTAATGAACGTCGGAGAGACGATCACAGTCTGATCATTCAACGGTAAAAGATTTGAAGCGATCGAGATCAAAGCCGTCGAAAAAGAAAGCTAAAATGGGGATTTTGGGAGATGGGGCTGCTCTGGTTGAGAATCTTGTTCCAACCGGCTTGATGACGGCAGCGAGTAAACTGGCGGAAGCGCCGCTCGGCCTGGCGAACGTGGCAACGCGATTGGTCGAAGCGATCGCGATCAACTCGATCTCGGAAAAGGTTCGCCGCGGGCGGACTGTTGTGGTGAAGCGCCGAAATATTCACAGCGAGCAACTGGCCGATCTAACCAATCTCTATTTTCGCGTGGCCGATATTCCAATTCGCTTCTGGAGCAAAGTGGAAAATTGGCAGCGCTGGGAAGTTGACTGCTTTCAAATGCTCAATGGTGATCGCTTTCATGCCTACGCTTCGGGCACAAGGTGCGTTGTTGCTGACAAGCTGCCGGGCGAAAGTTTATGGGAGCATTTGAATCGCGGGACGCTCACGCGACGGATGTTGCAGGCCGCCGCCGCCGAGTTTCGCCGCGCCCACCAATTTTGGAGCGACGAGTTTCGAGGCTGTTGGTCCCACGGTGATGGCACTAGCCAAAATGTGATCTACGATCCGACGAGTAATCGCGCGCGACTGATTGATTTTGAAATCGTCCATGAGAAATCGCTCGCGAGAGCTGCACGTCAGGCGGATGATCTGCTCGTTTTCCTGCTCGACATGGTGGGAACGGTACCGACCCGCCAATGGCTGCCATTTTCGCTGACGTTTTTGGAAGCGTACGGCAATGCCGAAGTAATCGCTCAGCTCAGAAAACAACTCGATCTGCCTGGCGGACTGGCTTGGATCTGGTGGGGCGTGCGCACCAATTTCACCAATCCGGCGAAAGTGAAGCGGCGGCTGGCAAATCTAAGCCGGGCTATCGCCAAACTAAAACTTTACGAAGACGCGGCCTCAGCCCGCGCGCGGAGCAAACGCCGGCCTTCTATCAGTTGCCAGCCAATCAGTCCCGGAATGCCAAAGCCAAGCTCTCGCACTCTCGCAATCAAAGACAGGGCAAAGGCGGTTTCACCGGGAATGCCCAGAAGATTGCCGACCAGAACATAACCACTTTCCTGCACGCCCAATCCCCCGGGAACCGGGAACGCCACTGCGCGAATGGTCAAAGCCATGCTTTGCAGAATGATTGCGTTCACGACCGTGGCGTGAAGATTCAGCGCCCAAAGCGCGATCAAGATTTCGCCGGAATTGAGAACGAGCGAGAGAATCGTCCAGCCACAGCACGCGATGACCGCGTGGCGTCGCGCATAAAGCGATCGGATGGTTTGATCCAACGCCTCGCCGCTCTGAACTAGCGAGTGCCATTCTGGGGAATTCGCGAGTCGCGCAATCATTCGCGCGAGGAACCGGAACATCCCGAGCCGTTGGACAAAATAAAAACCGCAAACAGCCGCAACCCCGACAATAATTCCAATCAGCGTCGGGCCGACAAAATTCCTCTGACCAGTCGCGTTCACCAGGAGGACGACTCCAAGCAGGGTAAACGCGGCTTGCGTAAACACACCGAGTGTAAGATCGACCAGCACTGTCCCGGCAGCCGTCGCCACCGAGCTGCCGCTGATCGCCGCTAAACGTGCACGAACAAGATCGCCCCCAACCGCAGCCGACGGCACCAGCGTGCTGACTGATTCGCCGATCCAGCGCATCCAATAAACTCTTCGTAATTGCGGCCGCTCAGCTTTCGGAAACAGGACCCACCACGCCAGTGAATCCAGAAAAACCGGCACCAGAAAGTGGTAAGCGATGACTGCGAGAATGGCCCAACCGGCAGTTGCGACAGCTTTGCCAATTTGCGGAGCGCCTTCGCGAATCAGCAGCAGTGTGAAAAGCGCGGCTCCAACAAAAGCGAGCAAATAAAAAACTATGCGAATCTTGCCCGGTGATTTCATTTCGAAAGATCGCGGCCTTAAGTGAAGGCAAGCGATTGTGACGCTAACACGAAATACGGCTGCAGGCGTCTCCGGATGCGAGCCGGACTAGATCAGAGAGTTGGGAGTGGCGCCCACAGGAGCGTCCGCTTGCACGAGAACAGGCACGAGCACCGCTTCCGTCTCCGGCAGCACGCTGGCAATGACCGGTGGCAACGCCGCTCGCCGCAACGGCCGCGCGACCAACAAACAAAGCGTCAGCCACATCATCCCGAAGAAAATTCCACCGATCACATCGGTTAGATAATGGGCGCCGAGCGCGATCCGACTGAAACCGACCAGGGCAACGACGAAACTTGCCGCCGAAAAAACTAAAATGCGACCGCGTCGACTCTTGATTACCGGAATAATGAACAGGGCGAGTTGCCCGTAAAGCAGGGTGGCCCCGATGGTGTGACCGCTGGCAAAGCTGTAGCCCGACCAATCCACGAACCAGCCGTCCACAAATGGACGATGTCGATGCACCAAAATTTTCACGTACTCGTTCAAGAGCATTCCACCTGGCACTGCGACGACCATGATCAGGAGCGACGGCCACCACCGTTTGAAAATGAAAAATAAGACCGCAAGGGCGAGGACGATCGCAATCCACTCGCTGGAGCCGAATTCAGTGATTCCGCGCAGGACGCTAACAAAAGCGGGCGTCAGGTGAGCGTGAAACCAGAGGGCCACGCCGTGATCGATTCCGGCGAACGGATTTCCTATTGCCATGAGGGGGGTGGTCACAAAAGGTCGTGCAAAGTAGTGGGAGTTTAGAGCGAGTCAAATGCCAAATACCAAAAATCCGGGCACGCTGCAAATCTCCATTCGTCACTTGCCGAGAAAGTCGCAATGAGTTACACGGAGATCGGCTGGTAGATGCGAATACAAGATCGACAACCACCGTTCGTGCCAAAGATTATGAATAGCCTCCGCCTCGCGTTAACCGTCGGTTTCCTTAGCCTCATTTCGTCCGTTCTAGCCGGCACGGATCTGGAACTGCAGCCACGGCCATCGCCTAGCGATGAAAACAAAAACTCGACCGAGATTTTTAATTACGAAACTCTCTACACTGGAAACAGCGATTTTAAGGATTATCGGGGAAAGTTTGGCGACGGCGACTCGCTCTACAACGATTTCAGTTACGCCCACCGATTTCTGATTACTGGCAACTGGTACCTGCGACTCGGCGTTGAGTACGAGCGATTCGATTTCGGCGGAACCGACAACGGATTGCCCGATCACTTGCAAACGATTCACGCTCTTCTGGCCTACGAATACATCTTCCACGACCATGCCGGAGCGGGTGTGGAGATTGATCCCGGTCCTTATTTCCAAAATAATATTAACAGTGATTCAATTGACGTCCCCTGGAAAGTCTGGGTCACTTTTCCACTTAAGAAGGACAAGATCTTTGCCGTGATTGGCGCCGGCGGCGCAATCTATTCAAATCCAATCATCGCGCCGGGCGGCGGTTTGATCTGGCTCTTCACCGATCATTTCCGGCTCGAAGGCGTCTTTCCTAAACCTGCGCTCGTCTACAATCTGAATGACGACTGGGAATTTCGTATCGCCGCCAATCTCATGTACGAAAGCTTTCGTACCGATGATGTCATTACGCCGGCGCGGAAGCTTCAGGTCCACAACGCGGTCGTGCAATATAGCGAGGACCGCGCCGGATTACAGGCCACCTATTCTCACTTTAAACCGCTCGACATCACCCTCGATGTCGGCTGCACGATCCAACGCGACTTCGACTTCTTCCGCGCTGAAGCGAGGGTGAAGACGGATCCCGCGCCCTACATCAGGCTCGCAATCAAAGCGAAGTTCTAAGGAAAAATTTCGTCGAGCTTTCGCGCGAGGTTTTGCGGGCCGCGAATTTTCAAGCGGCCGGTGAAATAGGCCCACTTGCCGCTGAGTTTGCCATTGGAAATCGCGACCCAATCCTGCCCCGTGGCAACAAAGGTGACATCGGGATTGTCGATCCGGCCCTTTTCGATCTTGCACCGGCCGTCGTTGACTTCGATGAACCAATCGCCGCCCTGCGGCTCGCGCAGATTCCATTGATACTTGATGTGTGCGCCCATGGCTTTATCCGGCCGAAAACTTTGTCGCATTCCGTCGAATACGTCCTGCGGTGTTTTGTTGTCCGAACCAGCCGCAAGGCAAGTGAGTGCCATCAGCAACATCCCACTGCCAATCCCAATTGTCTTCATTCTATTGTTCAATTCGTTTCAAAAGGAACGCTGCGCCTAAAAAAGTGATCAGTGCGCCGGCCAGCAGCACAACAAGATCGACAACATAAAATGCGGGCGAGGCGTAATACATGTTCACCAGGCGAAATGCGCGGCAAAAATGGGTGAGCGGAAAAATCTCGGAAATGTAGCGGATAGTTTGCGGCAATTGCTCCAGCGGCGCGAAGGCACCGGAAAGGACAAAGACGGGTAGGAGAAAGAACACCGAAAACTGGATAGCCTGGGTCTGTGTTTTCGAAAAAGCAGAAATCAACAGCCCCAAGCCTAGCGAGCAAAGCAAAAACAGCAGACAGACCAGCCCGAGCACCGGCGTTTGATAGAACTGCACGCCGAAATGCCACGAGCTCAGCGCCATGATCACCACAATTAGTAAGATTGAGATGCCGAGATACGGCAGAATTTTTCCGATCACGATCTCGCCCCGCTGCAACGATGTCACCAGCAGCTGATAAAGGGTCCCGGACTCGCGTTCGCGCGCGATCGTGCAGGCCATGAGGGTGACTGTGAGCAGTTGCAAGATCAACCCGATGATTCCCGGAATGACGTAATCGATAACGCGCGACTTCGGGTTGTAGAGAACCTTGCTCTCAGACGACCACGCCTCCATCAGCGAGACAAATTGTTTGCGGACCTCGACGCGCAATTGTTTTCCTAATTGGATTACATCGTCGGGCAAGTTTTCGACAATCAGGTCGCGCTCCTTCATCTGAAAATCGGCCAGACTTTTTTGCACGGCGCCCTCCACGGCCGACGCGGTATTGATGTCGGAGCCGTCGAGGTAAAGCGGGAGCGGCTTTGGATTGCCGGCCCGGAGCGTCTCGCTCCACCCCGGTGGAATGACGAGCGCAGCCCGGGCGCGATTGCCGAGCAGGTCGGATTCGTTCGTGACGTCCGGCGACGCTTGCCGCCACCGAAACGTTTTGTTTTTTAAAATGATATCGACGAACCGCTGCGTCTGTATGGTGTTGTCGCGATTGATGAGCAGCCCCGGGATGTCTTTGATCTCACTTGTCTCGAATGCCTGACCGAAAAGCAGAGTGAAAAGCGGCGGCAGAATCAGCAACAGCAACAATACGCGCCGGTCTCGATAAATGTGGAGAAACTCTTTGTAAGCGACGCTGCCGATGGCGCTGAGCGAAGGCGCGGTCATATTGTCGATCCTTCGCTCGTGACGGCTGTCGGAGTTATCAATAGCGCGTCGTAACCTTGCGAATACGCCGTGAAGACATCTTCCATGTCGGGTTCGACCCAGCGTTCGCTACGCAATGTCAAATCTGGAAATGGCCAGCTCTTTTTCCAACGCGCCATCAACTCCTCGGCCTTGGCTGAATAGATCCGCAACGCGCCGCTGCGAAGCGAAACACCGAGCACCTCGGGGAGATTACGCAGTCTAACCAGCGCAGGCATCAGGGGATCGAGATGAAGCTCGAGCAGACGCGCGCGAAAACTCTCCTTCAATTTACGCGGTGGCGCTTTGGCCAGCAATCGCCCGCTCTCGATAAAACCGACCTCCGTGCAACGCTCAGCCTCATCCATATAATGCGTCGTGACGAAAATCGTTTTTCCAGTGTTACTCAGATCGTAGAGCAAATTCCAAATTTGCTGGCGATGGACCGGGTCGAGACCCGATGTCGGTTCGTCGAGAAACAGTAACGGCGGCTCATGCACTAGCGCGCAGCCAAGCGCGAGCAATTGTCGCATGCCGCCGGATAAACTTCCCGCCGACGCGCTTTTCTTTTCTTGCAGATCGGTCAAAGCGAGCAAACGCGCTATGCGCCCATCGAGTTCGGCGAGCGGAACGCGGCAGGCGCCACCGAAGAAGCGTAAATTTTCATCGACAGTCAGATCGGGATATAAACTGAAACGCTGCGCAACGTAGCCGAATTTCGTCCGCACGGTTTGTCGATCTTTCCACACGTCGTGATTGTCGATCTTGGCGCGGCCGCCGGTCGGGTGCGTCAGGCCGCATAACATCCGGATCGTTGTTGTCTTGCCCGCTCCATTTGCGCCGAGGAACCCGAAAATCGTGCCCGGCGTGATGCTAAAGGAAAGATCCTGCACGGCGGGGACCTCGCCGAAACGCTTGCTCAAGTTTTCAAGCACGATCACCGGTTCGCTCATTTAAGAATCCTTATTGCGATGATGCATTCATATTTGCAACCATGACCCGCCGTAGGTAGGTATTTTCTTTCCATGAAAATCCGGCCTTCACTCTTACTCGTGCTCTTGCTCGCAAGGTCGACAATCGCGGCTGGCGATCCTGCTGCCGAACTCGCCAGCTTTTCTGTGTTCGACAAGATCGACATCAACGACCTGGCAAAAAGCGATGTGGAAACGGTCCATGGTCCGCCAATGGGCGGCCGATTTCTTTCCGTGCAAAGCTGCTACGTTGCCCCCGGTTCGCCCGACAAACAAATGGCGGCGCTGAAGAATTGGGATCCAACCAAACATCGCGAGCTAAAGGTGCTTCTGCATTCCGATCTTTTGAATTCGCCGACGCAGGCGAATTTTTCCCGCCTAAAAAGCCTTCCCGACAACGGGGTTGTGCGCACGTTCGTCAGTGCCACCGAGAAGCTTAGTGACGAGCTTCAGATCAGCAAAGACGAAGCGCAAAAGTTTAGCGGAACCGAAGGAATGGCCGCGATTGTCGAGCCGTGGTCTGAAATTCTGGCCGCCCGCACGAAAAGTTTTGTTACCGGCGGGACAGCGGCGCAGCCTTCCTATGATCATACTGGAAAATCAATCCGCCCTAACGAGGAATTAAATTCGCTTTTGAAACAACAGGACAAGATTCGAAAGCAATTTGCAGGTTTTCTGTCTGAAACCGGCATCGGCCGCGGCGCGGGATCGCTGAAGTCCGATCTCTACTGGGAATTTCTCAACGTGGACGACCACGGTGTCGTGACGCTCGGGGCGTCCTACTCTCGTCCCGCCGGAAATTTCCAAGCAGCTGATGTTCTTTATTATGCGAGCGGCGGTTACTACGTTGCACTTACCCTCTATCAAATGTGGCCGGTCACGGCCGACGGCAAATCTGCCACTCTGGTCTGGCGTGGTGATATGATTTCGGCCGCTTCGCTTGAAGATCTCCATGGAGTCGAGAGGCTCGGTTCCGAATCCGCTATGATGAAAGACATTTCCAAAGCGGTAACGTTGTTTCGCAGCGACATCAGCGGCCGTTAACAAATGAGCGATCGATCTTGCAAATACATTGCCTGGCTAGGCTATCTCTGGCTGAGTGCAGCGGCAATCGCACAAGACGCAGCCTCGCCGTCTATTTTGGAATCTATTCCATCGTTTCTTCGTTCCGGCGAATATTTGGTGGAGGAAACTTACGTTAGCGATGCTGCCGTGCGTCGAAAAAATCGCACAATCAGCGATTTCGATGAGAACGACACGATTTTGCGCTACGTCGCCACGCCGCGCACAAAATGGGGCGTGCTCCGTCTCGGTTTGGAGTGGGAGCATTTCACGTTTGGATTTCCGAGCCGCACGCCGCTGCCGAACGGTTTGCAGGAACTCAGCGCCGTCATCGGGCTCGACATGCAACTCTCCGACTCGATCCTCGTTCGAGTCGAAACGCAGCCCGGATTCTACGGGACGAACAATTTTGATTCCGATCAAATCAACGCGCCTTTCATCGCCGGGGGCACTTATATTTATAATCCAAACATTCAGTTCGTTCTCGGAGTGAGCGTGGACGTCGAGCGCGAGTTCCCGGTGATCCCAGCCGCTGGGCTGCGCTGGAAAATAGCTCGCCAATGGGTGCTCAACGCCGTCCTGCCGACGCCGCGCCTCGAATACGAAGCCACGAAGAAGGTGACACTTTACACCGGCGCGAATATTAAGCAGACCAACTTTAGGGTCGATGACGACTTCGGCACCTCGCACGGCATTCAGCGATTGAATCACGCCGTGCTCACTTACAGCGAATTGCGCGGCGGGGTCGGCGTCAATTGGAAAATCCTGCCGGTCCTCACGTTGACGGCGGAAGCGGGTTATCAACCGTATCGCAGTTTCGATTTTCATCGGGCCGACGTTCGCTTCCACGAAGACGGCAGCGCGCCTTATGGAATGCTTTCACTCCACGGCGCGTTTTAATACAAATCGGGCCGGCGATGTTGAAACACGGCCACTCGGCTTCGGACGAGATCGACCACCTCGTTTGAAATCTCTCCGTAGATTATTTCTTCGCGATCAGCCGGTGCCGCTGCCAGAACTGCGCCGGAAGGATCGACAATCACTGAAGAACCACAAAACATGACCCCGTCATCGGTCCCGACACGATTGGCGATGATGAAATAGCTTTGGTTCTCAACCGCGCGTGCCAGCGCCAGGATTCGTAAATGCTCCGCGCGCACGACCGGCCACGCCGAAGAATTCACAATCACATTTGCTCCGCGTTCGACGACGAGCGTGCGCGCCATTTCGGGAAAGCGCAGATCGTAACAAATGCTCAGGCCAACATTGAAGTTGTCGATCTTGCAACTGACGAATTCGTTCCCGGGCGAAAGACAGACGCGCTCATCGAGCGGCGCAGCCGTCACTAGATGTGTTTTTCGGTACTTGGCGACGATCTCACCTTTTGCGTTCACTAAAACTTGAGAATTGAAAATGGACGCGCCGTCGCGATCTGAAATCCCCGCGATGATGGCGATTGAAATCTCTTTCGCGATTTTTTGCAGCTCAGGAACTGCGCCATCGCTCCATTTTTTTGCGTGCTCCTCAATCACCGGCATCGAGTAACCGGTATCGACCATTTCTGGAAACACGACGACCTCCGCGCCTGACTTTTTTCCAAGCGCAGCGAAGTTGCGGATCTTTCGCAGGTTCGCGTTGAAATCGCCGAGCACACAGGAGATTTGAGCGGCCGCAATTTTCATCTTTCAATTTTGTGGCGGCAGGCGTCTCGCCTGCAACATTCTTTAAAGCAGCCGAGGACGGCCGCCTCCACAGTTTATTTCAAATTTCGGTCGAGCGCGCCGATCTTGCGAATTTCCGGCCAGCGCAACGCCGATGCCGCGACCACCAAAATGGTTCCGATTCCACCTGCGACAACAGAGATCACCGGACCAAACAGCGCTGCGGTCAGTCCCGATTCGAGCGCGCCGAACTCGTTCGAGGTGCCAATGAAAATGTTGTTCACGGCCGAAACGCGGCCGCGCATTTCATCAGGCGTTACTAACTGAACGATCGAACCGCGAATGATCACGCTCACGCTGTCAAGCGCGCCGGCGATGAACAACATCGCCAGTGATAGCCAGAGCGCTGTCGATAAACCGAAGATGATGGTGGCGATTCCAAAACCGGTGACGCACCAAAGAAGTGTTTTGCCCGCTTCTCGCATCGGCGGGAGATAAGCGACGAAGAGCGCCATCGCGAATGCGCCGATGGCCGGTGAGGCGCGCATCCAACCGAGCCCAACCGGACCGCAGTGCAGAATTTGATCCGCAAAAATGGGGAGCAAAGCGGTCGCGCCACCCAGCAGCACGGCAAACAGGTCGAGTGTGATCGTTGCCAAGATAACTTTCTTGCTGAAAACAAACTTCGCGCCCGCCGCGAGGCTCCGCCACGTGCTTTGCTCCACTCGTTTCAATGCTGCCTTTGCGCGCGGAATCGGCAACGCGAGCAGGAAAAACGCGAACGACGTGATCGCGTCGATCACGTAAACGATTGGGAAGCCGCGATGGGCCACGACAAAACCGCTAATCGCCGGCCCGACCACCGAACCAATTTGAAACACGCTGTTGTTCCATGTCACGGCGTTCGAAAACGCATCGCGCGGCACCAGCGTTGGAAAAAAAGAACTGCGCGCGGCCCACGAGAACGTCCGCGCGATCGCGCCGAGAAAGAGCAGCAAATAAATCAGCGGGATCGACGCGTCGTCGAAATGAAATGTGAGGTCATGTTTTTCGAAGATTCCGGCAATTGCGCTCAGTCCGTGATTGCACGCCCGCAAGATCGACATCTGCGGGATGTTGAGGTGCTGCCAGGAGACTAGCGCAAGTAACGCGGATGTGATCGCGCTAAAGACCTGTGAAACCAGAATGATGTGTTTGCGACTGATGCGATCCGCGAGGTGTCCAGCGGGCAAAGACATTCCCACGATTGGAATCGCGAACACAAGACCAACGAGCCCGAGCGCCGTCGCCGAATGCGTGCGGCGATAAATTTCCCACTCGACTGCGACCGCGAGCATTTGCCGTCCGAGGATCGACAATAAATTTCCAGTCGTAAAAAAACGAAACCCGCGCGAGCGGAACGCGGCATAGGGATCATGTCTCGGCGCCGGTGGAATTACCGCGCCTGTAATCTCCGGGCGCTGACCGATCGGCGATTCGTATTCGTTAGGCATGCTCGAGCGCTGGAGTAAGCGCACGAGATTGTAAGTTCAGCCGCAGTTGCCGCAACTCGGTCGTGAAACAGGCGATGTCGATCTTACAATCCAGGGTCGCGCGGGAATTTTGCGTAGGGCAAGCGCGTCCCGCGGAAATCGAATTGATCCGAACGAATCGCGTTCGGAGCGAGAAAGTCATGTGTGCCAGAGGCGCCAACAATGTCGTCTTGATCGACACCGTCGCCGCTGATCCCGATCGCGCCGATGAGCACGCCGTTCCGATAAAGTCCGAAACCGCCAGGAAAAATTGTGATTCCAGTCGGCAAATCCAATCGGATGCCATTGCGGACCGGGGGCGAGCTAAAATCTGCGGTGGCCGTGAATGTCACATTCGGCTCCGTTCCGGAAAATCCAGAAAGCAGATCCTGTTCGGTGAAGAACGGCCCGGAGCTGTTGCCATCAATGCCGGGCGGATAATTTCTTTGCGCCAAAAATCCGACACACCGCGTCGACATCGCCACGTTTGAACCAAAGCCGAGAAAGTCGTGGCGAGAATAAAAAACTGCTGTGCGCGCTTTTTGCACGGCCACGTCCCAACTGAAAAGGGTCGCTTCTCCGGTGCGAAATGTTCCAAGAACAGTCGGGGGAACATTGTCGGCGTCCGGATTGTTCACCACCGTGATGAAGACCTGCATCTGCGTACCGATCGGCAAACGAATGCCCGCGCGCGTAATTTTCACCCGTTGGGCGGCGAAATCGATAATGCTCGCCACTTCCGCCGCGGTCAGTCGCGGCTGGCCACTGATTGGCCCGACAAGCGGGTCACTGATGATGGGTTGCCGGATCTGGCCATCAACTCCGCTGAAAGTGGCAACCGGGTACGGAAACGGTGGCGGCGATCCAACGATCGGAAAGCTCGGATCCGCATTGCCGATCACCGCACCGCCTTTGGCTTTTTTCCTCGAGGTGGCCCCAACGTACGGAAGCCTGATTCCGCCAATGAAGACGTTATTCGCGGTGATACTGGAAGACGGACCAAAACCTTTCTGTCCGGCCAGCGCGACATCTTCATCGACATCCGAGCCGCCGATGTAAATGAATGGATTTTCGTCGCGCGCGTTTCCTCCCGGCGGCGGAAGCGATGCGAAAATGCATGGCGCAAACGGTGGAAACGGCGGAGTCGGCAGGTACGGGATCGCCGGTTGCGGCGTGCCATCGCCGGTCACGCCAACACCGCCAACCAGTTCGCCATTTTTATAAAGCGGAACGCCACCAGGCGAGCCATCGAGCGAAGTGAACGCAATCGGCGAGCCGAATGTCCCGGGAGATGGCGCGGCCGGAGTCGGCGGGGGAAATGGGCATGTGATCAAATCCGTTTTCTTGAAATGATTCACGTCCGAAATGAAAAGATTCGAAAGACCGACACCAACGAGGGGACCGGGCGCGGTGTTGCTCACGCCGACCGGAAAATGTTGTTGAATGATATAACCAGCCGTACGCGACGTGAACGCGTTTTGATCGCTGCTCAGGTAAGCTGCGGTTCCCGCTTTGCTCACCGCTGTGGCGATCTCACCCGGAGTGGCAGCGCCGCCGCGGACGACCCAAATCCCAAGGACGTAGCCTTCGCGGTCGGTCACCGCGATGACGCTGTTGGGCGAAACCTTCGACGCGCGAATGACCGCCTGATTAATAATGGTGGTGACATCAGCTCCAGTAAGCTGCGCGAACGTCGACGTAGCAATTAAATTGGCTACGGCCAGAATCAGTAGCCCGCGGAGTCTCATCAGCTGCGGGGTTATCAGATTTCGTGATACTTCGCCATCAAAAATGGCCCAGGAGCGGCGGTCTCCAGACCGCCGCTCTATCTGCCGACGGCTGCGAAGGCGCCGCTCCTTGTTAGCTTGCCAATACCAGGCAATTTCGGGCATCCTCGCCCTCCCATGCGCTGGTCAATTCCGTCGTTTGCCGGCGCGACATTGCGCTGGCGCGCGATGCTGTGCCTCGGTCTTTCGATTCCACTCTGCGGTCTGAATGCGCAAACGGTCGAAGTCTGGCGCGCACAATCTCAAGATGTTCCGGCGAAACGCAGCGAGTTCGGAACAATCAGCGTTATCGATTCAAAGGATGTTCTCTCATTGCGAAGTGATCTCGTCGTCGCGAACACGACGCTGCTCGCCCAGAACGAGCCGATTTCGCCCTCCGAATTCAATCCCGACCCGGGCGCGTCCCAACGCGAACAACCAGAAACGCCCGAAGCCCCGGAACTTTTTCCGCCGATTTTGCCGCAACTTCCCGAGTACGGGCAGGAAGCATTGCCTCGCTCGCTCCAACTTCCGCGCAAAGGCGTTCGTGAAGTCGTTCCGCGCCGCAAAAAATTGGAATACGAAACTTATCCGCAGTCGGAAGAAGGCGAAGGATTGCTTCCTTCATCCCAGCCGGAGCCGAACCGCTGGTTCATCGGATTCGGTCGCTGGAAACGCTACGCCGATCCTTCGACCGAAACACCCTATCAATCCGACCTCCGTCTCTGGCATCCGTATTTGCAGAGCAAACTCAAAGGCGACGCGCCGATCATCGATCAGGACATTTTTCTCAACATCACGGCCGAAGATTTCTTCCAATTCGAAGCGCGCAAACTGCCGACCCCGAGCGGCGTGAGCGCCGCGCGTCCGAACAGTTCGGAATTTTTCGGACTGAGCGACCAGGAGTTTTGGTCGAACGATTTTTCGATCGGCATCGATTTGTTCAAAGGCGAGACCGCCTTCAAGCCGATCGTTTGGGCGCTACGGTTGCTCGGCGTTTACAACCACAACTATTTCGACGTCGAAGAAAACAACGTGGTGAATCCAAATCCGCAAAACGGCACCACGCGCGAAAAAGAATTCTGGTCGTTACAAGAAGCGTTCGCCGAAATTCATCTGCGGGACCTGTCGAACAACTACGATTTCATTTCGCTGCGCGTCGGGATGCAACCGTTCGTGAGCGATTTCCGCGGATTTATTTTCAACGACACGAATCTCGGCGTCCGTATTTTCGGGAACTACGACAATAACCGCTGGCAATACAATCTCGCCGCGTTCGACATGCGCGAGAAAGATACGTATTCCGATCTGAACGAGTTCGATCCGCGCAAGCAACAGGTCTACGTTGCCAATGTTTTCCGGCAGGACTTGATTTGGAAAGGTTACACGGGCGAGCTCACGTTTCTCGCCGACTTCGACAACAACAGCCGGCATTACGACAAGAACGGATTCATTACCCGGCCGGCGCCGATCGGCACGGTCACCGATCATTATCTGCAAGCCTATTATCTCGGCTGGACCGGCGACGGGCACATCGGTTGGCTCAACATCGATCACGCCTTCTATCAAGTGCTGGGCGAAGACGGTTTGAACGGCATCGCCGGACAACGCGTCGACATCAATGCGCAAATGGCCGCGCTGGAATTGTCAGTCGACAAAGATTGGATGCGCCACAAGTTGTCGATCTTCTACGCGAGCGGCGACAGCGACCCGGCCGATTCGCACGCGACCGGTTTCGACACCGTGTTTGATCGGCCCTTTTTTGTTGGCGGACCGTTCAGCTTTTTTTCTCATCAGGGATTCAATCTAGCGGGCACGGCAGTTAATTTTAAACAGCGCGACAGTTTGGTGATCGATTTCCGAACGAGTAAATCAGAAGGCCAGGCGAATTTCGTGAACCCCGGCGCGCTCATTTTTGGCTACGGGTTCGATGCCGACATTTTGCCGAAGCTGAAAAGTTTCATCAACGTGAACTACATTCGCACGGTCACGACTGAAACAACCGAGCTCGTCCTTTTCACCAACAAAGCGAGCAACGATTTCGCGCTCGATTGCAGCGCTGGGTTCGAATGGCGGCCTTTGCTAACCGACAACGTCATTCTCACTGCCGGCGCCGGATTTCTGATCCCGCGCTGGGGTTACAAAGATATTTACCGAACAAACACCGTGCCGGTGTTCGGTTTCCCCGGTCCCCCACCCGGCCAGGTCGATCCGTTTCTCTACAGCGCGATCGTGACGCTGACTTTAACGTACTAATGAAACGCGGTTCGCTCTTCCTCATCCTCTCAGTCTTCGTCTGCCGCCAGGCAACGGCGCAGGAATCATCCGGCTACGGTCCGGCGACTTCGGTTCCTGTTACACGATCAACAACCGCGCGCGCAGCATTGCCGGCGCGAAATTGGATCGATCAAACCCAAGCAGAAGCGGACCGGAAGAGTGTTGGTTGTTTGCAATGTCATCAGGGCGTCGAGCCGATGCACAAGGCCGAGCAGAATGTCGTGCTCGGCTGCACCGATTGTCACGGCGGAAATCCGGCGCGCGGCCTAACGAAAGAGCAAGCGCATATTTTGCCGAAGAACAAGGAGTTTTGGAAAACATCGGCCAAGCCGCCGAACTCAAACGCCTGGCTCAATCACGAATCGCCGGAGTTCATTCGCTTTCTCAATCCCGGCGATTTGCGCGTCGCCGAGCAATCGTGCGGGCTGTGTCACGGCGAGATCATTCGCAACGTCGACCATAGCATGATGAACCATGGCGCAATGCTTTGGGGAGCGGCTCTATATAATAATGGCGCTTATCCGCAGAAGAATTATCGCTTCGGCCAGGGCTACGCCGCTGATGGATCGCCACTCAAGTTAATCAATTACACGCCGGTCACCGCCGAAGACACGCGCGAGCACGGCATTTTGCCGTTCATCGAACCGCTGCCGCGTTTCAATTTGAGCAATCCTGGAAATATTTTGCGCATTTTCGAAAAAGGGGGACGCCCGCAATTGTCGCTCGGCCTGCCCACCAGTTCGGAACCAAACGGCAAACCCGATCGTCGCCTTTCCGAGCGTGGTCTCGGAACATTGAATCGCACGGATCCTGTTTTTCTCGGCTTACAAAAAACGCGGTTGCACGATCCGCTCCTCGGATTTTTCGGATCGAACGATCACCCCGGCGACTATCGATCGAGCGGTTGCTCGGCCTGTCACGTTGTTTACGCAAACGATCGTTCGCCAACAAATTCGGGCTGGTGGAGCAAGTTCGGACATCAGGGTTTGAGTTTCACCGCCGACGAATCGATTCCAAAAACCGAGCGCGGTCATCCGGTCATGCACCAATTCACCCGTTCGATTCCTTCGAGCCAATGCATGAACTGCCATATGCATCAGGGCAATCTTTTCGTGAATCCGTATCTCGGTTACACCTGGTGGGACCAGGAGACCGACGGCGAGTTCATGTATCCGAAGGAGCAGCACGACCCGACGGACAGCGAGTTGGTAAGATCGACAATGGAAAATCCCGAGGCCGCGGCCGCGCGCGGACTTTGGGGCGACAAAACTTTTCTCGACGAAGTCGCGGAATTAAATCCGCAGCTCAAACACACCCAGTTCGCCGATTATCACGGACACGGCTGGGTTTTTCGCGCCATTTTCAAACACGATCGCAAAGGCAACCTGCTCGATCTCGACGACAACAAGATCGACAACGACGATTCGAAGAAATTCGCCAAGGCCGTGCATTTGAAAGATGTGCATCTCGCGCACGGGATGCAGTGCGGCGATTGCCACTTTCTGGTCGATGTTCACGGCAACGGCATGCTTTACGGCGAGCCACGCAACGCGACTGCGATCACGTGTGTCGATTGTCACGGCACGATTGATCAACGGCCGGCCTTAATCACGAGTGGCAACGCCGGACAAATTGATCTGGCCAACACCAGCAACACGCCGTTCGGTCCGCGCTTCGTTTGGGAAGGCAGTAAACTTTTCCAGCAATCGAGCATGTCGCCCGACGTGCGCTGGGAAATTCCACAAACGATCGACACGATCGATCCGCTCTCACCGCACTACAATCCAAAGTCAGCGTATGCGAAAACGCTTCGACGCGATCAGAAGTGGGGCGGCGTATTGCCGGCGAGTCCGCAAGAGCGCCGCGTCAAACTCGCGCACGATAATTCGGCGATGGATTGCCAGATCTGTCACACGTCGTGGGCAACGAGTTGTTTCGGTTGTCATTTGCCGATGAAAGCGAACCAGCGTGTGCCACAAAACAAATTCGAAGGCGTCACCGATCGGAATTACACGACCTACAATCCACAGGTCGTGCGCGACGATGTTTTCATGCTCGGCATTGACGGCACGGTGAAGAAAAACCGGATGGCGGTCATTCGTTCGTCGAGCGCGGTTGTCGTTAGCTCGCAAAACGCGAACCGCGAATGGGTTTATTCGCAGCAGCAAACTTTTTCCGCCGAAGGTTACAGCGGTCAGGCGTTCAACCCGCATTTCCCGCACACGACATCCAGCCTCGGCACAACCAAGAATTGCACCGACTGCCATTTGTCGGCGAGCAACGATAACAATGCCTGGATGACGCAGCTGTTAGGCTTCGGTACCGGCACGGTAAATTTTTTCGGGCGCTACGCCTACATCGGTGAAGGCCGCGAAGGTTTGCACGCCGTGGTTTGGACGGAGCCTGACGAACCCCAGGCCGCAATCGGAAGTCATCTTCATTCGATCGCGTATCCCGCCAACTACAGAAAGCATCTCGATGGCGGTTCGTTGTTGACGGAAGCCTACGAGCACAGCGGTCACGACATTCAAGACATCGTGTTGCGCGGCGAATATCTCTACACCGCGAACGGCCCTGGCGGTTTTGAAGTGTTTGACGTCGCGAACATCGATCAAAAAGGATTCTCGGAGCGCATCGTCAGCTCGCCGGTCTCGCCGCTCGGCCAGCGCACGCGCATTCACACGCAGTACGCGACCAGCGTAGCACTCCCGAGCACGCTCGCGCTCGACCCGGCGCGTTTGCACCTTCCCGAAAACGAAGAGCAACCGATCGATCTCTTCTACGCCTTTGTTTACATCTCGGATCGCGAAGAAGGACTCGTGATCAGCAATGTCGCCACGCTCGTCGATGGAAATCCCGATAATAATTTTCTCAAAGAGAGCGAGACAGTTCGGTTTAATCCAAACGGCGCTTTGACCGGCGCAACATATGTCGCCGCGACCGGGCATCGGCTTTATCTAACCACGCCGCGCGGACTTTATGTTGTCGATGTTTCCGATCCAACGCATCCGCGAATCGCGGGTGAATTGACGAACGGTTTTCTGCGAAATCCCCGCTGCATCGCGGTCCAATTCCGTTACGGATTTATTACCGACGATGATGGCTTGAAAGTTGTCGATCTTACCGAGCCGACAAGACCGATGCCGATTCCGCACGCGACTGTTCGACTCAGTCACGCGGGTCGTTTGTATGTCGCGCGGACTTACGCTTATGTCGCCAATGGCCCCGAGGGACTTGCGATTGTCGATGTTGAAAACCCGGAGCAGCCGCGGCTCGACCAAATGTTCAACGCCGGCGGCGCATTGAACGACACGCGCGCGGTGCAAATCGGCAGCGTAAGCGCGTCGCAATTCACACTCGTCGCCGACGGAAAAAATGGATTGCGCGTTGTGCAATTGATTTCGCCGGACACGGTCGCCGGCGCGCAGGGATTCAGCCCTCGACCAAATCCGAAACTCATCGCGACTCATCCAACCAAAGGAGATACGATCTGTGTTTCACGCGGGCTCGAGCGCGATCGCGTCGTTGATGAAACCGGCGGTCAGACCGTCGTCTTCGGCCGGCGCGGCTCGCGACCATTTCATCTCGATGAGATGGAACGCTTCTACCGAAGATCGACATTTGCCGAAGGAAAAGATTTCGAACGGCGCAAAGGAGAGTTGTATCGCGTGGAAGACGTCACACTATCCGGCGGAGTGCTCACGACCAAGAGCGGCGAAGTTTTGACGCCGTTGGCGACACCAACGCCATCGCTTCTGCCGATGATGTTGCCGGTCGAGCCGGAAGTGGAACCGAGCGCGATTCCGACCGCAACGCCGAAGCGCTGATGTTGTAAAGAGATTGCGCAGCACATTCAGGTTTAGTAAAACGAATCCGTATGGCGGACAAAAACAGTAAGCAGCCTCTGAACGTTCCCGGTGCCTGGTACGTGGACACCACCTGCACGATGTGTCGCACTTGTCTCGAAGAAGCGCCCAACCTTCTGAAAACGAATGATGACGAAACGGCGGTTTATTTTGCGAAACAGCCGGCAGGCGACGCCGAAACAGCGGCAGCTCAGCGCGCGATGGAAGTTTGTCCGACACTGGCGATCGGCAACGACGGCTAGCTAAGATCGACATCCGATGGCGGGGCCTTACACGCGCGCGAATCCGTTTCCGGCCAAGGTCGCGGTCAATCGCAGTTTGTGCGGCGAAGGTTCGGAAAAAGACACGCGCCATTTCGAGCTCGATCTCAAAGGCTGGGGTTTGAATTACGACGTCGGCGATTCGATGACAGTCTGGCCGACGAACGATCCGGCGCTGGTGGACGAAATCAGCGCTAAGATCGGCGCGAAAGGCGACGAAGTGGTCAAAGGACCGGCCGGCGAAAAATCGTTGCGCGAAGTTTTGTTTCGCGATTGCCGGATCACGCAAACGACTCCGAAATTCTTGCAAGCAATCGCCGCCAAAGCAGTCAACGGCGCGCCGCTCCTGACCGAACTCCTCAAACCGGAACGGAAGCAGGACCTCGACACTTATCTTTGGGGAATGGAAGTCGTCGATTTTTTGATTGAACATCCATCGATCAAATGGACGCCACAGGAACTTGTCGATACCCTCGCGAAATTGCTGCCGCGGATGTATTCAATCTCCTCGAGTCTTAAAGCGCATCCCGATCAAGTTCACTTCACGATCGATGTCGTGCACTACGAAAGTCGCGGTCGAAAACGCAAAGGCGTTTGCTCGACATTTCTGGCTGAGCGCGCGAACGACGCGCCGGTCCCGGTTTTTCCGAACGCATCGAAGTTCCGCCTGCCGGAAGACGGCAACACGCCGGTCATCATGGTCGGGCCCGGCACCGGCGTCGCGCCGTTCCGCGCGTTTTTGCAGGAACGCAAAGCGGCCGGCGCAAAAGGAAAGAACTGGCTCTTCTTCGGATCGCAGCACAAGCACTGCAATTATTTTTACGAGGACGAATTCGAAAAAATCAAGAGCGACGGATTTCTATCGCGACTCGATTGCGCGTGGTCGCGCGACGCGGCCTCGAAATCGTACGTGCAACACAAAATGCTCGAGGGCGCGGATGAGATTTGGAAATGGATGGACGGCGAAGGCGCGCATTTCTTTGTTTGCGGCGACGCGCGCCGCATGGCCAAGGATGTCGATGCCGCGCTGCGCAAAATCTTTCAGGACAAAGGCGGTAAGACCGAAGAACAGACAAACGAATACGTTGAGAAGCTAAAAGCGGACAAGCGTTACAAGCGCGACGTCTACTGAAATTTGCGACGAGCTCAGATCGCCGCTAGAAGATCGACATGCCGGAAGTTACTGCTCCACCGAAACCAGCCACGTCTGCGTCGCAATGGACGCGTCAGAATCCGTTTCCCGGAAAGCTTGTCGTCAATCGACGCTTGAGCAGCGATGACTCGAAAAAGGACACGCGCCATTTCGAGATCGATCTCACTGGCTGGGGATTAAAGTTTGAACCGGGCGACTCGGTCGCGGTTTATCCGACAAACGATCCGAATTTGGTGAACGAAATCCTTCGCGCACTCGGGGCGAAAGGTGACGAACCAGTTCCGGCAGCGAAAACGACGAAGCCGTTTCGGGAAGCGTTGCTGCGCGATTATTCCATCACTCAGGCGACGCCGAAATTTCTGAAAGCGATTGCCGGACGCGCGTCCGCCGCGCCAATGCTGACGGAATTGCTCCACCCGGACCGTAAACACGACCTCGAAAATTATCTGTGGGGCGCGGAAGTGATCGATTTCTTGCGCGATCATCCGTCGGTAAAGTTCACGCCAGGCGAATTTGTCGGACTGCTGACCAAATTGCAGCCGCGGCTTTATTCGGTCGCGTCGAGCTTGCGCGTTTTTCCCAATCAAGTGCATCTGATTGTCGATGTTGTGCAGTATGAAAGTCGCGGCCGCATTCGAAAAGGCGTCGCTTCGACATTTCTGGCTGAACGCGCGGACAAAGTTCCGGTGCCGGTTTACCCGAGCTCGGCGAAACATTTTCATATGCCCGAAGATCAGAGCTTGCCCCTGATCATGATCGGCCCCGGCACGGGCATCGCGCCGTTCCGCGCGTTTTTGCAGGAGCGACAGGCGCTTGGAGCGAAAGGAAAAAACTGGCTGTTCTTCGGATCGCAACGCGAGAAGTGCGATTACGCCTATAAGGAAGATTGGGAACGTTTCACACGCGACGGTTTTTTGACACGATTGGATTGCGCGTGGTCCCGCGACCAAGCGCACAAAATTTATGTCCAGCACAAGATGCTGGAAAATGCCGCTGAGATCTGGAAATGGATCGATAGTGAAGGCGCGCAGTTTTTCGTTTGCGGCGACGCGCGGCGCATGGCCAAAGATGTCGATGCTGCGTTGCGCAAAATCGTGCAGGAACAAGGCGGCAAGTCAATCGACGAAGCAAACGCCTACATCGAGAAGCTGAAAACTGACAAGCGTTACAAGCGCGACGTCTACTAGGCGTCGAGCAACCGGTCGAGATTGATGCGGGGGCGATCTAGTTTTCGCGCCATCCGGAAACTTCAAACAAACCTAAACGCTCGAACGGATTCACGCTCTGGGTCCCTTCTATTGGCAGCTCGTTTCCGTGAATCGCGTGATGCTCGATCCAATACGTCAGCTCCGATTTCCACTGGTTGAGATAAGGTTCCATTTGCCAGCCGTATTCACTCTGCGGCGCCGGCGGAAAGGATTCCGGCCGATCTGCCGGCGCTGGCCCAAGTTTGCCAACCAGAAAGATCCTGTGACCGGCGCGAAGAACGGTCTCAGCCTGCAAAAGCAGGTCCGGCACGGGATCGGGCCGCGCCATCGCCTGCTTCAACAAATCCCAACGGTGCAGACTAAAATCGTCGAGTTGCGGCACGGCACGCCAACTCGTCTCACCACGATAGTAACGTTGAAAACTGACCGCGTACAAAGAAGAAGTCACAATGATGAGGTCGTTGGCGTCGGCGTGTTGTTCGAGCAAAGTGCCGATCCGGTCGCAGTTTGTCATGCGCGTGTTGGCGCGCTCGAACAACGGACGAAGGGAAGTGCCGGCAACAAGCAACGCGAGGCACAGGCTGATCGTTCGGATTGCGATTCGATTTGGCAGCGCGCTCCAAAAAATGTGCACCGATAAAGCAGTGATCGCCATGGCCGGCAAAAAATAGCGCGGAAAAACCAGATAATGGACGGCGGAAAGAAAACCGATCGTGGCGACAGCCGCGACTAAAACGGTTGCTCCGCCAAACAGCAACCGCTCGCGATTTAGATCGACAATCGCCACCGTCCGTCCGCGAAATGCGAATACAAACGCGATCGTAACGAATAATCCGCCGCCAAGCGTCAACCAGGCCCACTTTGCCGCCGTTCCTCCATCGCCAATCGCGTCAGAACCAACCGCGATCACGCTGGCGAGGTCGTTTTTGTTCGCAATTATTTTTGCCCAGTCGTTCGTCGCATGAATGATCGGCAGATAAGCCAACAGCGACAGCGCGGCCAGCAGACCGATGCCCATGATCAACGCGATTGCGGCCCAACTCCGGCGTTGCAATAAAATCACCGACGCGCCAGCGCCGATGGCAAAAAGCAACAGCGCGTTCGTAAAAAGCGCCTGCACACTCAGCAGCGCGGCGATGAGCGCGAGCAGCGCGATTGTTTTTCCGAATTTGCCGAGTGCGATTCGCCAAAACAAGGCGAAAGCCAGCACGATCCAAATCAAACCGAAGCCGTACGGACGCAAAGAATCGCCGGCCTCGAGCGTAAGGGGATTAAAAGCAAACAGGGTGAGCGGCCAAAGCGGTGGCGATTGGTTAACGAGATAACAACTCAGCCACAACGCGCCGATCAACGACAGGCCAACCAGCAATCCGATTGCACGCAAAGCGAGATCGCTCCCGCCGAGACCGATGGCATGCCACGCTCGCAGCAAAAGAAAATACGACGCCGGGAAGGGGTCGAACGGCAAAGATCTCCAGAGCTCGGACAAAGTTGGTTTGGTTGCCAACGCCAGACTGCTGATTTCGTCGCGCCAAAGCGGGCCGGCGTGAAGGAAAAAAATTGCGTGTAAAATGACCAGCAGGAGCGTGAGCAAAATTGCCGCTGCAAATTCACAGCGCTCGAGAATTGTTTTCCCCGCCCAGAATGATTTCATGCAACCCGCGCTCGCGCTCCCGCAAACAATCCAATCAGCCAAATCATCGCGCACAACATCGACGATCCCCCGCCGGCAATTAGCCACCACGGCCGATAAATGAGCGTTAGATTTCCGTGCGCTCCCGCCGGCACTTCGATGATCGGGAATAATCCGCGATAAGAATCGACCTGAAGTTTCTGATTCCCGAGCTGCGCCTGATAACCACGAAAGAATGGCCGCGAGAAAGTCAGCAGTGCCGGGGCGCCGCTGCTCGGCACATCGACATCTGCCGCGACGTGATTTCGCGAATCATCGATTTCAGAAATTGTCGCCGCGACAAATTGCTGGTTCGGTTTGGAATCGATCGATGTGACCGAGCGAACACGCGCCAACGGCGGACCGATTCGATGATAAAGAGCGCCCTCTTCCGTTGAATCAACGAACTCCCAATCCGGACCGAGGGCGGGATCGATGCCTGAATCCCACGCGACCACGAGCCCATCGACGCCGAGTTGCGCCAACAACCCATTCGAGTTCGACTGACTCCAAACAAGATATTCGGCTTCGTGCAGATTGATTTCGCCATGAATACGAAAATCGAATTCGCGCGCAACGCCCGCCGCCAGAATCGGGCTGTAACCGTTGATGAAATGCAAACCGGCCCACATCGACGTGCTGCCCGGCCTAACGAGCTGGCCTACGGGTTGCGGTTTCTTTTCAGCATGATAATTCGATTCAGCCTCTGGATAGATGCTCAGATATAATCGCTGCGGATCGAGCGGCGCCGGATCGAGCAGTTCCTGGCTAAGATTGAATTTCGGCACGCCGCAATTCAGGGGAATGCAAAGATACGTCGCGAGCAATGCTCCAAACGAAATCACGGCCGGCGCCCAATCGCGTATCGAAGCACTGGCGATAAAGAATTCACTCGCCGCGAAAATTCCGGCGAGGACCAGGAAAATCCACGTTAGCGGAAAAGCGTGCTCTCCGCCGATTTGGAAGATCGACATCGTAACTGCGGACAGGCCAACCAAAAGCAAGACGATCAGACCTCGTGCACGCCGATCTTGCCAAAGATTGTCGCGAAGCACTTCCGCGGCACAGACCGCGAGCACGAGATGAAAGAGCGGCAACCACCGAAAGCTCCAGCGGAACACGCTGGCGGTCGGAAACATTGAAAGCAGGAACACGAGCACGAGCAGGATCAGCTCCCATTTGATTCGCCTAACGAGCGCGCCACCGCGCGCGATGAGTCCGGCGAGAAGCGCGGCTGGTGCAACCAAGCCGCAGGCCAACTCGGTTGCGCTGTGCGGAACATAGTGCGTGGAAAAATCGGCCCAGCTCACGGTCCAGCCGGGCAAGATGAATCCGGGCAAGGCGCGCCAGGGTACAATCCATTGCCAATGCGCAGTGCTTGCATACAACGCGCGCGCGGAGCCGTGGACGTAATCCAGAATCGCAAGCCACGCGGGCGCGGATAATCCAAACCCGAGCGCGGCACCGGTCAGCAGCGGCAAGATCGAGATCCAACTTTTTGTTTTGACCAAAAACTTGATCGACAGCCACGCGATTAAAAGCACGAGCATCAAAACGGTGTAAGGAAATCCGCCGGTGACGACTAAATAGACAAATGGTGCCGGCCAAAGAAATCGCCAGCGAGTTCGTTGCCGATCGAGCGCGCGTTCCAAACCCCACCATGCCCATGGCAACCACGCGAATGCGCCGAGCGCGCCGAACCAGTCGCTCGCGCCCCAGCAGATGATCCAGCCATTCAAGGCCGCGATCAGCGAGACGAAGATCGACAACGGAGTGGAAAGTTTCCGATCGCGCGCGAGGAGAAACGCGCCCGCGGCGAGAACGAACAGATGCGTGATCGAAAGCGCAGCGGCCTGTTGTGAAAACGTGAGCGGAAATTTCCAGACCAGAACTACCGCCGCGTTAACGAAAACTGAAAACGTTCCGTACTGGAATTCGCCGGCGAGATTACTGCAGACCCACGAATATGGACTCAGCAGCGGCAGATGACCTTCGCTCCAACTGCGAGAAATGTCCGCGAACACCGGCAAGATCGACAATTGATAGTCGTCGTTCCAAAAAACGAGCGGATCGTGCCAAAGGAGCAACAGACAAAATCCGACAACAATTAATCCAGCGATACCCGCGCCGAGAAAATCTGGCCACTGATTAACACGGATTTTCACAGATGCAGAAAAAGCAATCTGCGAATCTGTGTTTCATCTGTGTCCATCTGTGGCGAGAAAGTTCTTTTAAAGCACGACCGGTTTGCCTTCGGTCATGACCAGGACCTTGTCTTCAATCCCGTGAACGCGGGCGGACTCGCGCAAACGCAATAGGGGTTCTTCGAGCGGCTCGTAACCGAGACGAAAAGAACCGTAATGCATCGGGACGAGCGTCTTTGCTTTGAGTTCATTGAACGCGCGCACTGCTTCTTCCGGATTCATGTGCACTTCGCGCGCAAGCGGCGGATCGTAAGCGCCGATTGGCAGAAGCGCGATCTCGATGTCGTGACGCTCGCCAATTTCTTTGAAGCCCTCGAAATAAGCAGTGTCGCCGCAGTGAAAAACAGATCGACCATCGGCTCCAATGACAAAGCCGCCAAAGCCGCGATGTGTATCCGCCAAAAAGCGCGCGCCCCAATGATGCGCCGGCGTAAGCGAAACGCGCAATGGCCCGAGCTCGATCGTCTGCCACTCGTCGAGCTCATGGACAATATTAAATCCGAGCCGATGGACCAAACGTCCGACGCCGACAGGAACGACGATCGGTTGATCGGCTGCTACGAGACGCAATGTGCGGCGATCGAGATGATCGAAGTGCGCGTGGGTCACGAGCACGAAATCAATCGACGGGAGATGATGAATGTGAAATCCGGGCTCCTTCAATCGCTTGATCACGCTGAGCCACATCGACCAGATCGGATCGATCAAGACATTGGCCTCGTGCGTTTGAACTAGAAACGAGGCGTGCCCGATCCAGGTGATGCAAATCTGACCGGGTTGCACTTTTGGAAACAGAGGACGGGCGCGCGCGCCGGAACGCTTCGTAAACAGCGACGGAATCCAGACGCTGGTGATGAAATTGCGCTTCGTCCAATCGCTACCCGGGCGGAGTTTTACTCGGGTCGATTTCTTCGCGCCACCCTGCGAGGTTTGGCGAACTATTTTGCGCTTTCTCGAAAAAGGGTTCGGCACAGTCGAGGAACGATATAAGCGTGCCGAATCGAATCAAACTCTCAGCTACCCTGGGTCAGCAGTCGAAATCGCAACTTCCAATACGGGATTGGCAAAGGCGGCGGAAGGCAGACGAAAACGCCATAGCGGCGCTGTGGATTTGGGCGCGGGTCGCGTTCGTTATCCAGGCTTTGAAGGCGTTGGAATAACGGGTCGTCCCCGAAGAATGCGTTCGGCCAGTTGCGCTCGACGAATTTTCGCTGGGGCGAGTTTGGCGGGAAATCGTGAACGAAGACGGCGCATGGTTTTCCGGTGCGGAGAAGATCGAGTGCGAGCTTAAGTGCTCGGAAATCTTTCGGTCCGTCGATCAGGACGGCGTCGCCGGTCTGCAATCGTTGCGGCAAGATTTGTCGCGAATCGCCGTAGAGCAGCTCGACGTTCGAGCACACTTTGAGCTTCGTTTCCGCGGCGGCGGCGTTTTCTGATTGTCGATCGTACTCGACGCTGATAACGCGCGCGTCAGGAAAGCAGCGCGCGAGAATCAACGTGCTTTTCCCGCGAGCGCGCCCGGACTCGAGAATCTGTTTCGGACCGAACGGTTTTACCGCCGCGTAAAACAAAAACATTTCGCTCTCCCAAATTCCGCCAAAGCCAGCTTCGGGTGCAATCGCCGCAATGATTTCTCGGTATTCCGGCAACAAAGCTTCGGCGCGTTCAGCGACCGCGGATTTGGTTAAAGTTAGTAATTCGTTTGTCATGTCGAGCTCAGTCGAGACATCTCTTACTATTTCTGCGAAAACGCGCTGTAATGACCAGACAACATTTAGAGATTCCTCCACTTCGGTCGGAATGACAGGTTTGTGCGCGTGCGCCAGGAGATTAAGGTGAGCTCGATGGAAAATTTGCGGTTCGACGAGCGGGCCTGTTTCATCGCGGGCGCGGCGAAATCCGGGACGACGCTTCTCGTTTCGCTGCTCGACAGTCATCCCGAGCTGCTGGTTATGCCGCAGGACACGGCCTATTTCCCGACGGTGCTGACGAAATACGGATCGCGCGGACGCCGGGCGCAGTTCGATTATTTGACCAAGGAATCGTGGACGAACGTTCTTTTCGGATTTCAGGCGATGCGCGGCCGGCAGGATTACGCCGAGTTTCCAAAACAAAAATTTCTCGAGACATTCGAGCGCGTGGCGTTCGATCCGGCGAACAAGAACAGAGATTTGCTGGTGTTGATGATGGAAGCGTACGCGGAAGTCGTCGGCGTTTCTCTCGATCAAGTGAAGCGCTGGGTCGAAAAAACTCCGGCGAACCGGAATTATGTGCCGGAGATTCTTAATCGCTTCCCAAAAGCGAAGCTGCTCCTGACGATTCGCGATCCGCGCGCGCTGCTCGCGGCGCAGATCGCGCTCGAAAGCACGAGAAAGACGCGGCGATTCTCGGTCTACTACGTGGTGGCGCACTGGCGGGCTGCGGCCAAGCTCGCAAAAAAAATTCGGAACAAAGAAATTCCCGGTTTGGTCGTCGGCTACGAAGACCTCGCGCTCGATCCCAAGATGTCGATGCAAAAGGTGTGCGATTATCTCGAGATCAATTTCGATCCCGAAATTGTTCTCAATCCGACAAAGGTCGGTCGCTCGTGGATGGGAAATTCCGCAGCGGGCGTTCGGTTCACTGAAATCAGCACCGGGCCGGTGACGCGATGGAAAAACGAATTGCACGAAGACGAAATTGGTTGGGTAGAATGGCACTGCCGCGATTTAATGCCGGAGTTCGGCTACGAGCCGCGGTTGAATAGGCGTTCGCTGCGTTATTTCATGAAACCAATTCGGGGCGAACGGCCGAAAGAGTTTCTGAAATCGCGGGCGTATTCGTTGCGCGATCAGCTGAAAGGTTAGATCGACATCCAACGCCAGCAAAAGAGTGCGACGGCTATAGACCGCCGCTACAGATCCGTAGTTGATTGCGCCGCGATTTGGCTTTCAGTTCTGTCCGCTATGAGGGCTTGGAGGATTTTTGTTCCGATACTCTTGATTTGCGCGACGGCGATCGCGGTCGAGACGCGGCTGCCGTTCAAAACCGTTTTCAAAGGCGAAGGTCAATTCCATCGGCTCGTCTCGCTGGCCAAAGAGAATAATTGGAAAGAGCTGCCCATCGGGCAACGGACAGCGGCGGTCGGACAGGCGCTCCTCGGCACGCGTTACAAATCGTACACGCTCGAGATCGACAATCGGATCGAGTCGCCGTCGGTCAATTTCAACGGACTCGATTGCTGGACGTTTTTTGAAGCGTCGCTGGCGTTTGCGCGAATGCTGAACGAGCCGGAAGAGAATTGGTCACCGGAAAACTTTCTGCATCACATCGAAGTCGATCGGTATCGCGGCGGCGTGTGCACCGGCGAATATCTCTCGCGCCTGCATTATTTAGAGGACTGGCTTTACGACAACGACAAGCGCGGCCTGGTGGAGGACCTGACCACGAAACTTGGCGGCAAGAGCGTCCCGCACGCGGCGCATGAAATGACGGTTGCGTGGCGGCATTATCGTTACTTGGCGGCGAACAAATCGCTGCTCGGACCGCTGGCGCGAATGGAAGCGGACGTTTCAAGGCGACCGCTCTACCAAATTCCGAAAAGCCGAGTCGCGAAAATCGAACCGAAACTTCAGACGGGCGACATCATCGGAATTGTTTCGCACGACGGCCGTTTGTATTCGACGTCGCACGTCGGTCTCGCGTTGCGCACCAGCGATGGCGTTTTGCATTTCTTGCACGCTTCGGCTCCGCACAATTACGGCAAGGTGGTCGTCGATTCGCGGCTCTCGGATTACTTGAGGAAATATCGGAGCGATTCGGGAATTCTGGTCGCGCGGCCGTTGCGGTGAATTTTGTAGCCGTCCCGGCCGTTCGCCACGGGTAACCTACGGCGCGACCGGCAAAGTAACCGCGAATGTCGCGCCCTTGCCCGCGCCTTCGCTTTGCGCGCGGATGCTGCCGCCGTGCATTTCGACGATTGCCTTGCTGATGGCGAGACCAAGCCCGAGACCTTCACGCCGCATTTCCAGCTGCTCGAACGCAGCGAAAATTTTCTCGAGAAATTCCGGTGCAATTCCAACGCCGTTGTCTGTCATTTCAACCGTGATCGAATTTGGCGCGCTATTGTAAGAGCGAATTGAAATGGCGCCGCTATCGGCGGTGAATTTGCAGGCATTACGCAGAATGTTCCAAAAAACCTGCTCCAGGCGCGGCGGATCGACATTGACCTCATGAGACCCCGCTTCCAGTGCGACCGAAAGCTGAATATGGCGAGAGTCGAAATCGGCGCGCACAATTTCAATGGCGTGCTGGATCAATTCGTGAGCGTCAGCCGGTTGAAGCCGCAATTGTAATTTACCGCGCGCAATCCGGGTCAGATCAAGCAGATCGTCAATCAACCTCGCTTCCAGCTCGACATTGCGACAAACCATGCGCAGCCCTTGCTCGATTTCGGGATCGATGCCGGGTTGATTCAGCACTCCGTCCGCCCACAGCAAAACCGGATTGAGCGGCGTGCGCAGTTCGTGACTGAGCGTAGCGAGAAAACGATCTTTGGCGGCGCTGGCGGCTTCGGCGTTTTCTTTTGCCCGCTCCAATTCCTTTTCCATCCGGCGTCTCTCGATAAAAAGCCCGATCTGGCTGCCAAGAGCGGTCACTAATTGGAGGAGATCGTTGTCCGGCTCGGCAAAATCGTGACTAAACAACTCGATCACACCGTTGACGGCGCGACCGGCGAACAACGGAAAAGCAAATCCGCCTCGCAATCCTGCTTCTCGCGCAGCAGGCGCGCGCGGAAAATTTTTGTCCACCGTCACATCGTAAATCCAGGCCGGCTCATTCGATTTCCAAACCCGGCCAGGCAACCCTTCGCCCATTTGAAATTGGATCGCTTTCGACAATTGCCCGAATTGCTTCAGTTTGTCCGAGCCCGCTTCCCAAAAAGCGCGACAACGCAACCGAGCAATCGTTTCATCGTAGACCCACAAGCCACTCAAAACCCAATCGCCGATGGAAGTGATCGTTTGCAGAATCGCAGAGCTGGCTTCTTCAAGGGTCCATGAGCCTGCGAGCAGACTGGCAACGGTGTACTGGGCCAGCCGTCTGCGGTCATTGCGAACGCGTTCTGTAATGTCGCGCAAATAGGCGGTGAATACCGGTGCGCTGTCGATCTTGAGAGCAGTGATGGCGAGCTCGACCAAAATTTCGGAACCGTCCTTGCGCACTCCCGCGATCTCGATCCGTCTTCCAATCACCGGGCCCTCACCTGTTTTCAAATAATGAGCCAGGCCACGCCGGTGCTGGTTGCGCATACGAGGAGGGATGATCAGCTCGGCGAGTTCTTTGCCGATGGCTTCCTGTCGGGTAAAACCAAACGTGCGTTCAGCAGCAGGATTGAATTCGAGGACGTGTCCGCCGCTGTCGATGGTGATGATGCAATCGAGCGCGTTGTCGAGAATGCCGCGATACAGCATTTCGAGCTTGTCGCCTGGGACACTCTTGCTGTTGCGCAGCCTCGGTTTGGATTTCATCTGGAGCGCGCTGACCCGCCTCCGCCAAGGCTTCGGCGTGGCGAGAGCGAACGCCCTCTGGCAACGAGATTAACAAGTTTGGCGCTCAGCGCGCAATAGCGCTTCGGCGGGAAGAGCGCGATCTTAACCGCTGGAATGGCGGGCAAGGAAGTTGTAGGAAAAGAGATTCTTCGCAGCTAATTGAATGAAAATACTTTGTGTCGTTGAACATGGTAACGCTCCCAGCACGCGGCTGCGTCTGCGGGATTGTCTGGATTATTATGCCGGTCTCGGCGTCGAGGCGACAGTGGTTCCGACACGACGTTCCAGTGTGACGGAGCGGCTCCGTGTTCTGAAGGAAGCACGCCGACACGACGTGGTCGTTCTTTTCAAAACAATCGGCTTCAACGAATTCGAACTCGATCTCCTGCAGCGAGCCAATCGCCGCATCATTTTCGATTTCGACGACGCAGTGATGTTTCGCGACCAAAAGCATCGGCGACCGTTACGTGGAAAAGATTTCAAGAAATTCCTGCGAACGGTGAGACACTGCGCCGCGGTCGTGGCAGGTAATGATTTTCTTGCCTCCTTCGCGGAAGCGGCCGGTCTCCGCGCCATAATCTTGCCAACGTCGATCGACCTTCGCCGTTATCATCTGAAAAAAAACTTCGATGGCGCGGGGCTGACGATTGGCTGGGTTGGACTGAGCGATGGTCTGCCCTATCTGCGGCATATCCAGCCCGCGTTGCAGCGGCTGACCGAAATGTTTCCGGGATTGAAACTGAAGGTCGTGTCCGACAAACCGCTTCAACTCGACGGAGTGCAGGTCGAAAACGACCCCTGGCGTTTGGAAACGGAACAAGCAAACTTGGCCAGCTTCGACATCGGAATCATGCCGCTGTGGGACTCAGTTTGGACGCGGGGTAAATGCGGTTACAAAATTTTGCAATACATGGGAGTGGGAACGGCTGTGGTCGCCTCCGATGTTGGCGTGAACAATGAAATCATCTCTCACGGCGAAAATGGTTTTCTGGCAAGAACGCAGGAAGATTGGGTCGAGGCGCTCAGGAGTTTGATCCAAAACGCGGAGCAACGAAGGGCTTTCGGATTGCGCGGGCGCGAGTTGATCGAGAAACGCTATTCGTTGGAAAGCTTCGCCCAAGGTTACGTGAAGTTATTGCGCGAAGTCGCGCGCATTCCGGGCGAATCGGCAGATTCCAGAGGGCGTCGCAGTTTTGGGCGATGGAACTTCAGCAGTCGCGCGCGCGAACTTTCCGGTGGCGATGCGGTTGTGATCTCAGTGCCGAAAAGCGGACGCACCTGGGTGCGCACATTTCTCTGCGCCTATTTTTGCAAACGGACGGGCAAACCGTTCACGCTCCGTCCCGATCGCTATCATGAGCCGGACATTCCACGCCTGATCTTTTCGCACGATTTCGCTGAACAGCGCATGAAAGCGACGCTGTGGGAGCGTGTTCGCGGCAAATATCTGGTACCGGCACGAGAGCTGGCCCGGGCCCACGTGATTCTTCTGGTGCGCGATCCGCGAGACGCGTTCGTCTCGCTTTACATGCAACTGGTCCATCGCACTCGCGAAACACCGCAGGAATTGAAAGAGAAAAGCATCGGCGACCTGCTGCGCGATCGCCGCTACGGAATTCTTTCCATCATCAAAACGATGAATAACTGGTTCGCCGAATTCGGACGCCGCAAAAATTTTACGCTTCTCCATTACGAATCATTGCGCGCAGCGCCGGAGCAAAATTTTCGCAATCTGCTGAGTACGCTCGGGGAAACCTCGCCCGATCCCGAAGCGTTTGAACATGCGCTCGAGTTTTCCGACTTCGCCAACATGCAAAGGCTGGAAGTTGCCGGGGTGTTCGACTCCAAAATTTTGCGCTCGCGCGACGTTCGCAATCCGGAATCGTTCAAGGTGCGTCGCGGCAAAGTAGGCGGCTATCGCGATTATCTTTCACCGGAAGACCAGGCATTCGCCGCCGATGCACTCAAACATTTGGACGCGCGCTTCGGTTACACGGCATGACGAGCCGCGGATGAAAGATCGACAATCTCCGCCTGTACTCATCATCGGCGCGCATCGTTCGGGCACAACGGCGACGGCGCGCGCTCTGGAACTGCTCGGGTTACAAATCGGCGAGCATCTAGACAGCCATCGCGAGCCGCGGCCGTTGCAAAAACTGCACGAGGATTATCTGCAGCGAACCGGCGCTGCCTGGCATAATCCGCAGCTATTTCTGAAATGGATCGAGACTCCGGAAGGCAAGCAGGATTGCATTTCCTATCTGCGGACAAATGTTCGCCGCGATTTCGCCAGGATCTTTGGTTACCGTCGCAATCCCAAAGGACTCTGGCTCCAAATGCGGCTCAATTTCGGCGCGCGATGGGGTTGGAAGGAACCGCGCACCACGTTGTTTGCTTCGGCGTGGCTCAAAATTTTTCCCGGAGCGCGAATTGTTCACGTCGTCCGCGACGCGCAGGCGGCGGCGGCGAGCATTCGGGAGCGGGAATTGAAATTTCAAGCCGGGGGCGATCCGCCCACGCCCAATCTCGCGGACCTCGATTACTGCACGCAACTTGTCCAAACCTACCTTGCCGCCGGAGAGCGGCTCGCTTTTACGCCGAACTATCAGCGCCTCCAGTTTGAAGAGCTCCAGGAAAATCCACCCGCGATGCTGGAGCAATTGGCGAATTTCTGTGACCTGCGAGTGGTCACACGAGATCTCGCTGCCGCGGCCGCAAGTATTCGGCCGGCGCGCGTTAGATCGACATCTACTTGACGTGCATCGCGTCTTCCCAGCGAATGGCAGCGCGCAACAATTCGGTGAGTGAAGTCACGCCGAATTTTTCTTTCGCTCGCGCGCAATACGCCTGAACGGTTTTTAAGCTCAGGCTCAAATCTTCCGCAATCTGCGACGGCGTTCGGCCCTGGCCGAGCAATCTGAAAATCTCCAATTCGCGGTCACTCAAACGCTCGACCGGAGTCGCTGCGGAAGTTTTGCGCGAACGCATCCGTCGCGCCATTGAATTGACCACGCGGTCGCTGACATAAATGTCGCCTTGAACGACGCGACGAATCGCAGTGAGAACATTTTTTGTAGTCTCACGCTTCATCACATAGCCGCGCGCGCCTGCGTGCAACGCCCGCTCCGCGTAAAGCTCTTCGTCGTGCATGGAAAGCACGATCACCGCGACTTGCGGAAACCCGGTCTGTAATGTCTTGACCAGTTCCAATCCTGATTCGTTCTTAAGCGAAATGTCGATCAGCGCGACATCGGGCCGGGATGATTCCATTCCCGCAGTCGCTCCGGCCGAATCCTCCGCTTCGCCGCAAACGGCGAGATCGCTCTGTTGGTTAATGAAATTGGCGAGTCCGTCGCGAACGAGAGGATGGTCGTCAACGATGAACACTCGGCGCTTGCGCGCGACTCCGTTGGATGATTTTTGATTCATAAGAATTCGGGTTTCAATTTGCGGACTGCAGTGTGTTTAACTTGCATGTCACCAGCGTGCCACCGTCCCGGTTGTGTGTGATCGCAAGTTTACCTCCAATTAAAGATGCGCCATGCGCCATCAAGCGCAGGCCAAGGCCGGGTGGCTCCGGAATCTTTTGTGAAAATCCGCGGCCATCGTCGGACACTGCAAGCGTTAGTTTTTGGCCATTTCGCGCAAGCTCGATGTCGATCTTGCTCGCGCCAGCATGCTTGACGGCGTTGATCGCCGCTTCCTGAGCGATGTGATAGAGTTGCGTGGCGGTTGTTGCGTCACCGACGTGGATAGCGTCATCGCCATTGAACGTGCATGGAACTCTAAATCGCTCGGTAATGTTTGCGGCCAGGCCGTGCAGCGCGACGTTCAATCCATCGGCCTCAAGTTCCGGAGAAAAGAAACCGCGCGCGAGGTTGCGGGTCAGGTCAATTCCTTCCTCGATGTACTGGACGACTTTGTCGGCCTCTTCAACCTCAGTCGCGGACCGGCCAGCGAGTTTTTCGCGAAGGACCTGTGCAGCAAGGGCTGTCCCGGTCAAATGTTGGCCAAGACTGTCGTGTAAATTTTGGCCGAGCCGCCGACGCTCGCGATCAGCGACCTCAGCGATTTCCTGATCGAGGCGTTCTCGCTCTGCCATTTCGTGTTTGAGCGCCGCCGTGCGATCGCGCACGCGTTGATCCAGTTCCTTTAAAAGCGTGCGTAGATTTGAAAGCAGACCAGTAAAGACAGCATACGATCCAAGCGCCATACCGATATTCCATAAGCCGACTGTAGGCACACCGGCCGCCACGTCGGAAACCACCCACGCGGCAATGCTGAGCACTGAGAACGTAAAACCGGTCCAAAAATTGCCGAACCATGTCCCAAGCCCAATCGGGACAAGATAAAACAGCAAGAATGTTTGTTCGTAGCCGGTGAGATAATCCACGTATCCCAGGCCAGCGGTGATGATGACGCAAACGGTTACAAGCGTGAACCGTGATGTCGTTAAACGATCTCGCCAGTCCAATCCAGCCATATTCGAGGAAGACGCAACCAAAGCGCTTGGTGCAACATACGCCAGCGTTTGCATTACTCCATTGAACCCAATCTCGCGGAAAACGTTCACATATTTTCGTGTCGGATTTTGTATGACAAATGATTTGGTAATTATATACTTGACACATAATACGGGAGTGATAAAATGCCTTCAATATGAGAGCAAATATTATCGAGGAAACGCCTGAAACTTTGACTGGCGCGATTCGCCATTTCGGCGGTGCCGCTACCTGTCACAAGTTTATGGTTGCGATGCGCTGGCCTGACGGCGTCCGCTGTCCCCACTGTGATTCCACAGACATTGGGAAGCTGGTTGTTGTCAAAAAGAGTCGAAAAGGCGAACTGCTTAAAGTTCCTCGCCGTGTTTGGAACTGCAAAAATTGCCGGAAACAATTCACCGTCAAAGTCGGAACGATCTTCGAGGACAGTCCTCTCGGACTCGAAAAATGGTTGCCCGCAACGTGGCTGATTGTGAACGCCAAGAACGGGACTAGTTCCTGCGAGCTTGCTCGGTCTCTTGGCGTCACTCAAAAAACCGCTTGGTTCATGTTGCATCGCATCCGCTTGGCGATGCAAGACGGCTCGATTGAGAAAATGAAGGGGAGAGTTGAGGCCGACGAAACCTTTATCGGCGGTAAAGCGCGCTACATGCACAAAGATCGACGTGCGCGAACCACTCGCGGGCAAGGCGGTTCTGTTGGCAAAGCGGCCGTCATGGGATTGCTTGAACGCAACACGTCCGAAAAACATTCTCGCGTCCGCTGCAAAGTTTTGGGCGGCGTGCGCAGGCGTGATATTGAAGCGCCCGTTCGTCAGAACGTTGAGAAAGGCGCGGAACTTTACACAGATGCGCTGCCTTCGTATGACAAGCTGGCAGATGCGTACATCCACAAGGTGATCGATCATGCCGAGTGCTACGCCAAAGGGCACGTCCACACTAATGGACTGGAAAACTTCTGGTCGCTGCTCAAGCGCGGAATCAAAGGGACTTATGTTTCGGTCGAACCTTTTCATCTTTTTAGATATTTGGACGAGCAAGCGTTTCGATTTAACGAACGCAAAGACGACGACAAAGGCCGATTCCTGAAAACGATTGCCAACTTCGCGGGAAAACGGTTGATGTATTCTAAGCTCATCGGCCAAGGTGGTGATGGCCTTCCACCACAGACGACAGGGACGTGGCAAGCGGCGTAAATAACGGGATTGATGTTGACGCTTTAGACCAAATTGGTTAGGCGTCTCCATATCCCCGATGGCTGACGAAGCGCTCCCCCATCTCCACTGCGATCAAGCCAATTCCGCGCTCCTTTATTAGCAACAAGGGGTCTGTGGATAATGACGATAGGCATTGTCCTGATCGTTGCTCTGCTAAAGGCTAAACGAGAGGACATCCCCCTCATCGTTAAGATGCTTGTGGATTCGCATGTGTTTTGTGCGACTGGTTGGATACTGGCAATCGTAATAGTTTTGACCTCGGTGATACTTGTTCTATTGCTAAAGAGTACTTTTCGTGAAGGGATTGAACGTCTTGCGCGTGAAAGAGATGACCTGCAGAAAAAACTAATCAAATGAACACAACCGCTCTCATGCTTGCGATATTTATTGTCTCGTGCGTGATCAGTGTTTTTTATTGGTATGTCGTTAGGGAGGTATTGATCACCAGAATTCGTTTTAGACTTTTTGCTAAACGTGACAAGCTCCGGCGACTTGCTATCGACAGAAAAGAACAAAGTTCTTCTTTCGCGTATCGTACTACAGAAGAATTTATATGTAAGACAATTGCTGTGGTTCCGTCGCTCAGCTTGGCTTCCTTTGTAGTGTTCATGCTTAGAAATAGAAATCAGACCTCTAGTGTGGTGGACAAACTGCACAATGAAGCTTCTGAGGATCTGTCTGAATTGTTGATAGGAACGGTTCAAGATGGCTTGCGGATAATGGTTGTTAATTCTCCGATTCTGATTTGCCTTGGAGTCATGGTGATCTGTGCCGCTTGGATAATAGGAGAATCAAAGATGTTCCTGTTAAAGCAGGCAGCGTTTTTCATCGACGAACTGCCACCGTCTGAATCCGACGAACCAATTGGGCAAGCTGCGTGAATGAACGCACATTTTAAGCGCGAAGAGTCGCCGTCCGACAAATTCAAAAAGGCGATGAAGCAGATTCTCTCGGTCCCGAAAAAAGAGTTGGACCGCCGCGAGTTGGACTACAAAGAGCAGCGCAAGATTAAAAGCTATAATCGGCATCGCTAGGGTTTCGCTCTGTTACTCAATTGTTCGTCAAGGAACATCACTAGTTCGTTCCCTACGATTATTGCGGAGTTGCGCAGCTTTCGGACGATTTGACCGTCGAGACCGATAGATTTGTTTTTAGGAACAGTATTCAATTCAGGAAATGTTTTGACCGCCTCAACATATTTCCTGTCGGCAATCCCAGCCTTATGTGTAATGACGTTCCTGACAGCCGAAAGTGCGTCGATATAGGCGTCTTTAGCAAAGAGTTTCCTTTGGATTTGTTTTCCAAATACGGTTCCGTACGCCGTTTTAATGTTCGGTAGCTTTTGAAAAGGAACCTTTTCAGAGTCGCGTAAGAACGAGCCGTAACCGTTTTGCGGATCAGCTATAGTGGCGACATCTATAGTTGAAGAGTCCGAATCGCTAGTAGCTCTAGGTTTGTCGTATCTTAGACCAGCCCGCTTGCGCCATTCTGCTAAGCCACGATCGAGTGCGATATACCATAAATCGCCCGCTAAAGTTTCAAACGCTGTCCATGATTCGATAACAACCGAATACAAAATATTTGTCATGCTTTGCATCGCGCCCATTTCGGTCTTCAGCAGGAGGTTGATATGCTCAACGCCAATCGTCAGTCGCCGTTCGCTGGCTGCATTCATACCTGACGAGAAAAATTCTTCCTTCCACGCTTCCTTGCATTTTTCGACCTCTTTAGAAATTGCTTTCTCGATCTTCTCGGAAAATCGCTTTTCCTTTAGTGTTAGTTTTCCGGTGACTTTGAAAACCGCATAGTCTCTCCAAAGTTGTTTATGGAGCGCGGTTGCTGCTATTTCGGAAGGGAAAAGACAAAAACTGCTCGTGCGCCACATGTTTTCGTTCCAGGCATTCGCAACTTCCTTGAGACACGGCGATTTAAGAGTCACCTGAGGCCTCCCGGAAGGTGGCATCGGCCTAATGAGGTCGAAATATTTGAAATCGGGAAAAAACGGCATATCGCTGTCTCTATCAGTTCCCAAAAACCCTTCCAATGCGGGCCTTTTTTCCGTTCATGTCGGCCAAACCTACTACCGGCGCTTGATGCGTCAAATATATAGTTACCAATGATTTGGTCCGCGGTTTCACCTCAGAGCGGCTTGCCGATGAAGGCCCGACATCGTATGCTCGTCACACGGGGGCGCACTGGCTTCGACTCATTGTTGGAAGCGCAGGCGGCATGTCGAGGATGGTTCGTTGGCCTCGTAAAAAACCGAGCCAAAACAAATAAACGCAGATCACCAAGATCTCGCTCTCGCGGCTTAAGTGACCGTGACGTTTGGAGTTGGACGCCTGCTACGGCGCCAAACGTGGACAGCAGGCTAATCGGACGGCGGAGTGACCGCGCCGGACGGTGAAGGAAATTCGTGGACGCTCGGGAGTCGGCAGTGTGCCGGTGCAACGTCGGCTTCTCAAAAATCTCACCGGCTAAACATGTAGATGTGTGCGTGGATAGCGACGAGGACAGGGGTTCAACTCCCCTCGCCTCCATTTTCGCTCCTTGAGCGAAAATGGCCGCCGTGGCCTCGGCGGAGGCGGACAAAGCGGACCTAAGTCACGCGGCTAACGCCCAAACCGCGCTCGTGTGCAATTTTCTTGCAGGGGTGAAAAATAAACCTTCACATAACGGAGTTGGTGATGCTATAACAACTATAAATCCCATAGACACAGCCGCTCCCGCTTTCATGAATTATCGCGCCCTTGGTAAAGTATTTTATCACTCCGCCATCCTGCTCGCTTGCGTCACCCTCAGTTGCCGCCCCCAGCAAGCAGTCATTCTCTCCCCCACCGACAGTGACCTCGTCGTTTTAAACGGCTGCGTGATCTCGGCCTGTAATTATCTGGCAGTCGTTAAGACCCAGCACGCGTTAGACAAGGATTTTTGGGCAAAAATCCTTCTCGTCCGTTACAACGATCATCCCGCCGGCCACGCCTACTGTGTGTGGGAAACTGACGGGACCATTTACGGTTACGACCGTAATGCCGGCTCGTTTCCGATTCCGGTTTACGTTCGAGACGCTCGCTCCATTGCCATCGTTCTGGCTCAGGAATTGGGCAAAGTCATGAACGAGTCGCTTTCGGTCGACCGCGCGGAGTTCGTCGAATCGCAGCACGCCGAGCTCTACAAGTTTTAAGCGTAAGCGAGTTAAACACACCGGCGCCATTGGGCGGCTTGAAGAAACCTACGGTTTCTCGCCCCAGGTTTTCTTCTGAAACGAAACGCGGCCGGATCCATGTTCGAACGCCTCGAAGTGTTCCGGGTTCTGCAGGTAATATTTTTGGTGATAATCCTCCGCCGGATAAAACGTCATCGCCGGCAAAATTTCGGTCGCGATCGGTTTCTTGAATTTCCCGGAGTGGGCCAGCTTCTCCTTCGACATTTCCGCGGTCTTCTTTTCCTCATCGCTGCCATAAAAAATCGCGGCGCGGTAACTTGGACCGATATCCGTGAATTGGCCGTTAGACTGCGTCGGGTCGATTTGCTTCCAGTAAATGTCGAGCAACTGCTGGTACGAAATTTTGGCCGGATCGTAAACGATTTGGATCGATTCCCGATAATTTGTCTTTTCGGAACCGACCAGTTCGTAAGTCGGATTCGGTTCGGTTCCGCCGCAGTAACCCACAGTCGTCTTGATTACACCAGGCGCTTTGTCGAAGGCCGGCTGGATGCACCAGAAACAACCACCGGCAAAAACCGCGGTTTTCGTCGCTGCCGGCTGTGAATCTTGCGCCTCCGACGCAGCAACCAGAAACAACAGGAAAACATAAGCGAAACGGAAGACCCTCATATTGTCGATCTTAGACAGCTCTGACGCGTCGCCGTTGTGAATAAATTAGCGCCTTTTGGCTTGCCACCAGCGGGTCGCGCTGCCATAAGCGTAACTTCTTAAACCAACAGGAGGTTTCGCAATGGCTAAAACACTCGGAATGCTTTTTGGTATCGTCTTCTTGGCAGTTGGGATTCTCGGATTCGTTCCCGGAGTTAGCGCTCCCGGTCCAGATGGGATGCCGATGCTGCTTGGCATCTTCATGGTCAATACCGCGCACAGCATCGTGCACGTTGCCTCGGGCGCAGTCTTTCTGCTCGCTTCCATGGCTGGAGCCGGCGCCGCCAGCTTGTGGTTTAAACTCTTCGGGCTCATTTACGCCGTTGTCGCGGTCCTCGGATTCATGACGCCAAACGGAATGTTGCTCGGCCTGATCTCAAATAATCCAGCCGACACCTACCTGCATGTTGGACTCGCGGCTGCGATGTTGCTGATCGGGTTCGCAGTGCCAAAACAGGCCGCCGCTTAGCCACCCCAACTCAACTCAAAGCCGTTGCGAGGTTGAATCGCTTCGCAACGGCTCCATTTTGTTCCGTGATCGAACTGATCCCGGAAACATACGTCGCGCCTCTCGACCTGCTCGCGATCTTCGGACGCGTCGCACCGTTGCATGTCGATCTTGGCTGCGGCGACGGCTCATTCTTATGCGAACTGGCGCAGCGTTATCCCGACAAAAACTTTCTTGGGATCGAGCGTTTGGTCGGTCGGGTTGCCAAGGCAGCCCGCAAAGCGTCCGCCCTGGAAAACGTCCGTGTTCTGAACGTCGAAAGTACCTATGCCGTGCGTTATTTGCTGCCAGAAGCATCGGTCGAAACATTTTATCTGCTGTTTCCCGATCCATGGCCAAAACGGCGCCATCAGCGCCGCCGCATCGTCAAAACAGATTTTCTCGATTCAGTTCATCGCGCGCTCGCGGATGATGGCTTTTTCCGAATCGCCACCGATCAATTGGATTATTTTGAAAAGATTCGCGTCCTTGCGGAAAGTTATTCCGGCTTCGCAATTGTCGATGCTGATGCCAATCCGGTTCGGACAGATCTTCCGTTAACGAAATTTGAACAGCGATTTAGCGCGCTGGGAGCGCCGATTTACCGGTTGGCGCTGCGAAAAATCTCGCCAGTGAGATAGGCGCGCGCCTGCCACTCGCGCTCGCCGAACTCCAGCTCCACCGCGCCGGTTTCGTCCTGTCGAAACAGTTTGATGCCACGGGCTCGGACGCGCTCCGCCCATTCATCTGAAATGCGCTCCTGTTGGGGAAAATCACGCGACGTCGCCACGATTAATCGCGGCCGGACTGCGTCGAGAAAAATGTCCGATCCGGAATTGCCGGAATGATGCTGGCCTTTGACCAAAACATCGCTGTGCAAATCAGATCGCGATGCGAGCAATGATTTCTCCGTCGCATAACCGGCATCGGACATAAACAAAATCTTCGTCGTTTTGATGGAGAGCTGAACCACGAACGCCTGATCGTCGGCCGTGGTCGCAGTAAAGTTCGCCGGTGGAAACAAAATTTTGCCAACGACGTCCGACGAAGCAGAAAAATTCTCACCCGCTTTCAAACTCATGAGATTCAACCGATGAGTTGGAAAAATCTCGCGAAGTCGCCGATGAACGGTTGAGCGATCAGGCGCCGCATTGTCGATCAAAACAGTCGGAACAAAATCGCGCAACAGCGCCTCTGTGCTGCCAATGTGCAGCGAATCGCCGTGAGTCAGCAAAAGTCCGCTGATTCGATTGATTCCCGCAGCGTGCAAATACGGCCGAAGCACTCGCTCGTAATCACGGCCGCTGCCGCAATCAAAAAGCCAACCAGCTCTCGAAGCCCTAACATGAACGGCGGCACCCGCGCCGACATCCAGCACTGTGATTTTCGCAGGTAGTTTTTTTGGCCAACTGGGTTCGGCAACATAATAATGACTGCCAGGAACCTGCGCGAACCATTGGACGAATGCGATCACCCCCGTCGCGAGTGACCAGTTCGCATTATTGAAAATCAGCGACACTCCGGTAGCAACCGGCGCCACCACCAGTGACAACAGCGCAATCGCTAAAATGAAAAATGCGATCGGCACCACGAGTAGATTCGCGAAGAGCGAGCTTGGCGTGACTAGATGAAAATACCAAAAGATCAGCGGCAACGATCCGAGCCACGCCGCCAGCGAAACCGAACCGCCACGGCAAATCCACTCGTAGCCAACTCCGATCGTGCGACGCAAACCGCTAACTAGCCGGCGTGGTAGAAATGGATCAGGCGCGCCAATCGGTCGCAGCCATCCGGAAAGCGGATCGGCCAATAAAATAATTCCACCCACGACCGCGAACGAGAGTTGAAATCCGGTTGAGAAGAATTCATTGGTGTCCCAACAAAGAAGAAAAAACGCCGCGGCCGCGAGACTGTTCAGTACGAAAACTTTTCGTTCGAAGAAAAAGCCTCCGAGAAGAATCGAGCTCATTACCGCCGCGCGAACGCTGGAAACGTGCAGGCCGGTGACGGCGGAATAAAAAAGCAAAAGCGGAATGATTACTATTGTCGCCCATTTACGAGAAAGCCTCGCTACCATCGCCAGGATCCATAAAAGGCGCGCTACGATTCCGACGTGCAGACCGGCAACCGCGAAAAGATGAAGCGTGCCCGTTTGTTGAAACGGCTCTTCAATGTCTTCCGGGGTCTGATGGCGCAAACCGAGCGCGATGCCGCTCAGGAAATTTTGCACCTGCGGTGAATCATCCAGTCCGCGACAAATCGCGGTCTGCATCCAGGCACGCGACGTTTGTGCTGCTCGCAGAATCGGATTTCCCGCGCCGCGTCTGAGCAACGCGCCGTCTTCTGGATAGCGAACAAAAAGACTTCGCCGCACATCCTGGCGCGCGAGATACGAGCGCATATCGAACTCGCCCGGGTTGCGCGGCGGCGCGATCGGCTCGGCTATTCCAAACATTTTCAGTTCATCGCCGAACTCGGGATTGCCACGCCAGCGGGCGAGCAGTGTCGCTTGAGTCGGCTTCGTTTTACCCTCGAACTCAATCGATTCGAGCTTGAACAGGAATGTGGCAAATCCGTTCGACGCCACCTTTGGTTCCGAGATAACAAATCCGACCGCGTTCACAACCCGCGGGCGTTCGCTGAGATCAGCCGCGAGTTGCAAACCCGGCGTGTCGCCGATCCGAAAATCATGGAGCAAAAAGAACCCGCACCCGACCAGCAGATATGTCGATGTTAAGTTCGGCCAGGAGAAGAGCGGAATTACGAGCAACGCGAATGCGGCCGCGGCGAACCACCAGTGAGAGACTGCGACCGGGAAAAAATCCGAAACCACAATTCCCAGCGCCGCCATCAACGCCAGACCGACAAATGGTTGCCGCGGTAGATTCATGGGAGGAACTCGCCGCTAAATATTACGGCATCGGACACTCGAAGTTCTGGGCAACTGGAAATGAACTTACTCGCGCCGTAGCTTTGCTTCGTGCAGGAACTCTTTAAAGAGGAGGATGTCGATCTTGCGGCGGTGAACAAAACCGCCCCGCTAGCAACGCGTATGCGGCCGCGCTCGCTCGACGAATTTGTCGGCCAGGAACACATTCTCGCGCCGGGAAAATTGCTAAGGCGTGCGATCGAAGCCGATCGTTTGCCGTCAGTGATTTTGTCCGGCCCGCCCGGCACTGGAAAAACGACGCTTGCTCATATCATTGCTGACATCACGCACGCCAAGTTTGTGCGTTTGAGCGGCGTTGAGAGCAACGTCGCGGAAATGCGTCGCGTGATCGCAGGCGCGACCAATCGCACCCGCACTTCCGGACAAAACACGATTTTGTTCATCGACGAGATCCATCATTTCAACAAAGCGCAGCAGGATATTCTCCTGCCCGATGTCGAAAGCGGAAACCTGCGATTGATCGGCGCGACGACTTATAATCCGTTTTTCTACGTCAACAGTCCGCTCGTTTCGCGGTCACAAGTTTTTCAGCTTGAACCGCTCCGCGTCGAAGAACTTGAAGAATTGATCGATCGCGCGCTGGCAGACAAAGAGCGCGGGCTCGGCAATTACAAGGTTAAGATCGACAAGGACGCGAGAAAACACTTGGCGAAATTGAGCGACGGCGATGCGCGGAAATGTTTAAACGCGCTCGAGATCGGGGTGATGACCACGCCGCCAGATTCCAAAGGCGTCATTCATTTTACAATCGCGGTCGCGGAAGAAAGCATTCAGCAAAAAGCGATTGTCTACAATCGCGCGGGCGACGCGCACTACGACACGATCAGCGCGTTCATCAAGAGCATGCGCGCCTCCGACGAAAAAGGCGCGATCTACTGGCTCGCGAAAATGCTGCATGCCGGCGAAGATTTTCGTTTCATCGCACGGCGCATCGTGATTTTTGCGAGCGAAGATGTTGGCCTGGCCGATCCGGAAGCACTGCCGCTCGCCATCGCGACCCAGCACGCTGTCGAATTTGTCGGTTTACCCGAAGCGCGGATTCCGTTGGCGCATGCTGTCGCTTACATGTGCCGCGCCAAAAAAAGCCGCGAAGCCTACGACGCGCTCAACGAGGCGAGCGAACAAGTCGAGTCAGAGCACACCAAACGCGTTCCCGAGAATCTCAAGAACAAACACTTCCCGGTTAATCCGGAGAAGTGAGCGCTATGGATATCACACGACCACTAGTTGATTCGGAAGTTGGATCTGAAAAGATTCGTATTGATCGTTACTATCGAACACAAAGAGAGCATCGCCGTTCGAGAACTGCAGCTTGATAGTACGGTCATCGACGATTTCGGCACCTTCGACACGCTGCTCAAGCAACCGCGCAAATTCTGTCCCCCGCGATATGTAATCCTCACTTCGCAGTGGATTCGTTGTCTTACCAATGGAGCATTCACCCTCGATAAAAATCGACAATCTATCTTCGAAGTGAATCTGTAACTGATGCCTGCCGAGACACACCTGTTCGACAAGCTTTCCCGTGAAGGAGGACAGATCGGTGTCTGGCGCGATCCGATTCACTCTATCCTTCAAACGCCGTCGCCACGAGCGTGGCGTTGTGGCCACCGAAGCCGAATGAATTGTTCATGACGACGCGCACTTTTTTTTCCTTCGCTTTGTTCGGCGTGTAATCGAGATCGCACTGCGGGTCCGGATTTTCGAGATTGATCGTCGGCGGAATGACGCCGTCGCGGATCGCCAATGCGCACGCGGCCATTTCCATGGCGCCGGCGCCGCCTAACAAATGACCGGTCATCGATTTGGTCGCGCTGATGGAAACTTTGGTTTGCTCGCCAAAAACCTTTTTGATCGCTTTTGTTTCGCTGATGTCGCCGAGACCGGTGGAAGTGGCGTGGGCGTTGATGTAATCGACATCGTTTGGCGAAATCTTCGCGTGATCGAGCGCCAATTGCATGGCGCGCGCGGCGCCTCCGCCATCCTCCGGCGGCGCAGTCATATGGTAGGCGTCCGCCGAAAGTCCGTAGCCGGTAAGCTCGCAATAGATTTTCGCTCCGCGCTTCTTCGCATGTTCGAGCTCTTCCACAATGGCAATGCCCGCGCCTTCACTTATGATGAAGCCGTCTCGGTCGCGATCGAACGGGCGCGACGCGCGCTCCGGTTCATCGTTGCGCTTGCTGAGCGCTTTCATCGCTGAAAAACCGGCGAGACCCAGTTCGACGATCGCCGCTTCGGAACCGCCGGCGACAAAAATATCGGCGTCGCCGAATTTAATCATCCGCCACGATTCGCCGATTGAATTGTTCGAAGTCGCGCAAGCAGTGACGATGCACATGTTCGGGCCGCGCAATCCGAATTCCATCGAGATAACGCCGCTGGCCATGTTGCTGATGAGCATCGGAATAGTGAAGGCGGAGACGCGTTGCGGTCCTTTGTTCATCAAAACGCTGAATTGGTCTTCCAGCGTTTTCAGTCCGCCGATGCCGCTGCTGACGATCACGCCGAAGCGGTCGTGATTCACCTTCTCCAGGTCGACACCGCTGTCCTGGATCGACATCTTGGCCGCGGCCATTGCCAGTTGAACGAAGCGATCGGTGCGCCGCACGTCTTTGGCGTTCTTGAAGAAATTCTTCGGATCGAAGCCGCGCACTTCGCCGCCGATTTTGCAATCGTAGTTCGCGGTGTCGAAGGTTTGGATCCGGCTGATGCCACTCTTGCCTTGAACGAGATTTTTCCAAAACGTCTCCAAATCGTTGCCGATCGGCGTGACAACGCCAAGACCCGTGATTACAACGCGACGATCGTTATTCATGAGGACGAATTGCTAATCGTTAGCGCGCACCCATGCCGACGCTTTGCACGGCCTGGAAAAGTTTCCCTTCAGTTTTGATTGAGGGCGCGATGATGATTTCAGTCTGCTGGAATTCGGCAATGTTGCGTGCGCCGACGTTGCCCATACAAGTCGTAATTGCGCCGACAAGATTCTGACTTCCGTCATCGACTTCAGCCGGCCCGAAAAGAATCTGTTTGAGCGGACCGGTCGTACCAACTTTAATGCGCGTGCCGCGCGGAAGATTTACGTGCGGGGTGGCCATGCCCCAGTGATAACCGGACCCGGGCGCTTCCTGGGAGCGAGCGAACGCGCTGCCGACCATGACTGCGTCCGCGCCGCAAGCGAGCGCTTTGCAAACGTCGCCGCCTTTGCTCATCCCGCCGTCGGTAATGATCGGGACGTAACGCGAAGTTTTTTTGAAATAAGCATCGCGCGCCGCTGCGCAATCGACCGTGGCCGTTACTTGCGGCACGCCGAGTCCAAGGACGCCGCGTGAAGTACAGGCCGCGCCGGGTCCAACACCCACCAGAACGCCGGCCGGTCCGCATTCCATAATTTCGAAAGTGACGTCATAGCCAACGGTGTTGCCGACGATGACCGGGATGCGCATATCCGCGCAAAATTTTGTGAGATCGAGCGATTTATATTCGGTAGAAATGTGTCGCGCGGTTGAGACCGTGCTTTGCACGACGTAAACATCCGCGCCGGCTTCCTGCGCGATCGGACCGAACTCGGCTGCGCGTTGTGGAATGGAACTGACGGCGGCAATGCCGCCTTCATCTTTAATTTGTTTCACGCGCGCGGCAATTAAATCGGGGTGAACCGGTTCCTGATAAATTCTTTGCAACAGCGACGTGACTTCGGATTTGTCGGTCTCGACAATTTTTTGCAGAACTTCCTGGGGATTTTTGTAGCGCGTCTGGACGCCTTCGAGATTTAGAACGGCCAGACCGCCGAGCTTGCTCATGGCCACGGCGAACCGAACATCGACAACGCCATCCATGGCGCTGGCGAGGATCGGGATCTTCAGTTCGATCGGCTCTGCGTTCTTGCGGGGCAAACGAAAACGAATGTCGACTTCGTTTGGATTAATCGTGACGCGCCCGGGCACGAGCGCGATCTCGTCGAACCCGTAGGTCACGCGCGCTTTTCGATTTCGGCCAATCCACATTCCCATAATTAAATCTGCTCCAATCTAAATCTTTCGTTTAAACTGCCGCAACGCGGACAGCGCGGAAGTAACGTCGCCGTCCGATCTTCAAACTCGAACGCGCAAATCACGCACCGTAACCGGTAGCGCAATGCGCGTCGCTCACGCCGGCGCCGGTTCCATTCACCTACTATCCAGAGAAGGAAAATCGTGGCAAGGGAAAGCAGCAGATAAATTGTGACCAGCGCGGCGAGACTGACTCGAATCACGGCGCGCCCGCTGTCGATTTAGCATTCACCGCGGCGACATCGTTGCCCCATTCGATCGTCGCGGTCCCCCAAACCAGCGAGTCGCCGTTGGATGTCGATCCTTCGACGTTGCTCAGGACAGGTCTTCCAGGAAAACGGCAGAGCGCAAGATGTTCTCTCGCCTGTTCGTCCAGAGTTGCATCACCGGATGAAGTTAAGCTGAAACAATAAACAACCGCGCCTTGGGGATCGACCGCGATCCGAAACTGCGCATTCTGCGGCGGCTCGCGAGTGGAGGCTTTGAAATTTGTCGGGACAAACTTCGGCTGGCCGAGTCGATCAAGTCCGTCGGCAAAAGTCACTTTGGTTGGAGCAACCCCGAACGGTTTGGCGGCAGGCCGAACCGCCGCCGGGACTGGCCCAGGCGGTTGTGCGCTTGGAATACGAAGATCGACAGTCAACGGCGACGCTTCTTTCAAAACCGGCTCGCTCGCAAAATAAGATGGAATGTGCTCGACCTTTCCCAACAAATAACGCCTGACGTCGGATGGCCGTCTTGTCGTTGACACGAGTGCGGGGTCTTCCGCATCAACCCAGCGCAGAAACGTGGCTCCTTCTTCGGATTTTGCGCTGATCAAATTCACTCGTTCCGGCGCAGGCGTAAGCGAAACGGTTGGAGGATAAACAACTTGAAAAAGATAAAAGCCCGCGGCATGCGCCGCGAGGGACGCGACCAGGAAACCGATGAAAGCGAGATTGCGACCGCGCGGTGCGTCCCAGTTAAACAGCAACGTCGCCGTGGTCGAAGCGTTCATTTCGGAGCAGCGCCTGCCAATGAAACCGACGAAATTCCATGTTCGAGCGCGGCATTAGTCACGGCCACGACTAATTCGTACGGAGTCTGGCGATCCGCCTTAATAATAATGGAGCGATTCTCACGTTTGGCCGCGTCCAGTAACGGGCCGAGCCGATCGAGAGAGATCTTTTGATCGCGAAAATAAATCGCGGGGACCGCGCCGCCGGTGATGCTGATGATTTGTTGATTCTGCTGCGCGCCGAGCAGGAACGGTGAGGCCGGGGCCGAAACAGCGATTCCCGGTTGGAAGACAAAGTTCGAGCTCAACAAAAGGAAAAAAATGAGCAGGAACACCACATCGATGAGCGGGAAGACGACGAGCCAGCCGAAATTATATTCCTTGGTGCGACTCAGCTTCATGGGTTCGTCGGGTGATTGTCGATCTTGCGCATGCTTGCAGCGCCGCGGCCTTGGCGAAGGCGGGTCGATCTAATGATCGCGATGCGCTTCTCGCGGACCTGTCAGCGTTTCGGGCGATTGCTGAAAACTGATGATACCGGTGAGCGCTTCACTGTCTTTCAACATGTGCACGATCTCGATGCCGGCGCGTTCCATTTCGTGCAACATCGTATTCACGCGCGACGAAAGATAACTGTAGGCGACGAATGTCGGCGCGGCGACGACCAGGCCGGCCGCAGTCGTGAGCAAACTTTTGTAAATGCCGCCGGAGAGCTCCGTGACAGTGGCGTAGCCGCCGTGAGAAGCGATCGTTCCGAAGGCGTCGATCATTCCCGCCACCGTTCCGAGCAGGCCAAGCAATGGCGCGAGAAAAGCCAGCGTCGCCAAAACGCCAAGAAAGCGCTCGAGTTTCGGAACCTCCAGCTGCCCCGCTTCCTGCACAATTTCGCGCAGCTCCGACCTCGACGTATCATGCCGCAAAAGCGCGGCGTGAATCACGCGCGCGACCGGGCCGGGCGTCCCGGCCGATTCGTGCAGCGCTTCCGCGAAATTGCGGCGCTGGACCAAATTCGAAAGTCCTTTCAGGAATTCACCGACGTGGATGGTGGCGCGGTGCAAATAAAAGAAGCGCTCGGCGAAGACAGCGATGGCGATAATGCTACAGGCCAAAATCGGCCACATGAGCAATCCGCCCTTTTGGATGTAATCAATCATGGGGGTTACCTTCTTAGCTCTTTTTCGCTGGCGGGGCAAGCTGCCCGAAGTTCGGCGGGCAAGCGCGCTACGAGGAACGAAGTTTGACTGAGGGGAAGCGGGGGCAAAGTGGGCAATTAATTTATATTGACGGCTGGCACGGAAGGTGGTTAAAAGTGGGGAAAAGTGGGTTAGAATGGCAAACATCTCCACCCGCCAATGCATACGCCCGACCAACGCTTCTACGCCGGCGAATTTCGTCACTTCATCGACGAAAAAAACCGAATCACCATTCCCGCGCGCTGGCGACGCGGTGTCGCCGAGGAATTCATCCTTCTTCCGCAGGCGGATGATCAATTTCTCCTGGTCATGTCGCCTGAAGAATTTTCTCGTATGAGCGCGGCGGCCGAAGCCGACCCGAATGTTTCCGCGCGCGATCGCCGTGTTTTTTTTCGTCAACTCCACTCTCGGGCCGAGCACGGCGCGGCCGATAAACAAGGCCGGCTCGTTTTGCCGGAAGATCTTTGCAAGAAAGTCGGATTGAAAGGCGAGGTCGTGCTCGTGGGCGGCCGCGGCCGCTTTGAAATTTGGAATTTACAGCGACGGAAGCGCGCTCACGAGGAGGAGACGCCCACTTATCAACACGTCGCCAACGTCATTGGTTTGTAATCAACCCAAACATGAACGCATTATTGTTTGAACGGCCGGTTTGGTTTGCGACCGGGCCGCTCATTCTGGAAGAGGAGCCGCAGGAAATGGAGGATTTCACTTACCATCACCCGGTGCTGGCCGCCGAAGCGGTGGAATTGCTCGCGCCGCATCCCGGTTCGCTCGTTGTCGATGGAACGGTCGGCGGCGGCGGTCATACCGAAGCGATTCTGAAAACGGGCGCTGACGTTCTCGCGCTCGACCAGGATCCGGATGCGATCGAACAGGCGCGGGAGGAACTCGCGCATTTCGGCGGCCGCGTCACCCTTCGCCAGACAAACTTCCGCTACGCGGACAAAATCCTCGACGAACTCGGCGTCAAAAAAATCGGCGGCGCCCTTCTCGATCTCGGCGTTTCCTCACGTCAACTCGAGAATGCTGCGCGCGGATTCAGCATGATGCGCAACGGTCCGCTCGACATGCGAATGGACCCAAGATCGACAATCACCGCCGCTGACATCGTAAACCGCTACAGCGAAGAAGATCTGACCCGGATATTTCGCGATCTCGGCGAAGAACCGGCCGGCCGCCGGATCGCGAGCTTGATTGTGAAGATGCGCAAAGATTCGCCGTTCACGGAAACGCTCCAGCTCGCGCGCGCGATTGAAAAAGTTGTTGGCCGCCATGGGCGCAGACATCCTGCGACGCAGGCGTTTCAAGCGTTGCGGATGGAAGTAAATGACGAGCTGGGCGCTCTTGAACAAGGCCTGCGCGTCTTGACCGCGCGACTCGAGACCAGCGCGCGGATTGCGGTCATCACGTTTCATTCTCTGGAAGATCGGATCGTGAAAAATTTCATCCGCGATCACAGCCGCGAATGGCTTGACCGGCCAGAGTGGCCAGAGCCGCGACGAAATCCGGAATACGATTTGCACGCTATTACTTCGAAGCCAGTTGAGCCCGGCGAAAACGAACGCCGGATGAATCCGCGTTCGCGAAGCGCGAAATTGCGCGTGGCGGAGAAGATCGGATGAATCGGTCCCGCCGACAAAATTGGAACACGGTCAATGCCGCCTCACTCGCGCGCTGGATTGTGCTGACTGCGTTCCTCGCGCTAACGGGGTTGAGTTACGTTTATCTCACGCTCCAGCTCTATCATCTCGGTGATCGCAAAAAAGCGCTCGAGACCGAAGTGGCCAATTTACGGATGCAAAATGAAGTGGCCAGCGCACAAATTGCCGCTCTCACCTCGCGCTCGGCCTTGCAGCGGCGTTTGAAGGAAGGTTATCTCAAAATGATTCCGATCGCCGAGCACAACATCGTGCGATTAACAATGCCGACGCGAAACCAGGAAGACGCTATCCAGCCAGTCTCCAATCAGCGAGGCGCGAGATGAAATGGAACAGCCGAACCAGATGCGCTCTTGTTTGCCTCGGCTTCGTTCTCCTCTTCAGCGCGTTTTCGTTTCGCTTGATCTATCTCCAGATGATCAAGCACGAGCAGTACGCCGGTCTCGCGGCTGAGAAACACGTTTACAAACAGCCCATCTTCGCCGGGCGCGGCACGATCCTCGACGCCAATAACGAAGTCCTGGCGCACAATGTTCCGGTCGAGACCGTGGTCGCTGACGCGACTCATCTGACCGATATCGAGGCGACGGTCGATCTTGTCAGCGGCGAGCTGAAACTCCCGCGCGTCGAAATTTCGGAAAAACTTCACGGCGACCGCCGTTACATCGTGCTCAAACGCGAAGTGCCCAAGGCAATCAGCGATTCGCTCCGCCAAAAACTGCGCACCCAAAATTTACGCGGCATTTATTTCGAGCAGGACGCGACCCGCATTTATCCCAATGGCGTGATGCTTTGTCACGTGATCGGTTTCACTGACTTCGAGCATCGCGGCATTCAAGGTGTGGAAGGCTCGCTCGATGAGTATCTGCGTGGACAAGACGGCTATCGTTACATTGAGCACAATCGCGCCGGCCAGGAACTAGTGCTTTACCGCGGCCAGGAGCGCGCGCCACGCAATGGCTATCAGGTCCACCTGACTGTCGATCTAAATTTACAGAACATCGTGGAGAACGAACTCGATGCCGCCATGCGCGAGTATTCGCCGAAAAAAGCGACCATCATCCTGATGCGACCGCAGACCGGCGAAATTCTCGCGATGGCAAATCGGCCGGCGTTCGATCTCAACAAGCGCTCCGAGGCGAAACCGGAACAAATGAAAAATCGCGCTATCAGCGACATGATGGAACCGGGTTCGACTTTCAAGATTGTGACCGCGGCCGCCGCGCTCAACGAACACAAGTTTCGCCTCGATTCCTACATCTTTTGCGAAAAGGGAATTTGGAACTATGGCGGCACGCCGCTTCACGATCACGCCGCATTCACCGACCTGAGCGTCAAAGACATTCTCATTAAATCGAGCAACATCGGCGCAGCCAAGCTTGCGGTTAGCCTCGGCGACCAAAAATTTTACGAGTACATCCGGCGTTTTGGTTTCGGCGAGCGGACCGGCGTCGAGCTTCCCGGCGAAATTCCCGGATTGATCCGGTCGCCGCAATCGTGGAGCAAAATTTCCATCACTCATATTCCAATGGGCCATGAAATCGGGGTGACTCCGTTGCAAATGACTGCGGCCATGGCCGCGATCGCCAATGGCGGTAAACTAATGACGCCGCGGATCGTAAAATCGATCACGACCAGCGATGGGAAAACAATCAGTACGCTTTCGCCGATTGTTTTGCGTCAGGTCATCTCGCCGCAAACCGCCAGCCAGATCGGGAGCGCACTCCGTGGCGTGGTCAGTGATCGCGGCACGGCCGCTGCCGCGGCCGTTCCTGGTTTCATCATCGCCGGAAAGACTGGCACCGCGCAAAAAGTTGGACCGCACGGCGGTTACGAAAAAGGGAAAGAAGTTGTTTCCTTCTGTGGCTTTTTGCCGGCGGAAAATCCGCAGTTTGTCGGACTCGTTGTCTTGGACGACGCGCAGACAAAACCGGAGCTGAATTATGGCGGCCTTATCGCCGGCCCGATTTTTTCCCGTATCGCCGAAAAGGCCGCCCGTTATCTCGATCTTGAGCCGCATGAGGAAATTCGCAAAGCCATCCCGGTCGAGCGAGTTGCCTTAACCAATGCCCCGCGCCATTGAGTCCCTGGCATAAGAATGATCAAACCTCATGCAGCTCAAAACTCTTCTCGCCGCGATTCCCGTTCGCGAAATCATCGGCCCAGCTGATCGCGCGGTGGAAAGCATCGCGTATGACTCGCGCCGTGTGCAGAGGGATGGGCTATTCGTGGCATTGCGCGGCGAAAAAAGCGATGGCCACGACTTCATCGGCCAGGCCATTGAAAAAGGCGCCACGGTGATCGTTGCCGAGCGCGCTGAAAAACATCCCCGCGCCACCTGCCTCGTGGTCGAAAATACGCGGAGCGCGATGGCTGATCTCTCTGCGAGATTTTTCAATTTTCCCGCCCGCAAATTAAAGCTCGCCGCTGTCACCGGAACCAACGGGAAAACCACGACCACTTTCCTGATCAAACACATTTGCGAAAAAGCCGGAACGCGTTGCGGTCTGCTCGGCACCGTTCGCTATGAAATCGGCGAGCGGGTCCTTCCCGCCGCGCGCACAACACCCGAATCGCTCGATCTTCAGGAATTGCTCGCCCAAATCGCGAATGCCGGTTGCCGCGCCGCCGCCATGGAAGTTTCTTCACACGCGCTCGCCCAGGAGCGCACCCGCGGGATCGAGTGGGACGTCGCGGTGTTCACCAATCTGACCCAAGACCATCTCGATTATCACGGGACGATGGAAAAATATTTCGACGCGAAAGCGAAGTTGTTCGAGCAACTCTCTCAGCAGCAGAGAAAAAAGAAACCGGTCGCGATCATCAACATCGACGACCGTTATGGCCGGCGATTGCTCGCGAAGATCGAGAAGAAAGTTTCGGTCGTGACTTTCGGGATGGGATCGCGCGCGGATTTTCGCGCCTCCAATTATCGAATGGAATTTGGCGGCACCTCTTATCAGCTCGATGCGCGCGGCAAAAGTTATCTCGTGCGCGTGCCATTGATCGGCCGGTTCAATGTTGCGAACTCGCTGGCCGCACTTGCCGCCGCCAACGCGCTCGGAGTCGGCTTACGCGAGGCGGTTCTCAGTCTCGCCAAGTCGCCGCAAGTCCCCGGGCGCCTCGAAATCGTTCCAGCAAAACGGCAGTTCCAGGTTTTCGTCGATTATGCGCACACGCCCGACGCGTTGCTTAATGTTCTAAAAACTTTGCGCGAGCTTGAACCGCGGCGGTTGATTGTTGTGTTCGGCTGCGGCGGGAATCGAGACCGTGAGAAACGGCCGCTCATGGGTCACGTCGCGGATCAGAACACCGATTACGCCATCATCACCTCTGATAATCCGCGCAAAGAAGATCCGGACAAGATCATCTCCGAAATCGAAAAAGGTTTTCGCGGCAATCATTTTGAAAAAATTACCGACCGCTCGCAGGCGATCTCCCATGCAATCGAAATCGCGCAACCGCGTGATATCGTCTTGATCGCGGGCAAAGGTCACGAAAACTACCAGGAGTTCGCCGATCACACGGTGCCATTTGAAGACACTCAAGTGGCGCGGCGCGCGGTCGAAAATCATCCGGTAGAATTTAAATGAATCCGTTGTCGATCTTACAAATCACTGAGCTGGCCGGCGCAAAGATCGAACAAGGCGACGGGAAAAAATGGATCGAAAGAATCAGCACCGATTCACGAACCATTAAGAAGGGCGAGCTTTTCGCGGCCCTGCGCGGTGAGAATTTCGATGGTCACAAATTTGTCGAAGCGACCGCCAAGGCCGGGGCGGCCGGCGCGATTGTCGATCTTAACTGGAAAGGAAAGGTTCCGAGCAAGTTCGCCGTCATTCGCGCCCAGGACACTTTGCTCGCCTACCAAAATCTGGCCGCGAATTACCGGAAATCGCTTTCCGTCAAAGTTCTCGCCATCACTGGCAGTAATGGAAAGACGAGCACGAAAGATTTTGCCGCTTCGGTGCTGGGTCGAAAATTTCGCGTCACCAAAACACAAGGCAACTTCAACAATCATGTCGGATTGCCGCGCACCATTCTGGAAGCGACATCGCAGGATGAAGTTGCGGTCTGGGAAATTGGGATGAACCATCCGGGCGAAGTCGCACCGCTGGCGAAAATTGCGGCGCCTGACGCCGCCATCATCACCAATATCGGCGTTGCCCATATAGAGTTCATGGGAACGCGCGAAGCGATCGCGAAAGAGAAGGGCTCGCTGGCTGAAGCTGTCGGCGCTGAAGGCGCTGTGATTTTGAATGCAGACGATCCCTTTAGCAAAGACATTGCCGGACGCACCCGCGCGCGCGTAATTTTTGCCGGAACAAAAGACGGAACTATTCGCGCGATCGATATTCAACAAAGCGCTGATGGATCGGAATTCACAATTTTGGAAGGAGCGCACCAGTGTCGCGGGAAATTGCCCGTTCCCGGAATGCACATGGTGCAAAATGCGCTCCTCGCCATCGCGGCCGGACGCGCGTTCGGTCTTTCGCTCGAAGAAGCGGCGGCCGGTCTCGCCAGCGCTCCCCTCACCAAAGCGCGTTTGCAGATCAAAGAGATCAATGGCGTCCAGTTTCTCGACGACAGCTACAATGCGAATCCCGATTCGATGAAAGCGGCGCTGCAGACGCTGGTCGAGTTGGACACGGATGGAAAAAGAATCGCGGTCCTGGCTGAAATGCGAGAGTTGGGAGAAGAAACGCAGCGGGACCATGAAGAAGTCGGCCAGGCAGCAGCTGCGTTCGGCATCGATCATTTGATCGGTATTGGCGAAATGGGCGCAGTCATTTCGCATGCCGCAGAAAAGGCCGGACTCGAAAAAAGTCATGCAGTTGGATCGACATCGGAAGCCGCCGAGTTGTTGACGGAGATCGCCGCGCCGGGCGATCTGGTCTTGATCAAAGGCAGCCGGCTCGCACGCACCGAAGCCGTGATTGAAGCGTTCGCAAAACAGAGTTCGCAGGAAGGCGCACGCGTATGATGTATTTTCTTCACCGGCTCAGCGATCACATCGGCGGATTCAACGTTTTCTCTTACGTCACGTTTCGCGCGGTCGCTGCGGCGATCACCGCGTTCGTCGTCTCGCTCCTGTTTGGAAACTTCGTCATTCGCATTTTGACGAGACTTAAACTCGGGCAACCGATTCGCCAGGCTGCCGAGGTTCACCGGCTCGCAGAGTTACACGGCGGCAAACAAGGAACGCCAACCATGGGCGGCGTTTTGGTCATCGGCGCCGTTTTCGTTTCCAGTTTTCTCTGGGCGCGCCCGGACAATCGTTTCGTCTGGCTGGCGCTTTTTAGCATGCTTTACCTGGGCGTCCTGGGTTTCGCGGACGATTATTTGAAAGTCACCAAGAAAAAATCTGAAGGCGTAAGCGGCCGGATCAAACTTCTTTTCCAAATCGCCCTCGCTCTGATTATCACAGCAGTCTTTTTGACGAGCCCGCTTTTGGAAGTACAGGCACGCTCGCTTTACGTGCCGTTTTTCAAATCGCCCGTGGTCACGAACATGGGCTGGTTTACCATCTTGTTTTTCGCGCTCGTCATTGTCGGGTCGTCGAACGCGGTAAATTTGACCGACGGGTTGGACGGCCTCGCCATCGGCTGCACCGTCACGGTGGCCTTTGCTTATTCATTTCTTTCTTACGCGGCTGGAAATTTTCGGATCGCAGAATATTTGCAGGTCCCGTTCTATCCGTACACCGGCGAGCTGACCGTTGTTTGCACTGCGCTCATCGGCGCCGGTTTCGGATTTCTTTGGTTTAACTGTCACCCGGCAAAAGTTTTCATGGGCGACACCGGCTCGCTCGCGATCGGCGGATTGATCGGCGTGGTCGCGATTTGCTGTAAACAGGAATTGCTGCTCGTCGTTGTCGGCGGCGTTTTTGTAATCGAAGCGGTCTCGGTCATTCTCCAGGTCCTGAGTTTTAAACTTACCGGCAAACGCATTTTTGCGATGTCCCCGCTCCATCACCATTTCGAACTCGTGGGTTGGAAAGAAAACACAGTGATCGTGCGGTTTTGGATTTTGTCCGCAATTTTCGCGCTGCTCGGACTCGCGACTTTGAAGTTGAGGTAGAAATTGCGTTACTCGAATCAAAATGTCGCAGTTCTCGGGGCTGGCTTGAGTGGAGCGGCCGCGGCGCTGTTACTCAAAGCGGAAGGCGCAAATGTCACCGTCCTGGACAGTGCCGACGAAAACAAATTGCTCAAATCCACGATCGACAATTTGCGCGCGCAAGGGATCCGCGTGATTTGCGGATCTGCGGCCGATCAGGATTCGGGCAAATACGATTTCGTCGTCGCAAGTCCGGGAATCGATCCGGCATCCGCGTTGGCGCAAAATTTTTCGTCCCGCAAGATCGACATCGTCGGCGAGCTCGAGTTGGGCTGGCGTTCCTGCGAGACGCCGGTGATCGCGGTCACCGGCACAAACGGCAAAACCACGACCACTGAAATGCTCGCGCAAATGCTGAACGATTGCGGACAGAAAACGATTGCCTGCGGTAACATCGGCAAACCGCTTTCCGAAGTCGCGCGCGAGAAAATCAAATACGACGTGCTCACGGTCGAAGTCAGCTCCTTTCAACTTGAAACAATCCAGACTTTTCATCCATCGATCGCGCTCTGGCTGAATTTCGCGCCGGATCATCTCGATCGTTATCGCTCGGTGGCCGAATATCGCGCGGCCAAGCTGCGCCTCTTCGAAAACCAAACCGCGGACGACGTCGCGATCGTGAACGCGGTTGAAAGTCTGCCCGAGCTTCGTGCGCGTAAAGTCACGTTCAGCGCCTACAGCAATCGCGCTGACTTTCGTCTGGCTGAGGGCGCGATTGTTTTCGAAAACAAACCGGTGCTGCGCCTGAATCAGACGAAGCTCCGCGGCTCGCACAACATCGAGAATCTGATGGCGACGCTCGCCGCCGGCCATGCCCGTGGACTCGCGTTCGAAAAAATGGTCCCGCCGCTTTGTGCTTACGAACCGCGGCCGCACCGCTGCGAATTCGTCAGGCAGATTGGTGGCGTCGATTACATCAACGATTCCAAGGCGACAAATCTAGACGCGGTCGAGAAAGCGCTCCTCGCGCAAAGCAAACCGGTCGTTCTCATCGCCGGCGGAAAAGACAAAGGCTTCACCTTTGAGCCCCTGCGCAAATTGGTGAAAGAAAAAGTTCGATCGACAATCTTGATTGGCGAAATGGCGGACCGAATCGCGCGCGATTGGGACGGCGCAGTCAAAACCGAGCTGGCCAATTCGCTCGCCGACGCGGTCGAGCGCGCTCGTGCCACCGCCAAATCCGGCGAAGTCGTGCTTTTTTCGCCGGGCACATCTTCCTTCGACATGTTCAAGAGTTACGCCGATCGCGGCGACCAGTTTCGCGCCCTCGTCCAAGCCCTCCCTCAATGAAAAGGAAGTTCAAAATGCCAAACCTGCTCAGATTCAAACGGAAAAAACTTCGCGCCACCGCCGTGCGCCGGCCGCTTCGCATGACCGCGAGCGCGGCGGATTACGGCGACATCGCCGAACCGAGTATGAAGCTCTCGCGGGCGTTGTTGATCGTGCTGCTGCTGCACGTCGTCGCAGTGGCCGGGATCATCGCCTTCAACGCAATCAAAACGCGGCAGGCATCGCTACCTTCCGCGCCAACACCAACCACCGTCGGAATCGCTTCAGCCGACACGAAACCGCAGGCGCCGATCCCCAATTTACCGGCCGCGCAGAAAACCAGTGCGAAGCCGCAGCCAAAGGTTAGCGACTCCGGAAAAGTTTACGTTGTCGCGAAAGGCGATAATCCGGTGACGATCGCGAAGAAATTCAAGGTCTCCTACGACGATTTACTTGCGCTCAATCACATCGACGACCCGCGCAAATTGAAGATCGGCCAGAAGCTTTTGATCCCGGAGAAAGCATCGAAAAAGAACCAGTAATTTAATGTATCGGAAAAGCGCTTACTTTCTCTTTCTTGCGGTGCTTGGACTACTCGTCATCGGCATCGTGATGCTTTTCAGCACCAGCGCTTTTGCCAAGGACAGCCATGGCGATCCGTATTTCTTTCTCAAGCACCAATCGCTTTGGCTTGGAGTTGGCCTCGCTGTTTGCATCGCGGCGGCGTTGGTCGATTACCATTTCTGGCAACGGACGTGGTGGATTTGGCTTGGGGTCGCTGCGATCACGCTCACCCTTTGTTTCGTTCCGCACATCGGAATGCGCATCAACGGTTCGCGCCGTTGGGTCGGGCTTGGACCAATTGGTTTTCAACCGTCGGAGATTGCAAAACTTGCCGCTATATTTTTTCTCGCGTGGTGGTTCGCGCGTTACGAGAACGCGACTAAGCATCCGCTGTTCGGCTTCGCCATTCCACTGGCAGTAATCACTGCGTTGCTCGCGCTAATTCTCTTTGAAGTCGATCTCGGAACGACCGCGTTGATCGGCGCGACTACATTCGCGGTCATGTTCGTTGCTGGAACGAATCCAATTCTGCTCGGTTTGCTCGCGGTCATCGGAGGCAGCGTGATTTTTGTGGCCGCAACGCACTCGCGCATGGAACGCCTGATCGCGTTCACCGATCTCGAGCGCTACAAGCAGGACGCCGGACTTCAGCAAATGCAGGCGTTAATCGCATGGGGCAGCGGCGGAATGGAAGGACTCGGTCTCGGCAATGGTCGCCAAAAAATGCTCTACCTCCCCTACGCGCACACCGATTTCATTTTCCCGATGATCGGCGAGGAGCTTGGATTGCGAATCAGTCTGCTGGTCGTTTTTCTTTTCGTAGTGGTGATTGTTTGTGGAATCGTAATCGCGCTCCATGCAAAAGATCGCTTCGGGTTACTGGCCGCGTCGGGTGTGATCTGCCTGCTGGCGTCGCAGGCGGCGGTGAACATTGGAGTCACCACTTCGCTTTTGCCGAACAAAGGTCTGCCGCTGCCGTTCATCAGCTACGGCGGATCGAATCTCGTCGCCTGCCTCTTCGGTGTCGGACTGTTACTGAACATTTATCGCCAGGCTGTTTTGGAACCGGCCAACAAAAAACGCACCGCGCTGCAGGTGCGAATGACGCCGCGAATTTAACTGTAAGATCGACAATCACAGAATGAACGCGGTCATTGCATGTGGAGGCACGGGTGGACATCTTTTTCCCGGAATTGCTGTCGCTGAAGTGCTGCGCGAACGCGGGCACGAAGTGCTTCTGTTTGTTTCCGAAAAAGAAATCGACAGCCTGGCGCTCTCCACCCGCTCGCAATTCCGGTTCGAAAAATTGCCAACGGTCGGATTTCCGTCCGTTTATTCGCCGGCCATCTTTGGTTTCATTCGCCGGTTCACCGAAAGTCTTTCCCGTTGCCGATCGATTTATCGGAAGTTCAAACCGCAGATCATTCTCGGCATGGGCGGATTCACTTCGACCGCTCCCATTTTGGCCGGCCGCATGCGCGGGATTTCCACGCTCATTCACGAATCGAATGCGGTTCCGGGAAAAGCGAACCGGCTCGCGGCAAAGATGGTGCGCGCGGTTCTGCTCGGCTTCAAAGAATGCGCCGCCTTCTTTCCCAAAGTGCGAACGGAGCTGACCGGCACGCCGATTCGCACCGAGCTCAAACGCATGAATCGACAATCGGCACGGCAAAAACTCGGATTACAACCGGATGTCACGACGATGCTAGTGATGGGTGGAAGTCAGGGCGCAAGCGGCATCAATCAAGCCATCATCAAATCGCTCCCGCTGCTGCGTCCGGCAGCTGCCGGACTGCAAGTGATTCATCTTTCCGGCGCGCGGGATGAACGGCTGGTGGCGGACAATTATCGGCGCGAACGAATCCCGGCTTTCGTCGCCGCGTTTCATCACCACATGGAAGAAGTTTACAGCGCCGCCGATTTCGCGGTCGCGCGCGCGGGCGCGGCCAGTCTGGCCGAGATCGCTTCCTTCGAGTTGCCCAGCATTCTGATTCCGTTTCCCTACGCCGCCGACGATCACCAGACTCGCAACGCCGAAATCTTCGCGCGCGGTGGCGCAGCATTTGTTTTGAAAGAATCAGAGTTAACTCCCGAATCACTTACTCAGAAGATCCGGGAGATGATTAGTCATCCGGAGCAGCTTCGGCGGATGCGCGAAAAGTCCGCGCAACTCGCGCCGCGAGATGCCGCTAATCGGGTCGCAGTTACAATGGAAAAATACACGCAGTCATGACGAAGGATGTCGATCTTGCAAAATTCCTGACGCAGGAACGGCACGCCGTTCATCTCATCGGCGTCGCCGGCAGCGGCATGAGTGGAATCGCCGGCCTTCTCCTTCAACTCGGACACCAAGTCAGCGGCTCGGACAAATTGGATTCGCTGGAAACCGACCGGCTGCGACGACTCGGGTTAAAGTTTTATCAGCAACATCGCGCCGCCGACGCCCGCGACGCCGAACTCGTCATTTATTCTTCGGCGATCAAAAAGGACAATCCGATTCTGAAGAGCGCCCAGGAAAGCGGAAAGAGAACTGTGCGCCGCGCTGAAGCGCTAGCGGCAATCATGTCGGCGAAGCGCGGGATCCTCGTCGTTGGGATGCACGGCAAAACCACGACGTCCGCAATGACCGCGCACGCCTTACGCGAAGGCAGTTTGCATCCGTCGCATTATGTCGGCGCCGAGATCCCGATTCTCGGGACAAACGCACACTGGGATGCGCGCGGCGAGTTTTTCGTGGCCGAAGGCGACGAAAGTGACGGCACGATCGCCTTGTTTCATCCTGAGCACGCTCTGGTCCTAAATATAGAGGAAGAACATCTCGACTTTTATGCCGATCTCGCCGCGATCGAGAAGGTCTTTGTCCAACTGATCGGACAAACGAGCGGCAAAATCTTTTACTGCGCCGACGATCCCCACGCGGCGCGCATATGCCTGCCCGCCGTAGCCTCGGCGGAGGCGGGTCGATCTTCCGGTCGCGGAATATCCTACGGCTTGTCCGAGAATGCCGATTATCGCGGGACCGACATCAACCTGCGCGATTTCACATCAGTCTTTTGCGTTTATCGGCGCGGAGAAAAACTAGGCGATGCTGTTTTGAATGTTCCGGGTGAGCACAATGTTCGCAACGCGCTCGGTGTCATCGCGCTTGCGACTGAGTTGGGCGTTCCGTTTGAAAAAATCGCGAAGTCGCTGACCAAGTTCCAACACGCGCGCCGCCGATTTGAAATTAAATACGACAGCCCGCGTTTTCTGTTGGTCGATGATTACGGACATCATCCGACCGAGATCAAAGCGACGTTGAAAACCGCGAAGTCGGTCGGGCGCAAACGCGTGTTAACGATGTTTCAGCCGCATCGCTACTCGCGAACACAAAAGTTACGAAAGGAATTCGGGCGCGCGTTCGATCAAGCGGATCGCGTCGTCATCACCGATATTTACGGATCGAATGAATCGCCAATGCCGGGCGTCACTGGCCAATTGATCGCGGATGAAATCACGGCGCACGGTCATCGTGGCGTGAGTTATCAGCCGCGTTTGGAATGGGTGCATCGCGATGTCGGGAACATGCTCGAGTCGGGCGATCTTGTTCTCAGCCTCGGCGCGGGCAACATCCACGAACAATTGTCGATCCTCGCTGCCGATCTCGTCATTGCCGAAAAATTAAAAGAGATCGTTGGCGAAGATGGCGACGTCCGACTTTACGAACCGCTCTCGAAACACACCACGTTGCGCGTTGGCGGTCCGGCGCAATTCTGGGTCGAGCCGCGCAACGAAGCAGCCCTTGGCGAACTGATCCGGTTTTGCCGGCGCGAAAATCTTCCGCTCTTCATCATCGGCCGCGGTTCGAACTTGCTCGTGCGCGACGGCGGAATTCGCGGCGTGGTTGTTCATCCTTCCGGCGGCGACTTCGATAAGATCGACATCCACGGAAATGAAATCACCGCCGGCGTGGGCGCGAAATTGAAAGAAATTGCTTACGCCGCGCGCGCCGCGGATTTGGGCGAATTGGAATGGATGGAAGGAATTCCCGGAGCGGTCGGCGGCGCACTGCGCATGAACGCAGGCGCGATGGGTGCGCAGACTTTCGAAAAAGTGGTCCGCGTTCGTTATTTGGACCCGAAAGGAAACGGGCACGACAAGAATCGCGATGAACTGGAAGTGCATTACCGGCATTTTCCTTTGCTCGAGCAGAACTTCGCCGTTTCAGCCACATTTCGCGGAACGCCGGCCGCGCGCGAACAAATCGAATCCCGTCTCCACGAGTCTCAAGAAAAACGGCGCACCACTCAGCCGATCGCGAAAAGCGCCGGCTGCATTTTTAAAAATCCGGACAAGTGCCCCGCCGGAAAACTCGTCGACGAATTAGGCCTAAAAAATTCAGCGGTTGGAAAAGCGCGCGTGTCGGAAGTGCACGGCAATTTTATCGTGAACGATGGCGGCGCGACCGCGACCGAGATGCTTGAGCTGATCGACCGGATCAAGCAAGCGGCAAAAACCAAGCGCGGCATCGAATTGGAAACTGAAGTGCAAATCGTGGGAGAGCCGGGTTAATGAGTCCGAGCCGGACTGGCACTATGAAGAAAGATTTACCGAAAAAAATTGCAGTGTTGATGGGCGGGCCGGGATCAGAGCGAGACGTTTCGTTAGCAACCGGCCGCGGCGTTTCGAAAGCGCTGCGTTCGGTAGGTGTGGACGTGGTCGATGTCGATGTTCGCGACGAAAAATTTCCGCTGCCGGACGATGTCGATCTTGCCTTCCTCACCATCCACGGAACTTTCGGCGAGGATGGGACGTTGCAGAAAATTCTGGAAGACCGTGGCATTCCCTACACCGGCGAGGGCATTGAAGGAAGCCGGGCCGCGTTCGATAAACTTTTGACGAAAGAAAAATTTCGTGCGCGCAACGTGGTCACGCCGGAGTGGGAAGTGATTGACGTTGGTCAACGCCCGAAAATCTCAGTGCCGCTCGTGGTCAAGCCGCCGTGCCAGGGTTCGACTGTTGGCGTGGTGATCGTGAGAAATGAAAGTGAGCTCGATTCGGCGGTGAAGGAAGCGGGCAAGTACGATCGTAAATTGTTGGTGGAAAAATTTGTATCTGGCCGCGAATTGACGATAGGTATTCTCGGTGATCAAGCCCTGCCGATTCTCGAAATAATTCCGAAGGGCGGTTTTTACGACTTCAATACCAAGTACCCGTTCCTGAATCCGCAGGCTGGCGCCAGCGCCGAGCATGTTTGTCCGGCCAAGATTGACGCGGCCAAAACAAAAAGGATTCAGGAGCTGGCGCTGCAGGCATTTCGCGCTCTTGGCCTGGTTGTTTACGGACGCGTCGATGTGCTTTTGACCGACGTCGGCGATCCATTCGTCCTCGAAGTAAACACGATTCCGGGAATGACCGAGGCCAGTCTGCTTCCGGAAGCGGCGGCCGCGGCCGGAATCAATTATGTCGATCTTTGCCTGCGCATCATCGAGTTGTCGCGCGCGAGAAGGGAGCGCGCTCGACGATGAGGCGACAGCAACGTCCCCGCGCGCGCAATCAGCGGCTCTCCAGCTTCCGCCAACGGCGGCAGCAACATTTGCTCGATGTCAAAGTGCGCTCACGGAAAGCGGTCCAGCATCGGAACCGCAAATTCCTGGTGGTGTTTTCGAAGATCGCGCTCGTGATCGCGCTGATCGCCGCGATTTATGTCGGCGCTCGATTCGCAGCGAAGCGGTTCTTTATCGACAACCCCGACTACAAGCTGAGTGCAATTGAAGTGCAGACCGATGGCACGTTGCAGCGCGAGCAGATCTTGAGCGTGGCCGATTTGCGTGAAGGCGAAAACATTTTCCGGGTGAACCTCGCGCGCGTCCACGAGCGATTGCAGGAATTGCCGCAGGTCGATGAAGTTGAAGTTATCCGGAAACTTCCGGCCGAAATCGACATCCGAATCGTCGAACGCAAGCCGATCGCGTGGATCACGAGCGAGAAACAGATTGCCGACCCGTTCGCCTCCGACGCTGCTTTTCTGGTGGACGCGCGCGGCGTTTTGATGAAAGAGAAGAAATTGTTGCCGGAATATTTAGGACTGCCGCTAATTCTGGGTTGCGCGAGCGAATCGCTCGCAGCCGGCAAAACTGTCGGGTCGCCCGAGACCAAAGCCACGCTCGAGTTACTACGGCTGAGCACGCGCAGCTTCATGCAAACGCGTTTCCAAATTCGCGAGATCGATGTTTCAAAAGGGTACTGCCTGGCCGTGACCGATAAGAACCACAGCCGGGTCACGTTTGGTTTCGATAATCTCGACACCCAGTTGCAGCGCCTGGAGCAGTTTCTGATTTATTCCGACGACGCGCACCGCGAACTCGCGACCGTCAATCTGCTGGTGCAACGAAACATTCCGGTCACGTTCGGCAAGCCGGCCGCCGAAGTGATCAACGAAACAATCAAGCCGGAAGAATCGCCGCGAGTGATGAAAGCGATTCCGGCGCACGCCGCGGCGAAACGGCCGGCCACAACTTCAACCGCGAAATCGCGCGCCAATCCACCGCCGACTGCGACGCCGGCAGTGAAGCGCGCGCTTCCGTTGCAACCTTTCGAGAAAAATTAAAGAACATGGCAAGTGGTGATCTGATCGTAGGTTTGGAAATTGGGACGTCGAAGATTTGCGTCGTGGTCGGCGAGACACGTCCCGACGGCACGCTGAAAATTCTCGGCGTCGGTCAGGCGCCATCGCGCGGTGTGCGCAAAGGCGAGATTGTCGATTTTGAAACGGCGATGAAATGCGTGCACGAAGCAGTGGTCGACGCCGAACAGAAAAGCGATGTGATGATTCGGAGCGTTTACGTCGCAGTCGGGGGGGGTCACATCCAGAGTTTCAACAATCGCGGTTGCGTGATGCTGCCAGAAGAGCGCGACGAGATCGATGAGCAGGACGTTGAAGATGTAAAAGTCAGCGCGCGCGAAGTCAGCATTCCGGCGCAGAACGCATTTCTGCACTCGATCATTCAACACTATCACGTCGACGGACAGGATGGCGTGCTCAATCCGGTCGGCATGCTCGGGGAAAAATTGGAAGCGGATTTCCACATCGTCCACGGCGTTCGGACGCGGATTCAAAACACGATCCGGTGCGTGAAAGAGCTGCCGCTCGAAGTTGAAGACGTTGTCTTCAGCGCGCTCGCGTCCGCGCAAGTCGTGCTGACGCAGCATCAAAAGAATCTCGGGGCGCTGGTGGTCGATATCGGCGGCGGCACGACCGATTACATTCTTTACGTTGACGGCGCGGTGAAACAAAGCGGCGCGCTCGCAGTCGGCGGCGATCACATCACGAATGACATTTCGATGGGTTTGCGCATTCCGATGGCACGCGCTGAAAAACTAAAAACCGAAGAAGGCGGATGCGTTCTGGGCAATTGCCTGCCCGGCGAAACGATTTTGTTGAAAGACGATTCCGGATTTGCCGGAAAAGAAATCGAGCGTGAAACGCTCAACACGATCATTCATCTGCGTTTGCGCGAAACTTTTGAGCTGCTTAAGCGCACGGTCGAGGAAGAACCGTTCATTAATTATGTCGGCGCTGGCATTTTCATTACCGGCGGATGTAGCTTGGTGAACGGGATCGATCACTTGGCCGGCGAAATCTTTGAAATGCCCGCCCACGTGACGCACGCGCAAACTTTGTCCGGTCTGACCTCGGCGGTCGAGAACCCACAGTTTTCAACCGCGATCGGTTTACTCAAATACGCGCAGGCAGTGCAAATCGACCGGCCGCGGCGCGGTATTACTCGAATTTTCGGACGGTTTTTTAGCGGTATGCGATGACAACAGAAAGATCGACATGATCCAGCTCAGCAAAAATTACACTTTGCCGGAACGGCAAGAGGAACCAATTCCCATTAAAGTTGCCGGAGTCGGCACCGCGGGATCGAATGTGCTCGATCGCGTGTTGCTCGACGGCATGGACAAAGGCGATCTCATCGCGATCAATACCGACGTGCAATCGCTGGCCAGCTCGGTCGCGGCGCGCAAAGTGCAGCTCGGCCGCACATGCACGCGCGGCCTGGGAACGGGCGGCGATCCCGAGCTCGGTTATCAAGCGGCGATTGAATCGGCGGACGAAATTCGTCAGGCAATCGCCGGCACGCGGATGATTTTCATTTGTGCAGGACTTGGTGGCGGCACCGGCTCAGGCGCAGCGCCAGTTGTCGCGCAACTGGCGCGCGAAGCCGGCTCGCTCGTGATCGCATTTGCTACGCTTCCGTTTTCATTCGAAGGCAAACGCCGCGCGGTCCAGGCCCAGGACGCGCTTTCTCGGTTAAACGAAATTGCGAATGCGGTGATTTGTTTCGAGAACGATCGAATGGGCGACATGGTCGCGCCGAAAGCTGGCATTCACCAGGCCTTCGGCGTGGCAGACATGACGATCAGTCAAAGCGTCCGCTCGATCGTCAATTTAATTCAACGACCTGGTCTGATTCGAATCGGGTTCGATGATTTGTTCGCCGCGTTGCGGACCCAAAACGGCCGTTGCCTGTTTGGTTTCGGTGAATCCGATACCGATAATCGCGCGCATGATGCGCTGACTCAGGCGCTGAAGAATCCGCTGATGGACAAAGGCCGGATGCTGTCGGAAGCGGCGCACGTTCTTGTTCAAGTCGCCGGCGGACCGGGCATGACTTTGTCTGAAGTTGAAATTCTGATGCGCGAACTCGGTCGCCACGTTCGCGATCACACTCAAATTGTTTTCGGAACGGCGGTTGACGGAAAAATGGGAAACCGGCTCAGCGTCACGATCATCAGCTCGCTCGCTTCGGAAGATGCGCTCGCCACGCAGGCGGCGTCTCCGCCGCCGGAACCGTTTCTCGCGCCGCCGCCCGCGATCTTAGAACAAGTTGAAGAACCGCCTGCGCCGAAGATCGACATCGTCCCTGAGCCTGAAATTGCTGCAGCACCGCCGGCCGCGGCCGAACCTCCGCCGCCAGCCGCGCCTTCAATCAAAAAACCGGCGCCGCGATTGATTCCGCCAAAGAAAAAGCCGGTCGTGGAAAAAGAGGCCAAGCCACCGAAAGAAAAATTCCTCCAGGCGAAGCAGGAAGTTTTGCAATTTGAGCCGGTCACGCGCGGACGTTTCGAGAAGAGCGAGCCAACCATCGTCGAAGGCCAGGACCTCGACATCCCGACCTTCCTCCGCAAAAACATTCGGGTGAAATAATCGCGCGAGCGCGATCATTTTTTCATTAACTCGAGCACGGCGCTGGTCATGCCGATGATGCCGATGCGAATCGTCGGTTCCGGCACGGGCGCGAACTTGCTCGAGTGCAAGCTGGGCAATTCTTTCCCTTCCTTTTTGAACTGGGCGATTTTTTCCGGATCGACGGCGCCAATGTGAAAATCGACCGCCGGGATTGAATGGTCGGGCAAACTGTATTCGGAAAAGTCTTCGCCGCCCATGGTTGGAGGGATCATCTCCACGTTCTCGGAACCGATCGCTTTTTTCCAGACGGCCACCAATCGCTTGGTTAAATCAGGATTGTTGTAGGTCGCTGGTGTGAACTCATTCTTCAATACTTCTACAATCGGCGCGCGATCCGGTGGAATTCCCGCCGCCGTAGCGCACCCATTGGTGATCCGATCGATCGCGGCGAGCACGCGGTCCCGCACTTCGCTCTTATAGGTGCGCACAGTCAGCTGCATCTTCACTTCATCGGAAATGATGTTGTGTTTGGTTCCTCCGTGAATTGATCCGACCGTGACCACGATCGGTTCGAGGGGATTATGTTCACGACTCGCAATCGTTTGCAGCGCATTGATGATCTCGGCCGAGAGCACAATCGGGTCCTTCGTCCGATGCGGATACGCGCCGTGTCCGCCGATTCCGCGGACAGTGATATTGACCGAATCGACGTTGGCGTAGGTGTAACCTTCGGTGACGCCGATGTGGCCGGTCTGCAGATCGGACTTGTCGTGAAAGCCGAGCGCGAAGTCGGGTCTGCCAAATCGATTGTAAAGCCCGGCTTTGAGCAGAGCGCGCGCTCCGCCGATGGCCTCCTCTGCCGGTTGCCCGATAAACATGATCGTTCCCGACCATTGGTCTTTCAGTCGCTGTAACGCCCGCGCCGTTCCGATGAACGCCGACATGTGCGCATCGTGCCCGCAGGCATGCATGACTGAAACATCGCGGCCGTCGTCATTTTTAGTGGTGACAGTGCTTGCGTAGGGCAGCCCTGTTTCTTCATGCACCGGCAGCGCGTCCATGTCGGTCCGCACCATTACGGTCGGGCCATTGCCATTTTTCATCACGCCGACGACGCCGTAACACTTCAGTTTGGGATCATCGTATTTGCCGAAATTCTCCGTGACCTCGCAACCCGCTGCGCGCAATTCTTTCGCCACCAGCGCGGCGGTTTTCTCTTCGTGCCCCGATAATTCCGGATGCGCGTGAATATCCTTGTAGATCGACAATAGCGACGGCAATTCGCTGATGGCCGCCTTTTCCGCCGATGTTTCTTGCGCGACAGCGACGCGCATGGCGAAAATCAAAACGAACAAGAGCGCCAAAATCTTCATGCCCGCAGATTACGCGGTCGGCGGGGATTACTCCAGAAATCTTCCGGTTTTGAATCTGCCAAAATCTGCGCAATCTGTGGATGGCTCATGGAATTCGAAAAGAACGAAATCCTTTTCGGCGCTGATCCGACGCCGCGCATCGTCGCGATCGAGCTGGGCGAGACCGGCACGGTCAAGGTCCATCGCCGCGAAAAGGATGGATCGACAACCGCCGACGTGGAACCGTTTCATCCGTTCGTCTGGGCCGACTCGGACGTTGTCGATCTTGGGATCGAAGCGGAAAAGCTCAAAGGCGATCTCAAGTTCGGCTGGCTCATCACGAGCGACAGCTGGAAGGAGCTGATCGCGCTGCGCAACGGCCTGAAGAGCGCCGGGCGCGATTTCTTCGGCTTGACCGACCCGGTCCAGCATTATCTCACCGCGACCGGGCGCACGCTTTTTAAAGATCTGCCGTTCGAAGAATTGAAACGGATGCAGCTCGAAGTGCTGGCCAACGACGAGCGCATCATGAGCGTCGCGGTCTCCGACAACACGGGCTGGGAGGAACTGATCGTTGTCGATCCAAAAAAGGCGGAGGAGTCGGAAAGAAGCGCGATCAAGCGCCTGACGAGCCTGATCAAGGAACGCGATCCGGATGTGATCGAAGGCCACAATGTGTTTCGGTTCGATCTGCCTTATCTGGTCGCGCGCGCGAAGAAAACGAAGACCAAACTCGACTGGGGACGCAGCGGTGGATTTCTGCGTTCGCGGCCGTCGCGACTTCAGATTGCCGAGAAGACGATCGATTATCCAAAGTTCACGATCGATGGCCGCCATTTCGTCGACACTTTTCTGCTCGCGCAATTTTACGATGTCGGGTTGCGAACATTGACTGGTTTCGAGCGCGCAGACGTCGCCCGGCATTTTGGATTTTGCGACGAAGAAATCTCCGGACTCGCGGGGAAAGAACTCGAACGCGCGTGGCTCGACAATCACGAAAAGTTTCGACGCCGCGCCTTGTGCGGCGTTCGTGAAATCCGCGCGGTCTCGGATTTACTCAGCCCGAGCTACTTCATTCAGGCGCAAATTTTCCCCTACAACTATCAGGACGTGATCGTGCGCGGGAACGCCACCCGGATCAACGGTTTGTTCCTGCGCGAATATTTTCGGCAGAAACAGAGCATTCCGGAGTTGCCGCTGCCGCAAACGTTTGAAGGAGGTTACACCGACATCTTTTTCACTGGCGTCGCACGGAACGTCTGGCATTGCGATGTCGCGTCGCTTTATCCATCGATCATGCTCCAGTTTGATTGTTTTCCGGCGAGCGATCGGCTGCAAATCTTCCGACATTTGTTGACCGACTTGCGCACGTTCCGCTTGGAAACCAAAGCGGCGATGCGCGCCGAAAAGGATCCGGCGAAGCAGCGCTACTTCCACGCGCTCCAGAATACGTTCAAGATTCTGATCAACAGCTTCTATGGCTACCTCGGATTCGGGCAGGGACATTTCGCGGATTTCGACGCCGCTGCGCGCGTCACTCAGATCGGCCGCGATTTGTTGAAGAAGATGATCGATTGGCTCAACAAGCACGGCGCGAAAGTGATCGAAGTCGATACCGACGGCATTTATTTCGTCCCGCCCGATAAGGTCGACATCGATGAGCTGCAGAAAGGTCTGGCCAAAGAATTGCCGAAGGGAATCGACATCGAGTTCGATGAGCAATTCGACGCCATGTTCAGTTACAAGGCGAAAAATTATGCGCTGCTGACCAAAGACGGCGACGTGATCATCAAAGGCGGCGCATTGAAATCGCGCGGGCTCGAGAAATTTCAGCGCGTGTTTCTTGAGGAGATGATCAAGCTCATCATGCGAGGCAAGCCGGAAGCGATTGTCGATCTTCGGAACGAGTTCGAGAAGAAAATCCGGAACCGCGAATGGAAGATCGACATGTTGATGAAGACCGACACACTCCAGGATTCGTTGGAGAAATATCGAGCGAAGATTGCCGGCTCAACGCGAAACCGGGCGGCAGCCTACGAGCTCGCCCTCGCCACCGGCCGTGCCTATAAACCCGGCGATCAGGTCAGCTATTATATTAAGAGCACGCCCAAGAAGGTCGCGGCCTACGAGGCGGCCCGCCTGGCCAGCGACTTCGATCCCCAGAACCGCGACGAGAACATCGATTACTATATAGCCAAACTTGACGAACTTGTTAAAAAATTCAGCGGACTGACGGCAACCGCCTCAGCTCCGCAACAAGAAACGCTCGCACTTTAAGTTATGAGAACAAAATTCTTCGTCTTCTTAATCGCCCTCGCACTTGGCGCGCATTGCATCGCAGCAACGAATGACCACGCCGATATCAAAGCCGAAATTACGAAACGGCACGATGAAGCGGTGAAACGGTTGCAGGATTGGATCGCGCAGGTGTCGATCGCGGCGGAGAACCGCGGTTATCCCGAAGGCGCGGAATACATGGCCAAGCTCGCGCGCGATGCCGGATTTCAACAGGCGACAGTGATCAACACCGATGGAAAACCGGGAGTGTTTGCGACGCTTGACGCCGGTGCGCCCAAAACGGTCGGACTTTATTTCATGTACGACGTGAAGCAGTTCGATCCGGCGGAATGGACGTCGCCGCCGACCGAAGCGCGATTGGTGGACAAACCACCTTTGGGCAAGGCGATCGTCGGGCGCGGCGCGGTCAATCAGAAAGGACCGGAAGCCGCCTTTCTCGCAGCGCTGCACGCGATTCGCGGCGCGAACAAGAAAATGCCGGTGAATTTGGTGATGGTTGCCGAAGGCGAAGAGGAAATTGGTTCGCCGCATATCAAACAACTCGCGCATCGTCCGGAAGTTCAGGAAGCATTGAAGAAATGCGTTGGCGTATTCATGCCATCAGCCACGCAGGATTTGGACGGCGTGGTGACGGTTAATCTCGGATCCAAAGGCGTTATTGAGCTGGAACTAGTTTCGGACGGCGCAAAATGGGGACGCGGCCCGGCGAAAGACATTCATTCGTCGCTCAAGGCGATGATCGACAGTCCGGCGTGGCGTCTCGTCCATGCGTTGAACACGCTCGTTTCAGAAGACGGCAACACGATCAAGATCGACAATTATCCGCAGCCGCGACCATTGAGCACGGACGAGAAGGCAATGATCGCGAGCGTGTCGAAAGTTCGCAGCGAAGCGAGCGCTAAGAAACAATACAACACCCAACATTGGATCGACGATCTGCCGTGGCAGCAGGCGAACGAGCGTTTGATGTCGCAGCCGACGGTGAATATTGAAGGTTTGGTCGGCGGTTACACCGGGCCGGGCGGCAAGACGATTTTGCCGCATCGCGCGGTCGCGAAGATCGACATGCGCCTGGTGCCGGATATGAAAGCAGCCGACGCGCTTGCGGCGTTGAAAGCGCATCTCGCGAAGCGCGGCTTCGGCGACATCGAAGTGAACATGACCGGCGGTTACGATCCGACGAGCACGTCGAAAGATTCGGCGCTCATTCAAGCGCAACTCGTAACCTACAAAAAATTCGGCGTCGATCCGCTGCTCTGGCCGCGGAACGCCGGCTCGTATCCCGGTTACGCTTTCACCGGCGAACCATTGAAGCTCGCGGCCGGACATTTCGGCCTTGGTCACGGCAGCGGCGCGCATGCTCCCGATGAGTATTACGTGATCGAATCGACCAATCCGAAAATGCAGAGCTTCGACGGCGCAACGATGTCGTTCGTCGAATATCTCTACGAATTGGCGAAGTAGCTCGTCAGAGCAATTTTGCGTCGAGATTAATCTGCGCGCCGGCCAGAACCACCGAGACGGGACAGGTTTTCTTGGTGAGTTCGGCTTGTTCGCGAAACTTCGCTTCGTCAATTCCGGGCACTTCCGCTTCGGTCTTCACATCGATGGTCGTGATTTTTGGTCCGCCGCCCACCATTTCCAGTTTCACAGTCGCGGTGGTGGTGATTCGCTTCGCCGGATGTCCTGCTTTTTCGAGATTCGCAGAGAGCGCCATTGAATAGCATCCCGCCTCAGCTGCACCTATCAGTTCTTCGGGATTGGTTCCTTTGGCCTCTTCAAAGCGCGATGAAAATGAGTAGGGCCCTTCAAACGCGCCGCTCCCGAGTTTCATTGTCCCCTTCCCCTGTTTCAAAGTTCCCTCCCAAACCGCCGATCCAGTTCGTGTTGCCATATTTTCCTCCTTCGATTTGTTAACGGTTTACGCTTCGCGCCTGACCCGCTTCCGCGCAAGTCAGGCCGACTCCCTCGCGGCTGCGTCATAACGCCTCCCGAGCCACCAGCCGTTTACCGCCCAAAGGACTGCGCCCAGCGCTCCAAACAAAGCCAGCGTTTGCGCGCCGAAGCCCGCGCCCTCGATCGCGCGTTGCAGTTGCGCGACCGCCGCGTCTGCCCCGCGATAAACCGGCACATCGACAAAGTTCTTCGCTTTGTACTTCGTCTCCTTGCTCATCGGCGTCCATAGCATCTCCCGGCCGGGACGAACAAAAGCGTATTCGCCGCTGCGACGCAGAACTATCACGACCGCGAGGACCGCGAACGTGTTCCATATCGCCAGCGCCACAAACCCGAAGAAAATCGCTACCGGAATAATCGTAAGGAGAACCACCAAACCCAAACGCGAAGCGATCCTGCCGGTGATGAAGAGCTGCGCCAGGATCGTGAGGCCCTGCACAATCCAATCGATCCGCGCAAAGACGCTCGTGCGCGTCTGCGTATCCGCGAACGCAGTCGCGACCAGCCGCAATTGTTCGAAATAGAGAAAGGTGTTCGCAGTCGCCAGTAGAGCGACATACCCAGCAATTCCCACCAGGTACGGTGAGCGCAGGACAAGTGTGATTCCAGCAAAAGGGTTTCCGCCCAGCGCGCGATCCCGCGTTTGATGATCAGCTTCGCCGCCGTCTCGCCGAAGTTCAGGCCCACTTTTCCAGATGCGGATTAGGATGGCCTGCAAGACGACCGCCAAAACAAAGAGCGCCGCCCCGACGAAGAGGATGCCAGCGTTCCCGATGGTCCGCGCGGTAAAATCGGTGAACAGCGGTCCGACGAGAGCGCCGGCGGTTCCGCCCGCCGCGATCACCGGGAAAAGCCGCTTCGCTTGTCCGGAATCGAAAAGCTCAACCAGGAAGCTCCAGAAAACGGATACAAGGAAGAGGCTGAGGACGCTGATGAAGACGTAGAAGAACTGCGCGACGGCTACACTTTGCCGCTGGACTTGCATGACGCCGCCAACGATTGCGAGCGCGACCGCCACGAAGCCGTAAATGAGCGGGAGAAAAATGCTCCGCCTGATTTTTGCAACGACGGCCCCGTAGAGGGGCACGATCGCCAACGATGCGATCCAGGTGGCAAGCCAGAGGTTGGTCACACGATCACGGCCGAGGATCGTGCCGAGCGTTTCGCGCACAGGTCGCACGGCGAAATAGCCGCCGAGCACGCAAAAGAAGAGGAAGAACGCGGTTACGACCGACGGCAGCTCATGCCGCTCGACGAAGGTAAGCATCGAGAATATCCGCCCTATCAGCGATGGGCGGTCTGAGGAACGCGTCATGTTAGACGCCTTACACTAGCCGTGCTGTTTGCGCCACTGCGCGAGAACTTCGGCTTCGCGCTCAGCTGTAACACCGGCGCGCAATTTCGATTGTCGATCTTGTGGAAGCGATTTGAACCAGGCCAGCGTGTCGCGCGCGGTTTCGGCGAGCGGACGAAACGTTAAACCTTTGCCGAGTGCGCGGCTGATGCTGGCGCGCGCCAAGCCGCTGTCTTTTCCCGTCCACACCGGCATGCCGGACCACGGTTCGACTTTTTGCTGAGTGAGAAATTCCTCGCTCACCCAAGTGAACTTCGCATTCGACTTCTCCGCCTCTTTAATTCCATCAAGCATTCCACCAATGCCGAGCGGTTTGGCGGGCCCGGTCGCGTTGTAAATTCCGGTTTCCCGATTTTCTGCCATGCGAACTGTCCATTCGGCAAGATCGCGCCCATCGATGAACTGAACGGGATCATTTGGATTTCCGGGAGCGAGCACTTCACCGCCGCGGTCAATTCGCACCGGCCAGTAGGTGAAGCGGTCGGTCTCGTCGCGCGGACCGACAATCAGTCCCGGACGAATGATCAATGCTTTCCTGGGAAACCATTTCTCGGCCTCCTTTTCTGAAAGCGCCTTCAGCGGGCCGTAGGTTTTGTAACCGGACGCTTTCATCGCTTCGAGTGTCTCCTTGTACGGATCCGGGCCTTCGTATTTCTCGAGCGGCGCCGACTCGTCGACGCCTTGTTTCACCTCGCCGTAAACAGAAATCGTGGAGATGAAAACGTAGCGATCGACGTTGCCCTTCAAAATCTGGGCAGCATCTCGCACCCATGCAGGCAGCGTCGTGGGGTTGTCGATCACGACATCCCATTGTCGATTTTTCAACGCGTCGAGCTTGCCGTTACGATCGCCGACGAGCTGTTCGACTTCGGCCGGCAATTCCCCGGGATGGGTTTTGCCGCGGTTAAATGTCGTGACTTTGTGTCCGCGGCCCAGCGCGTAGCGAACTTGATAGGGGCCGGTAAAACCGGTCCCGCCAAGAATCAGGATGCGCAAAGGCTTCACTACTTTCTCCGCAAATAACGATGTCGATCTTGTAGTCAAAGCCAAAGCGGCTGCCGCAGACATTTTGACGAAGGAACGACGGTTGATTGAGGAATTCATTGACGGTTCGGAGGTTATGTCATGTCGAGCGAAGTCGAGACATCTCTTAATATTTCAGAAACAGCAAGAGATTCCTCCACTTCGGTCGGAATGACAAAAAAAGGGCCGACTCGCATTGCCAAAAAAGTTGTAAAAAACGGCAAAAATCGGTTGCGCAGGCAGCCGATCTGCTTGATAGATGGCGCTCTTTATGCCGAAAACCAGTCCCCTCGCCCCCTGTTTGATTGCCATCTTTGCTTCCGGTTTGCTCTTTGCGACCGCCGCCCACGGCCAGACGGTCGCATCGGCGAAAGCGCGATTCATTTTCAAAGACGCCGATGGAAAAACCGACTCGGCCGAGATCGTCACCAAATACGTCCCCAAGAAAATCGTCCAACCGTTCGCAAAAACGGACGGCTCGATCGATCCCAAATTGAGGCGGGCGGCGACGATTGCTGAGGAACGCGCTCATGCGCATTCGCGCGAGCAGTGCTGGCATTACGTCAAGCAAGCGTTGCTCGCTTCCGGCGCGGTCAGTTCGTATCCGAAGAGCGTTTACGCCAAGGATGCCGCTAAAGAGCTAGTCAATAATTACGGCTTCAAAAAGCTGTCCGTGCGCGATCCCTACAAGGCGCCGGTCGGGTCAGTGCTGGTTTACAACGCGAAAAATGGCGCGGGTCACATCGAAATCAGGACCAAGAGCGGTTTCGCGAGCGACTTTCGCTCCAAGATTCCATCGCCGCGGCCGTTGATCGGCGTTTACTCGAAGTTGTAATCCGAGAGGTCGATCTTCGCGTAAGATCGACAAACTGCTAGCGGCCGAGCCGGCCAAGCGGATTTCTGACAATAGTCCCGATGGGAACACTCGCCGCCGCATTGGTCGTAGCTGCAGTAGACCTGGCGCTCGCTGGATTGGTTGTCGTTGTCGCTGGCGCTGGCGTCAAAGCGATTGGTTGGGAATTTGTGATATTGGGCTCCGTCGCCGGCGGAGCATTTGGCGGAACTACTTTCACGTTTACAAACGGCGGGTTGGAGTTCGCCCACGCGAGCGCTTGGCGTTTGGTCTCAAAAAATTTGTCAATTACGAGCGCGTTGCGCTCGTAATTCGTGCGGCCCGATCGCCGAGCGGCCTTGCGGTTCCGGACAGCACTACCAGTGTCGACGGCCGACAAAGCGGTTCCGTCAGGAAGAACGACCCGGCTGCCGTAAGGAATTTTTCTGGGGTCGACAGCGCAATGACCCTGCCGCAGTCGCTGACCAGTAGCGGATTTGTGTTGGCGCGTATAACGATCCGCGTCGCGTCCACCGTGGGCCCAGTAAACGGTGACGCGAGCGAGGAGCGAATTGTCGCGCGCGACACCGCTGGCTGTCGCAGTTACTCCGAAAAAAATTAAGAAGAGAAATCGCTTCATAACGCCGTTCGCCAGCCCGCACGCATGAGCAGATCAATCGGACGAGAAAGCGCCGTGCCATTCCGATCAACCGGTGGCTCCAAATTATTGGTTTCCCGCAGTTCCCCGATTGGTGTGTCATTCTTCGAGGTTTCCACGATCGCTTCCTTGGATTCGTTGCGAGATCCCGGGAGGACCACTTGCACCGTCATGAAATGCGGATGTCTGCTTTCCCAGGAAAGCGCGGCTTCTTTCGACTCAAAGAATCGATCGATGACAATGGCGCTTCGTTGCAAAACGGTTCGTCCCGTCACGCGCGCGGCCTTGCGGCTGACTACCGCCGGTCCGCTATCAACGGCGGTGCAGGTCGCATCCGGAAATAATACACGGCTCCCGAACGGAATTCGTTTCGGATCGACCGCACAATGTCCCGCGCGGAGACGCGCACCATTGGAACAGGCACGGAGTTGACCTTCTCCCGGCCAGTAGACGGTGATTCGTGCGAGCAATGATTCTTCGCTCGCAAAAGCCGAAGCCGCGAACAAAAAAGCAAAGCCAATCGTTGTTAGTAAAAATTTCGTACCCATTTTTTTGACGAATTCGCCCTAACGAGCATTCGACAAAACCCTGCAGAAAAGACAGGGTTTTTTAATTAAGATTCGGATCAGACCCCTAAACTGGTTCCCACTCGGGTGCAAATTTTTTTGGAATTATTTACGGTCCACCCGGGAGAAAAGAAATCTCCTCTTGCGACTTGGCATATTCCCTGCAATAAAACGCTGGCGTGCGAAGCATTTTCGTTCTCACCCTTTTATGCACGGGAAACTTCGCCCTTTTTGCGCCGCCCCTTCGAGCTGAAGGCCTGCAACAATCGACCAGGAAGTTTGTTTACAAAGACGCTTCGGGACAGGTCACGTCGGTCAAGATTATTCGGCATTACTGGAGCAAGCCAATCGTTCATCCGTTCGCGAAAATTGATCCGCGTCTCGACCCGAAACTCGCGCGCGCGGCCACGCTCGCTCAAGAGCGCTCGAGTGCGGATTCTAAGGCGCACTGCTGGCATTATGTGAAAACGGCGTTGGTCGCCGCGGGCGTGATCAATTCCTATCCAAAGACTGCCTACGCAGTCGAAGCCGGCGACGAGCTGATGCGCAGTTACGGATTCAAACGATTGCCAATTCGCGATCCGTATGCCGCACCGATCGGCGCGGTCCTCGTTTACGGCGACAGGAATCACGGCCACGTCGAGATTCGAACCAAAACCGGCTTCGTAAGCGATTATCACAGCAAAAATCGCTGTTTTTATCCGCTGCTCGCGGTTTACGGAAAATTTGGGTCCTGATATTTCCGATCAGGCATAGACGAGAAGATCGATTTCTTCCGGAAGCAGATTCGAAACTTCGCGGATCACATTGCCGCGAAGAAGATTGATCAAGGCGTTGCGCTGCGGTGCGCCAAGAATGAGCCGGGATGCGCCAAGAGTGGCGGCAACATCGACAATCGTTTCCGCGGCGGAGGGACTGACAGCGTAAGCAAACAAAGGCTGGAGATCGCCCGCTTTTTGCTTCGCTTCGGCAAAAACCGCGCTCGCCTCGGGGTCTTCGTGCCATTTGCGTTTCGCGTCCTCTTCGGTCATGAAAGGTTGTTCGCGCACGAAAAGTAGATAAAGCCGCGATCCGGTCTTGCGGGCTTCGCGCAAAGCGAAATCGAGCGTGCGCCCGGTCCCGCGAATCGCGCACAGTATCGCTTCCCCGGTTAGCGGCGCTGCCGATGAGGCAGCCACGGTTGGTTCGACTGCGGGAGCGGGCGCGGCGTGAACCGGCAATTTCTCAGGTACGAGCGGAGGCTTCCCTTCTTTTTTCATCCGTCGTTCCTGCACGAGACCGCGCAAGATGAGTCCAACGAGAAGAACGGTAATGACGAAATAGCGTGCGTTCGGTTTATCGACGAGCAACGAAAGCTCAATCGCGGCCATAATGAGGAACGTGACAAACATAAACGCGCGTTCCCACGGCTTGATCGCGCGAGTTCGGTCGGTCGCGGTCGCACCCAGATTGGTGGCGATGGCGCCAACGACACCGACCGCATACAACTCGGCCAGGCCGGAGATGTCTTTGACAAAAATGACGAGCAACATCGGTACAATCGTGGCGAGGATCATGGCCACGGTGGGCACGCCCCATTTGTTGAGGAGCTGGAAAATCTTTGGGATCTCGCGATCGCGCGCCAGAAGGAACTGAAGGTTGATCAACGCGACGATGGAGGTGTTAACAGCGGAGAAGAGCAGCAGCCCGAAGACGACACTAACGATGACGGCGAAGATGTGACCGCCGGCGGGCCCAAGCACGCTTCCAACAAAGACCTCACCCATGTAACGCAGCATGTAATCGCGCACGCCTTCTGCGCCCGGCGCGTTCACGTCGCCGTTGGCGACCTGCAATCCGCTGAGCGCGTGCATGGCGAGCCCGAGCAAAGCAGTAAAGACGCAGACTTCGATCATCACGATCAGGATTGCGGGCGTGGAAGTTTTGACGACGGACGGCTTCGCGTCGGTGCTGCCGGGATCGAGTCTCATCACGCCGGTGGCATTGGCGATGGCTTCAACGCCGGAAAGCGCGAGCACAATGCCGACAAAGCCAGCCCAGTTTTGCCAAAAGCCGCCATGCAGCGGTTGCAGATGTCCAATGGCCGTCCCGAGATGCGGCAGGCAGAAAAGGCCGAGCGCAATTACCACGATGGCGGTCGGGACTGAGATCAGGAAGGCCAGCCCACCCGTGTGCTTCGGTCCGAGCAAATTGAGCATTCCGATCACGAGGATCGCGGCGGCGGCAAATTTTTCCGGATGCGGCACGCCGAGGTAAGCAAAGGCGGAGAGGGAGCTGATCGCGGCCGTTACCAAATAATCGGCGATGAGCAAAAACGCGCCGACGATTGAGATGATCTCGCTGCGATGTCGCACACTCGCGTAAACGCCGCCGCCGTCCGGATAGAGGCGGCAGATGATCATGTAATTGATCCCAACCAGCGCAACGAGCACGCACATCAGCGCGATCAGCCAGAACGAAGCGTAACCGGCAACGGCAAAGGCGAGACCGATCACGTAGGCTTTGCTCGTGCCCCAGTCGCCGTACAAGATCGCGGCCGCGCGCGGCACATTGACATTGCGCGGCCGCTTAACGTTGGTTGGTATCAATTAATTAATTCGACTCAAAACGAGGCTGACTCGCGCGACGAGGCGCCTCACTTCAAGTGGAGTCGGATTTACGACATCCCTTGCATTCTAATGATGCTGACGAGGTTAGCTGTCGGGCTGGAGCCACTAAATACTCTCGATGCCGCGCATCGTTCGCCCCGATCCGTTTTCAGGAATTGGTTCCCCCGTTGAACCGGCCACTCACCGATCCATTAAGCGAAACAAAGAACTGACGGAAATCTCAAATCGGTGGCGGGTTACGTCAAATCGGACAAAGTCGGACACGATACTACGTTGTCGATCTACTCTAATAATAATAGAACACTGCCGTATGACCCTGCTCGCCCCGCGCTGTGATGCCCTGATGGTATTGAACAAAGCCCTTGTCAGGCGCGGCCTCCGATGAACAGTCACCCCACGTTCTAATGGCGGATTTGATCATTACCGAAAGCGGCGCGGTCCATCGCCCGCGCAACGTCGATTGGAAACGCGCCGCCGCGCTTCTTTACGGCGATTGGGGCACGAGCAAGGCCTATGTCATCGGTCTTGCGTTTTTGGCGGCCGGCTTTTCGTCGTTGCCAATCATTCTCGCGGTCTGCGCGCTGACCGGTTTGGTCGGGATTAATTACGTCGTGATCTGCCGCCATTTTCCCGATGGCGGAGGTGTTTATTCCGCGGCGCGTTCGCAAAGCCGATTGCTGGCTGTCGTGGGCGCGTTGTTGTTGCTGGCCAATCTAACCGTGACCGCAGCACTCAGTGGCTGGTCGGCGTTGACCTACATCACTTCGGGCGCGGAGCATGTCACCTGGATCAAATTTCTCCGCGATCATATCGCACTGACCACGATTGGCGTGCTCCTGATCATGGGCGTGATCAACTTTTTCGGGCCGAAACATTCCGGCACTTTCGCGGTCACAGTAGCCGTCCCGACGGTCGCGGTGGTCATCATGATGATCGCATTCAGCGCACCGCATCTGACGACGCATTTTCTTCAACCGCGCCAGGAAAGTCTCGGAACGCTATGGGTCCAATTTGTTGGCGTTATTCTCGCGCTTTCGGGCGCGGAATCGATTGCGAATCTGACTGGGGTAATGAAACTCGATCCTGGATCGACGATGGAACATCCGAGTGTCGGTCGCGAGGCATTCAAAGCCATCACACCGGTGGCGATCGAAGTAGTTTGCGGGACAGCGTTGTTGGGTTGGGCGATGCTGTCATTGCCATCGGTGTTGGGCAAGACGCTGCACCTGTCGGATCCCTCATCGATCTCTTCCGTTCTACAATTGCGGAGCGAAGACATGCTGCGCTTCATCGGGGAACAATTCGCGGCGGCGACATTTTCACCGGCCATCGGGAATTTGTTTGGCTGGATTGTCGGCATCGTTTTTTTCCTGCTTCTGCTCAGCGCCGCCAACACCGCCATCGTTGCGACAATCGGACTGCTCTACATGATGTCGCGCGATCGCGAAATGCCGCGTCAATTCAAACGTTTGAATCGGCATGGCGTTCCGATTTATCCCCTTCTCATCGCACTCGGCTTGCCGACCGTCGTCCTCCTGTTCGTTGCCAATTTCACTGCCTTGGCGGGTCTTTATGCGATTGGTGTCGTTGGTGCGATCACGGTCAACGTCGGCTCGTGTGCTTTTAACCGAACCGTTGGCTTTACCTGGTATGATCGTCTCTTATTCGCCGTCACGTTTTGCATTTTGTTCGTGGTCGAGCTGACCCTGGCGCACACTAAACAAGACGCTCTCTTTTTCATAGTCGTGGTTCTGGGCGTTGGACTGGCGTTGCGCGCGTACACGCAGAAGCGACAGGGTCTGACCACGCTCACCGTCACACGCGAGGTTGCCGCAATGGTTAGTCCCGATCTGGAAGCTCGGGTGCAACCGCGATTGCAAGAAGGTCAAAAGATTATGGTCGCAGCGCGCGGCATCACCCCGGTGCTCGGGTTTGCGCTGGATGAAGCGCAACTGCGCAAAGCGACTCTTTGCGTGCTCTTTGTCAAAGAGGTTGCCGTTTACTTCTCTGGCGGACCGGCTTCACTTGGCCGCGCGAAATGGCAGGATGATCCGGAAGCGAACACCATCATGTCTTTGATGATGAAGCTCGGTGCCGAGCGCGATGTTTGCGTCATTCCAGTTTATGCCGTCAGCCAGGACGCCGCCGCTACGATTGTCGATCTTTCCGCAACCATGGGTGTCGATTATCTCGTCATCGGCGCGACTCAACGAACCGCGCTGGCGAACCTTCTTCGCGGCAGTGTAGTAACAAACGTCGCTCAGCATCTGCCGGACTCGATCCAGCTTCTCATTTTCGGCTAGCCGTGACTTCGAACCCGGTTCGCATCGCCATGTGGTCAGGTCCGCGGAACATCTCCACCGCCATGATGCGCGCCTGGGGCAATCGCGCCGACACCGCCGTAATCGACGAGCCGTTTTACGCGTACTATTTAGAGAGGACCGGCAAAAAGCATCCCGGGGCTGCCGAAGTGATCGCACAAGGCGAGACCGATTGGCGAAAAGTCGCTGAACAATGTGGGAGGGGCCTCAGTGCCCCGACGGGCAAGAAGATTTTCTTCCAGAAACAAATGACCCATCATTTGCTGCCGGAGATCGATCGCGAATGGCTTGTCGACCTTACAAATTGTTTTCTCATCCGCGACCCGCGCGAAGTGATTCTTTCCTACATCAAAAAAAATCCCGAGCCAACGTTGGAAGATCTTGGTTACGTTCAGCAGGAAAAGATTTTCGATTTCGTTCGCGAGCAAACCGGCAAGGTGCCGCCAATTGTTGACGCAAAAGATGTTCTGGAAAATCCCGAGCGCATCTTGCGGCTTCTCTGCGACACAGTTGGCGTGGAATTCGACAAGGCGATGCTTTCCTGGCCGCCGGGATTACGAGACACCGACGGTATCTGGGCCAAGCATTGGTACGATGAGGTGGCAAGATCGACATCGTTCCAGCCCTACAAATCGAGACAAGGCGTTGTGCCGGATCGCCTCCGAGAGATTTATGAGCAATGTCGGGAATCGTACGAAAAGCTCTATCGACATCGGATTTATTAATCTGGAAGCCAAGAATCCAGGAATGATTGATAAGTTCGTTTCTGTTCTTGGTTTCCTGGTTTCCTGATTAATCTTCTTCGTGCTCCAGAAATTTAATCCCAAGAACAAGGACCTGATCGTCAACATTAACGGTCAGCTGGTGCATCGAGACAAGGCCGGGATCAGTCCGTTCGACTCGGCGGTGCAAGGTGGCGACGCGGTTTGGGAGGGACTGCGGCTCTATGACGGCCGTATCTTCAAATTACACGAGCATCTCGATCGACTGGAACGTTCCGCGCACGCCTTGTCGATTGTCGATCTTCCACCGCGCGAAAAGATCATCGAAGAGCTCAAGCGCACCGTGGCCGCGAATAAAATGCGCGATGGCGTCCACATTCGGCTCACCCTCACCCGCGGTGTGAAAATTACTTCCGGTATGGACCCGCGGCTGAACCAGAGCGGCGCGACCCTGATCGTTCTGGCCGAGCATAAGGCGCCGGTTTATTCCAAGGAGGGTTTGAAGCTAATCACGGCATCGGTCCGGCGGCCCCCGCCCGATGTCCTGGATGCGCAGATTCATCATGCCAATTTGCTCAATTCGATTCTGGCCAAGATTGAAGCGAACAACGCGGGCGCGGACGACGCGCTCATGCTCGATATGAACGGATTCATTGCCGAGACCAACGCGACCAACGTTTTCATTGTGCGCAAAGGCGATCTTGCCACCAGCAAAACGGTCGCCTGTCCGGAAGGAATTACGCGCGCGACCGTAATCGAAATTGCCGCCGCGGAAAAAATTCGCTGCGTTGAAGCCGATCTCACTCCGGTCGACGCTTACAGCGCGGACGAAATGTTTTGTACCGGTACGATGGGCGAGCTCGCCGGCGTGGTTAAGATCGACAATCGCGACATCGGCGACGGCCAGGTCGGCCAAATGACAAAACGTCTTAGCGAACTGTTCGCCGCGCGCACGGCGACCGAGGGCGTTCAGATCCTCGATTAGTTATTCGGCACGCAGTGCTTCCACCGGATTGACCATCGTCGCGCGACGCGCGGGGATGAGACAGGCAACCAACGATACCGCGCTCATGATCGCAGCGGTGCCGAAGAGGATCGCCAAGTGGAGCGGCGGCACCTCAAACAAGACAGTTTGCATGGCTTTTCCGGCAATCCATGCGCCTAACAAACCGAGGAGAGTTCCCGTGACGAGAAGGCGTAGGCCTAACGAGAGGAACTGGGCGCCGATCTGCTTGGTTTGCGCGCCGAGCGCCATCCGAATACCGATCTCGCGCTGGCGTTGTGCGACCGCGTAACTCAATACGCCATAAGTTCCAATTGCCGCCAGCAAGAGAGCGACGCCAGCGAAAATTCCGGCCAGCAAGGCTGGAGACCGACGCGCGATGAGGCTGTCCGCGATGCGCGTATCCATGGAGCGGAGGTTATCGATCGCAAGGTCAGCATTGGTCGCGCGCACCAGTTTCCGCAGCGTCCCGGCAAACGCTTCCGGGCGGTGGCTCGTTCGCGTGACGACGAAGATGTTGATGCCGTCGGAATCCATGAACGGCAGGTAGACCGCGCCCTGCCCCGGCGGTTCCGTGAGCTCCGCTTGTTTTACCGCGCCGACCACACCGACAATGGTGAACAGTTTTGCGTCGTCCGAGTCGCTGCCTTGAAATACGCGTTGACCAAGCGCGCCGCCATGAGGCCAGTAGCGCCGGGCGAAATCTTGGTCCACTACGCAGACCCGGTCCGCGCGATGAGAGTCGGCCGAAGTTAAAAACCGGCCCTCGCGCAAAGGAATGCCGAGCGCGGCGAAGTAATCGCCGGTGACTTGATAGGAATAATGAGCGTGCAATGACTCGCCCGCCGGCGGCACGTAGCCCTTTGGTGTGACGGCGGTCTTCCCGCTGTCTCCGCTCAGGGGCACATTCGTGATCGCTCCCGCTGCTCCGACTCCCGGTTGCCGACCAATTGCTTCCAGCAAGCGATCGAGGAAAGGGCGGGCGTTATAACTAAACGGCACCGTGACTTCCCCGGTGAGAACGTGATCGGCCCGGAAGCCGGGAGAAACCGCCATCACTTTTTTCAGGCTCAAGCCGAGCAGCGCCGCACCCGCGAGCAAAACGAAAGCAAGCGCGATCTGCGCGACAATAAATCCATGGCGAAGGCGTTGAGCGGCGCGACTAATCGTGCCGGTGCGTGATTCCGATTGGAGCGCAGTCGCCAGATGAGTGCTCAGGCTGAACCAGGCGATCGGCACCGCGATAACGACTCCGAGAACCACCGCGCCAACAAGACCGATGGACGCCAGCCAGCCATCGAACGCGATATGCGCGCCGAGCGGCAAGCGATCTGCCCCGAGAACTTCGAGCAACCGAATTCCCCACGCGCCCACCGCCAGCCCGAGCAATCCGCCGACGAAAGTCAGGAGAACGGTTTCGATCATTACCTGTCTCACAACATGCGCGCGACTCGCGCCCATCGATCGGCGGATCGCCATTTCTTTCGCGCGGCCGCTCGCGCGGATCAGAAGGAGGTTGACCAGGTTAACCGCTCCGATGAGCAAAAGAAAAAATACGCCGGCCTGCATCAGCAAAAGAGTTGGACGAATCGAGCGGACGTGCTCCGCATGCAATGGCCTAACGAGTGATCGGAAACCCGCTTCGGTCATCATCTTCGCTTCCGGATTGTCTTCTTCGACAGCGGCGTTGTGCGCGTCGATTTGTGATCGCGCTTCGGCCATCGTCGCGCCCGGCTTCAATCGCGCGATCATGTGCGTCCCGCCGCCGTCGGAATGGCGCTCCTGCGGCGTCCGTTCCTTCAATCTGGATCTTATCGGCAGAATAAGACGCGCTTCCGAGGAAAGGAATCGAAAATCAGGAGGCAACACGCCGACGATCTTTCTCGGCATGGTGTTCACGCGGATGTCCCGGCCGAGGACGTTTGGATCGGAATTAAGACGCTGCCGCCAGTAGGCGTCGGTCACGATGGCCACTCCGGCGCCTTTGCCTTTGGCGATTTCAGCTTCGTCTTCGGTGAAGGTACGACCCATCGCAAGATTGACGCCGAGGGTCGCGAAAAAATCCGGCGAGACGCGCATGATTTCTGTCTGCTCGGCCGCGCCGGTTTCGCCGACGACTTCGCTGAAGTCACGAAAGATGGAAAGGCTCGAGAACGCCGGGATGTTGCCGCGCCGCTCGTAGTAATTCGTCAGCGACGAGCCAACATTCTCGACGCCAGCTTTCGGATAGGTGTTGAAGATCGTCACCAGCCGATCGGATTGGGGAAACGGAAGCGGGCGGAGCAGAATGGAATTAATCACCGCGAAGATGGCGAGATTCGCTCCGAGACAGATCGCGACCGTGGCGACAGCGGTGATGGTAAACGCTGGAGCATTGCGCAATTGGCGAAGCGCAAAGCGAAGATTGTTCATGTCACTCGTAGCGCAAAGCGACCATTGGATCGACAGCCATCGCGCGGCGGGCTGGAAAATAGGTGGCGATCAATGCCGCTCCGCTCAAAACGATAGTGACGACGGCGTAAATCGAAAGATCGTTTGCGCTGACGCCGTAAAGCAGACTCGACATTAAGCGGGTGACGGCGAGCGCTCCGAAAAGGCCGACCAGCAAACCAATCCCGATAACGGCAAAGCTTTGACGCAAAATCATGGTCAACATGTCGATCTTTTGTGCGCCAAGAGCCATGCGAATCCCAATCTCTTTGGTACGCTGCGCGACCGTGTAAGCGATCACGCCGTAAATACCAATCGCGGCCAGAATCATGGCAACGCCGGCGAAGCCGCCGAGCAACATCATATTGAATCGCGGTTGGGCGAGCGTAACGCCGATGTGTTTCTCGAGCGGCTCAAGAGTTGGAACGAATAAATCTTTATCAAACTCATGCACGATTTGGCGCAGCGGTGCCCGCAATCCATCAGCAGCGGGTGCGCGGATGACCACGTCCATGCGACGCTGCGGATCTTGCGCAGCCGGAATGTAAAACTCTGGCAGCGGTTGAATCGCGAGCGATTCATGACGCGAACCCCCAACGATGCCGACGATTTCCTTCGGCGCCGCCCCCCCATATTTGTCTCCATGAGTTAACACGATTTGCTGACCAATCGCATTGCCGCTTGGAAAATAACGTTGCGCCAAAACGTCGTTCACGATCACGACCGGCCGAGAATCCTTCGTGTCGCTGGCATTGAATGCCCGTCCCTTCAACAGCGGCGTTCGCATCGCGCGAAAATAATCCGGCGTGATGGTGAGATGCGACGCCTCCAATTCTTGTCCGGACGGACGAGACGGTTGACCGACAATGGAAAATGCAGATCCGGTATCATTGCCCGAGAACGGCATGGGAAAGGCGGCGCCAGCCGCTTCCACTCCGGGCAGGGCCGCAAGTTTGGGAAGAACCTGTTCGAAAAATTGCCGATGCTTTTCCGGCTCGGGATATTTCGCTTTCGGCAAAACGAGCTCGGCCACGAACGCATGGGACGGATCGAATCCCGGCTTGGTGGCGCGCAAATTGGCGAAGCTCTTGATTAGGAGACCGGCCCCAGCGAGGAGCAAGAGGGACAGCGCAACCTGAGTCACGACCAGAAGACGCCGTAGATGATGCGATTCCGGACCGACGGCACCGCGACTTCCTTGCTGGAGCGACTCGTTCACGTTCGGCCGCGAAACCTGGAGCGCAGGAACGAGAGCGAAAACAAACGTGCTAAAGATTGTTGCGATGACAGTGAAAACGAAAACGGGAGCGTTAATTGAAACCTCGCCAAGGCGCGGAACATCCTCCGGACCAAAAACACGCAGTAAATCGATTCCCCACCAGGCAAGGAATAAGCCGCCAGCAGCACCGAAGCTCGACAACAAGAAGCCTTCGCCGAGAAGTTGGGTGACGATTCGCGACCGACTTGCCCCCAGTGCGGTGCGAATCGCAATCTCGCGTTGGCGCTGAGTGGCGCGCGCAAGCAAGAGGTTGGCGACGTTCGCGCACGCGATCAGCAGCACGAGAACCACTGCCGCCACCAGCGTAATCAAGGCCGGCCGGACATCGCCGACGATGTCGCTGTGCAAAGAAAAGACACGCTCGGAACGATTCGTGTTCGAGCTAGGATATTGTTCTGCCAGTCGCGCCGCGATCGTTCGCATCTCCGCCTCGCATTGTTGAATGGTCACGCCTGGTTTCAATCGGCCGACCATGCGAAGAAAATGTCCGTCCCGGTTGTTGACTAGTTCCGGCACAAGCGGATGCAGCGGCTGTAAGTAATCCGCGCGCTCGCCTTCCACCGGGAATTGAAAACCGGGCGGCATGACGCCGAGCACAGTGTATAAGCGCCACGACAAGTTGATCTGTTTCCCGACAATGTTTGGGTCGCCATTGAAAAGGGTTTTCCAGGCGTAATCGGTCAAAACAACGACGCGCGCGTCAACATTGTCGTCTTCGCGTGTGAAAACGCGACCGCGCGCGGGCGAAACGCCGAGAACGGGAAAAATATCCGAAGTGATAGCGACGCCGAACAACTGCCGCGATTCTTCCGTTCCGTTGAGCACCGCGCCAGCGCGTGTAAAAGCTGCTAAAGCTGTCAACGTCTGCGATTGATCGCGAAGATCGACATAGTCTGGGATCGATTCGCTTTGCTTTTCCGAATTGTCCCGGGTCATCTGCGACCAGATAGCCACGAGCTGGTTCGGTTTTGGAAATGGCAGCGAACGCAACAACACGGCGTCGATCACACTGAAGATCGCGCTGTTGGCGCCGATCCCGAGAGCGAGAGTCAAAATCGCGATGATGGTAAAACCCGGAGTCTTTACCAATATTCGCAGCGCGTATTTTAAGTCAGTCAGCATAATCGCAGCTCCTGATTTATTCCGTTCGCAACGCTTGGACCGGATCGACCAAGGCAGCGCGCCGGGCTGGCAATAAGCACGCGAGCAATGCGACAGCGGCGAGTAACACGGTCGCACCGCCGAGGAGCGCCGGATTGTGGGCCGAAACCTCAAAGAGTTGGGACGAAAGCAATCGCCCGAGCGCGAAGGCGGCTGCGATGCCAATCGCGAGTCCGATCACGACCGGCCTCATTCCCTGATTGATGATCAAACGCAGGACGTCGCGCGTTTGCGCGCCGAGCGCCATGCGAACGCCGATTTCACCGGTGCGTTGCTCAACGCTGTAAGCAACGGCTCCGTAAATTCCAATGGCCGCGAGCAACAAGGCGACGCCAGCGAAAATTCCGAGCAGCCACGTCATCAAACGCGCTTGTCCAAGAGCCTGCGCGACCACGGCATTCATCGTCTGCGGCGCAGCAATGGCGAGCCCGGGATTCACGGTGTTCAGCGCGGACTGAACGAGCTTGGTCACCGCGTCCAATTTCAAGTTTGTCCGCACGGTCACATTGACGAACGGAAAATTCTCCTGCGACCAGGGAAGATAGAATTCCATCCCTGGCGCATCTTTAACTTGTATCGAGCGAACATCGCCGACGATGCCGACGATTTCGTATGGCACCCCAAGACTGCTGACGAGCAGCGTTTTGCCGATCGGATTTTCCCCCGGCCAAACTTTTTTCGCGCCGGCCTGGCTGACCAGACAAACTTTTTGCGAATCGGCAGTGTCGTGCTCATTGAATTCGCGCCCCGTTAAAAGTGGAATTCCCCACGTTTTAAAATATCCGGGCGCAATGTCATGGCTCGGCGAGTTGGCGCGCTGCTCGATCGGCGGAACGTCGCGGTCGCCGCGCGCATAAAGAGTGCGGTTGCCGCCCGCTAATGGAACATCGCCACTGATGGTCGAGCTCTCGAGACCGGGAACATCACGCAGCGCGTTCAAGAATTGTTCGGCCAAACGCTGTCGCGAGGCGTTGTCGCCATAGTGCGCGACCGGCAACGTGATTCCGCCGGTCCAAAGCTTTTGCGGCTGGAAACCGAGATTTTGCTGATTCAAACGAATGAAACTGGTGATGAGCAAGGCCGCGCCAGCGAGGAGGGTCACGGAAAGTGCAACTTGTCCGCCGACTAAAATTTTGCGGAAACGTTGTTGGCGCGCGCTGCCGGCCGTGCCGCGACCGCCTTCTTTCAAACTATCTACCAGATCCGCATGCGATCCTTGCAGCGCGGGATAGATCCCCATCAACAGCCCGGTCAAGATCGACAACCCGATGGTAAACAGGAGCACCGGCAGCGAAATACTCGTGGCCGTGTTTTCGTCGAAGGGTAAAAAGTTTGACGCCATACTCGGAACGAGCGGAACGAGTCGCCACGCGATAAACGCACCGGCCGCGCCGGCGATTGCACTGACCAGCACGCTTTCGAAAACAAAAAGCCGCACCACACTTGCGCGCGAAGCGCCAATCGCCATCCGCAAAGCAATCTCACGACGGCGGCCGCTGAAACGCACGAGCAGGAGATTCGCCACGTTACTGCAAGCAATTAGCAAAACGAAACAGACGGCCGCGAAAAGCGTAATGAACCCGGCTCGGAAGTTTTCGGTCACGTCCTGCGGGAGTGGTTTGATGAGACTCGTGAGAGAACTGTCGATCTTGTTCGGATATTGCGTGCGATAGCCCTGATCGAGTGACGGCAACGCGGCGCGGGCTTGCTCGGGCGTCACACCGGGTTTCAGCCGGCCGATCACTCGCAGAAAGCTCGTCCCGCGCATCATCCGATCGTAGCTGAATCCGGGAATCTGAAACGGCTTGGTCGTCCAAACCTCGGCGACGAATGGGTTTGCCCCGAACCACCTCGCTGTCATGTTCGGCAGCACGCCGACAATCGTGTGAGCGGCGCCATCGAGTATGATGCTCCGCCCGATCACGTTCGGATCGCCGCCCAAGCGTTTCTTCCAAAAGTTCTCCGTCACCAGGGCGACATCCGCGCCTTCCTGCTCCTCGGGCAGAAAGTTTCGACCGACGATTGGCCGAACTCCCAGCACATCGAAGTAGTTTGAGGTCAATCGGCTCCCAAAAATTTGGACGGGATCTCCGAGTCCAGTGAGGGTGAAGGCGAAGAAATTTTCGCCGGCGAGACTTTCGCAAATTGTTTGTCCATCTCGGAAATGTTCGAAGCGCGGGGCGGAAAGCGGCAGATCCACCAGATCGCGCGATTTATCGCCGCTGTAAAAGTGGACAATGCGCGACGGTTCCTTGAACGGAAGGCTGCTCAGAAAAAGATCGTTGACCAAACTAAAGATGGCGGTGTTGAGACCAATCCCGAGCGCGAGCGTGAACACCGCGATAAAGGTGAAGGTCGGTGATTGTCGAAGTTTACGAAACGCGAAACGAATATCGTTCATGTTAGAGGTGGGGTTGATTTTTTCTGATCATTCTGTTCGCAAAGCGATGATTGGATCGACGCGGGAAGCGCGCCTTGCTGGAATCCAGGAAGCAAGGAAGGTCGCTCCAAAAAGTAGCAGTCCGACGCCGAGATAAATTCTCGGATCGATTCCTTTGACTTCGAAAAGAACGCTTTGCAGAGCGCGGGAAAGGGCGAAGGCGGCAACCAGACCGATCACCGAACCGATCAAGAGCAATTGCATCCCGTGCGAAAGAATAAGCGCGCGGATTTGGGCCGGGCGCGCGCCAAGCGCGAGTCGAATACCGATTTCAGGGACGCGTTTGAGCGTGGTATAGGCGAGCAATCCATAAAGACCGATAGTCGCCAGCACCAGCGCGAGCCCGGCAAAGACGGAAAACAGAAAACTTAACAGACGTTGCGCGCCCCAGGTCTCCCGAACGCGATCGGTCATCGGCCGGGCATCGAAAACCGGCAGCGAGGAATCGATCGAACTGACAGCCTCACGAACCGCGTGCTCGAGCGCCGCAGACGCCATCGTCGATCTTACGAAAAGCGTAAAACTGGTTCGCTGGGCCTGGCCTAACGAACTGTAAATGACCGGTAAGGGCGCCATTTCATCGACAGCATGAAATCGCATCCGGGCCACGACGCCGACGATCTCCGACATGACGTAACCTTCGTCATCGTTGCCGACATCAACTCCGAGACGTTTGCCGATCGGATTTTCGCCGGGGAAATATTGCTCGGCCATGGCCTGATCGATGATGATGACACGCGGCGAATCTTTGGTGTCGCGCTCGTTAAACACGCGACCCCGCAAAAGCGGCGCCTTCAGTGTTGAAAAATAATCGCCGCCGACCACTTCGAGATCGCTGCTCAACATATCGGAAGGCTGCGGACGTGGGTTTTCTTCACGCCAAAAACCCGTTTGCCATCCACCCATCAGCGGACCGTTCGAACTCACGGCCGCGTTTTGCACGCCGGGCAGACCACGCACCTTGTCAAGCAACGCCTTGGCAAAAGGGTCGATCTTGTCGCGGTCGTTGTATTTTCGCCACGGCAATTCGAAGCGGGCAGTGAAGAGAGCGCGGGGTTCGTATCCCAACGAGAGCGATTGAAGGCGCGAAAAACTTTTTAGAACCAGCCCGGCCGCAACCAGCAAAGTCAGGGTGAGCGCAATTTCGGTAATCACCAGCCAGTCCCGCGCTCGTTTGGCCGACGGCGGGTCACCGCTCCCAGCCGAGCCGGTTTTCAAAGCGAGCTGCACGTTCGTGTGCGAGGCCTGCCACGCCGGCCACAAACCGAAAAGCACTGTCGTCAGGGACGCGATCAGAAATGTGAAACCGAGGACCGGCAGATCGAAGGAAATTTGTTGGAATCGAGACACGTCTCCCGGACTCAGCGCGATCAACCCGTTACGAACCCAAACCGCAAATAAAAAACCGAGCGCTCCGCCAATGAGGGCAATAACGAAACTCTCAATTAAGAGCTTCTTAATGATCTGGCCGCGGGTCGCACCGACTGCCGCGTGAACCGCAAACTCTCGGACGCGGGCGGCGCCTCGCGCGGCAAACAGGTTGGCCAAGTTCGCGCACGCAATCAGCAACACCAAGCCGACTGCCGCAAGGAGCAACCCGAGATTGGTTCGATATTTGCCAACGATATTCTCGAGCAACGGCGTGACGACGGCGTAAACCTGTTTGTTCGTTTCCGGATAAGCTTGTTCCAAACGCGTTGCGATCCCTTTCATTTCCGTTCGCGCCTGTGCAACAGTCACGCCCGCCTTGATTTTGCCCCAGACAAACATCATCGGGTGATGGGAACGATCCATCCACGCCGGATTATTGGTGCGGCGTCCAAGCGAAAACCATGCGTCACTGTCCTGCGGCGAAGTCATCTGCGGCGGCATCACTCCGATGACGGTGAAATTCTGATCGTGCAGGTTGATCGAGCGACCAATCGCGTCAGGGTCGCGGTTGAACGCGCGTTGCCAGAGACGATCGCTGATTACCACGACCGGTGGCGCACCGACCTTGTCTTCGTCTTCGCTAAATGTGCGACCGATCTTCGGCGGCAATCCGATAATGTTGAAAAAGTTCCGCGTGACCGATGCGCACGAAATGCGCTCGGGTTCGCGACCAGGAATGCCGCTGAGATTTCGCGATTCCTTATGAGTACACGCGAGATGTTCGAAAACCTTGTTGTCCCTTTGCCAGTCGAAATAATCAGGCAGCGCGACCGAGAAATCCTGACCCGGGCCGGACGATTCGCTCAAGACCATGATCCGGTCCGCATTCGGGTAAGGCAACGGCCGGAGCAGAACGGCGTTGACGATGCTGAAGATGGCGGTGTTGGCGCCGATTCCGAGCGCGAGCGTGAGGATCGCGACGGCGGCGAATCCCGGATTCTTGATTAATTGGCGCAGCGCGAGACGAAAATTATTCATAACGAAGCGCTACCATTGGATCGACCCGAGTGGCGCGACGCGCCGGAACAAAACAGGAAGCAGCCGCGACTGCGGTCAAGAGCGCTGCGACCGCAAAATAAATCGTCGGGTCGAGCGCGTTGACCTTGAAGAGAATGTTTTTCAATGCCGCCGCCGCCACGACACCGAGTAGCAACGCGATTCCACCGACTCCGACCACAAGGCCGATGGCGAGTTGCCATGCGCCTTGAGTCATGACCATTCGGAAAATTCGCGCCGCGTCCGCGCCCAAGGCCATGCGGATTCCAAATTCCTGCGTCCGCTGGTTCACCGAAAAACTCATCACGCCATAAAGTCCGACCGCTGACAGAATGAACGCGACGATTCCAAAGATGGTGAACAGCGTCGCGATGATGCGAGGGCCGGAGAGAATCTCATTATGAAATCGCCCGGGCGTTCCGGCAAAATAAGTCGGAAGGTTCGAATCGAGCTCGGCCACTGCTTTACTCAAAGCTGGGCCGAGCAGTCCGGCCAGTTGGCCTGCGCGCGGGCGAACAAGGATCGTGCAAAATTGAGGGGCCGGAGACGCGCCCAGCAATGGCATAAAAAATCCGGCGCTCTCGGTTTGCTGATCGAACGGGCCTTGCATCAAAGTGTCGGGCACAACGCCGACAATCGTTCGCCACGGCTGCGGCTGTCCGGGATTGAAAATCCGAACCTGATGACCGAGCGCGCTCTGGTTGCCCCAGTATTTTCGCGCAAAACTCGCGTTCACAATCGCGACCGGTTGTTTCGAGTCGACATCGTCGACTGTGAAATCGCGGCCTTCGAGAACTTTCAAACCAAGGGTCGAGAAATAATTGTCCGACACCGATTCGAAATTTGCGCGCGGCCGATCCCGATCGGTCAGATAATTTTTGCCGTCGACTTCATACTGGCCCTGGCCGTCAAAGGTCATGCGAAAGCGACTGCTCATCGCAGCGGACTCGAACTGGGGATTGACCCGCAACGAGCGCACCGCGCGCTTGAAAAATTCCTGGCGCGCTTCCTCGCTCGGATACGCACCTTCCATCAAAGCCATCCGCGCAGCGTAAACAGCATTCTCGTCGTAACCGTAGTCGAGCTTCATCTGATTCCGGATCGATTTGATTTCCAAGGTTGCCGCGATCAAAAGCCCGGCGGTCAAAGCGATTTGACCAACGACCAAAATGCGCGTGATCAAATTGACAAGACGATTGCTGTTGCCGCGGCCGCCTTCTTTCATGATCTCAGCCGCATTGCCTCTGGCGCTGAGAAACGCCGGGATCAGACCGGAAGCGATCGTGGCCAGAAGAGTAATTACGACTGTGAAAATGAGAACGGGGCCATCGATTGCGAACTTCCAATAGTAGGGCGCCGGAAAGGGCAAGGCGTTGATCGCGCGAACGAAGAAATCGATTGACCAATAGGCGATGATCACGCCGGCGACTGCTCCGAACACTGCGACCACCAGACTTTCGGTCAACATTTGACGAACGAGTCTCCAACGCGTCGCGGCGAGCGCGCCGCGAATCGCCAATTCTTTAGCGCGCAATGCCGCGCGACCGAACTGCATGTTCATCACGTTCACGCACGCAATCAGCAAAACGAGAATGACCGCAGCGAGCATTCCCCAGACTTGTTGGCGAAACTGCACACCGGTGAATGTATGCAGGAGCGGTTGCACGCTGGCTGACGTAAAATTTTGGTTCGTCTTCGGATTATCCTCCGCCAAATGCCGAGCGATCGCGATTGCCTCCGCGTTCGCTTGATCGAGGGTGACGCCGGGTTTCAATCGGCCCATTACTGCCGGTGCGCGATTGTTGGCGCCTAGGAACAGGCCGCCGCGCGGCGTCACCGGAAATTCATTGTAAAGAGGCGTCCAGAGCTCCTCTGAAATTGGAAACTTAAAGTTTGGCGGCATTACACCCACGATCGTGGCGGCTTTGCCATTAATCCGAACGCTCTGCCCGACAATATTGGGATCGGCGCCAAAATCGCGTCGCCAAATTTCGTCGCCGAGGATCGTGACCTTCTCCGAGCCCGGCTTATTGTCCTCGGCCGTGAAATCGCGGCCCAAGACCGGCGAAACGCCGATGATTTTGAAGAAGTCTTCAGTGACATATCCGCCGGTATAGCGCTGCGGATTGTTCTTGTAGGTGACATTGATTGTGGACCCATTCAGGTACCCTGCCATTAGCGCGAATGACTTTTGCGCAGCTTTTAGATCTTCGTAGTCCTGAGCGGTCGGAATATTGCCAATACCGAAGTTGTTGTTTTGATCGCTCGCCTTAGGATCGATCAATCCGACGCTCATGAGTTGCTCGGGATGTGGAAAGGAAAAGCCCCGCAACACAATGGCGTTAACAATGGTGAACTGCGTCGTCGCGCCGCCGATACCGAGACCGAGAACGAGCACGGCTAGGAAGCAAAACGCTTTCTCTTTGAACAACACGCGCAAACCAACTCGCACATCCTGTTGAAACGAATCTAGAATCATAACGCTACCTCTTGGTTGGCTCGACCACCCAACCGTCTCGCAGTTGGATGATCCGGTTCCCGTATCCTGCATTTTTTTCCGAGTGCGTGACCTGAATGATGGTCGTGCCTTCGGCATTCAGTTTTTGAAATAGCTCCATGATCTCTTCGCCCTGGCTCGAGTGAAGATTTCCGGTCGGCTCGTCCGCCAGAATCAACTTGGGGCTGGCAATGATCGCGCGCGCGACACCGACGAGCTGCTGCTGGCCGCCCGACAATTGGCGCGGATACAAATCTTTTTTCGCCACCATTTGAAACCGATCGAGCGCGTCCGCCACAATCGCCGAGCGCTCGCTCTTGCCGACTTTTCGATACGACAACGGGATCTCGAGATTTTCGTAAACCGTCAAATCGTCGAGCAAATGATACTGTTGAAAAACGAACCCGATCTGCTCGTTGCGCAGCGCGGCCCGCTCTTTGGCCTTTAGATGATGAACCGCCGTCTCGTTGAAAAAATATTCGCCGTTCCAACCGTGGTCGTGCATCCCGAGAATGTGGAGCAACGTCGATTTGCCGGCGCCGGACGGCCCCATCACTGAGACGAACTCGCCCTCCGCAACTTCGATGTCGATGTCGCGCAGGACGTAAAAAAACTTCCCATGCCCCAGCGGGTAATTTCGCTCAAGATTCCGGAGCCGGATCATGGTCGGCGTTTACATTCGTTAGGCCGCGATCCGGCTGTCTTCCACCACTCGGCCGTCGAACAAGTGGACGGTGCGATCGGCGTGCTTCGCGAACCGCTCGTCGTGCGTGACCATGCAAATGGTCGCGCCACCGGCGTGCAGTTCCTTGAGCAAATTCATCACCGCTTCACCGTTTCGGGAATCGAGGTTTCCGGTCGGCTCGTCAGCGAGCAGGATCGCCGGCTTGCCGGCGAGAGCGCGCGCAACCGCCACGCGTTGCTGCTGACCGCCGGAGAGTTGACTCGGCAAGTGTTTTGCCCGATGCGCCATCCCCACACGATCGAGCGCTTGCGTGACCAACGTCTTTCGATCACCTGCGCTCATTCCGCGATAGGTCAGCGGCAACTCGACGTTTTCGAAAACGGTCAGGTCGCCGATCAGATTGAAGCTTTGGAAAATGAAACCGATCTCGCGGTTCCGAATTCGCGCGCGATCGGCAAACGAAAGATTCGCCACTTCGTTGTTTTTGAGCGCGTAACTGCCGTTCGAAGGCGTGTCGAGCAGGCCCAGGATCGACAATAACGTCGATTTGCCGCAGCCCGACGGGCCCGCGATCGAAACGTATTCGCCGTCGCGGATATCCAAATGGATCCCGGAAAGCGCGTGGGTCTCGACTTCGTCGGTAAGAAACACTTTGGTGACGGCGTTAAGTTGGATCAACGGAGTTGAGCCGTTCTTGCGCGATGATGTTTGAGGATTTGGTGAGGTGGATGTCATGGCTGGTTTTTTAGTTGAGTCGAATTCGTTCGTGTGAATCCCACGCACTGGTATCCGAAAGGATGACCTGATCGCCTGGATTCAGGCCGCTGAGAATTTCAATCGTGTTGACGGAGCTTTTCCCGAGTTTCACCGGCGTCCGCACCGCTTCGTTGCTGCCGGCGACGAGCTTGAACATTCCAACGGTGTTGTTCTCTTGGCCGAACGCCGGCCGTCCGACAAACACGACGTTGTCGAGGCGCTCGAGCTCGATCGTTCCATCAACACTCAAGTCCGGCCGTGCGCCTTTCGGCAATTCTTCGTCAAACGCGACGTCCACCGTCACCGTCCCCTGCTCCACCGCCGGATCGACTCGTTTAACGTGGCCTTTGACCACGCCGTTACGCGTGTCGATCACCGCCTGCTGATTTGGCTGAATATCTTTCGCCTGCGTCTCCGCGATCTTGATTTGGGCTTTGAGTTTCGATGGATCCGCAACGCGCGCGAGATTGTCCCCCGGTTTCACTCGCTGACCCACCTGCACCGGCAGCGCTTGAAGTACGCCGGACATTCCGGCCTTCACGTGCAGCCCTTCGACTTGATCGAGTTTTAATTTCGCCAGTTGGTTCGCTTGATCGACCGACGCCTGCTTCGACGCCAGCTGCGGTTCGATTGAGTCGCGCGAAAATGTTAGCCGCTTCTGCTCGATCTCATCGCTCTTCTGACATTCCTCTTCCTTGATCTTCGAAGTCTTGTAAACGAGCTCAGCGACCAAACCGTTCTTTGCCAACTGATCGTTTGTCTGGCGCTCCATTTTCGACTGCTCGTAAGCAGAATGCGCCGTTGCTGCTTTCGATTCCTGTTCCAAGAGTGTGCGCTGCAAAGTGGCGCGCTCCGAGGCAAGCTCAGCCTCGGCGCCCTTCGCCTTCGACTCCGCTTCGTGAGCGCTTTGTTCTAACTCCGGACTGGTCAACTCTAGTATAACGTCACCGGATTCGACTTTTGTTCCCGGCCAGATCAAAATTTTCTCGACGCTTGCTTCCGTCGTCGTGGGAAGCCAACGAAATTCTTCCGGAACGAGCGTGCCAAGGCCGCGGACTTGCCGCACCATCGGGCCGCGTTTCACGGTATCGATCCAAACACTTGAGCGGTCGACGCTCGGCGCCGCCGGTTTCAAACGCGACAAGGCAAACGTCGCCAGGATCAGACCGACTGCGCTCGCGGAAATAATTAAAATGCGGCGCTTCCGTTTTTTTGCGGCCACGCCTTCGCGAGGAACATCCATGGAAGAAAGGCCCGGCGTAAAACCGCTTGGCCTTACGATGGTGGAATCCTCGTCTTTCTGGGGTTGTGGGGTCACGAGTAATTTAAAACGGGAGCGCGCGGCAGAGTTGAACCACTGCGCTCAGGCCGGCGATGATCGGCACCGCGGCGGTGGCGATTAGCGTTCCGAAGACTGCGGCGTCGCTCAGGAAGTCGTGGTTCGATTCCCTATCGAAATAATCGCGGCTGATGTCGCGCAACGATTTCGATGAAGTCTTTGCACAATGGCCAGTAAATTTTCCCAGGGTTGAAGCCTGATAATCGTAATCAACGAACGGGAATTTCCGCCCGTCCTTATTTGTGATCGTGGTTGGTTTCATAAATTCAGGTCTCTAGTGAGAAGCGTTTCGACCGCTCACTGGATTCAAAAGTTTTTTCATTTCGAAAATACCTATTGCAATGGCCGTGCCACGCGCCCAAACAAAGTCACAAGTCGCTGAAGATCAGCAATTAAAAGTTATCGGCGTTTTTGGATCACTCATGAAGTGATCCGCTTCTGGGACAACGCTGTCCCGATTTCGGGACGGCAGCGTGACGCTGCACCCAGTTATTTTTCTGTCATCCCGCGATCACTCGGACCGCGGCAAACGCAGCACCGCTTCTGCGCCGGCGCGGTCGCTTCGATTCGTTAGACTCAACGTTCCGCCGTGCGCTTCCGCAATTTGCCGGCTGAGCGTCAGTCCGATGCCGGAACCGCCTGGCTTCGTGGTGAAGAATGGAACAAACAAATTTGTCGGGTTCATTATCCCTTCGCCTTCATCACGAACGATCACTTCGACGCAATCGCCGGCTTGGCGCCACTGAATCGTCACCGCTCCTTTCGTTTCGAGCGCGGCATCGACTGCGTTGTGCACGAGATTAATCAGGACCTGTTCGATCTGTGCCGCGTCCGCGTGGATTTGCAGCTTCGGTCCGGGAACGATTTGCACTTTCAGTCGCGGCTCGAGACTCACCACCCGTTGAACCAGCTCGCCAAGATCGACATCTTCCTTTTGCGGCGGCGGCAATTTAGCCAGGCGCGTGTAAGCCTGCATGAATCGGCTCAACGAATCGGCTCGCGCCGCGATTGATTTCAATCCGCTCTCAGCGTCGTCTTTCCAATCGCGCGGCATCGGCTCGCGACGAAGTAAAGTTTCCAAACTTCCCGCCAGCGACTTGATCGGCGCGAGCGAATTGTTCATCTCGTGACCGAGAACGCGGACAAGGCGTTGCCAGGCGCGGCGCTCTTCTTCGCGCAGCGTCCGACTCAGATCGGTCAGCACCAGCAGCTCATGCGGCAGACCGTGTTCGCGAAATGTGCTTCGTCGCACACCCCAACGACCGGATCCACCCGGAAACGACAACGTCAGCGGCTCGTCTTCATCGACATCGTAACACGCGGCCAACCCCAGATCATCGGCGTTGCGGCCTAACAATTTGTCGATCGGTTGGCCGAGCAGATCTTCGCCGGCACGATTCACCAATCGCAGACGCCGATCGGGATCGAACGTGAAAACCGCCACGTCGATCTCGGCCATGATCGTGCGCAAAAGTGCGGTCGCTTCGAACGCGCCGAGACGTTGCACCCGCAACGTTTCGCCGAGCGTATTGACCTCGAGCAGTACTTCGCCGAGCGCGTCATCCGCTCGCGCGCCGCGGGCACGAATCGAGTAATCCCCTTCTCGCAACGCCGCCAGCAGATTGCTCATCGTTTGCAGCGGATGCACCACGTGATCGCGCGCAGCCGAAATAAATCCGGCAGCGAAGGTAAGAATCACGATCGCAAGCGTCCATTGCACTTTGGCGCTGAAATCGCCGAACCATAAGATCAACACCACGATGATCGCCGCCGGCGCGACCGCGCCGAGGATCAACCACGTCAATTTGCCCTGGTGCGAAAACCGGTATCGATCTTTCGGCCCGCGTCTCATGGTGTGACTATCACGACGATTACTGTGGCGGCAGGCGTCTCGCCTGCATTATCCAGAAATCTGCAGCCGGGACGGCTGCCACCACAATTCATAAGCCGTACTGTTGTAGGCGTCGGTAAAACGCGCTCCGGCTCAGCCCGAGCGCTTCGGCAGCTTTCCGCGCGTTCCCGTTGTTTCGCGCGAGCGCTTTCTTTATCAGGAACGCTTCCACCTCTTCCAGGCTCATGTCTTCCAGGGTTTTCGATTCGCCTCCGCCACTTGTTAGGCCGAGATCGGCCACCCTGAGATGCGAACCTTGCGCCATCAACACGGCGCGCTCGATCACGTGATCGAGCTCGCGCACGTTTCCGGGAAACGAATGTTGCAACAAGCGGCCGCGCGCGGTTTCGTCGAACCCGATTAACTCTTTGCGATATCGTTGCGCGTGTTGCGATAGAAAATTGTTCGCCAACGGGATGATGTCTTCGCGCCGGTCGCGCAAAGGCGGCAGCGCGATCTCGATCGTGTTCAGACGAAACAGTAAATCCTGCCGGAAACGTCCGGCCGCGACTTCGTCCGCCAGGTTCGAATTAGTTGCGGAAATGATCCGCACGTTCGCGTGCAAAGTTTTCGACGAACCGACCCGCTCGAATTCGCCGGCCTCGATCACGCGCAACAGCTTCGCTTGTTGATTGAGCGGAATGTTCGCGATCTCGTCCATGAAGAGCGAGCCTTCGTCCGCCAGCTCGAATCGCCCGGCCCGATCGCTCTTCGCGTCGGTGAAAGCGCCTTTGACGTGACCGAACAGTTCGCTCTCGAAAAGGGTTTCCGACAGCCCGCCCATGTTCACCGTGATCATGCTGTGTGACGCGCGGGGCGAGAGCGCGTGCAACGCTTGCGCGATCAAACTTTTGCCAGTGCCGTTTTCGCCGGTGATGAGCACGTTCGCGTCCGAAGGCGCGACCCGCTGGATCATCTCGATCACCGGCCGCATCGACGGCGCGTCCGCGATCAAATTCGGAACGTTTCCGCCGAGGAGTTTGTTGGCCGCTTCCAGTTTCCGGCCTTTGCGCAACGCGCTCGCCAGCTCGATTTGCGTCCGCACAATCGTGAGCAACCGGTTGTTGTCCCACGGTTTCGGAACGAAATCGCGCGCGCCGCGTTTCATCGCCTCGACCGCGAGATCGATCGTCGCCCATGCCGTCATCACCACGATTGGCAGCGTGCTGTCCAAGGACTGGATTTTCGGAATGACTTCGAGACCTTCCTGGCCCGACGTCGTGTCGCGGGTGTAATTCAGGTCCATCATCAGCAGCGCGTAATCGCGTTGCTGGAGCGCGTTGAAAATTCCGCTTACCGAAGTGACCGACTCGGTTTGATGCCCTTCGCCTTTGAGCAAAATCCGGAGCGCTTCCAGCACATCGCGCTGATCATCGGCAATAAGAACCCGGCTCACCGGCTAACTCTCAACTCGCGAAAGCGTTCGGAGTCAACCGCGAATCTGTCACTGTGTCAACGCCGTACAATAGTCGCGCAAACAAAAAGGCGCGGCTGGAAGCCGCGCCTGTCGTCGCTGCTCCGGTTCAATTCGTTAGGTCGTTGAGTTGTTCGCTTTTGGAATCGTGATCACGATTTCGTGACCGTGCCGGTCGATCTTCATCTCCTTTGATCGGACCGGTTCGGGCAGCGTGACGACCTGTTCGTACTCGCCAAACTGCGTGATGCTGGCACTGCCGTTTTTCGTGTTCTTGGTCTGCTGCTTCTCCTGTTTCACGCTGACGTGCAACGTTTGGTCGTTGTCGATCTTCACGTTCACGTCAGACGGATTCACGTCCGGCAGATACGCGCGCAGCTCGTAGCGATCTTTCCGGTCACGGAGATCGAATGACGAGGAGTAACCGGCATCGGGCCGGAAAGCCGTCGCGCCTTGACCGAGCGAGAATCTCTCGCTCGCATCGCGAATGGCGCGGTCAATCTCCTCCTGCATTCGCTCCATATCCCGGAATGGATCCCATTCGTTCCTGTTCAGCGACGAATCGTCCTTGTTGATCGTGCTGCTTGGGCTAGTGATGGAAGCCGGCGTGCTGCTGGCGCGCGAAGTTTTCACGCCCCAGACGCCGATCCCCAAACCAACCGCGAGGCCGACGATTGCCGTCACGATTCCAACGAGTGTTGTTTTCCGTTTAATCGCGTCCATTTAAAATTCACCTCCCTTTTTTGGTTCTACCGCCAGTGAGTCCGAGCCGGACTGGCACTTGGCAGCTACAACTTTTAAATTGTGCGGCCACCACAGTTTTTACTGCAGCGGCCGCAGTGAATCCCTTAGCCTTCGACCGGAATGGTTTTCCGATTCGAACGGGCGTTTTCCGTTTTCGGAAGAGTGACCTTCAAGACACCCTTCTTGAACGTGGCTTTCGCCTTGTTCAGATCGATGTCCGAAGAGAGCGGGATCATCCGCTCGAACGCGCCGTAGCGTCGCTCGGCATGATAAACGTCGCCCTTCTCTTCCTCATGCTCTTCGCGTTTCTCGCCTTTGATGGAAAGCGCGCCGTCGACGAACGTGACCTCCAGGTCTTTTTCATCCATGCCCGGCAAATCCGCCGTGACCCGGAATTCCTTATCGGTTTCTTTCACGTCGATCTCCGGCATGAAGCTGCCCATCTGGCGATCGAGCATGTTCATGGTGCGATCGGGCCAGCGCGAATCAGTCAGGAAATCGCCGAAGACACGATCGATATCGTGCCGCAGCATATTAAGAGGATCGACAACATCCTGACGACCCGTGGCCAGAGCGCGATTCCTGTTCCACGGAATGAGATCGGTAATTGCCATAGTTGTTCCCTCCTTTCTTTCGCTGTCTGCGTTTCACTAATTTAGACAGCGGGGACGCTGAAATGTTCAATTGAACTTAGCGGTCGGCGGTCATAGACCGCCGCTACAGTTCCTGATAATTTTCCGCGCAATGGAAGCGCCGGACTGGATATCGCTTATTTCTGAAATATCTAGAGATGTCTCCCGTTCGACTCGCTGCGCTCGCTCAGGGCAGGCTCTCAATATGCCGGCTGCGCCGCTGTTAAATGGATGCAACGTCACGTTGCCGCTCGACATGACAAACCACAGGCGCTCGCCGCGGCGAGCGTCTCTGGAACCCCGGCACAGTTTCCTGGTTTCCTGGATTCCTGATTATGTTTCTGCTGCTTAATAACCGCGCGCCATTCGCGCCACGGCAACGATGCTCGCAAGAATTGGCCAGGCTGAGATCAAGGCGATCACAGTGAAGGCCGAGAATTCCACGGCAAAATCGCGGACCAGTTCTGTTCCGAGATAATCGCTGCTGAGTTTGTGAAAGCCGGTCAGCTTCCCGACTGGTCGGCCGGCGGCAATCTTTGCGTCTCCTGTTGGCTGGTAATTGTAATCGGTTAACGGAAAACCGGTGTTGTGACTGATTTGAGGTGTTGGTTTCATAAATTTTTAAATTTGTTGTTCCCGAATGCGGTTCGGGATGACCGGCGCAAAAACCCGCGCGTGGTTTGAGATTCGACCACTGGGGTGCCGCGAAAGTGCGGGCTCCAACTTGGCGAGATCGAACGAGCCTTTACTCAGCCTGCCCAACCAGGCGGGCAGCACGAATCGGCAGGTCGATCGAATTCATCTCTACTTATTTACAGCCGATTACGCACCTGTCCAGCGACCCAGCGCGGCTCAAGTCGTAAGTCGCTATCGTCGTGCAAGAAACGATTATGAATTTTTTAGAGCGCCCTCATTAACTTTTGCGTCACGAAGCAGTTCTCTCTCTATTATGAAGCGCTGGTGCCATCGCGCAGGCGTGACAGGGATTTTGCCAGTGATACCGTGCGCGAATGGAAGCCCCCGATTGGGCAGGATTAAGTGACGAGCAACTGCTCGAGCGCCGGATTTCCAAGCTCGGGTTGCGGCTTGAGACGACGCCGCTCGAACCGCTGACCCAGCAGCTTTACGCCGAGCTTTCGGCGAAAGGTCTCGCGTTTCATCCGCCAACGCATATCGGCGATGAATGGTTCGTGCCGATCGGCGTCCCGGCGATTTTCGTTCCGTTTTTTTTAGTGCACGATCGTCTCCGGGCGCTGGAGCGGTCGATGATGCTTGAAGTTGAGGGCGAGACTCCGGAGTGGTTCATGAAATTGATGCGCCACGAAGCCGGTCACGCCTACATGTACGCCTACCGGTTGACCCGGAAGAAAAAGTGGCAGCAAATGTTCGGACAAACGTCAGATGAAGAGACGCCGAGCTTTTATCGGCCGCGCCCGTTCAGCCGCAGCTACGTGACGCACTTGGACGATTGGTACGCGCAGGCGCATCCGGACGAAGATTTCGCCGAGACATTCGCGATCTGGCTGACGCCGGATTTTGACTGGCGGAAGCGTTACGCCGGTTGGAAAGCGTTGCAAAAGCTCGAATACGTCGACGAGCTGATGCGATCGCTCGCGGGCAAACCGCCGTCGCACATGCCGAGATATCGCGAGGCGGAATACAATTTCCTCAACGTCAAACTCAAGACCTATTACGCGCGGAAACGGAAACTTTACGAAGAGATGTATCCCGGCTTTTACGATGTCGATCTTCGGCAGTTGTTTTCCGCACCGGCCGGGATCAAAGCGAGCAGTTATCTGCGGCAACGGCGCCGGCGATTGATGAACTCGGTCGCGCAATTTACGAACGAGAAAAAATTCCGGGTGAACAAACTGCTCGCCCGATTGATCGACCGGAGCGACGAGCTCGGGTTGCGGGTGCAGAACGACGATCCGCAGCAGGATTTTCGCGTCGCGAGTTACCTCACGACGCTGGTGATGAATTATCTTTTCACCGGCAAGTTCAAGCGGACCAAATAGCGAGCGTGAAAAAGAAACTCAAAGTCCTGGTCCTATTCGACGGCGTGCAGCCGACGCCAATCGACGCCGATTTGAGCGCGGAGATGAAGACGGAGGATTGGAAAACCGAGGCGAACGTGATGGCCGCGCTCGGCGAGCTCGGTCACACCGCGGAGCACCTCGCCATCTTCGACGATGTCGATCTTGTCCGGCAAAAAATGGAAAGCTTCGAGCCGGACGTTCTTTTCAATCTGGTCGAGCAATTCAAAAACAATCCGGGATTCGATCAGAACATCGTTTCCCTTCTCGAGATGCAAGGCGTGCCGTTTACCGGTTGCGGCGCGACTGGTCTCACGCTTTGCAAACACAAAGGCATCTCAAAAAAAATTCTCTCACATCACGGAATCCCGACACCGAACTTTGTTGTCATCCCGCGCGGACAGCGGATCGGAGGTCCGCGTCAGCTGAGGTTTCCAATACTGGTGAAACCGGTGAAAGACGAAGCGTCGTATGGAATTTCGCAGGCGTCGTTGGTGAAAGACGACGAACAGTTCCGCGAGCGGATCGCGTTTATTCACGAGAAGCACAAAAGCGACGCGATCGCCGAGGAATACATCGACGGGCGCGAGCTTTACGTAAGCATTATGGGTAACACGCGGTTAACCGTGTTCCCGATTCGCGAATTAGTTTTTCGGGAAGTGCCGGCGAATGAACCGAAGATCGCAACTTACAAGGCGAAGTGGGACGAGGAATATCGGAAACGGTGGGGCCTGGATGGTCAGTTCGCCGAAGATCTCGAGTCGGCGCTGGTCGCCGAGATAGAGCAGACCTGCAAAGACATTTATCGTTTGCTCACGATCGATGGCTACGCGCGAATCGATCTGCGACTCGCGTCGGAAAATAAAATTTATTTCATCGAGGCGAACCCGAATCCGCATCTCGCGGCCGACGAAGACTTCGCCCAATCAGCCGAGAAAGCAGGCCTGAAATATCCGCAATTGATCCAAGCGATCATCCGCCTTGGGATGAGTCCGAGCCGGGCGGGCGCTTAGAACTTCGCCAAATCAACGACGTCAGTGCAAGATGCGATTGCCGCCGCGAATGTCGAATTCCACCGGCACTTCAACTGTGGGAGTTCCGGGTGTAAACTGCCATTGCAAAAGAGCTTTCACGGCCAATTTGTTCAGGTCTGAGTAGCCAGTGCTTTTGACGATTTTAACTTCGTCCACCAAGCCGCTCTTCGCGTTTATTGTAAGCCGAAAAACACCTCTGCCTTTCGCGCCATGGGTGACAAATCCGATCGGATATTCGGGTTCGATCTTTTTGATTAAACCGGCCGGCGAGCCGGTTGTTACTTGTGGCTCCACGCCGTGGCGCTGCGCCTGGGTAGACAACAAGCCGACTTCGAGTGCGATTAAGGCGGTTACTGCGATCTTCAACCAGTGTGGGGTAAGCATGCTGAAAGATTATCTCCGGCACTCGGCTTTGTCCCGAAATTATTTAACTGGAGCCGGTCGGGATGCGGCCACCGGCGCCTCAACAAAAGTCTCGCGCAACTCACCCGCCGGGATGATTGTTAATACCCTGCCAGCCGGGCGATCCCAGCTATGGAACCCACGACGTTTTTGGAGCATTACCGCATCCGCACGAGCGACGACGAATCGGCCCAGGAGGTCAGCCGGACCGGTGCCGCGATTAATTACAAGGCGATCGATACCCGCTCGCATGATCCGGTGCGTTTGCAGCTGATTCCGCTGGCGACGATCGACCCCGAAAAACTCGTGCAGTTAAAAGAACGCGCGGAGACCGCCGAGAAACTCGATCACGTCAATATTGCCAAAACTTTCGCCGTTGGCGTCGAGCACGATTACTTCGTGATCGCTTCGGAACATATCGAAGGCGAAACCGCGGACTCGTGGATCGTTGAGAACGGACCGATGGCTGCGGACGCGGCATTGCGCGTCGGGTTGCAAGTCGTCCGCGCGATTGGCGCCGCTGCGTATTTCAATTTAACGCATCGCGCGATTCAACCGTCGAACCTGATGATCGTGCCGGGAGAATCGCCCGATGGCGGCTGGCCGTTCGTCAAGCTTTTGAACTTTGGCCTCGCCAGTCTCGAATTGCATTCGGACAGCGCCGAAGCGCAGGAATTAGCGCCGACGATTTCACCGCAGTTCGCGAGCCCGGAGCAACGCGCGAATGGCGAGATCGATTTCCGATCGGAAATGTATTCGCTCGGCGCGACACTGTGTTTTCTGCTCACCGGCGCGGCGCCGCTGGCGGTCAGCGGAATGAAAGCGCGTTTGCGGATCCGGCGTTTGCCCGAGCTGCGCCGGGCGCCCAGGGTGCTGCACGATTTGCTCGTCTATCTTTTGCGCGAAGATCCCGAGAACCGCCCGCAAGATCCAGTCGCGCTCGAACACCAGATGCGCGATTGCCTGACGAAAATCGAACGCCGTCAGGCCATCGGTCGCAAATTGGGAATC
>DASQBB010000074.1:0-52775 GCA_035635435.1 Chthoniobacterales bacterium | reverse complement strand
ATCCGTTCGGTAAGCAACGCCCTCGAGTTCCTGTCGGCCGAACGGAAAATCGTATTCGATGTCGTAGGTCCCTTTTGAATAAAAGGCACGCTCCTCGTCGGGCACGGTGAGGACGTGAAGCTTGTCGCGCGCGATGCCGATATTTTGGTAAAACTTCAGCCGCTCTTCCTTCCAATATTCGAGCAGCTTCATCCCCTCCTCTGCCCGGCAAAAATATTCCAACTCCATCTGCTCGAACTCGCGCGAACGAAACGTGAAATTGCGCGGATTGATTTCGTTGCGGAACGCTTTCCCGATTTGTGCGATGCCGAAGGGTAATTTCTTGCGCGAGACTTCAAGAACGTTTTTGAACTGAACGAAAATCGCCTGCGCGGTCTCGGGACGAAGATAAGTCACGCTCGATTCGTCTTCGGTCGCGCCGACATAAGTTTTGAACATCAAATTGAACGAGCGCGGTTCGGTCAGGTCTTTTCCGCCGCAAACCGGACATTGTTTCCCCTTTCCCTTGTCGATCACCTGGTCCGCGCGCAACCGGGCCTTGCAAGATCGACAATCGACCATCGGATCAGAGAACGTGTCTTCGTGGCCGCTGGCTTTCCAAACCGCGCGGTTCATCAGGATGGAGCCGTCCATACCGACGACGTCGTCGCGCTCATGGACCATGACGCGCCACCAAAAATTTTTCAGGTTACGCTTCAGCTCGACGCCGAGCGGGCCGTAATCCCAGAGACCATTCAATCCTCCGTAAATCTCGCTCGACTGAAAGATGAATCCGCGTCGCTTGCACAAGCTGACGATCTTTTCCATCCTCTGAGAGTCGGTCGCGGCGCTCATTTGTTTGGCCACAGATGAACACAGATTGACACGGATTCAATACAGAGAATCAGACAGACGGCTTCCGCCGAGTGACTCTATCTGTGCTTATCTGTGCAAATCTGTGGCGGATTACTTCTCAACCGTCACCTCGGTCTTGACCGAGTTGGCGATGAAACAATTCTCGTGCGCTGCGTGGTGTATCTTGTCGAGCTCTTCGGCCGTTGGTTGCTTGTCGCCGCCCCATTTCAACTTTGGTCGCAGCGTCACCTTCGTGATCGCCAATCGGCCTTCGGCGTTCTTTTCCATATGGCCGATCGCTTCATCGACATATTCGTCGAGTACGAATTTCTGTTTACACGCAATCGCGAGAAACGTGAGCATGTGACAGGCCGACAACGAAGCGACGAATGCTTCCTCCGGATCGACATTTTTTGGATCGCCAAGATACGCCGGCGCGGCGGACGCGGTCATTTCATGGCCGCCATCAAATTTCCAAGTGTGATTGCGCGGATACTTTTGATACTCGAACGGCGCATCGCCGCGCTTCCAGGTAAGAGTCATTTTGTGTTCGGACATGTCTTCTAAATAGAACGGTGTCCCAAAATCGCAAGCCGCTTGACTCGTTACTCATCAATCATCACTGTTCACTCTCTTTAGCGCGCGATTAGCTCAGTGGTAGAGCACTTGCTTCACACGCAAGGGGTCGCTGGTTCGATACCAGCATCGCGCACCATCTCTCAACGCTAATTAGTTTTCCCTGCCTTTTGCTCAAAATCTCTTAACCGGGCCATCAGCTTTTCACGCAGTTTCGGTCGGTGGGCGGAAGGCGCCTTGCAATAATCGGCAAGAGCGAAACCCAGATCCACCATCTCTTTGGTCAGACCTTCGTGAGGACTCCACGTGTAGCCATATACGCTGCCCGCACTGCGAACCGAGCACGAAAATTCTGCAGTGTAGCCATCTGCACCTAAAAAACTCTTCTCTGGCCACCGTGTCTTGAGCAACATCGTCGCCCAGGCGCGTTGAACCGCGATCGCGAAATCAATGTCGATCGGAACATTCACATCTTTTGTTGCTTTGGCGTCGCCACTTGCACCGTTGAGCTGAAGATAAGTTATGAAATTATACAGCGGATGCTCATTGTCGGCATTGGCGGCGTAATCCTTTCCCCACACGGAGATCGCAAAGAACTCACCGACCGTCTCATAAATCATTGTTCCAAACCCCCTTCTGCTATCCAAAATCTTCTCGACGGCTTTCTCATAATCCCGGCCAGCACCCGGGGAGACCGGAACTAAGAACTTTGGCTGGGTGGGTTCGTACTTTAGACGCACCGGATCGGGAGGCTCCGCAACACAAATTGCTGCGCCAATAGCGAAAAGAAAAAGCATGGGCTTATTCACGTGCAGAATTTACGCCAATTAGGAAGAGCGTCGAATGCACTTCGTCGAACCTACACGATGGGCGCCCGCGAATTTGAGCGTGCGCCACCGTGCAATTCCTGCGCAATCTCAAATCCATGCCAGACGATTCCGTTTTCGTTAAACATCCACCCGGCTTTCGCGCGCGGCGCGGATTGAATTGGACCTTCGTCGGCCTGCTTTACACATCGTTCTACATGTGTCGCTACAATCTTTCGATCGCGAATAGCGCGATCAGCGGCGAGTTCGGTTTCACCAAAAAGCAAATGGGCGAAATCATCACGACCGCGCTGATCGCCTACGCGTGCGGCCAGATCGTGAACGGACTGCTCACGGACCGACTCGGCGGCAAGCGCGCGATGCTGATCGGCGCGGCGGGCACAGTCGTGATGAATATCCTCTTCGGTGTCGCATCGTTCTGGGGCCTGTTGTCATTGTTTGTAGTGATTCGCGGAATCGACGGCTACATGCAGGCGTTCGGCGCGCCGGGAATGGTGAAGATCAATGCGGCTTGGTTTCGCCACAACGAGCGCGGGCGGTTCGCCGGCATCTTCGGTTTCATGATCAACCTCGGCCGTTTTGGAATTTTCAAAATTGGTCCAGCGCTCCTCGCTGGATTCGGATTCCTCGGTCTGATTCAAATTCCGCCGCTCCATTGGCGCTGGCTCTTCTGGATTCCAGCTGGGATCGCCGTTCTCATTGGCACGTGTATGGCGCTAATTGTCAAAGACACGCCGGAGGAAGTGAAATTTCCACCGGTCAATCCGGAGGAGGGAGTTGGCGGCCAAGTGCAAGCCAACGTGCTCGATGTTTTTAAAACGATCGTCACAAATCCGGTGATTTGGATCATTGCGCTCGCCTACGCCTGCACCGGATCCGTTCGGCAAGGCATCGATCAGTGGTTCCCGAGGTTCATGCTAGAGGTGCACCACGTTGACTATCAGTCGGCTCAATTTCAATTCCTGGGCTTTCTCATTCCTTTCGTGGCTTCGGTCGGCTCGCTCGCATCGGGTTACATTTCAGACACCGTCTTCGGAGGACGCCGGGCACCGGTTGCGGCCGGACTCTACTTTTTGGAAACGATCATCATTCTTGCGGCCGCCCAATTTCATAGCGTCAACGCCGCGATCGTTTTTCTGGTGCTCATTTCGCTCACTGCGAACGCGACTCACTCCATTCTTGGAACCGCCGCCGCGATGGACATTGGCGGCGCAAAGATGGCCGGCTTCGCTTCGGGCGTAATCGATTCGTTCCAATATTTCGGTGGCAGTTTGGCTGGAATCTTTCTCGGCGCGTTTCTTGATCGCAGCTGGGGCTGGTATTTCTATTTCATGGCGCCATTCGGTCTGATCGGCGGAACTTTGATGTTGTCGATCTTGGGAAGAGTGACGCTGGCGAAGCCGAAGAAGTTGTAGCGGCGTTTGTTCTCAAACGCCGAATTAGCAAACAGGCGCTTGGCACAAGCGCCTCTACAACATTTCAAGTTGCTGATGCGTTCTCCTGAACGAAGCAATCGAAAGTTTCGGTCGCTCCGTCATTCCGCCACGCCGGCAAGCGACTTCGAACATGTTTGCGATTTGCTCGGCAAAAATGCCTTCGCCGGTCTGTCGCTTCCGCCAACGCGAATCGTAAAGACGTTCCCCGCCGCGAGCGTGGCGCAGTCTCTCCAATACTTTCGCCTTCCGTTCCGGGAAATGTTCGTCGAGCCAGCGCTCGAACAAGGGCGCGACCGCCCACGGCAAACGGAGCAGCACATGTCCGGCAAATTGCGCGCCGGCTTTGGCGCAAGCTGCGACGATGGCCGGAATTTCGTGATCGTTAATTCCCGGAATTACCGGCGCGACCATCACGCCGACTGGAATTCCCGCCGCGCGCAATTGCGCCACCGCGTCCAGACGCCCGGCGGGCGGCGATGTTCGCGGCTCGAGGATTTGCTGCAGTTTCGGGTCGAGACTCGTTACTGAAAGATTCACGACCGCGCATTTGTGTTTCGCTAGTTCTGACAAGATGTCGATGTCGCGTGTGACCAATTTGTTTTTCGTCAGAATCGCAACCGGGTTCCTGAATTTCGCGATCACCTCGAGACAGCGCCGTGTGATCCGCAACTTGCGCTCGACCGGTTGGTAACAATCAGTCACGCCGCTCATCATTAGCAACTGCGGTTTCCATTTCGGCGAGGACAATTCGGTTTCAAGCAGCCGCGGCGCGTCGTGCTTCACCATGATGCGCGATTCGAAATCGAGACCGGCGGAAAAGCCGAGATACTCGTGGGTTGGCCGGGCGAAACAATAAATGCAGCCGTGCTCGCAACCGCGATAGGGATTGATGCTCGTTTCGAATCCGACGTCCGGACTTTGATTGCGCGCGATGATGGTTTTGGTTTTGTCGTCGAAATATTGCGTCACGCGTCGCGGTTTCTCCGCTTCTTCAGGATCGGCATCGACAACATCGGTATCGTTAAGATCGACATGGAGCTTTTCGAATCGATTGGCCGGGCTCCAGGAAGCGCCGCGCCCGTGGATCCCCTCCCGACTTTGCGGCGTCTCGTTGATGACTGGTCGGAACGCTTTCCTTTTCATCCCGGATATAAGTTCGCATGAACATATATGACTGTCGAGCCCAATGCGGTTTTGGAAAATGAATTGGCGGAGGGGGTGAGATTCGAACTCACGAGGCCTTTCGGCCTTCCGGTTTTCAAGACCGGCGCATTCAACCGCTCTGCCACCCCTCCCGAGGTTGCGGTCGCGAGAACTGTGCCATTGGTGCGGCCTTGAGCAAGGACGCGCGCTTAGCTTGAAACTCTGCCTTTTTCGATTCCGCGGGAAGCGATTCGCCAAACCAGAATCGCGCACAGAATTCCAAGCACCGCTGCGCAAACGACGTCCGACAAATAATGCGCGCCGCCGTAGATGCGCGAGAAACCAATTAGCATCGGAATCGCGAGGCACCCCAATCCAATTCGCCAGTTCGCGAAAACCAGGACGGCGAAGAATGCGGTCGAAGCAACGACATGCCCGGATGGGAAGGCGTGGTATTTGGAGCTCCAGCGTGGGCCATTCCAAACTTGCTCGGCTTTAACCGATGGCCGCGCTCGGCCCGTCGAAATCTTGATCGCGCGCCCAGCCAAGCCCGCGATCGACAGCGCGATCAGCATCGCGAGAAAAATGCGTGTCCATTTTTTGTTTCCACGCCACCACGCGGCGCCCGCAAGAATAAGCCCGGGGACAAAGTGTTCCGGCCAATCGCCGAATCGGCTCACATTGCGCATGAAATTGCGCATACTCGGATTTTGATGCCGTGCCATGAAATCGCGAACTGCATCATCCAGATAAAACGCGGCCACGATGAGCGCGGCGACAATCACGATGCCGATCAGCCAGTAAAAAATGGTGCTGCGCTTCACAATAAAGTTTCCGTCAGATTCGCCGAACGCTATTTTGGGGCCGCACGTGAATATCTCAACTCCGATAAATCGCGAGCACGCGACGAAAGTCGGTGTCAATTACGGGTTGCTGTTTTTGGGATGCCTGCTTTTCCACCTTGTCGGGACGTGGAGCGTTCCGCTGATCGATCGCGACGAGCCGCGATTTGCCGAAGCGTCGCGCGAGATGATCGAGCGCGGCGATTACATCGTTCCGCATTTCAATAATCGGCTGCGCCTCGACAAACCTCCCCTCACCTATTGGGCGCAGGTCGCGAGCTATAGAATTTTCGGCGAAAACGATTTCGCCGCGCGTTTTCCATCCGCAATCGCCGCCGCGCTCGTGGCGATGTCGATCCTGGCGTGGGGAAGAAGAATCGGCGGCGAGCACATCGGCTGGTGGGCGGCGATCATTTTCACGTTGTCGCTCCAAACTTTTATCCACGCTAAAGCGGCGGTCGCCGATATGTGGCTGGTTTTGTTTGTCACAATTGCGCACTGGGCGGGGTACGAATTGATTCAGCGCGCAGTCTGGAAATGGTGGTTCGTTTTCTATTTCTCGCTCGCGTTCGGTTTTCTCGCAAAGGGACCAATCGCCTGGATGCCGCTCTTAACGCTCGCCGCGATGAAATTCTTTGTGCGCGACGTCGAACTGGCAAAGCGCTTCAAGTTTTTGCGCGGCATTTTGCTCATGCTCGCCATCGTTGCTCTCTGGGGCATTCCCGCTCTGATTCAAACGCACGGCGAATTCTTAAGGATTGGGATTGGGCGACACGTTATTGGCCGATCGTTTGGCGCGATGGAAGGCCACGGCGCAAATTCGCTAGGCGTTTATCTTCTCCTCCTGCCGTTTTATTTCGTCACCGTTTTCGCCAGCTTTTTTCCCTGGTCGATTAAACTGCCCTCGCTCACGAAAAAACTTTGGCGCGAACGCGACCAGATCGACATCTACTTGCTCTGCGGCGCCGGAGTTATCTTCATCATCTTCACTTTGATCAAAACGAAGTTGCCGCATTACACGCTGCCTGCGTTTCCTTTGCTCGCCTTGTTGCTGGCACGACGCATCAACAGCGAACGTTTCCTGAAAAGCGCCGGGACTTTCGCGATCTGTCTTTATCTTGCGCTCGCGCTGTTTGCGGCGCCATTCGCGGCGCAATTTTTTCCAGCGTCCCAGCTTTTTCGAGAAACTCGAGAGCAATTGCGACCGAAAATGGAATTCGGCGTGGTCGATTTTCAGGAACCGAGTTTGGTTTGGTATTTCCGGACACGGGTGAAAGGCTGGATGACTCCATTAAACTTGAATAACGCCGCGCAATTCATGCAAAAGGACGGAGCGCGCTTTGTCATCCTTCCGACCTCCGCCGTTTCGAAAACTTTTCCGGATTTGCCGGCGACGTGGAAAATTTTCCCAACTTCCGGATTCAATGTCGCGAAGGGCAAGAATGTCGATCTAGCGCTTGTGTTGAAGCCGGATTGATGAAGCGTTGCGTCACATGATCACGTTTCTTGATGGCAAACTCGTGAGCGCGCTGCCGACGCAGGCGACGGTCGACGTGAACGGTGTCGGCTACGAAGTTTTCATTCCGCTATCGAGTTACGACAAACTTCCGGCCGTTGGACAGCCAATCCGGATCCTGACCCATCTCGCCGTTCGCGAAGACGCGCACATCCTTTACGGGTTCATGACCATTCCCGAGCGCGATTTGTTTCGCTTGCTCGTGAACAACGTGAGCGGGATCGGCCCGAAACTGGCGTTGGCCGTCCTAAGCGGAATGAGCGTCACCAACTTCAAAACTGCGGTGGTGAATTCCGACATCGCGGCGATTTCGAAAATCAGCGGGCTCGGCAAAAAAACTGCGGAACGGATCGTTCTGGAATTGAAAGACAAACTCGGCGTGGCGGCGGCCTGGGAAGCTGCGACTGCGGCGCACGCGCCGACGCCGGAACAGGAACAGGCGAACGAAGCGGTGCTCGCGTTGATCGCGCTTGGTTACAAACAGGTCGACGCGCACAAAGCCGTTCGCGATTTGCAGACACAAGGCGAAGCGAAATCGGCGGAAGAACTGGTCAAACTCGCGTTGAAAAAGATGGCGGCGGGCAGATGAGGAAGTTGAGAGTTGATGGTTGAGAGTTGAGAGTTCTCGACTCGATGCTCGTGCAAGACAATAAGATCGACATCATCCGCAAAGCCTTCCCCAAAGAGGGCCTTTTTGCGGAAAAGGATTGGCTGCTTTCGCCGGACGCGTTTCCGATCGAGCAAAAATTTCTAACCGAGCTCGAGCAACTCGGCCATCGCTTGTTCGTTTTTCAGCGCGCCTGCAATCAGCTTTACCAACTTAGCGTCAAAGGGAAGCAGCCCGAGTGGGTCGCGCGCTATCTCGACGCCGGTAAACCGAAAGAATTAGTCGAGTTTTCCCGGCGCAAAGAAATCCGGGACGATCTGCCGCGAGTGATTCGGCCGGATCTGATTCTTACCGACAACGGCTACATCATCGCTGAAATCGATTCTGTTCCGGGCGGAATCGGTTTAACTGCCTGGCTGAATCAAATGTTTTTCGCGTTCGACAAAGAAATTATCGGTGGCGCTGAGGAAATGCTGGATGGATTTGAAAGCGTTTTGCCGAATGGCGGCGACATCGTCATTTCCCAGGAGTCAGCCACTTATCGACCAGAGATGGAATGGATCGTCGCGCGCTTAAAAGATCGACATCGTGATCTGGATCTGCGCGTCGTGGCTGCGGAAAACTACCAGCCGCGGGATGGCCGCGCTGTTTACCGCTTCTTTGAATTGTTCGATCTGCCGAACATTCCAAAGATCGACAATCTCCTGCGCGCAAATGCCGAAGGTCGCGTCACAATCACGCCGCCGATCAAACCGTTCCTTGAAGAAAAAATGTGGTTCGCATTATTCTGGTTGAAACCGCTCCATGAATTTTGGCGACGCGAGCTCGGCGAAAAATATTTTCTCAAACTTCAGGAAGTTATCCCCTACTCGTGGATGCTCGATCCAACGCCATTGCCGCAGCACGCAGTCATTCCGCGTCTCGAAATCCATGATTGGCGCGAAGCGGCCCGGCTCAGCCAAAAAGAGCGCGATCTTCTCTTGAAAGTGAGCGGGTTTTCGCCGCTCGGCTGGGGCAGTCGCGGAATTTCGCTCGGCTCCGATCTCGCGCACGCCGAATGGGAAAAGAGGATCGAAAATGCGCTCGCCACTTTCGACTCGTCGCCGACGATCATGCAGCGCTTTCACAAAGGCCGCTTGCTCGATCATCGCTATTGGGATTCGGATTCCGGCGAATTAAAGACCATGAAAGGCCGCGTTCGTCTTTGTCCGTATTATTTTGTGGAAAACGATCGGGTGAAATTGCGCGGCGCTCTTGCCACCATCGTTCCCGCCGACAAAAAATTTCTTCACGGCATGCGCGATGCGATTCTCGTGCCCTCAACAAAAGGAGTGTAACTGCGCGCCCCAAGTCGCTCTCAATCCAGAGTGATTACCACTTTCCCTCGAGCGTGGCCTTCTTCGAGATAAGCCATTGCGTCTTTGGTTTCGCTCAGCTTGTAGGTGCGGTCGATGACCGGCTTGAGCTTTCCGGATTGAATCAGCTCGGCCAAATAGGTCAGGTCGGATTGGCTGGTTTCCGCCATCATCATTCCCATTTTCTGGCTGACGAACCATGAATAGATCATCGCTTTGAACGGGAGAGCGAGCGGGCCGATCCACCCTTGCTCGTTCGCACCGCCGCCGCCGATCAAGACGAATCTGCCGTTGGGCGTCAGAACTTTTCGACATTCTGACAATGAGCGATTCGCGACGTTGTCGAGAATGGCGTCGTATTTTTGATCGCCCTTGGTGAAATCTTCCTTGGTGTAATCGATCACGTGATCGGCGCCGAGCGATTTCACAAGATCGACATTTCGCGTGCTGCATACGCCGGTGACATCCGCGCTCATGATTTTCGCAAGCTGAACCGCGAACGTGCCGACGCCGCCGGACGCGCCGTTGATCAAAACTTTCTGCCCGGACTGAACTTTTCCCTTGTCGCGCAGTCCTTGCAACGCGGTGAGCCCGGCGATGTTGATCGAAGCCGCTTGCTCAAAGCTGAGCTCGGCCGGTTTGTGCGCGATCGCGCGATCGGCTTTGACGCACACGTATTCGCCTAACGCGCCCTGTCTTCCGCCAAAGACTTCGTCGCCGACTTTAAACTGGGTCACGTTTTTGCCGGCTGCTTCAACGACGCCGGCAAAATCGACACCGAGCCGGATGTCTTTTGGTTTGCGCAGCCCGCCTATCATTCCGCGCATGACCTTGGGCGAGCCTTCGAGGAAGTGCCAATCGTATGGGTTAATAGAAGCCGCGCGAACTCTGACCAACACTTGCTCATCGGTGGGAGTCGGCTTTTCAATTTCCGCGAGCTTGAGATTGTTCAGGCCGTAGTCGCAGTAAACGATGGCCTTCATTGGATTGGTCGGCGCGATCTTCTGGTCGCAATTGTTGGTTGAGGACCAGTAAGCGATCTCGAACCAAACGAAGCCGCCGATTAGAATCAGGAGGAAGGTCCACTTCAGTATGCGCTTTATCATAAATCTAGGTTTCCGCGTTGATGTCTATTTTCGGGCTTAACCCCTTAAAGAGAAGCCAAAAGCTGACGACCAATTCGAACAACGCCATCGGCGTATCGAAGATGTAGTCGTTCACGATTTTGTTGAAGTCGGGAAAGATCAGATAAACGAAAGCGCAGAGCACGCACCACGCCGAAGAGATCACACCGAAGATCGACAATCCGCGCGGAATGTATGCGGATTTGAGCCAGAGATAAGCGCACACTGTCGCGGCGAGGCCGAAAAACGGAAGACCGACATAATAATCGTCGAAACTTCCCGCGATTTGGATTCGCGCCAGCGCTTGGAGTCGATCCGGTTCGAAAATTTTCAGATAACTGATGTCGCCCAGTAATCGAAGCGCCATCAAACTATTCAGCGGCGCAATAAGCCACAACATCGCGAAGACGAGGCGAAACAATGCACCGGCCAGGGCAAGACCGCGATTTACTGGCGCTAGGATGACGTAGAGTGCGGTTAACAAAACGATGGCGCCGACGCCATAAGTAATGAAGCAGATGAGCGCGAGACGAAATTGCGTTTGGTGAGCGAGGATATTTCGTGCGGTATCGGCTGCGTTGCGCGGAACAATAAGCGGATCGAGCAGCACGTAGTTGCCGAAAACGACCAAGGCGAATGCGAGCAGCCCGGCGACTCCCGCGACTTTCGCCGCCGTGCGTTGTGAATTATCGATTATTGTCGTTGTCATTGGTTGGCTCCTTGCGACTACTCCAGGGTGATCACGACTTTTCCGTGCGCGTGACCTTCTTCCAAATAGCGAAGCGCCGCTTGCGTCTCACCTATTTTGTAAGTCCGATCGATGACGGGCGCTACTTTTCCGGACTGCATCAGATCGCGCAGAACATTCAGATCGTCTTTGGTCAGTTTCGCAATGTAGGTGACAAATTTCTGACCGGTGAACTTCGACTGGAACGCGGCTTTGAAATTTCCAAGCACACGTCCCCACATTCCGGGATGAAATCCGGCTCCTCCAATTCCGCCAAGGACACAAATGCCGTTCGAAGTTAGGACGTTTCGGCGTTCCGAAAATGAATGGTTCCCGACCAGATCGAAGATCAAATCGTAACGTTGATCGGTCTTAGTAAAATCTTCTTTTGTGTAATCGATAACGCGATCCGCGCCGATCGACCGGACAAGATCGACATTGCGGGTGCTGCAAACTCCGGTCACCTCGGCGCCGAACGCTTTCGCGATTTGGACGGCGAAAGTGCCAACGCCGCCTGACGCGCCGTTGATCAAAACTTTTTGTCCGGCCTGAATGTGTCCCTTGTCGCGAAGACCTTGCAATGCGGTGAGGCCGGCCACCGCAACCGAGCCGGCTTGTTCGAATGTGACGTTGTTTGGTTTCATCACAACCGCCCGATCCGCTTTCACGCAGATGTAATCCGCTACCGCCCCGTTCTTCGCGCCAAAAACTTCCTCTCCTGGCTTGAAGTTTGTGACATCTTTTCCAATTGCCTCGACGATACCGGAGTAATCGGTTCCGAAGCGGGTGTTTTTTGGTTTGCGCATGCCGCTCATCGGGCGCATCAGCCAACTCCCTCGGATCATGTGGCCATCGACCGGATTGATTGAGGCCGCGCGCACGCGAACGAGAACTTCGTTGTCCATTGGCGTCGGTTTTTCCAGTTCTCGGAGCTGGAGATTGGCCGCGCCGTATTCGCAATTCACGATAGCTTTCACGGGATTGGTCGGAGCAGTGGCGTTGCGCCCGCAGTCGTTAGTCGATTTCCAATAGGCGACAAAGAGCCAGAGGCTGCTTACTAGCGCTACGAACAGCACCACGATGCCTGTCCATTTTAAGATCCGCTTAACGAGTTTCATTCGATTGTGATAGCGATCTTTCCGCTGGCATGACCGGTTTCGAGATACGTATACGCAGCGGCGGTTTCAGTAAGCGGATAGGTTTTGGTGAGAGCGGGCACGATCTTTCCGCTTTCCGTCAAATCGCGCAGAATGCCGAGGTCCTTTTTGTTAATGTCGACGCCAAACATGACAAACTTCTCGTTCGCAAATTTCGAACGAAGGGAGGCGGTGAGCGCGCCAGCCATATTGAACAACGTCTCTTTGCGCATTCCTGAGCCGCCTACTCCGGCCAAGACACAGATACCGCCCCGCTTGAGGACGCGGCGGCGTTCTGCAAAAGAACGATTACTGACGAGATCGTAGATTACGTCATAGCGCTGATCACTTTTTGTGTAGTCCTCTTTCGTATAATCAATCACGTGATCGGCACCGATCGATCGGATCAGGTCCAGGTTTCTCGTGCTGCAGACGCCGGTTACTTCCGCGCCAAAAGCCTTGGCGATCTGGACGGCAAATGTCCCGACGCCGCCGGACGCGCCATTGATCAAGACCGTTTGTCCTGCTTTCACCCGCGCCGTGTCGCGCAGGCCCTGTAAAGCAACAAGCGCGGTAGGGATCGACGCGGCTTGCTCGAAGGTAACGTTGCCCGGCTTCGAAACCATCGCTCCAGCGGACCTGACACAAATGTATTGGGCGAGAGCGCCTGCCCTTACCCCGAAGACTTCATCGCCCGGCTTGAACTCGGTCACATTCCGGCCGACCGCTTCAACCGTTCCCGCGAAGTCAGATCCCGGCGTTGTGTTTTTCGGCTTGCGAAGTCCAAAGATAAGTCTGCCGATACCGCCTTGCAGCATTCCGCCGTCGTAAAATCGGAGGGAAACGGCGTGAACGCGGACGAGAATCTGGTTGTCGTTCGGAACCGGCTTTTCGACTTGTTCAAGTTTCAGAACCTCATCGGGCGGGCCGTATTCGCAGTAACGAATAGCTTTCATCGGATGGGCCAAAGCGGTCTTGCGATCGCAATCGTTAGTCGAAGTCCAGTAGGCGAACTCGAACCAGGCGAAGAGAATGAGAAGGATCGCGAGTGCGCTCCATTTCAGAGTGCGTTTAATTTTCATCGGCCTAACAAAATCAGACTACTTCGGCCGGCAGCGCTTTGACATTGGCGCCTCTGATCAAGAAGTAGAGCACGATAGCCATTTCGGCGAAGAATGCCGGCTGCAACCAACCAAAAGCGGCGCTGTAGTTACTGGGGAAGAATTGCGCCGTAATGCTGAGCGCAACCCAGGCGAAGCAGGCGATGATCAACCAAATGCCCAGGATGCGCGGTAGGAATCCGGACCGATAGACAAGCAATCCGAATGGAAAAAGCCACACGCCCCAAAAAATCTCGCTGATGAATTCTCCCTGATTGTGTAACCGGATGAACAGCATGGCGAGCGCGTCGCGCTGCGATTTGTCGAGCACGTCGAGAAATTCGCCGCCGCGAAAAAGAATGACTGCGGCGATGTTGTTCAGGGCATTGAGAAATCCCACCGCGGCGGACACCAAAACGAACGCCACCATCAATAACGCCCATGTCTTGTTCACGTTGCTGAGCAAGCGATACAAGGCGATGCCGAGGCAGATAAAAATTACGTGCCCGATAAGATCCCCGAAGATCGACAAACGAAACATCGTCTCGTGCGCGAGAATATTGTCGGCGGTCGCCGCGGCGTTGCCGCGAACGATGAGTTTCCCTGGAACGTAAAGCATGCTGAACGGCGCGATGAGGACGAGCGACAGATATACGAAGCCGGCGATGCGTGCGGCTTTAACAGTGGGATGCATGATTTCTCTCCTCGGTTCAGTTTGAATCACAGCGGCCCGCGATAGCGACGCAGTTGAACTGCCGCGACGACAAAACCGGCACCGACCAAAAGACCGATCCAAAGTCCCGGCGTGGCCAGAAATCTTCCCGGAGTCAGTTGGGACAACAGGTCAATCGAAATGCTCCGATGCATTTGGAAATCGAACGCCGTGTCGCCCGCGCCGAGCAAGCGGTTCTTCAACATCGACGCGAAGAAACTCGTGTTGAAGGTGACCTTTTCAAAAATGCCGACCACGAGTGGCGGCAGGACCGCCCAGAGAAATGTCGCGCGCCGCGCGATTCCCGAAATCAGCAACGCCCAGCCGTAAATCGGCGCGTGCCAGAGCGCGATCACGGTCAGGCCGTAAAACAGGACCACCAATTCCCGGAACAGGTTGAAGTTTTCCCAGGTCGTTCCCGCGAGACCGCTCGGCAACAACACCGCGCTGCTGATGAGCAGCATAAAAAGTTGCGTGACAGTGACGATTACGAAAATAATCGCAGGCAAAATCGCGAGCGGAATGATCGCCTTGGAAAGGACAGTCGTGAGGTCCGAGACCGGCAACGATTTCCAAAACAAAATGCTGCGATCGCGGCGTTCGCCGTAAAGCGCGTCAAGGCAGTAGAAGAAACCGACAATAAACGCAGTCACGATGAGCATCATCGCCACAATGTTATAGGGCAGCTCGATGGCCGCGCGCCGGTGCACTTCATCAAGCAACATGGCGTTGCGTCTGCGTCCCGGCAGATGTCCCGAGCTGATTAGCGCTCCGAGTAGAATCACCCCGGCAACAATCGATGGCGCAATGTAGATCGACTTGTTCTCCCACAATTCGCGCAGCACCGACCAGTACATCGGTTGAGTTTTCGATGTTGCGACCGGTGCCCTATTCGCTTCAGCGCTCATTTCGTTGCTCCTTTCGGGTCGGTTTGATGATTCATCACCGCGACGAACAGATCGGCGATGCTCGGCGTGCGCACTTCGCCGAGCGCGGCCAGCTGGCCACGATCGACATTTTCGAAGAGCATGACGCTGCGGCCGAACACCTGGCGTTCGTGAATAGGCTTGAGCGATCGCGCGCCGTCCACATGGTCCGGATGCACCATCACTTCGACATAGCGCGCCTCGAATTCTTCCATGCTGCATTCGAGCACGATGCGGCCGCGGTTGATGAACTTCAGATCGGTCAGGACATCCTGGATCTCTTCCACCTGATGTGTCGTCACGATGATCGTGCGAGTGCCATCGAAGTAATCGTTCAGCAGCGAATCGTAGAACTGTTTGCGATAGAGGATGTCGAGGCCGAGCGTCGGCTCGTCGAGAACCAGCAGTTTCGCGTCGATCGCCATCACGATCGCGAGATGCAACTGCGCCACCATGCCCTTCGACAACTCGCGAACTTTGCTGCTTTGCTTGATCGTCGTTTTCGCCAGAAAGCTTTCCGCTTTCGCGCGATCGAATTTCGGATGCACGCCGGCGACATAATCGAGCAGCTGCGTAACCCGAATCCACCGCGGCAACACCGCGACATCGGCAATGAACGAGACGTCGCGCATGAGCTCTTCGCGCGCGTTCCACGGATCGCGACCGAGCACGGACAACTGTCCTTCGTACGAAGTGAGTCCGAGGATCGCATTAAGCGCGGTCGTTTTGCCGGCGCCGTTGGGACCGATGAGTCCGAGAATCCGGCCCTCCTCGACACGAAGATCGACATCGTCTAACGCGACCGTTGTGCCAAAAACCTTGCGGAGACCGCGTGCTTCTATCGTTGCCATCGCCTCAGCGCTTCTCCTTCCTGGCTTTCGATTTCGCCGCGGCGGCATCGAGTTCTTTCTGTGTCAGGCCAAGTCGCTGAATCTTTTCCGCGACCCTCGGCCATTCTTCGGCGAGAAATTTCTGACGTTCGCCCTTCAACAAAAGATCGCGCGCGCCGGCTTTCACGAACATGCCGAGCCCGCGCTTCATCTCGACCAGCTCCTCATCGACCAACTGCTGATAAGCCTTCAGCACGGTGAGCGGATTGACCCGATACTCGGACGCAACATTGCGCACCGACGGCAGCGGATCGCCTTCTTTAAGCACGCCGTCGAGAATCATATGCACGCCCCGATCGCGAAGTTGGCGATAAATCGGCTGACTATCGTTCCATTCACGACTCATCCCTGTGTCCGCGCCCGCCCTTCTGAGAAAGGTCCGAGGTCCCGTTTTGTCCGCTCTGATTCATGTAGGTGTTATAGTGAACTATAACACCAGCTCACGCGCAAGCTCTTTTCAAAAAGTTTTTCGCAATAAAATTCGCGGCTTCCGGCGGACGCCAGAATTCACCTCTAACGAGAACAAGATGAGCGACGGCGGACAAGACCGCGCGTCGCTCGGAGTGGAGGTGTGGAAATCATCTCAAAAGTGGAGCGTACGGCGGTCCGCTGTTCGCTCCATCGCCTGGTTAGACCGATCATGGCTTTTTGGGAATGATCGTGTATCCCGGAATAGCGTCGTGCTCACCAAAGGTCCTCTTTTGATTGGGCGGCAGTTCATCAGGGTCGCTGGGTAAGTGAATCTTCCAGATGACGAAATTCACGCTTGGTTTCGAGTCGGTCGGAGAAGAATGTGGGAGAAACGCGCCGCATAGCCGTAATTTGAGGCGCTTCTCGGCAGCGCGGTAGCACATGGGCCCAAAGCTCTTCGCCAAATCCTCAGGCATGGCGAGGTAAACGAGGTTAGCCGTGGGATTTCCTTGCACAGCTTTGTCAGCGCGAAACATCAATCCGTCGTTCTTGTCGTAGATGACATCGCCGGTCACCCACACCCCATGCTCCATCAATTGGTTCTTGCTGTAGACAACGCCCGCAACGCCCCAGACCGCGTACCGCTCCGGTTCCTTGGCCGCCGAAATGCCAATCAGCGCTGCAATGCAGATAACGAGTGCCGTTGCACGCATAGGTCTAACGAGAATTAGGCCAAATTATTGCGCCTTTAAAGGCATATTTATTGGGTCTATCACGGCAAATCATAAGTCGTGATCTCGAGTTCGTGTCCGTCGGGATCGCGGAAATAGATGGAATGCGAAATTTCGTGATCCTGGAATTCGAACTGAATACCGCGCTGCTTTGATTCTTCCTGAGCGGTCAGAAAACTTTTCCGGCTCGCTCGGAACGCCAAGTGAAGCATTCGAACGTCGGCACGGGTTGCGGATGTCGACCTTGGGTTTGACGCGGCTGGAAACAACGCGAGCGAGGTTGTGCCTGTGCCGATGAAAACGGGACTGCCGTCCCACATTCCCTCGTGTCGGCGCTCGAATCCGAGAACGTCGATGTACCACTTGGCCGTGGCCTCGACATCACGCACCGACATCGCCACGTGATCGATTCCTTCGAGCTGCATAATGACTAGACAGGATTCACAAGATTAAATCGGATTTAAAGGCAAAGATCTAAGAATCCAAGAAATCCCGTTAATCCTGTCTAGAAGCAGAAATGAAATTGTGCCGGCGCGCTGATCTTGATATGTCGACATAAGTGAGTTCCCCCACTCGGCGCGCTTTTCTCCAGACGATCGGCCAAGCCGGTTTGTTTTGCGCGGTGCCACCGATCACGCGGGCTGCGACTGCGCTGAGCGAAGGCAGCGTTCGGATCTCGATTATTCACACGACCGACCTGCACGGTCACATTCTGCCCACCAGCGATTACGCTGGAAACGCCGACCTCGGCGGGTTCGCGCGGTGCGCCACGCAAATTCGGCGATGGCGCCGGCAGAATCGAAACTCAGTCTTAATCGACATCGGCGATGTTTACCAAGGCACCGACGTCAGTTTGCGCACGAATGGCGCGCTGATGATCGATCTCTTCAACCATCTGAAATACGATGCCTGGATTGTCGGCAATCACGAATTCGACTGGGGCGTCGAAACCTTCGCCAACGCAGTCGCAAAATCGGAGATGCCGGTTTTGGCGGCGAACATGTCGATTGAAGGAAAGCCTAGCGGTGAGATTGCAAACAGTCCGTTCGCGAAAATTCACCCTTATATTTTGAAGGAGCTCGGCGGAATTAAGATTGCCATTATCGGACTAACGACGCCGGGCATGCCGTTTTGGTTTCGGCCGGAATTCATTCGCGGTTTCGATTTCGAATATTCAGTCGAACCGGTCCGGCGCGCGATCATCAAGTCCAAGAGCGAGGGCGCACATGCGGTCGTGCTCGCCGGTCACATGGGCTTGAAACCGCGCAGTGGTGGTGATGATTTTGCCAACAATGTGGTCGCGTTAACTTCAGAGTTCTCCGAAGTCGCTGCCTTTGTTGCTGGTCACACCCACCAAACAATTCCGAGCCGTCTGACAAATGGCGTGCTCCTCACTCAAGCCGATCATTTCGGTATTCACGTCGGACGTCTCGATCTGACGTTCGATCGCGCATCAAAGAAATTGCTCCATCGCGAGGCGCACTGCGAATTGATGAACAATCGAATTCCAGTCGATCACGTCGTGGTCTCACGGGCCAAACCGCAACTCGATGAATCCGCGAACGCACTCGCCCAACCGATCGGCACTTTGGCGGAGACGCTCCACGTGCGCGGTCGACCGGGCGAACCGAGCGAAGTCGAAGCCCTGATTGGCGCGGCGATTTTGGAAGCGCTGCGGGAACGCGGCACCGCCGCGGACGGCGCAATGCATGGGGTTTTGGACGAGCGGAATAATTTCCTGGCCGGTCCGAAAACGGTGAACGACATCTGGAATCTGATTCCTTTCGAAAATTATGTCGTCACCGCCGAGCTCACGCCGGAAGAAATCAGAATCATGATGGAAGAAGTTTTTGCCAGCCGCGAGCCGCGGAATTTGCTTGGGTTTGAAATTGAAACCGAGGGCCTGGGTTATGACCGACAAATCACGGCAATGCGATTGGCCGACGGTCGAACGCTCGAGCGCGATAAGCGTTACGTCATTGCCTTCAACAGCTTCGATTCGCGCAGCGGCGGCCATCGCTTCATGAAGTTGCGCGCTTTACTCGAAACTCCTGCGACCCGATGCATCTTTCATCCGGTGCAAACGCGCGACGCCGTGATCGATTACTTCCGGCACCATCAGTTCGTGCATAAGATTGGGTCTCACATTCAGCCGTCGGCGGCGGCGTAATTTTTCGAGATTGCGGTTGAAAATGCCGGCGGTTTCGGTTGCGTATCTGCCCATGCGCGTTTTCGGGCTTACCGCCATTATCCTGCTGTCGATTGTCGATCTTAGCTGGTCGCAAGTCGATATTCCGTCGTCACAGGCCAAACTGCCGATGTTCCGGCCGGTGCTGCTCGGCACCGGCCCCGAGTCCTTGATCAACCGCATCGACACTGCCGGGTTGATGAAACAAGGGCAAAAAGACGCGGCGATTATGTTTTCTTGCTCGGTCAAAAAAGACGGCAGCGTCCTTTCGGTCTCGACCTATCGCGGCACGCCCGATTCGAAATTACTGGAGCAAGAACTACTCAAGAAATTATCGGCCGCGGCAAATCCGAAATTTGTCCCCGCCATTTACAATCACATGCCGGTGGACGCGATTTATTATGGCACGGCGATTCTTGCGGTGGTGGATGGCAAACCTCGGCTGCGCATTTTTTCCAATCAGGAACGGACGGAGCTGGTAAAAGAAAGCGACTTCATCGGGCCGCAGCCATTCTGGGGTGGCGACTCGAAGTTCAACGGCTTTCGTTATCCAAGCCCCGACACCGCGCCGGTCATGGTGGACGGATCAGTCGAACTGGAACTAAAAGTGGACGCCGCCGGCAACCTCCAGTACCTGAAAATCTTGAGCGAACAGCCGCCGTTTATCGGATTTGGTGATACCGCATTCGAGGATCTCAAAAAGGCGAAGTTTATTCCTGCATTCCGCGACGGAAAACCGGTCGCGTGCGATGTGAAAATCCCGATCTATTACAAGTCAACTTTGTAGGGCTTTGGCTTTGGGACGACTTCGCCGGAAGCGCGACAGTTGACGCGTGTGAGAAGACGAATCATTCGGACAAGTTTTTTTCGACGCGACCCGATTAGATGCGCCCGGGAACTTGTCGGGGCAGAGCTGATCTGGGACAGATGTGCGGGAACGATCGTCGAAACGGAAGCGTATTTGGCCGAAAACGACGAGGCATGTCACACTTTCTCGCGTTCAAGCGCGCGTGCGTTCGTCCAAAGAAACAAGCCGGGCGCGGCCTACATCTATTTCAGTTACGGCGCGCACTGGATGCTGAACGTGTTGGTGAAAGGCGTTGCCAACGGCTTCGTCTTGATTCGCGCGGCGGAGCCCCTTCGCGGAATCGCGCTGATGAAAAAGCGGCGCGGCCTTGATGATGAGCGCCGGCTTTGTTCTGGCCCGGGGAAACTGACCAAGGCGTTCGATATTACGGATCGACACCATGAAATGAATCTGTGCGTCGATCCGCGCCATTGCTTCGCTTACCTGTCCAATGAAGATGTCGATGTTGTGGCCGATGAACGAATCGGGATCACCCGATCGGCGCATCATCCGTGGCGATTCACAATCCGTGGCAGCAAATTTGTCAGCCGGCGCGTGAAATTGTAGGGGAAGCTGCTAGCTTCCCGCTTCGACAATGACAGCGAAAAGATCACGCGTGTTGCTTGGCATGAGCGGTGGAGTGGACTCCAGCGTCGCCGGCTATTTGCTGCGCGAGCAAGGCTACGATGTCATCGGAGTGACGATGAAAGTGTGGCCGCAGGACTGCATCTCGCGCGCGGAAGACAAATGTTGCGGCCCCCAAGCCGTCGCGGACGCGCGCGCGGTCGCTCATTCGTTAGGCATTCCGCATTACGTGGTCGATGAAGCCGACCAGTTCGAGCGCACCGTGATCGATTATTTCACGAGCGAGTATCAGGCCGGCCGCACACCGAATCCGTGCGTGATGTGCAATGAAAAACTAAAGTTCGGCAATCTTTGGGGCAAAGCCGAAGCGCTCGGCTGCGATTATATCGCGACCGGCCATTACGCGATTATCGAACATCACCACGACCACGCTGTTCTGCGCAAAGGCGTCGATCCGCGCAAAGACCAATCTTACTTTCTCTTTAGTCTGCGCCAGCCGCAGCTGCGTCGCGCGCTGACGCCACTCGGAACGATGCATAAGCCGGAGATCCGGAAAATCGCGCATTCGTTAGGCCTAAAAGTCGCCGACAAGATCGACAGTCAGGAGATCTGTTTCGTGCCAGGAAATGATTACAAAGCGTTTTTGCGTTCGCACCTCGGCGCAAACGAATTTCATCGCGGCGAGATTTACGATGTCGATGGGAATTTCGTTGCCGAACACGATGGGATCGAGCTCTTCACCATTGGTCAACGCAAGGGACTTCCGGGCGGCTCAGCAAGGCCGCGTTACGTGATCGATCTGGACGCGGAGACAAATCGCGTGATCGTGGGCGACGCCGATGATTTGATTTGTGACGAATTTGAGATTGATCGGATAAATTGGATCGCGCGCGATCTCCCGAACGAAGATGTCGATCTTACGGTGAAGATTCGTTACAGCCATCCAGGTACCGCGGCGACTGTCACTCCACTTGAAAATCATTGCGCTCACATTCGTTTGCATGAGTCGCAGCGCGCGGTCACGCCAGGACAGGCCGCGGTAATTTATAACGGGAATGTCGTCATCGGTGGTGGCTGGATCTGCCGACGCGAGGCGCTCGTTCCTGCCTGACGCCAAAATGGCCAAAAAAATTCTGCTCGCGCTCAGCACCTTTCCGGATCGCGAGACCGCGCAACGAATCTCCAATCAGCTCGTCACCGAAAAATTCGCTGCGTGCGCAAATATTTTGCCAGCGATCGAATCGGTTTATCGCTGGAAAGAAAAAATCGAGACCGGAAACGAAGCCCTTGTTTTCTTTAAGTTGAGCGAAGATCGACAGTCGACGTTTCAGGAAAAACTGCGATCACTTCATCCCTACGAGGTTCCCGAGATCATTTTCGTTCCAGTCTCAAACGGCTTACCGGAGTATTTGCGCTGGGTTGCCGATAACTGCCGCTAAGCGCGCCGGCGTTTCTTGCCGACGAGATAAATGCCGACTCCGATCGCGTTGGCGATCGCGGTTACGGCAATAATCTTCACCGCGAAACTCAGCGGGCTCGGAACGTCAATGATCGGATAAACTGTAAAAAAGATAGCGGACAACGAAACGGCAGCGCCAAAAAACGCGGCGACCCGCAACCAGATTGGCGCACCGGAACGAATCGCGCCCGCGCCGAAGATCGGAATTGCGAACATCATGAAGTAAACGATCCCGTAGAAAACGTTGGCGGCGTTGTCGACCAATTGAAATGCTTCCTGAATACCGGCACCGATCTGGCTGGAAATCGCAATCACCAGCACGGTCGCGCCGACAAAGATGATCGAGTTGATCGGCGTCTTATATCGCGGATGCAAACGCGAGAACCACGCGGGCAAAAGTTGGTCCCAACCCGCGACCATGGGTAATCGCGAGCTGCCGGTCACGTGAACGCTGGTCGAAGAAATTGTGCGTGTGGTCATCAATAAAATGCCGATCGACGCGACGGCGCCGGCTATTGGAAAGGAATGCAAACCGAGTCGCAACGTTTGAGGCACTGGTCCGATGAGATCGATTGGATTGTTGCCGATGAATGCCAGGACCGAACTCGTTCCGAGGATAAACATTAGCGCGATGACAGGCGAAGCGATGAGGACCGAGCGGCCGATATCGCGCGCGGGAGAGCGCGTTTCACCGGCAAGAATGGCAACGTATTCAAATCCGCTCAGGGCACCGACCGACAGTTTGCTGAAAATATTGAAGCAATAGAAGATCGACATCGTTGGCAACGCGAGCTGGAGCGGGTGGTAGCTTTTCAATTCGCCCCGCGCCAGACCGAGCAGCGGCAGGCAAATCAGCGCGCCATAAACCAAGAGCATGGCGAACGCGCCGACGTTGTGGAGCCATTTGCCCCACGACAAACCACGAACACAGGTCCAGCCAAGACCGGCGACGAGCGCCGAGCTGATCAACGACACGCACCATTTGCTGTTCGGCATCCATGCAGCGCTCGGACCGATGGCGTAAGAGATGTTCGTGGTCGTAAACATTCCGCCCAACGCGATCACGGTGATCGAAAGCAGCCAGAGATTCCACGCTACGATAAAACCGGCAAACTCGTTGAAGCCGAGTTTCGCCCATTGATAAATTCCGCCTTCGAGCGGCATTCGACGATTCAAATAAATGACGACCGCGGCCTGCGGAATGTAGAAAAGCAAAATGGCCAGCAACCAAAAGAAAAGGTGCGCTTGTCCAAGTTTCGCGGCGGTGCCGACCCAGGTTGAACCGACAACGAACAGAATTTGAGTGAGAACGAGGTCGAACAGCCCGAGCGGTTTCTTGAGAGATTCGCTGCGCGTTTCGACATTCTGCTCGGCGCGCTCGAGATCCGTGGTCACAACGATCGGTTATGTCGATCTAGTGCTCGCGATCCGGTTTTTTCGGCGGCGGCGGGACGTTGCGAAATTCGCGGTGTCGAATTTTCCCGCCGGCGTAAGCGATGTAACCGCCGAATCCCAAAGTTACCGCACTCAACAAAATCACGGATACGACCAGTGGCATAGCGGAACGCGGCCATTTCCGCGGCGCGACCAACGCGACCGCGCTCAACGCCGCCAACCCATAGAAAAACCAAATGCAATCTTCGCCGCGGTCACGATGTTCATCGAGCCAGGCTTGGCCGGGTTCGTCGGCCATCGAAAGCACGCGATCGTAAGCTTGTTCGCCAAACTCATAAACTGGCCAGGCCGACGCTGCACTCACCAGCACAACGATCAGCGCCACGATTTGCGCGCTGCGGCTTCGCAAAAAAAATGCGACGAGCAATCCGAGCAATCCCATCGCCAGGCCGTAGATCGGCAGCGGATTGATCAAGACGTGGATGTACTCCGGCTGGCGGAAGTCGCGCAGAATCGCGTCGATCATGACTTCACCAAATTCTCAAACGCGAAATCGCGTTTCAACTTTTCGGCGCGGGAGTGTCGCTTGCTTGCGACATTTGTTTGTCTTCCCAATACGGAACGTATTTTTTCCAGTCTGCGGTCGTGAAGTGCCACCACTCGACGCGCAAACCGTAGAAATTGTTGTGGGCCATTGCCAGTTGCAACAGCGTCAGGTGCTGTTTCACGAGCGGATCGCGCCCGGCGTAACCCATCATCGCCTGCGGCGTAAACTCATCGAACCTCGTCGGCATACTCGCGTCCTGGCTCCAGTCATCCACCAATGTGGCATCGACCGAAACGCCGTAGGAATGCATCGAGCCAAAACCTCTTTCCGGATTCGCGACGTATTGGTCCTTTTGCGCGTACTTCCAAAGCAACTCCTGCGCTTCCTTCGGCCGGTAGGCGTCCCAAATCTTCAACCGGTAATTAAACTGCTTGAGATACTTTTGCGCGCCAGCGAGTTGTTGCGCGACACTCGGCAAAATCAGAGCGTGCGTGCCGCGCGGATATAACGCGTGTCCGGTTACGTTGTGCTCAGTCGCGTAGCGCAAATCGATCACGATTGTCGGATCGACCTTCGCGATATCAATCAACTCCGGATTGGCCGCTCGGCATCCCTGCAAGATCGACATCCCGGCAGCGAAGATGATCGTGAAAGTCAAGTGACGAGACATTGGGCCGGCATTATAAGCGCAAACTCCCCTGGCAATCAATCGCCAGCAACGGAGGTGGCGATGTCGGTTTTTGCGATGCGCTGCAAGAGGAGGCGCGCGGTCTCCTCCGGCACAATGAAATGCAGCTCGAGATTGGCCGTTTGACGGGTAATTTCCGGCGGCTGCGCGTAAAGCATTAGATTGGAATCTTGCAGGCGCAGCCAGCGTTGCGGTTCGTTGTGCAAATTGCGCGCGAGTTCCGACGCGGATTCGGGAGATTTTATCTTTAAAAACAAACGCGCCTTAACCGGATTTTGCAGCGTCAACGCGAGTCCGAGTAACTGTGAGTTTTCCAGCAACTCGGGCGCGAAAATCGGATGGAACATCCGCGGAAGATCGGGCGGGCTCCGCGAGATCAAGCGCAGCGCGCTCTCGCTGTCCAGCGCTTGGAAACGGTCGAACAATTGTCCTGTAATTTTCAGATCGAGATCGATTCCCAACCGAACGCGGACCAGTTCATCCACTTCGCTCGAGCTGCCGACCGCGAGCGTGCTTGGACCAACTCGCGCAATTGCCAGATCCGGCTTTTCCCACACCGGTAGTCCGCTGACATCGCGCTTGCGAAACTCTTTGTCGCCTTGAACCGAGCGGATGATTTGCGAAACATCACTCCGGTTTTCAATCAGGATAAACTCGCGAACGGTCCCGGTGTCCGAGCTGGTTGCGGCCCGGGTGATTCGCAATGTGTCTCGGGACAGATTGAGCGCCGGCACGCGCGCGCCCGGGCCGACTAATCCGTTCCACACATTCTGCCAGACATCGGCTTGCTCCTTGTGCCAGCGTTTCGGTAAATCGTCGCGCTCAAATTGGTCGATGTTAATTGACAAGATTGCTTCCGTTTGTTGCGGCAACCACTCGCGTTTGCGCGGCGATTTTGCGATCAACGGCAAAATAATCGCCAGCAGCGCGATCACCGAAACAACACTGAAATAAAATTGCCGCAGCTCCTGCTTGTCGATGCCGCGCGAGAGCAATGCGAGCTCGTCGTTGTGTTGCTGATATCGATCCACCGCGGCGCGATGTTTGCGCACGCCGTCGAGCAAATGCGGTGCATTCGGCGGGGCGATGCCTTGGGTTGCGAGATGCCGTCCAATGTTGAGATAGGCTGGGTTCTTTCGCTCTTCGACAACTTGATGATGTTGTTTGGCCTCGCGAACAGCGTCCTGCTGCGCGCGAATGTTATCGGCGAAACCTTTGTCACGCCCTTCATACTCGCCGCGCACTTTCGCAATGTTTTTCTCGATCGCGGACAGTTCCTCTTCAGCGGCGACGAGTTTTTCCTTCGCGATCCGTGAAGCGTCGGCGCTGCCGAGTCGGGCCCGGACCAATTCCGCGCGTTCCTCCGGCAAACGTACGCGCCGCGCGCTGATGCTGGCAGTTTGCGTTTCCAAATCGGCCGGCGACGGCTCGAGCGCCTGGAGCTCCGATAATTTTTTCAGCAACATTTGATCAGCGGCTTCGTTGACACGAATGCGGGCTTCCACCGCGTTCATTTCGCGCTCGCACAACTCAGCCGCACTCTTGGCGTCGTTGCGACGCTGCGAGATTGGCTTCTTCTCCGCCTCCAACGTCGCCATCGCTTCGGTTTGCTCCTTGGCGTTCGTCTCTCGCTGCGCTTCGATCTTTTTGACCCCTTCTTCGATTTGCGCGATCCGAAGTGCGACTTCCTTTTGTTCCTGCTCGAGTTTCTTCAAGGCCACGATCTCGTTCCGGAGTTCGGGAAAATTCGCAGCCTGCGAAGTCCCTTCGCGGCCAAGAAGAATTTCGCTCTTTTGCAGCAGCCGTTTCTCGTGCCGCAATATCATGCGCGTTCTCTGTCGCCGGATTTTTAATCCGATCTCGCGCAGACCTGTGCGGATAAAACTCATTGCTACCTATTCCTCGGACTCGGCCAGTTTCGTCAACACACTGAAATCTTCCAGCGTGGTGGTATCACCGCTAACTTTCGCCCCGCTCGCGATTTCTTTCAGCAACCGCCGCATGATTTTTCCGCTCCGCGTTTTTGGCAACGCTTCGGCAAAGCGCACTTCATCCGGTTTCGCGATCGCCCCGATCTGCACCCCGACGTGGTTTCGTAATTCGATTTTCAAATCGCTCGAAGCATCGACTCCGGTTTTCACGGTCACGAACGCGACTACGCTTTGTCCCTTCAATTCGTCAGGTCTCCCGACCACAGCGGCTTCGGCAACTTTAGCATGACTCACGAGCGCGCTCTCGATTTCCGATGTGCCTAGGCGATGTCCGGCGACATTGAGCACGTCATCGATCCGCCCGACGATCCAAAAATAACCGTCTTCATCGCGTCGCGCGCCGTCGCCGGTCAGATAATTGCCTTTGTATTCGCTCCAATACTGTTTTTTGTAGCGTTCCTTGTCGCCGTAAATTGTGCGCAACATTGCCGGCCATGGTCGGCGAATAATTAATTTCCCGCCGACATTCGCGCCGACTTCTTTTCCGTTTGGATCGACAACCGCCGGATCGACACCGAAAAACGGCAGCGTCGCGCTGCCTGGCTTCGTCGGAATCGCGCCCGGCAAAGGCGTAATCATGATCGCGCCGGTTTCCGTTTGCCACCAGGTGTCTACGATCGGACAACGCCCGCCGCCGATTGTTTTCTGATACCAAATCCATGCCTCCGGATTAATCGGTTCGCCCACTGTCCCGAGCAAACGCAGCGACGAGAGATCGTGCTTCTTGACCCATTGATCGCCCCAGCGAATGAATGCGCGAATCGCGGTCGGCGCGGTGTAGAGAATGTTGATCCGGTTCTGCTCGATGATTCGCCAGAATCGGTCCGGCTCCGGCCAATTGGGCGCGCCTTCATACATGAACGTGGTCGCGCCGTTGGCGAGCGGACCATAAACAACGTAACTGTGCCCGGTCACCCATCCGACGTCAGCCGTGCACCAAAAAATATCTTCGTCGCGGATGTCGAAGACATATTTCATGGTCGAATAGATTCCGACCAGATAACCGCCGGTCGTGTGCAGAATTCCTTTCGGCTTTCCGGTCGAGCCACTGGTGTAAAGAATGTAGAGCGGATGTTCGCTATCGACCGACGTCGGCGGACAATTGTCGTCGACGTATTCCAGCTCACGATGCCACCAAACGTCGCGGCCTTCTTCCATGTGGATTTCGTTGTGGGCGCGCTGAAAAACAATCACGCGTTTCACTGAAGTCCCGACGCGGAGCGCGTCATCCACATTTTTCTTCAGCGGAACAATTCCGCCGCGGCGATAGCTCCCGTCCGCGGTGATCAGCGCGATTGCGCCGCTGTCATGGATCCGATCACGAATTGAATCCGCGCTAAATCCTCCGAAAACAACGGAGTGAACTGCGCCGATGCGCGCGCAAGCCAGCATCGCAATCGCCGCTTCCGGAATGGTCGGCAGATAAATAATGACGCGATCGCCCTTGCCGATTTTGTTTCGTTTCAAAACGTTCGCGAAGCGGCAAACTTCGCGATGCAATTGCTGATAAGTCAGGGTCCGCTTCTCGCCCGGCTCGCCTTCCCACAAAATGGCGGCCTTGTTGCGCCGGTGGGTGGTCAGATGTCGATCCAGGCAGTTCTCGGAAATGTTCAGCTGTCCGCCAATAAACCATTTCGCGAACGGCGCTTTCCATTCCAAGACTTTTCGCCACGGCTTTTGCCAGGAAAGTTCCTTCGCCTCGCGCGCCCAGAATTTGTCCGGCTGGTTGATCGACTCGCGATACATCCGCTGATATTGCCCAAGACTCTTGATCCGCGCGGTCTGCGCGAACTCCTTCGCCGGTTTAAAGACGCGCTTCTCCTTTAAGTGCGACTCGATGTTTCGATTGTCGATCTTCATTCGTAGTGCGAACAAGAACGCTAACGAGCGACGGCTGGCTGCTCAACTCAAAGTTGTCACCACGAAGAACACGAAGTTAACTTGAAATGCATTCTTCGTCTGATTCATGTCCTTCGTGGTGATTTTTGTTTGTCTTGCGGCGCCAGTGGTCGAAAACTAAGGGCATGAGCGATCACATTTACAAAAAAATTGAGCTGGTCGGTTCCTCGCCGAAGGGAATTGAAGACGCGGTGAAGAACGCACTTGCCCGGGCCCAGAAAACCGTCCGCAACATGCGTTGGTTCGAAGTTGCCGAAACGCGCGGTTATCTCGAGGAAGGGAACATCGCGCACTGGCAGGTGACGCTGAAAGTCGGCTTCACCCTGGACGAGTAATTTTGTAGCGGCGCTCTATGAGCGTCGCATTATTCCCGGCGGTCGTAGACCGCCGCTACAGTTTATTCTTCTTCCTGAGTCGCTTCGTATAATTTCGTCGCGCCGTAAATCAGGATCGCCGGTTTGAGTGCGAAGAGCGCGAGCCGCACAACACCTCTCAGAATTCGTCCGATGCCCAGGCGATTTAAAACGAATCCCGCCAGCACCGCGTAAGCAAGCGATTGCACCGGATTTTCCCGCACATACGTTTCCGTCTCGCTCAGAATTTCGTCGAAGTGCTCCCGGGTGTAACGCAGGCCGCGCTCCGCTATATCATCATGTCCTCGTTGTTCCATTTTGATTAACGATTGTCCGCGGAGTCCACTTGGTCAACGCAAAGTCAGCCAAATCGTGCTCGCTCCGGCTCCCGGCGGAAAATCCACTGGTGGCGGTTGTCGATGTAGGCTCCCAGTCCGGCGCGATAATTTCAGGCAATAACGCGCCATCCTTTCAAGCGCCTGGTCGTTCAGCGTTTCGCAATTGGTCGATAGCAAAATGCGACCGTTGCCGTCGATCAGTTCCAATGCTGAAACAATTAGCTCCTCGAAATCTTTTTCGACATGGAATGCTTGGCCGCCCTTCGTTCGCGAAAATGTCGGCGGATCGAGAATAATCATGTCGAATTTTTCGCTGCGCCGCGCCAGGCGTTGCAAAACAGGGCGCACATCGTCGGCGATAAACTTGTGTCCTTCCGTGGAAAGCGCGTTCAGCTCAAAGTTCCGCCGGCCGCGATCTAGCGATTTCTTGGAAAGATCGACATTCACCGTCCCTGCGCCAGCGGACGCAGCCGCCACCGAAAACGAACAGGTATAAGCGAAGCAGTTCAAGACTCGCGTTGGCTTTGTTTGTCGAACGAATCGCCGGTTCTCCCGTTGATCGACAAACAGCCCGACCGAATATCCGGCGCCAAAATCGATTCCGAATTTGAGATGATGTTCGTTCGCGACCGTCTGCAGATTTTCGCTTTCACTGCCGAACAGAAGCTTCGGCGTTTCGCGCTCTTCGTTTTTCTTCGGTAAGAATCGCGCGAAAGCCCGGCCAACCGGAAACTCAACCGATTCGGCCCACTCGTTGAGCTCGTGAACGAGACGATCGCGCGCGGCTGTTGTTCTGAACGAAATCAGAATGTCGCGAGCGAAACGTTCCGCCCAACCATTATCGATCGTGCAAAGTCGGTGCGCGTCAGTTCCTTCAGTTTGAAATCCCTGAAGTAGCTCGCGATCGATCCATTGGTTCTTGTTCATTCTTTTGTTTTGCCGAATAGGTAGGGGCGGTTCACCGAACCGCCCGCCTCGCTCGACGAGCCATGCGCCGCGGGCGATTGAGGTCAATCGCCCCTACCTTTACATCGACAATGACGCAACAAGTTACGTTCCGCATTCCTGCCAGCACTTCCAATCTTGGGCCGGGCTTCGATTGCCTCGGCGTCGCGCTTCGCATTTACAATTTCGTGACCGTCTCACGCACGACAAAACGTGAAGTGCCAGCGCCGATTGTGGCCGAGGCGGCGGATTTATTTTTCAAACGGGCTAAACGCCGGCGATTTGCATTTTCTTGTTCGGCGGCAGAAAAAATTCCGCGTTCGCGCGGTTTAGGCAGCAGCGCCACCATTCGCCTGGGTGTTTTGTACGGTTTGAACGAACTCGCGCAGCAGCCGCTCGACCGATTGTCGATCTTTCGCTTGTGCGCAGAATTGGAAGGACATCCTGACAACGCCGCGCCCTCTTCGTTCGGCGGATTCACTGTTGCGCGCAGTGAAAATGTTCAGCGCTTTCAAGTGTCACCGAGACTAAAGTTCGTTCTCTTGATCCCTGATTTTGAAATTCGAACGTCGGCAGCCAGAAAGATACTGCCGGTAGAAATTCCGCACCCGGGCGCCGTCGCAAGCGCGGGCAACGCCTGCGCGATCACGGCCGCATTCGCTTCACGTGATTACGAAAACTTGCGCGGCGCTTTTAGCGACCGACTTCACCAACCGTTTCGCCAGAAGTTGATCCCGTTCTTGCCCCGCGTCGTCACCGCCGCCGAAAAAGCCGGCGCGCTTGGCGCGTTTTTGAGCGGCAGCGGATCTGCCATTTGCGCGGTCACGCTGCGGGACGCGCGAAAAGTCGCCGCCGCTATGCAGCGCGCCGCAAGAGCCACCTCCGCTAAATCCGCTACGGCGGCCAAGTCGACGTCGTCGAAGATTGTCATCACAACCGCTGATAATCGCGGCGTGCAAATTCGTCATTCGTCATTCGTCATTCGTCATTAGGAACATGGGGCGCACGCTTGAAAATCTGGAGCAGTTCGGCATCGACGTTGTGTTGGGTCGCCGCCGCGGATTTCGCGCTTCGACTTTGCGCGGAATTCTTTATGGGCTGTCGTTTATCTACGAGCGGATCGTCCAGCTCCGGCTCTATTTGTATCGCAAACGGATTTTCCGCGAGCGCACCCTTGGCTGCCTTGTCATTAGCATTGGAAATCTGACCGTTGGCGGTACGGGCAAGACGCCAGTTGTGGAAAAATTCGCCCGCGCGCTGCAATTGGGCGGCCGTCGCGTCGCGATCCTGAGCCGCGGTTACAAGAGCGTACCGAAGCCGACCAAGCGGAATTGGTTCGATCGATTGCTAACGAACGATGTCGACCCTCCGCGTGTTGTTTCCGACGGAAAATTCCTACTACTCGATTCCCTGACTGCCGGCGACGAGCCCTACATGCTGGCGCACAATTTGAAGGACGTGATCGTGCTGGTGGACAAAAACCGCGTCAAAAGCGGGAAATTCGCGATCGACAAATGGAAAGTCGACACGCTTTTGCTCGATGATGGCTTGCAATATCTACACTTGAAACATCGGCTCGACATCGTGCTGGTGGATCGACAACAACCGTTCGGAAACGAATTTCTCCTCCCTCGCGGCACATTGCGCGAGCCGCCGCGGAATTTGCGGCGGGCGAGTTACATTTTCATCACCAAAAACACCGGCCAATCGAACGACGAGCTGATCGCGCGCATCCGCCGTTACAATCGCACCGCTGAGATCATCGAGTGCGCGCACCGGCCGCTGTATCTGCAAAACATTTATACCGGCGAACGATTAACGCTCGACCGGTTGCGCGGCGCGTTCATCGGTTCCATCTGCGGTATCGCCGCGCCCGAAAGTTTCGAGGGCGCTCTCAAAAATCTCGGCGCCCATGTCGATCTTTCACTGCGCTATATCGATCATCACTACTACACCGAAGCCGAATTGCGCAGTTTCATTAATCGCTGCATTCGGCGCGATCTGGCGATGATAATCACGACCGAAAAAGACGCGGTGCGTATGCCGCGATTGCCGGAAGCGGAGGTGAAAGTGCCGATTTATTTCATGCGCGTTGAGATCGACATTCTCAGCGGCCATGAGAGTTGGGAGCACTGCGTCGCCCGCATCTGCAAACCGCAGCCCATGCTCTCGCCCGAACGCTTCTTTGCTTAATCCACAGATTTCACAGATTCACACAGATTTTCCAGAGGCAGATTCTGTTTCTCTTTAATCCGCGCAAATCTGCGTAATCTGTGGATGAAAAGTCATGCCTGAAACAGCCGAGCTCGTCGTCGAAGGCAAAACGCTTTCCGTCTCGAACCTGGACAAGGTGCTTTACCCGAAAGCCGGGTTCACCAAAGGTCAGGTCATCGATTACTACATCCGGATTGCGCCGGTGCTCTTGCCGCATCTAAAGGATCGGCCGCTGACGATGAAGCGTTATCCCAACGGCGTGGACAAAGAATTCTTTTACGAAAAAAATTGTCCGACCCATCGGCCGAAATGGGTAAAGACGGCGAAAGTTTGGAGCGAAGGCAACAATAAGACGATGGAATATTGCCTGGCGCAGGATTTGCCGACACTGGTCTGGGCGGCAAATCTGGCCGACCTCGAATTGCACACGTCGCTCGCGAAAAAGAACGACGTCGCGCGCCCAACGATGATAGTGTTCGATCTCGATCCGGGCCCGCCGGCTGACATCGTTCAATGCTGTCAGGTCGGACTTTGGCTGCGCGATTTGTTAGGCGGGTTAAAATTAAAATCGTTCGCCAAAACGAGCGGCTCGAAAGGCTTGCAAGTTTACGTGCCGCTCAACACGCCGGTCTCGTTCGATCAAACCAAAGACTTATCGCGCGCGCTCGCGCAACTTCTGGAACGCGAACATGGAAATCTCGTGACTTCGAACATGTCGAAGTCGGTGCGGAAAGGAAAGGTGTTCGTGGATTGGAGCCAGAACGACGAACACAAAACGACAATCTGTGTTTACAGTCTGCGCGCGAAGGAAGAACCGACCGTCTCCACGCCGGTAAAGTGGGAAGAAGTCGAGACCTGCCTAAAAAAGAAAAAAGCCGATCTCCTCAAATTCCGCTCCGACAAAACTCTCGAACGCATTAAAAAAATGGGCGACCTCTTCGCGCCAGTCGAAAAACTGAAACAAAAGTTGCCGAAGAAATGGAAGCTGTGAGCGCCGTCGGCTTTTCGGTGATTTCGCCGCACGCCGGCTTTGGCCTGATGAAAATGCCCGCGCGGCTAAGCGCGGCATACGAACGGAGTCCATCCGCCGAACGCACGCGAGAAGGACTGCAAGCGTTGCGAACTGCGCTAAAGAATGTCAATCCGGCTAATTATCGCGGCATTGATCGCTGTCCGTTATGCGAAAATCCAATTCCGGAGCCCGGCTGGGCGACAGACACGGAACACTGCGGCTCGCTCGATGAGCGCGATATCGCCGCGCGCGTACGCATGTTGGACTTCGTCGGTAGGTTGAATCGTGACTATTCCGGTCCGATGCGTTGCGTTGTGCCGACGGTTGAAAACGCACATGAGCTTATGACGCTCGTCGACTCGCCATCAGAATATGAAATTGTGCGCCTTTTACAATCCTCTGCTGGCGAACTGTGTGTAGAAGAGAAAGACCTCGGCTTCGACATCGGATACTGGGGCAGCGATAGCTACTCGATAATTTGCGATTCGTCGATCTGGCCACGGTGGCATGGACCATACGGCGATGTTTTGCCGGCGCTCACCACACGATTAGCGGAGTTGAATTCGCACTGCCTCTTTCAAACGCACGAAGCTGCAGATCGCTTTCGATCCTGGTATCGTTCACAAGATTGGGCTGAGCAGGAGGGTGAGCCAGGTGAGTTCTGCATAATTAAAGTTCAAGCTGCATGCGCAAAGTTAATTTGAAAGATGTTGAGTGGGTGGATCGACATTCGCCGAAGGGAAAGTTTGGGCGACGGATGAAAAACATTTCGGTCGCGCTCGGGCGGGAGCCGGAGTCGCTCGATCTGGCGAAGCGCTGCCCGTTCGATCTCGCGCTAGTCAGCGTTCCGAAAGGGAAATTGTATTGCCCGTATCATTCGCATTCGAGTGAGTCGGAATTTTATCTCGTCGTCTCCGGCCGCGGAAAAGTTCGAGACAAGGATGGCTGGACCGAAGTTGGCCCCGGCGACGCGTTTTTCTTTGCACCGGGCAAAGCACACCAGCTCGGCAACGCGGGCGAGGAAGATTTTGTTTATTACGTGATCGCCGATAATCCGCGCGGCGATTCCTGTTTTTATCCGGACAGCGGCAAGTTCGCGGTTTGGAAGGAAGGCGGCGAGGAAGTGATCGTGAAAGCAACGGACGCCGATTACTTCGATGGAGAAGAATAAAATTCCACCACGAAGGACACGAAGACCACGAAGCGAGACTATTTCCCAATCGTTTTACCTTTCAAATTCTGTCTTCGTGAACTTCGCGATCTTCGTGGTTAAAAATGCATAAAGTAAACATCAACGAGATCAAGGAAGACCCGTGGCAATCGCCGAAGGGGAAGTTCGCGGTCGCATTCAAGGGAATTTCGGAAGCGCTCGGCCGCGATCCGGAGTCGCTCGATTTAGCGAAACGCTGGCCGTTCGATTTGGAATGGAACCGCATCCGACCGGGCAAATCGAATTTTCCGATGGGCGGGCACTCAGCGCAGTGGGAAATGTACTTGATCATTAGCGGCAAGGGCAACGTCCGTGATAAAGATGGATCGACCGACGTTGTCGCGGGCGATGCGTTCATCTTTGGGCCAAACGAACCTCACCAAATCATCAACTCAGGCGATGTCGATCTTGTTTACTACGTGATCGCCGATAATCCGATTGGCGAGTCCTGTTATTATCCCGACAGCAACAAATGGCTCGTTCGTTCGCCTGAGCGCCGGTTCATGCGGTCCGAGCCGCTCGATTACTTCGACGGCGAAGAGTAGCCCATTGTCATGTCGAGCAACGTCGAGACATCTCAAAACATTTCAGAAATATTAAGAGATTCCTCCACTTCGGTCGGAATGACAAAATAAGTACCACGCAAATGGAGCCACAAAAGTCACCCAAAGATTTCCCGTACAAGACTTATCTCAATATTTTGCACGGGCCGCTCGAGTTGGTGGACGTGCAGAAGCTGGCCGATGCGTGCAAAGACAAGTGGTACAACCAAACGCTTTGCCAAGTGAACGACTCGGTGGTGCGGCTCGGAGTTTTAGAAGGCGAATATCACTGGCACGAGCACAGCGAGATCGATGAATTCTTTTTTGTGCTCGATGGGAAATTCCTGATCGATCTCGAAGATAAAACGATCGAGCTCGCACCGCGTCAGGGCTGCGTCGTCCCGAAAGGCGTGCGACATCGAACGCGTGCGCCGAAGCGCTGCGTGATCTTGATGATCGAGCGGGCCGACATCGTTCCGACCGGCGATTGAAGTCCGAGCCGGACTGGCGGTATTCTGGCTGCGAGCCTCGAAAAAATGCAGGCGAGACGCCTGCCACCACAGTAAGATCGACATCTTGAAAATTATTTCCGGAGGACAGACTGGAGTGGATCGCGCGGCGTTGGACGTCGCGCTCAAACATCGAATCAAGTGCGGCGGCTGGTGTCCGGCCGGCCGCCTCGATGAATCCGGGAAAATTCCGGATCGTTATCCGCTAAAGGAATTGAAGAAGGGCGGACCCGAGGAGCGCACGCTGCGGAACGTGCAGGAATCAAAAGGAACGATCGTAATTTACTTTCACGAGCTCAGTGGCGGAACCGGATATACTGTCGGCTGCTGCATTGAAGAGGAACAACCGTACCGATTAATCGACGCGGCAAGGTATTTGCCGGAAGACGCCGCGACCCTGATGATCGCCTTTGTTTGCGACAACGAGATCGACATCCTCAACGTTGCTGGTCCCCGCGAGAGCGAGTGGGCAGGCGGCTACGCCTACGCTTTTCGCGCGGTGGATGTTTTTGTTAGCAGATTAAGAGCGAGCGGAAGAAGAAGAGTCTAATTACTCGTAGCGAAGCGCTTTGACGGGGTCGAGCCGCGCGGCGAAGTAAGCGGGGATCAACGCCGCAAACGAGCAAATCAAAAACGCACTGATGCAAATGATCGTGACGTCGTAAGGAATGACTTGCGCGGGAATCTCGGAGAATTGGTAGACTTCGCGCGGAAAAATTTCGATGTGTAAAGTCGCCGCAAGCCAGTGACTGAATTCGTTGCGATAGCGAATCAGCGTCATGCCGAGCCCGAGACCGGTGAGGGTGCCGAAGAGTCCAACCACCGTCCCCTGCCCCAGAAAAACCCAGATGATCTGGGAAATATTCGCGCCGAGTGCCTTCATAATTCCGATCTCGCGCCGTTTTTGAACGGTGACGGTGATGAGCGTGCTCATGATTCCGAACGCCGCGACCACGACGATGAAGAAGAGCAGAAAGAACATGACATTGCGTTCGAGGCGCACGGCTTCGAAGAATTGATGATTCATCTCGGTCCAGGTTTGCGCGAACAACGGCGGCTCAAGAAATTGTTCGAGTGATTCTTTCACCCGATCGGCGGCGTAGGGATCGTCGGTCCGAACGGTGATGCCGTGGAGCGCGTCGCCCAAATTATAAAGTTCCTGTCCGATGTAGATCGGCACGAGGATAAACTCGGAGTCATATTGATAGCGCCCGGTCTCGAAAATGCCGGTGACGGTCAAATCCTTTGGCAGAACAACTTCGCGCAATTTCTCGAGCGCTTTCTTTCCGTCCGCGCCCTTCGCGTTCTCGAGGTTCTTAATTTCGTCGAGAATTTGGCCGAGGTTTCCAGGCGAATAGATCGTCAGTTTGTCGCCAACACGAATGCGCAAGATGCGGGCGAGGTCGCTGCCGAGCACGGCCGATTCGCCGTCGAGATCGAGTTGACCTTCTTTTATGAACTTCCGAATCGGGATTACCTTTCCCTCCTGGGTCGGGTCGATTCCGCGAATCACCGGCGCCAGGCGCTGGTTTTGGAATTCGACAATGACCGGACCCTGCACAAACGGCGCAGTCGCGACCACGTGCGGCGTGTTGTCGATCTTCTTCTGGAGCGTCCGCCAGTCGCGCATGACATCCTCGCTTTTCACGAGAATGTGCGCGTCGAAATCAATTATCTTTTGACGCAGCTCGCGATCGAAACCGGTCATCACCGAAATCACTAGAATCAGCACAGTGACGCCGAGCGTAACGCCTATGATCGAGATCAGAGTGATGATGGAAAGAAATGTGCGTTTCGGTTTGAGATAACGCAGCGCGAGAAAAAGACTGAACGGCAGTTTCAAGTTGCCGTTACGTTGGCTGCGAAAGCGTCGCTTTACAACTTGGCAGGATGGCGCGCTTGAAAACCCGAGGCGTCGCGGCCGTCGATGTGCCAGCGCGGGCCGACGTCGCTGCCGTAACGCAGATCGGTCGTGTCGAGACGCAGACCGGCGATCATCGCGAAGACGTGACCGTGTCGCGAGTAAATCGTGAACCATCGGCCGCGGCCGCGCTCGCCGTAACGAAGAAAATCGCTCGAGGGCAACGGTTGCTCGAGCATGCCGGCATAATGAAGCGCGAACGAAATTGTTCCGGAACAATCGTAACCGTAATCATGAAACGATCCGTGTCCGCCGCCCCAAACGTAGGGACGGTTGCGAATAGAGTTGATCGCCCAGATTGCATGTTTGACCGCGTCGGGCGCGTTCGCCGGCGCGTAAGCGATTCCGTTTCGCAACACCGCGCGATTTCCGGGAACCATCGGGTGCGAACTGCCGATATCGAATCCCGGCGTCCGTGCTTCCGAATCGTATTCGTCACGTTGGATTGGTTCCGACGGCCGAGTCGGTCGCGGCGTGTAATAGGCGACTTGAATTGCCTGCGCGCGCGCAGGTTGTCGATCAAACGAGAACGGCTGCAGCGGTACGCCATCGGCAGTTTGCGCCGAATAAACAGTTTCGCGGGTCTGCCGTGATTGCGCTTCAGACGAACAAACGAAGAGGAAGAGAAGCGCACTAACCGCGAAAAGAACTGGCCAGTAGTTAGGCGAAATTACCCTGCGGGGCTGTGACACGCCGGCCTAGAAAGCTGTTTTCAGGCCAAAAGTCGACGCGGACTATTTCAGCGCGTGCGCTTTTAGATCTTCGAGGGTAACGAACTCGATGGCGGAAGCGTGGGTTGCTTCGAGATCGACGGGAGCGGCCCGATTGTGTTCGAGCGCGGATTTCCAACGAGTCACGCAAACGCACCATTTGTCGCCGGGTTTGAGTCCGGGAAATCCCCATTCCGGAACCGGCGTGACGAGATCGTTGCCATCGAGCACCGAAAAGTCGAGAAACTCACGAGTGACTTTCACACAAACGGTGTGCAAGCCGACGTCTTCGGGTCCGGTTCGACAAAAGCCGTCACGAAAAAATCCGGTCACCGGATCGCGACAACAACATTTCAGTTCGGTGCCCAGAACGTTCGTCGGCATAGCTCAGGCAAACTCGGGTTCTTCAGTCGAAACCGTGGCTTCGCCTTCGCTCTGCCTTAGCGCTTGCTCGACTGCCCGCCACGGAAGCATCGCGCATTTCACGCGCTGCGGAAATTTGCGAACACCGCGCATCACCCGCAGATCGCCGAGCTCTTTCGGCACATCGTTGTTCCCAGTCGTTACCAAGTCGTGAAATGCGCCGAACATTTCTTCGACTTTCTCGCGGCTCTTGCCTTTTAATTTCGTCGTCATCAACGACGCGGACGCCTGACTGATGGCGCAGCCGTGGCCGGTGAACTTGATTTCCTGCAATCCGCCGTTGCCGTCGAACTTCACCGCGAGATGAATTTCGTCGCCGCACGCCGGATTATCGCCATGCACGCGAACCGCAGCGTCGGGCAGCTCGCCGAAATTCCGCGGCCGTCGCGAATGATCCAGGATCACCTCCTGATAAAGTTCTTCGAGATCGCCGAGCTCCGCGTTCATTTGAAAAAACGGACCGCTTTCTGAAGGATGTCGATTGTCGAATCGATTTCCTCGCGCGTGTTGTAGAAATAAAAACTGGCGCGCGAGGTTCCGGTCACGCCGAATCGTCGCATGAGCGGTTGGTTGCAATGATGCCCACCGCGCATGGCGAGGCCGTACTGATCGGCAAACGTGGTCAGATCGTGTGGATGCGCCGCATCCATCACAAAACTAATGACTCCACCGCGGTCGCGCGATGGTCCCAGGACGCGCAGTCCCGCCACTTTGGCCATTCCTTTCAACGCGTATCCGGCAAGATCGACATCGTGTTTAAAAATCTCAGCGCGCCCGATTCCTTCGAGGTAATCGATCGCAGCCGCGAGCCCAATCGCGCCGGCAATATTCGGTGTGCCCGCTTCGAAACGGTGCGGCGGTTTTTTGAATGTGCTTTTCTCCAACGTGACGCTGACGATCATCTCGCCCCCGCCATGCCAGGGCGGCGTCGCATCGAGAACGTCTGACCGTCCATAGAGCACGCCGATTCCAGTCGGCGCGCACATTTTGTGACCGGAGAAAGCAAGGAAGTCGCAGCCGAGTTCCTGAACATTTAACGGCATGTGCCCGATACTTTGCGCCGCATCGACAACAGTAACTGCGCCAGCTGCGCGTGCTTTTTGGCAAAGCTCGGCGACGGGATTAATCGTGCCGAGCGAATTGGACACGTGAGTGAAGGCAAAGATTTTTACTTCTGGCGTCAAGAGTGACGAAAGTTTTTCCAACTCGAGCGTGCCGTCGTCGCGAACCGGAACGAAACGCAGCCGCGCGCCGATCCGCTCGGCGAGCAGCTGCCAGGGCACGAGATTGCTGTGATGCTCCATCTCGGTGAGCAAGATCACGTCGCCGGCGCGAAGAAATTTTCCGCCCCACGCTTGTGCGACCAGGTTGATGCTCTCGGTCGTGCCGCGGGTAAACACGATCTCGTCCGCGCTCGCCGCGCCGATGAAATCGGCGACGCGCTGCCGTGATTTTTCGTAATGCTCGGTCGCGCGTGCGCTCAATGTGTGCAGGCCGCGATGGACGTTGGCGTTCTCGTGTTCGTAATAATTTCGGACGACATCGAGCATCGCGCTCGGCTTTTGCGAGCTGGCGGCATTGTCGAAGTAAATCAGCGGATGACCGTTTACGCGCTCCCGCAGGATCGGAAAATCTTCGCGGAGCGCCGACCAATCCACCCGACTAGTGACCACCTTATGCACGAGATAATCTGCTCCATGCGCCGGTTCGCGCCAGTTTATTCCCAGGCGGCCTAAGATCGACACGAGCGGGATTGGCTTGACTTTTGGCCAGGCAAATCGCTACAACTTTCGTGTCAACGAAGTCAACCGGAGGTCTTTATGCGACGCCATAGACCGCCGACAGCTATGAAGAAAACGGTGACGGTTTATTGGCTGCTTCCGGCGAAACCGGAGCGCGAATTGTTTTGCGAGATCGTGCGGATTCTGCGCAAAGAATTTCGGGCGCCGAATTTCGAACCGCACTTAACGCTTTTTTCGACAACCAAAGATCGACAATCACCAAAGAAAGTTTTGCGGCAGATTTCGCGGCGACGAGTTCGACTGACCACGTACGGCGTCGGTTTTTCATCTGAGTTCACGAGAACGCTTTTTGTCCGGTTTAAGTCGAGCGACGCGCTGAAAAAACTGGCGGCCGCTCTTAGCCGGGCTACGAAATCACCGGCAAAGGTTCCGAGCGATCCACATGTGAGTCTGCTTTACAAAAAACTGCCGCGTGCGCCGAAGAAGGAACTGGCCGCAGTGATGAAGTTGCCGCTTCGCACTGTTGTTTTCGATTCGATCGCAGCCGTGCGCTGCGCTTCACCATCGCGGACTACGGCCGATGTTGAGGCGTGGAGAATTCTGGCCAAAAAATCGCTGCGCCGATAGCCAATTGAAATCTTCTCCATCGGTTCGAGCTTATCTTAGCGATGGATCCGAAAACGAAAATTTTCGGCGAGCACGACCCGGCGACGATCAAGCAAATCGAAACCTGCGTGGCGACGGGCGGCCAGCGCGGTGTGCTTTGCGCCGACGGCCACAAAGGCTATGCCCAACCGATCGGCGGCGTGGTTGCCTACAAAGACAAGATTTCATTGAGCGGTGTCGGCTTCGACATCGCCTGCGGCAATCTCGCGATCCTGACGGATGGGAAACGCGAGGACATCGCGCCGAAGATCGACAAGATCATGGACGACGTGGTGCAGGAAATTTCGTTCGGGATCGGGCGCAAAAGCAAAACGCGCGTCGAACACGAGTTGTTCGACGACCCGGCGTGGAAATTAAAACCGATCGGTGATTTGAAATCGATGGCGGCGGAACAGCTCGGCACTGTCGGCGGCGGCAATCATTACGTGGACATTTTCGCGGACGAGCAGGACCGGATCTGGGTCGGCGTGCATTTCGGCTCGCGCGGGCTCGGGCACAAAACGGCCACCCATTTTTTGAAGGCAGCCGGCGGCAAAGACGGAATGGATGTGCCACCAACTGTGGTCGAAGAAGAATCAGAGATCGGCCACGATTATCTCGAAGGAATGCATCTGGCCGGGCGCTACGCCTATGCCGGGCGCGAAGCAGTCGCGCGACACGTCGTGCAAAATATTTTGGGCGCGCGGATTGTTGAGGAAGTGCACAACCATCACAACTTCGCCTGGCGGGAAGAACATGATGGCGAAGAGTTCTGGGTGGTGCGCAAAGGCGCGACTCCCGCGTTTCCCGGACAAAAAGGTTTTGTCGGCGGAAGCATGGGCGATGACGCGGTCATTATTGAAGGGATTGATTCGCCGACCTCGCGCGAAGCGCTTTTTTCAACGATTCATGGCGCAGGGCGAATCATGTCGCGCACGGCGGCGAAAGGAAAATTCGTAAAGGTCGGCCACAAACGAATCCGCCAGGACGGACTGGTTCGGCACGATGAAATGATGAAATGGTTGCACGACCGAAGAATTATTTTGCGCGGTGGCGACTTGGATGAAGCGCCGCAAGCGTACCGGCGTTTGCCTGATGTTTTGCGAGCGCACGCAGGCACGATTCGCGTGCTGCACACTTTGCGACCGCTCGGCGTAGCGATGGCCGGGCGCGATATTGCCGATCCTTACAAAGACTGAGCGCGATTACGTCTCAGGAGTCCCGCTCGCAGAAAGTTCAGGAATTGGCGTGGCAGACGGAGATGTCGATCCACCTCCGCTCGAGGCTCCGGCGGACGAGGTTGTTGCGGACGGTGCAGGAGTTGCAGTTGGACTTGGCGAAGGCGTTGGACTGGGAGATGCGCCGGCAATTTTCGTGAGCTCATCTTCGAGGAGCCGTTTTTCTTCGGCGTAGATGGGACCGTGTTTCGCGACCTGGATGTATTCCTTGGCGCCGTCAGTTTGATTTAGATCGAGAAGCAAAACGGCGGCGTAAACCGCGGCATGCGATTCGTGCAATGCTTCCGGCGGCAGTTTTTGAAGAACCTCGAGTCCCTCGGCAGTGCGACCCTGCACATAAAGTGCGAATGCATAAGTCACTGCGCAGTTCACGTCGTCGGGTGCGCGATTGTAAGTTTGTTTGGCCAGCTCCTGCGCCTGTTTTGTGTTCTGATCGATGTTTAACCCAAGCCGCGCGAGATTGGCAGTGATCCCAATCTCGTTAGGCGAAGCTTCGTGTAAACGCTGGAGCACCTCGTAAAGTTTCTTGACCTGGTTGTTGGTGCGATAAAGCCGATAAAGGGCGTCGAGCGATTCGCGCCGGCTGGGCGAAGTCCGCGAGAGCCGCGACCACAATTCTTCGCTCTCGATCGGCAAATTCCATTTGCTGGCAAGGCGCGCGAGTTTGATTTCGCGATCGGGTTGATCGGTCGCGGCATGTTGGGCAGCGCGCCAAAGGGTATCGAATTCGGCATCGGCGCTGGATTGGCGTGACTGCCGCGCAGCAAAGCCCTGATAGGCGAGCCGGAGATAATCTTCTTCTCCCCAGGATCCGTTTCGTGTCCACCGCCGCAAGCGGGACCAGTTCTTTTGTTCGGCAAAAGCGGCCGCGATCGCGATGGCGGCCGGCGGTTTGGCGGTTGTCGCGTCGGGTAATTTGTCCATCCACTTCACAACTTCCGAGGCCAAGCCGTTTTCATTCATCCAATCCATGAGAAGACCGAGGTCACCGGAGTTGCGAGCTGCGACTGGTTTCACTTTTTCCAGAAGCGCTTCGAATTTCTTCGCGTCCAGCTTCCGGTAGAAATTCAAGCAAAGAAGGTAATCGCCGAAGCTGACTTCGGGCGACATCTGCAATTGTTGCACGAATCGATCAGCGGCTTGGACATCATTGCGGTCGACCGCGTCATTGAGCAATGCCCGGAGAGCGCCGGTGCGGAACTCCGGGACTTGAGTGAGGCGCTCCAGATTGTCACGCGCCTGAGCGCTTTTCTCCGGGTCCTGTGAGCGAATCTGCAGAGCGGCAAGATTAAATTTATAGAGATCGTTTTGGGGATCTTTGTTTACGGCGATGGCAAACTGCTGCTCTTGTTCGACGAGATTTCCTTCGGCTCGTGCGAGCCAACCGGCCACGATATGGAAAGCCGCCAGATCCTGCGCTTTCGGCGCGACGCGCTCCAATGTTTTTCGCGCAAGATCGATCTGCCCAAAGCGCAACGCTGCCGAAGCGAGATTGAGCTGACTGTCGATGTTGTCAGGTTGCAAACGGGCGATCTGTGCACGCCATGAGACCGTTTCCTCCGAGCTTTGTTTCTCGGTGGCTTCGGCCAGAATGTAAAAAGCGGGAAGTGAATCGCGCTCGCGCTCGAGGACCTGGCGCGCCAATCGATTCGCGGTGACGAAATCTTTTTTCTCCAGCGTCGACGTTGCGCGCTTGAGCAAACGTGACTCGCGCCAAGCCGTGTAAGCTTTGGAGCCGTAGGTCCCAAAGACGACGATGAGCAACACGGCCACCGCGGCCGCAGCAACGTACAGTGCAACTCGCACCGGCGGCAAATGAAGCCGGAAGTTTGAAAACGATTCGACGCCCGGCAAGGATCGGCTGCGTCTTTTGCGGCGTACGCGTCTGATTTTTTCCGGCATCTATTCTTTATGCGTGCGCGGTCGTCAGAATGCAACCGGACGCGTAGACAACAGGTCCGGTCGGAAGGCGTTAGGTCTGCTCCGCTTCGCGGACAACAGGAAGACTGTCGACCTGATCGCGAACCCGTTCGCGCACGCGCGGTCCCCACACATAACGTGTTAAGAGCACTTTAGCGGTCGCCGTTAACGGCACGGCGAGAATCGGTCCGAGCAAACCACCAATTAACAGTCCCCAGACAAAGATCGAGACGATGACCGTCATCGGGTGCAGGCCGACCGATTTCCCGACGATGCGCGGCGCGTAAAACATTCCTTCGAGATTTTGCACGACGATGAATATAACGGTGACGATGAGCGGATGCGTCCAATCTCCCCATTGAAATGCCGCGATCAGGACCGCCGGCACCCAGCAAACGACGATGCCGATGTACGGAATCATCGTCAGAATCACGACCAGAAGGCCGATTAAGGGGGCGAAATTGAGACCAAAGAGTGTGAGGATGGCTCCAATGAGTGTTCCGTCGACCAGGCAAACGAGCAATTGGCCCCGAAAATAAGCAATGGTGTAACTGTTGATCTCCGATAGAGCCGCTGCGATCTCGTCCTTCAAAGGGGAGGCCCGGAGCGGAAGGTAATCTTTCCATCGCTTTTCGATCCGCGGCCGCTCCTTCAAAAGGAAGAAAAGATAAATCGGAACCAAGATCAGGCTCAGCAGGAATCCGAAAATACCGAGGAATCCCCCGATGCTTTTTTTGACAATATTCCAAATTTTTTCCGTCAAGGTCGGCAGATACCGTTCGAGGTTCGGAATAATTTTCTCCGCTTTGGCTTCAAGCTGCTGGCGTTCGGCCGAACTGATTTTGGCCGGCGCCGCCGAAATCGATTCAACGGGGGACGCGGTTGTTTCCGGCAATGGAGCCGGCGAAGACGCGGCAGGAGTTGGTGACGGCGCATGTGGCGGCGGTGTTCCGAGCAAAAAATTCACGAGACCCGACGACGCAGCTTTTCCGCGGGTTGTGCCGCTGACTACGCGATTGTACTGAACGATAAGATCGACAATGCGGTCGCGCGCTTTTTGAGTGTAACTGGGAAGCTCGCGCGCGAAGTTCGCGCTCTGCAGTGAAATGCTTGGCGCGACCCACGCGACCAAACCGACCAGGGCGACGATAACGCTGGCAAAAATTACGATGATGGCCCAGCCACGTCCCATCCCGCGGCGGCAAAGTGCCGTCACCAGTGGATCGAGCAAGTAGGCAAGAATAACTGCGATCGCTACGGGAATTAGGATTGGCTGGAGAAAACTGATGAGATTGGCGCCGACGTAAACCACAGCGCCGGCGATGACGATGAGAAGAACTACGAACAGGGCGGTGAGCGCAGCCCACATCGTTCTTTGTTGCCAAGGCGTTGGATATGCGCTCATGCCGACAGGAATTTAGTCCGCGCAGTTGCCCGCTGGCGAGAAGCTTTCAACTAAAGCAACTTTAATGGATGGGGTTCGCATTCGGGGGCTGACCCTTGCTCATTTTGGTCTTCGCATTGTCGATCTTGTCGGCGAGCTTTTTATTCTGAGGATCGAGATTAAGCGCCTTTTGCCACGCATCCACAGCTTGGGCCGACTTGTTCAACTTCGCGCACGCGTCTCCGATATGTTCAAGCACCACCGGATCGTCGCGCGTCAATTTTTGCTGGGCCCGAAGCAATTCGCTTAGCGCTTGATCAAACTTTCCCTGCCGAAACTCGAGCCAACCGAGCGTGTCGATATAGGCGCCGCTGTTCGGATTCGCCTGCAAAGCCAGCTTGATCATTTGTTCGGCTTCATCGAGGTGCATATTGTGCTCCGCCCACATGTAGGCGAGATAATTATAAGCATCGGCGGCGTTCGCGGGATCGACGGCGATTGATTTCCGAAAAAGGTCGGCCGCTTTGTCGTAGAGGCCGGCTTGTTCAGCAGCGGCGCCGTAGTCGAAATAAAACCGCGCGTTGGCAATTTCCACGCCGCCCATTTCCGCTTCATGCAAAGCTTCCTCGAACGTGGCCACCGCTTCCTGGAAATGCTTCGCCTCACGCTGAGCAATCGCAAGGTAGTAGACGATCTCGGGCGTTTGCGGAAAGTGTGCCCGCGCTTCGGTGAGAACTTTCACTGCCCGCTCGCTCTCTTTTAATGGTCCAAGAAGCAACTCGGCGAGGTGCAGATAGGGACTGCCGCGACCGGGATTGATGACCAGACTCTGTTCGTAATTGGCCGCCGCTTTCGCGAATAGCGCTTTTGCCTCATCGGTTTTCTTTTCGCGTTCGAGCGCGCGGGCCGAGTCATCTAACAATCCAGCCAGCAGGTCGTATGGTTGATATTTTTCCGGATGTTCTTTGATAATTTGTTCGAGCATTTCCACTGCTTTGTCGCGCTGGTTTGTCAAAACAAAGCCAGTCGCCAGTTTTTCCCGCGCATTCGTGTCCTCCGGTTCGAGCTCGAGCAGGCGCAAATAGAGAGGAATGGCTTCTTTAATTTGCCGCGTCGATGCGTAATAATCGGCGACGTCTTTAAGAACGGCCGAATTGTCGCCCGCGTGCTCGGCCGCCTTCTTAAAGATTTCATTCACTCGCGCGATTTCATCCGGTTTGGACGGGCGATCAGGCTTAGAAACAATCGACGTATAAAGCTTTCCGAGCCGCGCCCAAAAGACGGGATCATCATTGGGAGTCGCGGCCGCGCGGTCCAGCGATTGCAAAGCTTTTTTCTCATCTCCAACTGCGAGCGCAATTTCACAAAGACGTTCGTAGGCGTCGATATTGCGCGGATCGAGCGCAATGGCCCGATTGACGTAGTCGATGGCTTGATCGGTCCGGCGAAGATATTTTGCGTAGATAAACGCGAGCTGGAGCAATGGTTCGGAGGCATTCGGATTCGCTTTGATCGCATCTTTCAAAACGTCGATCGCCTGGGGAAAATCGTCCTGTCGCGTAAGCAGGGCCGCGACCCGCGAGGCCAAATCCGCCTGCCCTGGATCGAGATCGAGCACTTTGCGATACGCCGCCAGCGCTTTGTCCATTTCTCCGTTCTCTTCCAACGACATCCCTTCAACAAAGTGCGCCAAAGCGTCGGCTTTATGTTCGCCTTCGGCGCGAAGAAAGAGATCTTTAGGCGGGGTTGTGAATACCGAGTCCTCTTGCCGGATCGATTTTTTTGTTGGAACCGCGCTTGGAGAAACTTGAGGACTCGGCGCAGCAGAGCGGGGTCGAGCCAGCAGAGGCCCGACTAGAATCAAGAAGAAGGTTACAACAGTCAGCCGATGGAGAATCCGCTCAAGCCGGCAATTGGGCTCCATCATGTAGCCGATTGTAGCCGCGCGAAACCCCGCACGCAAACGTTCGAGCGCGGCCTAACGAGTGGAAGACTACGCTTTGTAGCGCAAGCGCTTCTTGTGGCGATTCGCCCGCATACGCTTGCGGCGTTTGTGCTTTGAGATTTTCGCCTTACGTCTTTTTTTCAGGGAGCCCATAACAAATTCACATTCTGCGGTTGCCGATCCAACCACGGAGCGGGTCAGATTTCAACTGACTTCTTGTCGCAGGGGGCGCTTCTCGCAAACGAATGCGGTGTCGCCAAAATCGCTGAGCTTTTGTTGCTTAGTGCAGAGCACGCGAGAAACCGTGCGCGTAGAATTCACACGGGACTTGCACCTGGGCTGCTCCGCCTGGTTAAGACATTTTTTATCGGGCTGGTGGGATTTGAACCCACGGCCTCCTGCACCCGAGGCAGGCGCTCTACCAAGCTGAGCCACAGCCCGAATTTCTTTCAGAGAATCGACAATCCCCGAGCGCGCACTACCTCGCGCATTTCGTCACCTATGGCAAGTGATTAGCGTCGACCCACCAAGAGCTGGCCGTAACTGGCATCGGGAGACCGAGGTGTTCAAAAAATTGTCGCCCCAATCTAGGGCGAAGCCCACTTTCCTCTCAATTATGAGAGAAATTATAGCATTTCTCACTTTTATCTACATTTATCGCAAGTGCGAGAAAATCGGCACAATCTCTGCTAATTTTTACATCGAACATGGAAACAATGAGACTCCGACCAAAGCTGACTGCTGCGATGTCCTTCCCGGAAGTCCTCGTCGCTGTCTTGTTGTTGGCTATTTTCTGCGCGTCGGTCTTCGAGCTGAACGCGGTTTGTCTTCGCTATATCGACGCGAGCAAAGAATCAATCGCCGCGCTTCAAAGTGTGCACGATCGCTGCGAGGTGCTGCGCAATCTTTCATTTAGTGATCTTACGACCAAAAGCACCGTTCAATCGCTTCTGGCAAATTCGCCCAACGCGGCCGAATTCTGCAAGAAAACGACTGAAGTCATTAAGATCAGTGCTTATCCAACGGCTAACGGTGTGACCCAATTCACCCGCACACCGAACGGCACTGTAACAATCGACTCAACCGCGACCGATCTCGGGAGCGGTCTCGTCCAAGTAGATGTCTCAACCTCATGGAACATGCTCGGTGGGCGAGCGCGTTCAGAACAAACCAGCACCATTATCTCTAACGGAACCAAAAAATGAAACTCAAGTCCTCACAAACAGTCGCCGGCTTCACCCTTAGTGAAATGCTGGTCAGTGTCAGCCTCAGCTCAATCATTCTCGCTGCCGCCATCACTTCGGGTGTTTCGCTCCAGAAGAGCTTCAGCGCGGTCGACAATTATTTCACGACCCACATGCAACAGATTCGTATTATTGATTACCTGAATCGCGATGTGAAACGCGGATTGATCGTCACTACATCAGTCGATCTGCAAACGGTAACGATGTCGGTGCCAAAGTACGTTATTCAAACCGGCGACCCCGAAGCGATTGCGAACCCGGATCTCGTCGGCACGCCGCGCACGCCCACCGTCGCTTACACATCGAGCGGTTGGCAGATTAATTACAGCCCATCGACAACGACCGTCGTCTATTCTATTAGCGGAAGCTCAATCTTGCGAACCGAAAACGGCGTCGTCACCACCATCGCTTCGAGTACCGATCAGTTAGTTCCCACAACGACCGACGTGGAATTGGCCAATACCGAATACTCCAACACTTCGGTGACCTTCATGCCAATTTTCACTTCTAGTGGCAGCGTTGCCTCACGTAGCGGAACAAACCTTTACGCAACAGCGTATCTGCGAAACAAGCGCCGCGGTTAAGCGAGCGGAGAGCAGTAATGCGGACCTCGACCCAGTCAATTGAGCGCGGCAACGTGCTTCTTTGCGTCTTGTGCACTATCCTCGTTGTGTCCGTCATCGGCGGAAACGTGCTCCTCAACTGCATGACGCGGTACAACGTGGCGTCGAGCCAGGTCCGCAGTTGGAAAGAATCTCTCGATGCGGCCGAGACGGGCGGCGACATCGCTTACGCGGAAACCCGCAAAACGATTCTGGACCCTACCCACGCTTTCTCCGGGTGGACATATTCGGGCGGAGTGTACAACAACTCTCCTGTCACTTACGGGCAAGACAGTCTATCCACCAGCGCTAAAGTTGATCTCTTTTACTACGATGCCAACGGCAACCCTTGGTATCGTATCCGAACGAAAGGGACTGCTCCGGTCAACGGTCTGAAACGCGTCGGAATGGACGATCGTATGGGCCCGAACACACGCGGCGATAGTTTACTGCGCAAAATCGACTTCAATTACGATCATTTCGTCGCCTCGTACGGTCCCAACGGCGATGGGCTCAACAAAGCGCTGGTGCCTGTTTCGCAACCTCAGGTCACCCGCCGAGTCGAGCTCATCGCCGCGCCGATTACTCCGTTCGAGGCCGCGATTAAGGCGGGTGGCACCTTCTACGGATTGGGGTCGGCGGCCTACGTGGACAGTTATCGCTCCACCGTTGGAGCGTATGATGCCAGCGTGAAAACCAACCCGAGCGATCCGAGATACGTCGATTCCCGCTCCGGCACGGTCGAGATCAACAGTTCTGTCGCAACCATCATGGGCAACATTTACGGCAACGTTTATACCAATGGCGGGACCGTTACCAAAAACACCAGTAGCATCAGCGGCATCATTGATAACAACGTTCCCTTCAGTCTTCCTCCCTATTACATGCCGAGTACTTCCTCTTGGAGCTACGTTTCCAATCCCTCGACTGTTGGTGGTAACACGACGATTAACCCGCCGGCAGCGGGTACGCCGCAGAGTCCAAATTACTATCTCATCACGTCGTACTCGACGAACGGTAATTTAACCGTAAATCCATATTCGAGTAACGGCACACCACAGGAGACGTACGTCGCCGTCCGCGTCAACGGAAACGTTGGCAGCAGTACAGGACAAGGCGCTTCAATTACGATCGCGAACAACGTCCATCTCGAGGTCTACTTTGATGGAAATTTCGGGGCAAAAGCTCAGAACATCGTAAACAACAGCGGTTTCGCCGGGAACCTTCAGTTCTATGGCCTCAGTCCAACCGATCCTAACGTCCAGCAAACGATCGATCTGAACTCCGGGGGTGGTTCAAGCGCGGGATTTGCCGCTGTCTTCTATGCGCCGTCAGCGAATTTCACCATTAACGGCGGGCCAGACATCAGCGGTGCCATCGTTTGCAAAAACTTCTACGTCAACGGCAATGTCCACTGGCATTACGATCGCGAGCTCGATAAGGCCGGGGACGCCGTTGACTATCGACTCATTAGCTACGTCGAAGACATTCGGTGAATCGCGTTCGCGGTGGCACGCTAAATGGTCGTTGTGGATCTTGTGAGCGGTCCGCAGCAAGTAATGGGACGACGCCGCCACGCGCCTAACAGCATGAGTTCGAATTTATGAAGCACGAGAGAGAACGAGGCAACGTCCTCCTGTGCGTCCTTCTTACGATTACCGTCGTATCCGCGATCGGCGCCACCGTGCTATTTAACTGCGCGGTTCGGTTGAACGTTTCATGCGGCCAAGTGCGGGGTTGGAAGGAGGCGCTCACGGCGGCCGAGGCGGGAGGCGACATTGCGTTCGCTGAAGTGCGCAAGACAATCCTTAGCCCTTCCCAAGCGTGGAACGGATGGACTAATTCCGGGGGAGTTTACACGAACTCGCCGGCGACCTTCGGTCAAGACAGCCTAACTACAAGCAGCCGGGTTGATAGTTTTTACACCGACCCGACAACTGGCAATGCCTGGTACCGGATCCGGACAAAAGGGACTGCGCCATTCCTGGGTCTGCGGCGAGTCGGAATGGATGACCGGATGAGTGTCGGTACAAGAGGCGACACTTTGCTGCGCAAGATTGATTTTAATTACGATCATTTTGTCGCCACTTACGGGCCTAATGGGGACGGTGCAGGCAAGGCTCTTGTGGCAGTAAGCAATCCACAATTTACCCGTAGAATCGAACTGATCGCAGCTCCTGTTACACCTTTCGACGCGGCCGTTAAATGCACTACCTCGTTTCTCGGACCCGGCTCGGCCGGCGTTATCGACAGCTACAATTCAAATAACGGTCCCTACTATTTCTGCGCCAATAATCCGTCAGATCCGCATTACAGCGATTCACGCAGTGGTTCAGTCGCCGTCGCGACGCCGAACTTTGCCCAATTCAATGGAACAATTTACGGAAATGTTTCTACAAACGGGGGCACCGTGACACCGTCTTCCCACATTCAAGGCATAATCGACAACAACGTTCCATTTACTATTCCCCGTTTCGTGATGCCGACGGACTTACCAATACCGCAATCCTCTCCGACCAACGGGAACGGCAATGTCAGCATCAATCCGCCAGGCGCCGGAACAGCGACCAATCCGACCACGTACCTGCTTTCTTCTATCAGCGGCACTTTGACCATCAATCAAGTGGGCAGTTCCCAAACCTACGTGGCGATTCATGTCACGGGGAATATTACCGGCAAGATCACCGTCAAAGCCGGCGTCCATGCAAGAGTCTACTTTGACGGCAATATCGACGTAAAAGCGAGAGACATTGATAACCTATCTGGCCTGGCCGCGAACCTCCAGTTTTACGGAATCAGTCCGACCGATCCGTCCGCTACCCAACAGATTGATATTGCCCCACCAGGTAACTTTGCCGCCACCTTCTACGCCCCAAGCGCCGATTACCATATGAACGGCAATCCCGACATAACCGGGTCAATTGTGTGCAGGACGTATTACGGCAACGGCAACACGAGCTGGCATTACGATCGCGCGTTGGAAAAAGAAGGGGATGCCGTGGACTACCGCATTACCAACTACGTCGAAGACATCCGTTAGGCTGGTCGCTGCCGCCGCGCTCGCAACAACCGGCCTAATTGTCGACCTTCTTAAAGCATGATCGACACTGCGTCGATCGGAACAAATCGGTTGACAACCTTTTCAACCGCTCGCAGTGTCAACGCTCCATTTTTATGATCGCGTCGCAGCTCACACCCCCGCTCTCGCCACCAGCGCGCCGACCATTCTCCAATTCCCGACCGAAGCCAACCGTACCGTCAGATCCTTGCGCCATATGACGACTCAACTCCTCCAGGAAGCCGCTCAAGTTATTCCCAATCAGCAACTCCTGATCAACGTTGTCTCCAAGCGCGTTCGCCAACTCGGTCTCGGACACCGGCCGATG
>DASQBB010000073.1:0-10578 GCA_035635435.1 Chthoniobacterales bacterium | reverse complement strand
CGCCCAAAAAGGTCCGCTTGGTTCGGGAACGAAGATTCGAATGCCGGAGGACCAACTTTTCGGTTTCGACAGCGCTGACTTACAACCCGGCGACATTTTGCGAAAGCTTGTCGATCTTTTGAAACGCAATCCGAAAGCGACTTTTACGATTGAAGGCTACACCGACTCGATCGGCACCTATGAATACAATCTCGATCTGAGCCAGCGCCGCGCCGACCACATGAAGCAGTATTTAGTGGAAGCTCTCGGAATTAATCCTTCGCAAATTGATGCCCGTGGTCGCGGATCGACAAAATTTGTGGTCCCGCCGCGCCCGGTCGCTCCCAGCGCGTCTCAGGCGGAATTCGATGCTGAGATTGAGCGCGAACGCTCGAACCGGCGCGTCGAGGTCACGATCAATACCAACGCGCAGTAGGTTTTCGCGCTACCAGTTTTTTATCCACTGCGCTTGATTGGTCCCGCTTGTTGCTCCTGCGGTACTCCAAAGGTCGTACGTCGGATTATAGCCCGTCGACGCGTTGCTCTGATAAGCAGTTGAGTAACCGTAGCTGTTTCCGAACGGATCGCGCAGATAGAGCTTGCCGTTAGCATCTTTCCCAAGCTGGTTTGGCTTAAACTGCATGTATGACTTGGAACTTGTATCTGGCACGCCGTCGAAGTCAGCGTCCGCAGCAAGTTGGCCATACAAATACTGGGAAGCTGTTTGATACTTGGAAAAATCAATAGCGGCTCGCGCATCAACGGCATCGGTTGTTGCAGTGTCGCGCGGATAAATTCCATTGTCGGCTTTGTAACTTTCGAGCGCGGCCGACATGGCGGCAATTTCGGCTTCGGCGCGTGAGCGCGCCCCTTTTTTCTGGACGTAACCGACTGTGCTCAGAATCAAGCTGCCCAAAATGATGATGATGGCGATGACAACGAGCAGTTCGATGATGGTGAACGAAGCTCCGCTTCGAAATGACGAAATCCGAATGACGAATGACGAACGGCGAAAGATGATTGCCGGGATTCGAGTTTCGTTATTCGTTATTCCTTCGAGATTCGACATTCGAGCTTCGTCATTCCCGCCGGAGGCGGGTCACGTTTGCTGTTGCAAGCCTTGAATGATGCTGATGAGCGGCAAGAACAGCGCGATCACGATCGTGCCTACGACGAGCGCGAGAAACACAATCATGATTGGTTCGAGCGCCGCGGTCATGGCTGCGACTGAGTTGTCGACTTCGTCATCGTAAACATCGGCGATCTTCAAAAGCATCTCGGGGAGCTGGCCGGTTTCTTCGCCGACATCGATCATGCTAACCACCATCGGCGGAAATGCGGCGCTCGCCTCGAGCGGTTGCACGATGGATTCGCCTTCCTTCACGCTCTCGTGGACCTGGCCAATCGCACGCGCGATCACCATGTTGCCGGCGGTTTCGCGCGTAATATTGAGCGCTTGCAAGATCGGCACACCGCTGGTGACGAGTGTTCCGAGCGTGCGGGCGAAACGCGAGATCGCGGTTTTGCGAATGATATCGCCAAAAAGAGGGAAACGAAGTTTAACGCCGTCGATTGTCGATTTCCCGCGCGGAGTTCGGTTGGCAAATTTATAACCGGCACCTGCGGCGAAGATCAGCGCGAGGATGACGAGCCAGTGGCCTTGCACAAATCTGCTGACAGTAATGACGAACGTCGTGATAACGGGCAGGGGTCTGTCGCCGAGCATGTCGTGAAAGATGGCTTCGAATTTCGGCACGATGAAGACGAGCAAAAATCCCATGATCGTTACCGCCATGGTCATGACGATGAGCGGATAGACCATCGCCGCGGCGACTTTGTTTCTAATCTTGGCCGCTTTTTCCTGAAACTCCGCCAGTCGGGTTAGAACGAGTTCGAGCACGCCGCCGACTTCGCCGGCTTTCACCATGTTGACGTAAAGATCGTTAAAGATGAGCGGATATTGCGCGAGACCTTCCGAAAACGTGCTGCCGCCCTGGACTGAGTCGGCCAATTTGTTGATTGTGTTTTTTAAAACCGGATCGCGCTCCTGTTTGGCGAGAACATTGAGACTGCGCAAGAGCGGCAAGCCGGAATCGATCAGCGTTGCGAGTTGCCGGGTGAAAATCATGAGGATCTTCGGCTTAACTTTTTTGCGCTGAAAAAGAACGATGCCTTTGCGTTTTTCGCGCGGTTGGGTAACGCGCGCTGCTTTGGCCGCGCGTTTGGCGGCTTTGCCATCGCGCCCGGCGCCTTTGCCTTCCTCGTAAACGTTGGTTGGAAAAAATCCGGCCTGACGCAACTGACCGATCGCTTCGTTGGTCGAAGCGGCCTCGACCAGTCCGGTCGATTCCTGTCCGCGCGAGTCGAGGGCTACGTAAGTGAAACGCGGCATGCGGATGTCGATGTTAGGCGAACGCTCATGTGTATTTCAATACCTCCTCGATCGTCGTGTCGCCGGCGAAAATGCTGCGCAGTCCATCTCGTCGCAGCGTCACCATCCCGAGTTCGATCGCTTTTTGTTTGAGAACAACAGTCGGCGCGCGCTCATTGATCAACTCGCGGAGCGGATCGGTGATTTTCATCAGCTCATAAATTCCTTTGCGGCCTTTGTAGCCGGTGTTGTTACACGCGTCGCAGCCTTTGCCGTAAAAGAATTTGCGATCGCCGATGTCGCGTTTGGATAGCTCGAGTTGCGCGAGCACTGATTCGTTAGGCTTGTAGGGCGCGCGGCAGTCCGGGCAAATACTGCGGAGCAATCGCTGACCGAGCACGGCCTCGAGCGTGGCTGAAATCAAAAACGGTTCCACGCCCATGTCGATCAAACGAGTGATGGCGCCGGGCGCGTCGTTAGTGTGGAGGGTAGTGAAAACGAGATGGCCGGTGAGAGAAGCTTGAATGGCAATCTGCGCCGTTTCCAGGTCGCGCGTCTCGCCGATCATGATCCGGTCCGGGTCCTGGCGCAGAAACGCGCGCAGCACCCGTGCAAAGCTGAGACCGATCGCTTCGTTGACCGGCACCTGAACGATTCCTTCCAAATCATACTCGACCGGCTCTTCCGCGGTTAGCAATTTGGAATCGATCGTGTTGATTTTGCGCAAGCAGGAATAAAGCGTCGTCGTTTTACCGGAACCGGTTGGCCCGGTGGCGATGAAAATTCCATTTGGGCGATTGATGATTTCGAGAATGTAATTGTGCACGTATTCGGGCAGGCCGAGCATCTCGAGATCGAGATTCACGGTTGAGCGATCGAGCACGCGCAGAACCACGCTCTCGCCAAATTGCGTCGGTAATGTCGAAACGCGAAGATCGACATGGCGGCCGGCGATATTTTTTTGAATGCGCCCGTCCTGCGGCAATCGCCGCTCGGCGATATTCATGTTCGCCATCACTTTGACGCGCGAAATCACCGGGAGCGCGAGATGCCGCGGCGGCGGCGACATTTCGTAAAGCGCGCCGTCCACGCGGTAGCGGATTTTGAATTCGTTCTCGAACGGCTCGAAATGAATGTCGCTCGCGCGGTCCTGGATCGCTTGATACAAAATTAAATCGACAAAGCGAATGATGGGCGTCGCATTCGCTTCTGCTTCAACGGCCGCGGCGGTTTCGTCGCCGCGGATTTGCAACATTTCGCCGGCTTCGCCGAGTTGCTTGAGCACTTCCTCCATGCTCGTGGTATCGGCGCCGTAATGTTCCTTGATCCGATTATCGATTTGCTCGGTCGGTGCGACGACAACATCGACATCTTTGCCGAGGGCGAAGCGAAGATCTTCGGCCGCGCGCGGATCGAGCGGGTCCGCGAGCGCGACGCGCAATGTATTTCCGCTGAGGCCGATCGGCAGCGCGCGGTGCAAGCGCGCCAGTCCGCTCGGAATCAATTTCAAAATCGCCGGCGCGATTTCCTTTTCGCTAAGATCGACATATTCAGCGCCGAGTGCTTCGGCGATCGTGTGATAGAAGCCGCTTTCGTCAACGAAACCGCCGTCCACCATCGCTTGCACGATCGTTTTGCCGTTCAAGTTCGCTTCGTTCAAAACGTCCTCGGCTTGCGAGGGCTGAAGCACGTTTTGCTCGATGAACAGCTCGGCGACTTGTTTCTCGTTCATCTCAACTGAGGTCTCCGATCGTAATTGAAATCACTTCTTCAGCGCTGGTCAGACCGGCGAGGACTTTGCGCACTCCGTCTTCGCGAAGTGTGCGCATGCCGAGCTCGCGCGCACGCTGGCGAAGCGACAGGGTCGCGCTCCGTTTGTTGATCAGGTGACGGACTTCGTCGTCGAGCACGAAAATCTCGAAGATGCCCATGCGACCTTTGTAACCAGTGCCGCGACATTGCTCGCAGCCTTTGCCTTGCATCACTTGCGCGTCGCGCAATTGACCGGGTTCGATTTGCAAAGCGCGCATTTCACTCTCGCTCAATTCAGCAGGTTGCCGGCAGTTTGGGCAGATTCGCCGGACGAGTCGTTGCGCCATGATCGCACGCAGCGATGAGGCGACGAGAAATGGTTGGACACCGATGTCGATCAAGCGCGCGATGGCGGATGGCGCGTCGTTAGTGTGGAGCGTACTGAAAACAAGATGCCCTGTGAGGGAAGCATTCGTGGCGATGCTGGCCGTTTCGAGGTCGCGAATCTCTCCGATCATGATGACATTCGGCGCCTGCCGCAGAATCGAGCGCAACGCGGCCGGAAACGTCATCCCGATTTCCGGATTCACCGGGACCTGGTTGATGCCGGTCATCTGATATTCGATCGGCTCCTCGACGGTGATGATTTTGCGGTCGGGTTTGTTGATGTAATTGAGGCAGGCGTAGAGCGTGCTCGTTTTGCCCGAACCAGTCGGACCGGTGACGAGAAGAATTCCGTCCGGTAATTGAATGAGACGTTCGAATGTTTCCTGGTCATCGCTGAAAAAACCAAGCTCGGGCAGTCCCAGCACGAGACTCGATTTGTCGAGGACGCGCATGACAACGCTCTCACCATGGTTGGTGGGAATGGTCGAAACGCGCAGGTCGATCGGCTTCTTTTTGATCTTCACTTGAATGCGGCCGTCCTGGGGCAATCGCTTTTCGGCGATGCTCATCGAGCCGGTCATGATTTTTAGCCGGCTAACGATGGCGGATTGCAAACGTTTCGGGGGCGCCTGCATTTCCTGCAAGACGCCGTCGATTCGAAATCGGACACGGAATTTTTTATCGAGGGGCTCGAGGTGAATATCACTCGCGCCAGCACGATGCGCTTCGATGATCAACATCGATACCATCCGGATGATTGGCGCGTCGGCTTCGTCGACTTCAGCGACGGCGGAGCCATCGCCGATCTCGAGACCAAGATCGACATCTTCGCCGAGTTTTTCTTTGAGAACGTCCGCAGCTTCATCAGCCGTGCCGTAATATTTGATTAGCGCCTCGCGGATTTTTTCCGGGCTGGTGCAAACCAATTCGAGTTCGCGTTGGAGCAAAAAACCGAGGCTATCGATGGTGTCGATATCGAGCGGATCGCTTACCGCGACGACGAGACCTGTTTCGCCAAATGCGACCGGGATCACTTTGAAGCGCCGGGCGTCTTCGACGCGGATCTGTTTGATGATAGCCGGAGGAATCACCATCGAGGACAAATCGATCCAGTCCATGTGCGCTTGCGCGGCGAGCGAACGCGAGACATCGGATTCGCTCACGATTCCGTCCTTAATTAGAAGATCGACAACATTGTTCTGGCCATCCAATCGAGTGCGCGTTGCATCGATCTGCTTGCGTGAAACCAGTCCCACGTCTTGCAGAACTTTGAGGACGTAATCTTCGTTCTGTTGCACGGCTGAGAAATCTAACCGGATAGTTTATCGAAATTCATCCGCGGCGTGAACCGCGATTTATTTCGTTCGGGTCGCACCCCGCTCGAAAAGAAGGGCCAATACTAGGCAGGCGAGAAAATTAAAATCAACGCTTCGTTTGGTTTACCAACTTTATTTTTCAAGGCACGTCCGGAACGCAGCCGTCTCTCGATTCAGACTACAAACTTTTTTCGAGGGAAAAGTAATGAATTCACGTGGGTCACGTCTGATTCGTTTTGCCGGACACTTCAGTTTAGCCCTAGTTTGCGCGCTGCTTGCGTCGTTATCTTCCTCGCAGACTTCACAGAATGCGCCGCCGCCCGCGAGTTTTGCCGCTCCACCGATTTATTCCGTGGCCGGGAGCGAAGTTGGCCAAACCGGTTTGTGGTCAATGGCCAAAGGCGATTTTAATGGGGACGGCAAAATGGATTTTGCCGTCGCGGGATTCAACTGCGCAAGCGGTCCGAGCATTCCGCCGGACCACATAGCGGTTTATCTTGGTAACGGCGACGGCACATTTCAGAAACCACTTTACGTCAGCGCCGGCCATTGTCCGAACCAAGTTGTGGTTGCGCGGCTTCGCGGACCGAAGGCGCCTGAAGATCTTATCGTTGTCGATCTTAATGACGTTTCGGTGCTGCTCGGCAATGGAGATGGGACCTTTCAAGACGCGAAAACCATCGCCACCTTCACTCCCGTTTCTCCGACGAGCGTCTCAGTGGGAGATTTCAATGGGGACGGGAAAGCGGACGTGGCGGTCGCGTTGTTTGTCGGTTTGTCACAGATTTCGTCGACAGGTTTCTACGATTCGATTGCGGTACTGCTCGGAAATGGCGACGGCAGTTTTCAGACGCCACTCTTTGCTCAATCGCCCGGCGATAATAACTACGAAATCGCCGTAGCAGACCTTAACAATGACGGCAAGCTCGACCTCGTAACTCGGACTGGACTACCCGAGACACTCTACGTATCGCTTGGCAACGGCGACGGCACTTTTCTGCCTGCCTACGCCATCTGGTCACCGCCGAACACAATTTTCGAGCCGCTGGTGGGTGGGCTCAATTCATTCACCATTGGCGATTTCAATGGCGACGGAAACCTCGACATCGCGGCTGACGCGGACGGCGCGCGAGTGGAGGTGCTCCTCGGCACTGGCACCGGCACGTTTGTTCCGACCGCAAGCTACCTGATTAACCAGCACCAGGGTGGCAATGGCCTCGGGAAAATCCAGACCGCTCGCCTTAGCCATAACGGAAATCTCGACCTTGTAGCCGGTACGGGCTATGGCGCAACGCTGGCCATTTTGCGTGGGAATGGGGATGGGACTTTCCAATCGCCAACGATTTATCCGTTGCCGCAGGATGACGATGAAGGACTCGTCATCGCCGACGTTAACGGGGACGGCTCACAAGACATCGTTATCGGGACGGCAACGTTTGGTATTCAAAAGTATCTCACGGTCCTCTTGAACAACGGCAACGCCGATTTTGGCGAGCCGCCGCCACTCTTCTCTGTTAGAGCGCCGTTTAATCAGGCAACGACAACCAATGCAGTCGGCCTGACGCTGGCCGACCTCACCGGCAACGGCAAGCTCGATCTCGTTGTTACCGACTGGGGCGTTCCGATTGAGCCGCTCGCGAATGGTCAATTGCCTCCGCTCCCGACGATTGATTTCAGCAAGCAGCAGGTTGATACCCACGGCACGATTTCAGTCCTCGCCGGCAACGGCGACGGAAGTTTCCAGACCGAACGGCAGTTCTATGTCGGCGGCCGCCCGATTGCGGTGCAAGCTGCTGACCTAACTGGCGACGGCAAGAAAGACCTCGTGGTCGTGAATGCGTTTAGTAACACGTTGTCGATCTTAAAAGGCAATGGCGATCGCACGTTTCAAGCGACCATGACAATTTCAGTCGGAACAAATCCAACTTCGCTCACGCTTGGAGATTTCAATGGCGACAAAAAACTCGACATCGCGGTCACCGATCTCGTCGATAACAACGTCTCGATCATCATCAACCAAAGCACGCCCGGTACGATTAGCTTCGCGAGTCCGGTTAGTTATTCGGTCGGCACCTATCCGTCGGGTGTTGTAGCCCAAGACTTCAATCACGACGGCAAGATCGATCTCGCGGTCGTGGACTCTGGTTACTTCTTTGCTTCCGACGACGCAGGCAAACATACGCAGCTGTCGATCCTTTTAGGCAATGGCGACGGTACATTCCAACCCGCTGCTACCCAGAAATTGTGGAACCAGGATGGCGGAGACGCCATGGTTGCGGCCGACTTTGGCCGCGGCGAAATCGATCTCGCCGTCGCCCACTTCGGTCTCGGCCAAGTCATGATTCTTCAGGGCAAAGGTGATGGAACGTTCGTGCAATCTGGCCTCTATCAGGCTGGCGCTGGCGCCGAGGGTATGGTGGCCGCAGATTTCAATGGCGACAGCAAGCTCGATTTGGCCGTCAGCGCAATTAACGACTACAGCGTCGCGCTGCTACTCGGCAATGGCGACGGTACCTTCGTCCCGACGGTGCAAAAGACCGACGATGTCCTCCGGCCATTTGGCTGGGCAGTCTGGAACTATCCAGCCTTCATCACGGCTGGCGATCTAACCGGTAACGGAAAGCCCGACATTGTTGTCACACATCTGTTTGAAGCGGCAGCGTCAGTCCTGCGAAACACCACCGTCACACCCAGTGCTACTCCAACGCCAACGCCGACGGCGACGGCTACTCCAACGTCTACGCCTACCGTAACTCCGACTCCTACTGCAACAGCGACCGCTACGCCAACGCCTACTCCCACCGTTACGCCTAGCCCAACAGTTACTCCCACCCCGACGGCAACACCAACTCCTAGCCCGACTCCAACTGCGACACCGACGCCAACTCCGACACCTACCCCAACACCGACGGTTACACCCACGCCAACGCCGGCAGCAACTCCAACGGTAACTGTTTCAGTGTCTCCAACCTCAATTCATGAGGGAGAAAGTGCGACCTTTACGGTCGCGGCTTCATCGCCGGTCGCGCAGGATACCACCGTCAATTACTCCATGAGCGGTAAAGCGATGGTGGGAAGTGATTACACCGTTAGTGGCACACCGGGTCAGATTACAATCCCGGCGGGCCAGACGTCCGGGAGCGCGACTCTCACTGCGCTAGTCGATAACGTGAAGGAGAAGAAAGAAAAAGCGACGATGACGCTGCAGCCGGGTTCTGGCTACGACTTCCCTTCGAACGGGAAGAAGAAAAAGAAGAGCAACGCGCCATCAGCGACTGTGACGATTATGGATTAATGCAAACTAAACAACCGGGATCATATGTAGCGACGTAGCAAGAGACAAAGAGGAGATACTCATGAAGGGAAGTTCGAGATCGGGCATGTGCAGTCCACGGCTCCTTGTTGCAATAAGTCTCTGCTCAACCGCGGTTGCGCTGGCGATGCTCAGCTTTGCCGCGCCTACGACCTCACTGCCCACGGCAGCTACTCCAGCCACCTCTTTGGGACCGTTGTTGCCGACAACAATTCTGCATACCGCGGCAGCCGATTGCCCAATAGGTTTGCTTCGTGTTGGTGCGGGCGTGTGCGTGGCGCCGGTTAGCACCGGTGCGGCGCCGCCACCACAACCGTCAACGCTGAGCAATCTTCGTGCTGCAAGCGCATCGGCGTCGATCACAGATGCTAACTGGACATTGCACTCGCGACATGAACCGATACGGCGCACAGGTACACAAATCGCCTACGATAGTGCCCATAGTGTAGTAGTTCTGTTCGGCGGCCAGATCTGTCAGGGCGCGGGTTGTTTTCCGGTCAGCGATACGTGGACCTTCGATGGAACTAACTGGCAGCAACAGCACCCGATGACCTCGCCGCCAGCACGCTATCTGGGCAGCGCTACTTATGATACGAAGAATCGGAAGGTAGTTCTCTTCGGTGGGATCGCGTGCACGGATGCCGATTGTACGGCGACAGTCGCGGCGAATGATACCTGGACATGGGATGGGAGTAACTGGAGTCAGGAATCGCCGGCCTTGTCGCCCTTGCCACGATATCTTTCGGCGATGACATATAACTCGGACAGCGGACAGGTTCTTCTTTATGGCGGATGCCTGATTGAGTCATGTGTCAGTGCCGGCGGAGATCTCTGGTCGTGGAATGGTACGAGCTGGTCGTTGATTGATGCCAATGCGGCTCCAGGGCCGCGCTATGCGGCACAATTTGCATACGACGCGTTACACAAGAACATCGTCCTTTTCAGCGGCGCATTGCCGCAGTCGACCAACTTCTTCGTCACTGTGCCGGACGCTGACGACACTTGGACTTTTGATGGATCGAGTTGGACGCAGCAATCGCCTGCGAACAAGCCAGAGCCACGTGAAGGAGGCGGAATGGTGTGGGACACCGCGCGGCAACGGATTATTCTCTTCGGCGGTTACTCAGATCAAGAGCCGCTCTATAAGGACGCCTTTCGCCAAGATGCTTGGACTTGGGACGGAAGTAATTGGAGCGAGCAAACAACTTCGACTCAACCGCTGCGCAGCTACTATGTTGGATTCGTATATGATGATGCCTTGGGCAAAGCAGTCTTTGTCGGTGGCGACAGTTTTATTATTCCTGACTACCTGAAGGATATCGGCGCTGGATTCATTGTCTTTGAAAAGCAAACTTGGCTACTGGATGTCAACGGCTGGACAGTCCACCCAGATGCGGAGCCAAACGATCGCAGCGGAGCGCAGATGGCCTACGATGCGGCGACGCAGCAAGTAATTCTCT
>DASQBB010000072.1:0-19327 GCA_035635435.1 Chthoniobacterales bacterium | reverse complement strand
TCACCCAAAAACTTTCGACCGAATTTCCGAAGCAAGTTTTCAATTCGCCGCTGGCGGAATCAACCATTCTTGGTGTGGCCTGCGGCCTGGCCGCCTACGGGAAACGTCCCGTCTTCGAGCTGCAATTCATCGATTTCATTTATCCGGGCTTCAACCAGCTCGTCACCAACATCGCGAATTTGCGCTGGCGCTCGTTCGGCAATTGGAAATGTCCCGCGGTGATTTACGCGCCCTACGGAGCGTATCTGCCCGGCGGAAGTTTGTGGCACAGCCAGGCGAACGAATCCGTGTTCGCGCATTATCCGGGACTGGCAGTCGTAATCCCGAGCACTCCGGAAGACGCCGCCGGTCTGCTTTGGACGGCGATGCACGGCGAGGATCCGGTTCTGTTTCTAATTCCCAAACACATGTTTTGGGCGGAACGCGAATCCAAAGAACCGGTTCGTGCTGTGCCGTTCGGTCAGGCCCGCAAATTCCGTGACGGATCGGATGTGACATTGGTCGCGTGGGGCAACACGATTGAGAAATCGCTCGAAGCGCTGGCGAAGATCGACAACGAGGTCAGCGTCGAGTTGTTCGATCTTCGCTCCATTGTGCCGTGGGACAAAGACGCGATCGCAGCTTCTGTTCACAAAACCGGACGGCTCGTTGTGGTGCAGGAGGACACTGAAAATTGCAGCGTCGGTCAGATGATCATCTCGCACATCACCGCGCAGGCCGATCTTTGGAGCGAAATGGTCAGTCCGCCGATTCTCGTCAGCAAAGCCAACGTCATGATCGGTTACAATCCGATTTACGAATACGCCGCGCTCCCGGATGTCGATCGAATCGTTACCGCGATCAGACGTTCGGTTTCAACGAAGCAACAACGCGAAAAAGTTGTAGCGGCGTTTGTGTCAAACGCCGAATCGAGTAAACAGGCGCTTGGGACAAGCGCCTCTACAACTGCCGACATGGCCAATCAGCACACGCAGCCAATCACTGTCCCGATCATGGGTGAAGGCATTCGCAACGCCAAAATCGTTTCGCTTTTGAAAAATCCGGGCGATCCGATCGCGCTCGATGACGATCTCTGCGAAGTCGAGACCGACAAGGCCGTTTATCCGATTCAATCATCGTTCGCCGGGAAAATGGGCGAATGGAAAACGAAGGTCGGGGACACCGTCGACATCGGCCAAGAGCTCGGAACGATTTTGACTGACGGCGTTACAACTGCGGCGAAGCCATCCAAACCGAAACCAGAACCAGTGCGCGAAGTTGCCTCGGCAAGATCGACATCGACTCATTCCCGGACGATTGAGCCCGCGCTTTCGCCAACTATTACGCGCAAACTTTCGCGCGTCATTCCCGCAAACCTTCAAATCGACGCGCGTTGGGAAGTGATCCGCAAAGCGCGCGACGCCGCGAAAAAGAAAAATGGCAAGAACGCCCCCTCACCTTCTGTGATGATCGCGTGGACTGTCGTGCGAGCGATGGAAAAACACGCGCCGTTTCGACGTCTGATTCTTGAAGACGAAAGCATTGTTGAAAATGAAAACTTCGATCTCGGTGTCGCGGTCGCGCTCGAAAACGATCGGCTCGCGACCGCGGTGATTGTCGATGCGAACAAAAAGAGCTGGCCGGAGTTTGTGAAAACTTACGACGAAACGCTCGCGGCGACTCGGAGTGGCCGGGTTGACGCGATGAATGCGCCGGTTGTCATCACCAGTCTGGGCGCCTTTGGCGTTAAAGCGGGAGCGCCGATTGTTGTTCCGCCGTCAGTCGGCACCCTGTTTGTCGGCACCGCCCACCGCGAGCTCATTCCGAATGGAAAGAAAAACGAAACTGCGGAAGTGATCACCCTCTCGCTCACGTTCGATCACCGTGTCCTGAACGGCGCCGCCGCGGCAAGCTTCGTTCACGAAATCAAACAGCTAATCGAGAAATTTACAATTCCGGCTGGAGGGACGCGCGCTGTCGCGTCCCATTAGATTGCGCTCGTCTAACGAGCACGCTCCCATCGCCGAAAACTTTCGCGCTTCAGCCCCAATCGGTTCTCCGGCGTGTCCAATTTGGGATCCAAAAAAACAATGAACACCATCGCATCATCGCTGATTACGTTCGGATTGTTTTCGCGACTTAAGTGCTCGTGAGCTTTAAGAATGTCTGCTTGTCCAATCTCTTGCGAGTGAACAATTACGCAGTCATCGAAGTGTGGTGACGCCTCATCTCTAATCCAGCAGGTTTGATATCTCATGCGCGATACTTACCGCAAATTTTGTGCCCGAAGTTGGATTGCGGGGCTGCGGGAACTCACCCCGCGGATGTAGACGAGATAATTCGAAGAAGTCTGCGCAGCTATTGTTCCAGTAAGCCTTCCGGATCTTCATGGTGAAGCGAAATACATGTCCAGATGGGCGCTACAATTCCGGCGATGCACGTCGCGAGAAACCACCATTTGTTCACGTAGCTGGGCGTGTACCACCCAATCAGAACCAAGAACACCACTATGAACATCGTTCCTGTAAGAAGCGTCGTGATGGTGAGAGCTACGGCGAATTTATGTCTTGGGGCGATTACAATCGCAGCGTTTAACGCAGCGACTGGACAAACTACGGCTCCCCAAAATTGCCATAGAAAATCCGGCAGCCACATGAACAGCGACGCGATTAATAGTACAACCTGCGCGAGAGCGAAAGCGGCGATAGCGCCTCGCAAGACAGCGATCCATCGAAGAACGTTCACTTCGTTCTTATATCAGAGAATCTGCGGCCGCATCGATAACCAAAACAACTAGCTAGGTAAGTAAGCTAAGTAAGCAGCGTCTGATACAGCGATTTTGTCTTCTCGGCGATCGTGCTCCAGCTAAACTTTTCCTCAACGCGTTTCCGGCCGGCTTTAGCGAATTTCTCGCGCAACTGTCGATCTTTCATCAGTTGATTGATCCGGTCGGCGAGATCGCGTGAGAATTTTTCCGGGTTCGCCAACTTGAACGTTTCTTCCACGAAATCGACCGGAACGAGGAAACCGGTCTCGCCGTCGACCACCACTTCCTTGATTCCGCCGACCGCACTCGCCACGACGGCGGTTTCGCACGCCATCGCTTCGAGATTGATGATCCCAAACGGTTCGTAAATCGACGGGCAACAAAATACTGCCGCGTGCGAGTAGAGCTCGATCACAGCCGGGCGATCGAGCATCTCCTCGATCCAAAAAATATCTCCCCGCTTTTTTTGCGCGGCCGTCAGGGCGTCTTTCATTTCCTTGGCGATCTCGGGCGTATCCGGCGCGCCGGCGCAAAGAACGATTTGAAAATCGGGATCCATGAATGGAATCGCCCGAACCAGATGAATGATTCCCTTTTGCCGCGTGATTCGTCCGACGAAAAGCAGATACGGTTTTTTTGGATCGATTCCGTCGCGCACGAGTGCATCGGTGGCTTCGACTCGCCGGTATTCGTCGAGATCAATCCCGTTGTGAATCACGTGCACCCGCGCTGGATCGACATCGAACAGTCGCTCGATGTCGCGTTTGGTTTCGGCGGAGACGGCGATGATCGCGTCCGCCATTTCGAGCGCAATTTTCTCGACCCAGAGCGAGAAATCGTAGCCGCCCGCAAGTTGTTCGCGCTTCCACGGGCGCAATGGCTCGAGTGAATGCGTCGTGACAACCAGCGGGATTCCGTAATTCAGTTTGGCGACGATGCCGCCGAAATGGCTGTACCAGGTGTGGCAATGAACCAGATCGGCATCGATGTTGTTGGTGTTGAAATCGATGCAGCGGCGAAGCGCGCCGAAAACTGACTGCAACGGCTTCGGACAAGTGAAGCCGCTCGTGTCCAACTCGAAGCCAGTGACTTTGAGCCGGCCCTCCTTGAAATTTTGATCGCCGAAACAGCGAACATCGACATCGACCGTTTTCGCCAGCTCACGCGAGAGATAACCAACGTGGACGCCGGCGCCGCCGTAAATGTGCGGCGGATATTCGTTGGTAAGAAAGAGGACCTTCACGTCCTCTTTTTAAACGCGCTCCTAACCAAGCGCACGCAGTTTTACTTGCCCGCACGCACCAGCAACACCGGCACCTGCGCCTTGTGCCGCACTTCGTTGATCGTGCTCCCGTAAAGGAGATCGCCTAACAAACGATGCCCGTGCGCGGTCATCGCGATCAAATCGCATTGTCGATCTTCGGCCGCTTTCACAATTCCCTGGGCCGGATCGCCCAGCGCCAGAAAAATGTCCACGGTCAAACCCCGCTTTCGCAACGTCTCGGCGGAACTATCCAGATAAGCGCGGTCGTCTTTCATCTCCTGCGACTCAGCCAGATTTAACTGGTCGTAATTTCTGGCGACATAGCCGTCGGCCACGTGGACGAGCAATAATTCTGAGTGATGCAAACTCGCGAGCTCGGCGATGTGCGGGAGGAGAGTTTCATCCGCGCGGCTATTTTCGAGAGCGACGAGAATTTTGCGATACATAATTAGAACGTGCGCCCAATCCACGCGCTGATGCCAACCCAGTCCGATAGATATTTAGCGTTTAGCAAAACAATGATCGCAGTCGTGACCCACGCCAACATTTGCAACCAGCGCGGGGATGCGAACTCGCCCATTTTGCGGCGATCGCTCGTGAACAAGACGAGCGGGATCACTGCGAACGAAAGCTGCAGACTGAGGATGACCTGGCTCAACAAAAGCAACTTCGCCGTGCCGCTTGTTCCGAAAAGAGCGGCGGTGAAAACGGCGGGGACGATGGCAATCAGTCGTGTAATCAAACGCCGCAACCATGGTCGCAACCGGATGTTGAGAAAGCCCTCCATCACGATTTGGCCGGCCAGCGTTCCGGTCAAGGTTGAGTTTTGTCCGGAGGCAAGAAGGGCAAAGGCGAAAAGAGCGCTCGCGATCGGAACGCCCAGCGTCGGGGAAAGTAGTTTGTAAGCGTCCTGGATCTCGGCGACGTCGTGCTGGCCATGTTTGTGAAAGGTCGCCGCGGCCACAATCAGAATTGCAGCGTTAATGAACAAGGCGAACATGAGTGCCACGCTCGAATCGATGGTGGCGAACTTGATCGCCTCACCTTTGCCGGCCGACGATTGTTCGTAATTGCGCGTCTGCACCACCGAGGAGTGGAGATAAAGATTATGCGGCATGACCGTCGCGCCCAGAATGCCGATGGCGATGTAGAGCATGTCGCGATTGCTCACGATCTCAGAATGCGGAACAAACCCGCTCAGGACGGCCTGAAGTTCCGGTTTCGAGAAAATGACCTCGAAAAGGAAACAGCCGCCGATAGTCAGGATCAGGACAACAACGAGTGCTTCGATGTAACGGAAGCCTTTGTTTTGCAAATAGAGCACGGCCAACACGTCGAGCGCCGTGATGCAAACACCGATGACGATCGGAATTCCAAAAAGCAAATTCAAGGCGATGGCTGATCCGATCACTTCGGCCAAGTCGCAGGCGCAGATGGCCAGCTCGCAAATTATCCAGAGCGCCAGCGAAATCGGCTTCGAGTAATGATCGTGGCAAGCCTGGGCCAGATCGCGCTGTGTCGCGATGCCGAGCCGCGCGCAAAGCGCTTGCAACAGGATCGCCATCAGATTCGAAAGCAGAATGATGCTGAGAAGGGTGTAGCCGAATCCCGATCCGCCGGCCAAATCCGTCGCCCAATTCCCCGGATCCATGTAACCGACCGCGACCAGATAGCCGGGACCGGAGAATGCGAGAAGCTTTCTCCAAAAACCCGCGCCCGGCGCGATCAGAATCGTCCGATGCGATTCCGGCAAGCTCGGCGATGTGCGATCGACTCGCCATCCGCTTCCGCTCGAAATCTGATTATGCATCGGCCGCAAGTTAGCGTTTCATTCGCCGCAGACAAGATCGACGAGTATGCCCGGCTGACAACGAACCGTCAGATTGATCGGCCGGCAGCAAACGCTGCAATCTTCGATCAGCGATTGCTCGGGTTCCGACGTGTCGATCCGCAACGGAAAAACTTCGCCGCAGTGTGGACAAGTGATTTCTGTTTCGATGACGAGCTGCATGTTGCGCAAGTCTAAACTGTGGAGGCAGGCGTCTCGCCTGCGAACAAAATATTGCAGCCGGGACGGCTGCCACCATAGATTCTACAGCGCGGCGTCCGGTCAGGTTAGCGCTGCGGTTGTTTGCGGCTCCTTCAGCTTTTTAAAATTCAATTGGCGCACGCGACGGCTATCTGCCTGGGTCACTGTCACGCAGTAGTTGTCGATCTTTACTTGCTCGCCTTGTTTCGGCAGGTGACCGAGCAGATGGGTCACGTATCCGCCGATCGTGCTCACGTCCGGATTTTCCAATTCGAGTTTGGCGAGATCGTTCAGCTCATAAAGTCCGAGCGTGCCGTCCACCGTAAATTCGTTGGCGCTGATTTCTTGGAACTCCGCCTTCTCGGTATCGAATTCGTCCTGGATGTCGCCGACCAATTCCTCGAGCACGTCTTCGAGCGTCACCATTCCAACCGTGCCGCCGAATTCGTCGACCACGATGGCGAGGTGCGCGTGTTTGCTTAGAAAAAGACTGAGCAATTTTTCGAGCGGCATCATCTCGGGGACCGGAACCAACTCGCGTTTGATCTTCATCAAATCGGGATTCGGATCGTTCATCATCGTCACCAGATCTTTGATGTGAATGAGCCCGACCGTGTTATCCAAATTTTCGCGACAAAGTGGAAAGCGGGTGTGCTTTGAAGCGATCGCCTTCTTCGAATTCGTCTCGAAATCGTCTTCCAGATCGAGATAAACAACTTCGCCGCGCGGAGTCATGATATCGCGCACCACACGCTCACGGAGATCAAGCACGTTGAGCACGAGTTTGCGGCCGAGCGGTGACACTTCTTTCGATTTCTCGCTCTGCTCTAGAATAAGACGCAACTCCTCTTCGCTGTGCGCCAATTCAGTTCCGGCAACCGGTTTCATCCGGAACACGCCTTGCAAAATCAGATTGGACGATTTGTGGAGTAACCAGATCGCCGGCTTGAATAGAAAATAAAATGCGCCCAGCGGCCGGACGATACGCAGCGAAACCGTTAGCGGATTGGCGATCGCGGTATATTTCGGCGCCAGCTCGCCGAACACGATGTGCATGAAAGTGATCCCGATGAACGCGAGCGCAACGGAAATGGATGTCACCAGCGCGTGCGAGTGAATGTTCGCCAGCGCAAAAAACGGTTCCAGCAGGTGCGCGAGAAATTCTTCACCGAGCCAACCGAGAGCCAGACTCGCGAGCGTTATCCCGAGTTGCGTCGCAGAAAGATAAGCCTCGAGATGTGAGCGAATGTATTTCGTGAGGCGCGCGCGCGCGTCGCCCTGCTCCGCCAATTCGTCGAGCTGACTCGCGCGGACTTTGATAATCGAGAACTCGCACGCGACGAAAAATCCGTTCAATCCGACCAGCGACGCGATCACCGCCAGTTTCCCAATGATGATCCACGGCGGGTCCCATTGCGTGACCGGTGCGTCTGCGAGCGGAAGCATTAACAAAGAGTTCATTTTACGAGCGCGCGCAGCGCACCCGAAAAGCGACCTCTGGAATTTACCAGCTGGACTTCGTCACGCCAGGGATCAGTCCCTGCGAGGCGAGCTCGCGAAACGTCAGCCGCGAGACCTTGAACCGGCGAATGAACGCGCGGCGGCGGCCCGTCACTTCGCAACGGTTCACCACCCGCGTCGGGCTAGCGTCGCGGGGAAGCTGCGTCAAACCGGCGTAATCCTTCTTCGCCTTGAGCTCGGCGCGGATCGCGGCGTATTTCTTCACCGTCGCGCGCTTGCGCTCGTTGCGATTAATCCAGGATGTTTTTGCCATAAGGGAACGCGAAATGTAATAGAGACAATTGGCTTTTCAACCCATTTTACGTTGTAGCTGCCGGTGTCCTCATCGGCAGGCCGTTTGACATCAAACCGCAAACGTCAAACATCAAATCTCACCAATGATCTCGCTTGGCCGAAAAGACTTTCCCTCGCCCAAGGACGATCTTGCCCAGGCGCTGGAGGCGGCACTGCACCGGTTCGCCCAGAAATCCGGGCGGATTGTCGATCTTCGGTCGCGCGTCTTTCCCCTGGTCGACGAAATCCGGATCAATCTCGACGGCGCAAAGTTCGATTCCCCTCCTCCGTTGGCGAAGGTCGAAGGCGAAACAACGCCAGCCTTCGAAGCCGCTGCCGTGAACGTCATCGGCCGGAACATTTCCGTTCGGGGCGTCCGGTTCGATTTACGAATGGAAATGCGCGACGTCGTTTTTCACAAAGGGAGCGATGCCAACGGCGAGGCGGTCTTGCTCCTGCACAAAGCGCACGAGGGACAACTCGTGGTCTCCGCCGCGCAACTCAATCTCGAAGAAGCAATCGGCCGAATCGCCGGAGAACGCGCGCGTTTGTACGGGATTGAGCTCGAACGAGTCCGCCTCGCGATGCGGGCGCGGAGCCGACGCTCGCTTGCCGCTGACATTCAGATCTGGGCCAAGAAATTTTTCACCCGGGCCAAGATCGACATCTACGTCCAGCTCGACATCAGCAACGAGTTCGTCGCGAAAATTTCCCAGCTTAAATGCAAAGGCGACGGCAAACTCGGCTCGTTCGCGTGCGCAACTCTTCAGCCGCTGTTTCAACGAACCCTTGAGAAATCTTTTCCGCTCAAATCAATCCCGCTCGGGCAGATTCAACTCCGCGATATCCACATTGCCGTCGCCGACACTGTCGAACTAAGGATTGATTTCGGGAGTGCATGATAATCGCTCAGGCCGCCGACGTCTTAGCCGGTTCTTCAGAATTGAATGTGATCCGCCAAGTCCCGGTAGAATCGCCGCGCTTGTGCAGGGTTGGACCAGAATAATCTTTCTCGATAACGAAGCCCAATTCACCGGCCAGAGCTTTCAATCCAGGTAAATCGACTTCGAAAAACTGGCGATGGCCCTTGGCAATTTTCTTTCGTAACGCCTCGTACATACATCACGCTGAGACAACCCTCGGGTTAAGTCAACCGATTGAGTCGGTTCCGCTATGTGAGCTTTTCTTTTAATTACTGCACGAACTTTCCGCGACCGAGATTAAACATGTCCGTCACATCGGCCATGTTTCCGTTCTCGCCAAAAAACATCACGTAGTAAAGTTGCGTTCCTGTGTAGCCGCCGAATGCGTTTTTGGCGTTGATCCACACTGGAACAATCCAGCCGTAATGAGTTTTTCCGCCGACGGCCCAACCATCTTTAACCCAACCTTTGCGCGGCGACTCAAATCGGTACACGGCCGAATAAGGATCCAGCAAGCGGCCCGGCATTGAGTAATAGCCGCGGATCGCTGTTTGATAATTTTTTGGCAGCTGACCAAAGCTGACAGGACCCGGCTGTTGTTTTTCGGCGCGCGCGATCGCAATCGACAACGCCCCTACAAGAATTGTAATGAAGGTTTTCATTTTGTTTCTCAGCGAATCGTCCCGCTATTGCCGCGCTAAGCGCCGGAACAGAAGTGCGCCGAGGATGATGAAGAGGACGTTTGGGACCCAGATCAGAAGCTCCGGGTGAACTTTCGGATTTCCGCGGAGCGTGTCGGCGATGATGACGAAAAGAAAATAAGCGACCGCGACAATCAATCCCATGGCGAAGCCGATGGAAGTCTCGCGGCGGTGTGCGGTCACGCCCAGCGGCACGCCAATGAGCGCGAACGCGACGCAGGCGAACGGAAATGAAAAGCGTTTGTTGATTTCGGTGCGGCTCTCACTCCGTTCGCGTTTGCTTTCGCTTTTCAACTGATCGAGCAACTGCTCGATCGACATCGCGGAGCGGCTCGGCCGTTTTTTCTCTTTCTCGTAAAGTTCCTCGAGACTGATCGGCAAGGTGCCTTCGGTCATGCTGATGCCGTCTTTGATTTTTCGCAGGTCGGTCGGGTCATTTTCGTCGCGTTGCTGATAACGCGCGTTGTAGAGATGCATCAGGATCCGTTTGTTCTCGAGATCGGCTTCGAGCATTCCCGTGCGCGCGAACGTGACTCGCAGCGGCATCGATCTCTGATCGAGCTCGAACACGGTTATGTTCTCGAGCTTGTTGCCTTCTTTTTTGCCGACGTAAATTTTTCGCCCGGGAAACTGGTCGATCACCTGATCGCTGCCGAAGAGCGCCATCGGATCGCGCGTGGCCAGATCAAAGATGGTGCTGCGCAATTTTTTTTGGGTGGCGGGCGACACTTGCACCGTGAGCCAAAGACAAAGTGCGGTGCACACGAGCGAAATGACACCGAGTGAAACGGCGACCCGTGGCACGCTCACGCCGTTGGCGCGGAGCGCGATCAATTCGTTATCGGCCGAGAGCCTACCGAACACGAGGAGGATCGCAGTTAACAGTCCCCACGGGATGGTGAAGATGAGCGAGAACGGAAAAACGTAAGCGATGAACGCGAGCAAGTACTCGACGGGCACATCGTGATTCACCAGCAGCGGTAGCAGTTTCCGGAAAATGTTGCCGACCACCAGGACGAGGCTCAGGACCGCGATCGCAAACAGCACGTTCACGAGCAGCTCGCGACTAACGAACTTGTCGATCAGCTTCATATCTCAGCAGCAAACATGTTTAGCTACAGACGTCGTGGTGAGCGACAGTCGAATCCATGGACACAGATTAGCACAGATTTCCGAACCCTGAATTTCCGTTCCGGATCTGTGTTTCGTCTGTGTTGATCTGTGGCTGGAAAAGAAATCGACTCTCCCATAACGTAATAGCCAGGTGAACAAGATCGACATCTACGACGTCGCGATCATTGGCGGCGGGCCGGCCGGCAGCACCGCGGCGGCGTTGCTCGCCAAAGCGGGCCGGCGCGTGATTGTTTTCGAGCGCGAAAAGTTCCCGCGGTTTCACATCGGCGAATCGCTCCTGCCGTTCAGCATGAAAGCGTTCACCCGGCTCGGATTGCACGAGAAATTCAGGCGCGCTGGTTTCCTCAAAAAATTCGGCGGCGAAATTTTCGGCGCCTGCTCAGAGCCCGGGACGAAGTTTTATTTCAAAGACGGATTCCGTTCCCAAACCGACCACGCTTACCAGGTCACCCGATCCGATTTCGACAAACTTTTGCTCGATCACGCGCGCGAAAGCGGGGCTGAGGTCCACGAAGAAGTGGCCGTCGATCGCGCTGAGTTTGCGAACGAACATGTCGATCTTGGCATTCGGCGAAACGGCGCGCCCGAGAATGTTCGCGCCCGTTATCTGATTGACGCCAGTGGCCGCAATTCAGTTCTCGGCACCAAGTTCGGAATCAAGAAGAGCTACGATCATCTCCAGAAGCTGTCGATCTTCGCGCATTACGACGGCATCTGGCGCGCGGAAGGGATCGACGGAACGCTCACGCTCTTGATTCGCGGGATTGATCGCTGGTTCTGGCTGATCCCCATCACCGCCGAGCGCACCAGCATCGGCGTCGTCCTCGACAGCGATGTGTTTAAGAAATCGAAATTAAGCGCGGAAGATTTTCTCGAGCAATCGCTGGCCGAGCAACCGATCATCGCAAAACGAATGACGAATGCGCAGCGCGTCTCGGAAGTTTATACCGCGGCCGATTTTTCTTATCGCAGCACAAGACTGTACGGCGATCGCTGGCTGCTTGCCGGTGACGCTGCCGGCTTCATTGATCCAATTTTCAGCAGTGGCGTTTTTCTGGCGGTTTTTAGCGGCGAGCAATGCGCGGATGTCTTGCACGAAGTTCTCGATCATCCGCAACGAGCCAGGAAACTTTTTCGGCGTTACGAGCGCTCGGTCAATCGCGCGATGGACATTTATCTGCGGTTTGTGAACGCGTGGTACACAAAGGAATTTGTGGAAGTCTTTCTTTCACCGCGAAATGTACTCGGCGTTGCGCCGGCGGTGAACGCCGTGCTCGGCGGCAACGTGGGCAACTCTTTCCCGATCCGGTGGCGCATGGGCGTATTTTATTTTCTGGTCTGGCTGCAGAAACATTTTGGCATTGTCCCGCGACGAACCTTGGTTCCGCAACGAGATGCGACCACGTCGCCGACGTCGCTCGGCGTTCCATCGTGACACAAATTGCCTGGGCGATTGCCGGCGCGCTGTTCCTTGTGGCTCTTACGAGTTGCGCAACAACTTCAACGCATCAATTCGCCGAGCCGGCACGTGATTGGCAGACGCGCACCGGCCAACTTCTTTATCGCAATCCGAAGACGACGGTGATCGGTGATGTGTTTGTGCGCCTCTCAAAAGCTAGCGACTTCGAGCTGACGTTCTCGAAAGGGCCTGCGCTGACGTTGCTCGTCCTTCGCCAGGACGCGACCTTTGCCGAAATCAAGGGGCCGCTCGCCGGCCGTGGCTGGTCGGGTCCGATCGAGCGCGCGCCGCAGCAATTACGCGGCTGGCTCCAATTGCGCGACAAAATCATCCACGCCCTCGCCACGGCGAGTCTGTCCGGCGGCGGACAGGATCGACATCAGGTGCGGCATGTTTCGGGATCGGAAACTTTTCTTTTCCGATTTTAATCGCGACGGCAATTGCGGAAGCTCAGGCATGAGAATGAGTGATTTGATCGCGCGCGTCATGGGGCAACGGCGCGTGCTGGTCTGGTTTGGCGTCGCCGCACTGGCGGCCGCCTGCCTCGCCATTCTGGTCATGCGGATCGAGCTCGACTCCGACGTGATCAACATGCTCCCGAAAGGTTTTGAATCGGTTGAGGGACTGAAAATTTACGATCGCGACTTCGAACAAACGCGCGAGCTGACATTCGCCTTGCGGTGTCAGCCTCAAGATATCGACAAGCTCGAGGAATTCGCGCCAATCTTTGCAGAAAATTTGCGGAAGCAGCCGTGGTGCGAACGCGTGCTGGCTGGCTCGCCAATGGAAACGCCGGACGGCATTCGCGATTTACAATCGATCGCGGTCCCGCTGCTCCTGAATCTGGAGCCAGCGGCGTTCGAGCAAGCGATGTCGATCTTGCAGCCGGAGAAAATTCGCGACCGATTGCATCGCTTACATCAGGAAATCGAAGCGGGTTCGCCGCGACCGGAATTCGAGCTCGCGTTCGATCCGCTCGGCATTATCGGGCCGGCGCTTAAGCCGTTCGCGGAAGCAAACGCGCTCGAGCAGGAGCAACCGCTCACTTCGCCGGACCGCACGATGCGCATTTTCCTCGCGGTCACCAACCAACCGTCGCTGAGCGCGTTCGAATGCCAGCGGTTGATGCGTCAGGTAAACGCTTTCCGCGCGCGGGCGAGCGATGGCTGGGACGGCGGACCGCTGGACGTTCTTGTCACGGGTCGCTCGGCTTATGTTGCCGAGATTTCTTTGAGCATGCGTTACGATATTGTCGCAACGCTCGGAAGTTCGGTTCTGCTCGTCGGAATTATTTTCTTCGTCGGCTTTCGTCGATGGCTTCCGCTGCTCGGAATGGGGTTTTCGCTTTTACTTTCCTGTCTCGTCGCGCTTGCCTCCGGGTTGCTGATTTTCGGGAGACTGAGCATGGTCGCGGTTGGCTTCTGTGCGATTCTGGTCGGACTCGGCGTCGACTTTGCGATTCTGATTTTCGGCCGCTATCAACAGGCGCGAATTGACGGCGAAGAATATCAGCAGTCGATCGCCACGTCGGTGGCGAAACTTGGACGCGCCGTTTTCTTCGGCGCGCTGACGACGGCGGTTGGTTTTCTGGCGCTGATCCTCAGCGGCTCGATGGGTTTCTCACAGCTTGGCGTGCTGATTGCGATTGGCATTTTTTTCGCGGGACTTTTTATGTGCACGATTCTGTTTTTGTTCGTGCGACCACGACAAGCACCGCAGCAGCACGATTGGGTCTTCGAGATCGTGAAAAAATACGTCCGCTGGAGCGTGCAGCGCCCCGCGCCCATGATCATCGCCTCCGGAGGAATTTTTTTGGTGCTAACCGCGATCGGGTTTTCGCCGGTCCCTCCGCTCCATTTCGAAGCGAGTGCGCGCTCGCTCGAGCCAAAGAACAGCCGCGCTGGACAAGCCTTGCAAGCGATCATGGAGAAAATGCCGACCCGCTGGGAGCCGGTGCTCGCGATCGTACACGCGCACGATGCGCAGGAATTGCATGATGATTGGCAAAAGGTTTCGGCGCACTGGGCGGCGCTCCAGGAAGCCGGCAAAATCAAGGGTTTTTCAACGCCGGCGGCCCTTTGTCTTTCTCCGATGTGGATGGAAAAAAATCGCGAACACCTTCGAACAGTGAATCTTCCAACGGCGCGGCAGGCTCTCGAGAAAACATTGAGCACCGAAGGCTTCAGCCCTGACTCGTTCGCGCCCGCGTTTAGGTTACTGGACGACTTGCGGGCGGTTGTCGATCCAAAGGCAACGCTTCCCGATTGGCGAAAACAATTGCCGGAATCGTCGAGCTGGTGGTTTTTGGTGGATCGGTATTTCGCGAAAACGCCATTGCTCACAACCGGTTTCGCGACCACGAACGAGCCGGTCACCAGTCACGCTCAACGCGAAGAGTTAGGCCGCGAACTGCCCGTGCCCGGAGTGCCAATGATTCTCTCGGGATGGAGTTATGCGCTGGCCGATTTGCAGCCGTGGTCGCATCGGCAACTGCTCATCATCAGCGCGCTGATGGCGTTGTTCGACATCGGGCTGCTCGCCATTTTGTACCGCGACTTGCGGCTCTGGTTGATTCAAATCATTACGCTCGCGTTTGGAATTGGCGCAATGATCGCAACCATGAAGCTGCTCAATCTTCACCTGAACTTGCTCAACGTGCTTTCATTCCGCCTCGTCCTCGCCATCGGGGTCGATTACGGAATTTACGTTGTGCTGGTCTGGCAAAAAACGCGCGAGCTGGAGCACGACGTCGCGGGAGTCATCAAACCGGTCATTCTTGCCGGATTGACGGCGGTCAGCGGATTCGGCTCGTTAGGCTGGGCGCGCAATCCTTCGCTGAGCGGACTCGGGATTGCTTGCGCGATCGGAATCTTCTGGAGCTTGCTCGCGACAATTTTCTTTGCCTTGCCGGCGATGGCGGCGGCCAAACCAAAAGTCTGGGACGAAAATAATAAGACCGGCATTTCATAGGATCGACATCGTATGCACAAAATATCCCCTCTCCTGCTCGGCTTGATTTTTCTTGCGCCGACTGTCCTCGCTCAATCGTTGTCGGAAGCGGACGTAAAGAGTCTTCTCGCCCGAATCGCTGAGCGACGCGCTTCGTCGCCGGACGTTCGCGCCGACTTCCAGGAAGAAAGGACGATGCATCTCTTGAACAAGCCGATCGTGGGCTCGGGAAAAATCTGGTTTCACGCACCCAATAAATTCCGGCGCGAAGTGACGGGCAATTCACCGAGCGTAACGGTCAGCAACGGACGCGACCTTTGGATCTACTATCCGAATTTCAAATCAGTCGAGCATTACTCATTAGGCAAACGCTCGCCGGTTGACGCAGCCATCGCCGCCATCAACACCGCGCTGAACCTGGAAAACGTGGAGAGGACATTTCGAATCACGGGCGCGAAGATCGACAATGGCTACGCTTTGCAACTGACTCCGCGGTCGCCGTCGATGAAACGAATCTTTCAAAAGTTCGATTTGCGATTGAACAGCGATCTGGTGGCGGAGCGCACCGACATGGTGCAGCCGAACGGCGATCGCGTGGTCACCACGTATTCAAATCAAACGCGGGCGTCGATTCCGCCGTCGACATTCGAGTTCACGCCGCCGCCGGGAACGGAAATCACTTCCCCGCTCGGCCATTAATCTGCTTTTACCTCGGCATCGGCGCTGTTGTCTGGATTCGTTCGTACCGAACTGAAGTCTTCTTCGTCGACATATCTTCTACCATCCAGGTCAGGTGCGCCACGTCGTTCGCGTCAATGATTGCATTGATGAAGTCGCCCGCGAACCGATTGTCGCCCGTGCAGTCAGCTGCGACACAGATGCGCCCGGTGTGAATTCCCGCTTCCACGTTTGTAACCCTCCATATCGGAACAGCGCTGTCGGCATTAAAAGATTCAGCCCATATCACCGACCAGGTGGAATTGGTGATAGAAGCGGGATCGGCGCTGTCGGGCGTGTAATAATAGATCACACCAACGTGACCAGGTCCGCCGGATGCGACCCAACTGAAAATTGCTGTGCCGGTCGTCGTCCCTGGAATGGGCGCGAGCTTCGCCCAAGTTCGGCCTTCATCGGACGAACGCGCAAGCACGACTTGTTTTCCACCGGCCGGGTTCGCTTCTTCCGATGCAACCCACAGTTGTCCATCCCGCCCAAACGCTGCGCTCGGCAGTGCGAGCGGCATAGGAAGGCCGGTCGTTCGAATATCAGAGATGATCGAACCAGTACTGTTTGGATGATAAACGTAAACTTTCAGCTCGGGAACTTCCTGCGGCAGCGTTCCGTAAATTTTGATGACCTGAAGCACATCGCTGCTTCCCGGTCTTTGTAGTAACGGTCCGGATTGTGGTTCGAACAATCCGCTGCCGACCGACGTCGGCGTCCAGGTCGATCCTCGATCGGTGCTGTGCAAGAACGCCGTCTCGTACAACCCCTCATTTGTAACTTCGTAGTCGTCCGTCAACGTCGGCGCGAGTGTCCACATGCGGTCCGTGCCGCCTGGAACCACCGTCGGATTACAATTCCAGGTGACGCCGCGATCATCGCTCGTGCAGACCGCGGTCGTGCCGGCGTAGGGATAATCGAATGTGAAATATAATCGATTGCCAGGATCGACCGAGATCGAACTGTCGGAATTCAGGTTAAGACTCGAGGCATAGATCGGTCCGGGCAATTCGACCCAGGTGGCTCCGGAATCGCTGGAAGTGTAAATGTGTTGTAGCGCGCTGATGTAAAGAGTTCCATCTGGCGCGGCCGCGATCAGCGGTTCATTGCCGTGAGCGCCGACTGTCACCGGTGTCGGAGCCGGCGTGGGAGTTGGAGTAGGCGTGGGAGTAGGAGTTGCTGTCGGCGTGGCGGTAGGCTCGGGCGTGGCAGTCGCGGTTGGAGTCGGAGTCGGTTTGGGCTTCTTGTGTTTGCCCTTTTTTCCAGCAAAGGCCAATCCGGGAATTAGCAGGCAGAGAAGAACTATCGTCGCCGTTTTCATGTCATTAGCCTGAATCGGGTCTCCGAAAGAAATGGATGTATCGCCGGCGCAGAAATTCATCCGCCAGGATCAGATTTGGCTCGACCTGCAACGCCGGCGCATGGTAACGATGCCCGGTCGTTCCCCCAATGCGCGCGAAGATTCTCGCTTCGATTCTGTTCCTCTACACTTCGCAATTGAGCGCCAATTCGCTCGGCAATAATACCGCCAGTCCGGCTCGGACTGCGGTCACATCACATATCCCGCGCGAAAGGGTCGCCTCAAAAGTGATCGCGTCGGTCGGCTACAGCAAGCGGCGGCAGATTCTTGAGATCGAATTCGTGAATGGCGCCGTTTATCGCTACCTCCAAGTGGCGCCGTCAGTTTACCGGGACTTGATCGCCGCCGATTCCAAGGCGCGCTACTACGATATAAATATCAAAGGGAATTATCCGTCGGTTCGCGTCCGTCCGCGGGTGAAGCAGAAAAGATATTGAAACTCCCCGAACGTTGGCAATGGGAGGAGTTGAGACACAAACTCGTCCTCACTCCGGAAGAGAAGCGCGTTATTACTTTTGTGATCGCGGCATTTATCCTGGGTCTGGCGACAAAGTGTTACCGTGACACGCATCCGCAGCCGCCGGTGCAGATGGACAAGAAGCATCTCCACTCCGCCAAGTCTCAACCTTGAAGGTACTTTTCCGGGATCGCGTGCCGCGGACCCTGGTGCTGCCAGTAAATCGACAAGATCCACCAGCGCTTACCGTCGTTGAAAAGCTGAATGCTGTTGATCCCGCGCATGAACGGCTCGGCATCATTTGGATCGTGACGCGATTCATACGTGCTCCAGACATGCGCGATTTGGCCGAATTGTTCGACCCGCCGCGCGACTTCCTTTTCATAAAAGCCATTCTTCTCGAAGAATGGCTCCACTCGCGCGATGTAACCCTCGACGTCCAGAATCAACGGAGCAAGATCGACATCGTTTCTTCCAGCTTCGACTGCGGTCGGAATTAATCGCGCGCCCGGATAAAACAGCGAGCGTTCGCGTTCCCAATCGCGTTTCTTTCCGGCCGGACCGGAAATCACGTCGTAGGTCGCGGCGATAATCGCACCGAGCGATGCGACATCAGAGGGATCTGCTGAGTTCGACATTGGGCGTTGGACGTTGAGAGTTGGACGTTTGCTTTAGGACTTCTAAAACTTTGCGCGCGGCATTGTGTCCCGGGATTCCGCTGACGGCGCCGCCACGTTGCGCGCTCGAGCCACAAAGAAAAACATTTTCCCATTCGGTCTCGACTCCCCAGGTTCCAGCTTGTTCTTTCTTGGTCGCGAACGGCCACGTCGGCGCGTCCTGGAAAATGTTGCCGTGATACATGCCGAGCGAATTCTCGATATCGACCGGGGTTTTGCTTTCGATGCAAAGACTGCCATCGCGCGCGACCGCGAGACAATCTTCCAGCGGTTCCTCCAGCCATTGGTTCATGCTCGCGAGAAATTTTCTCTCGGCTTGCTTCCGCACCGCGTCGTTGTCTTTCGCAAACAACGAATACGGCACATCGAGACCGAAGAGCGTGATCGTGTGAAAGCCTTTTTTGCGTAACTCGGGCGACAGAATGCTTTCGTCTGTCAGGGTGTGGCAATAAACTTCGCACGGCGTCTTGTCCGGCAATCGGCGTTTCGCGGCCTGCTCGTAACTCGCATTCATTTGCTCGTAGCCTTCGTCGCTGTGAAAAGTTCCGGACCACGCTTCGGGTAGTGAATACTTTTTTGCTTTCAACTTGGGCAGTCGGCGCAGGAGCATGTTGATCTTAAACACGCTCCCCTCGTCTACCGCTTCAGGCTGGTAGGCTTTGCCCGAATATTTCGCCAGCACGTTGCGGCCAAAGTTTACCAACAAAAATCGCGCGTCGATCGTTTGCTTTTTTCCATCAGCATGGAAGCCGACGCTCTTGGTTTTTCCGCGAAGATCGACATCCACAAGATCGACATTTGTCAGGAACTCCGCGCCGGCCTTGCGCGCAGCTTGTTCTAATTCGCGCGCGACCGCGCCCATTCCCCCAACTGGCACTTTCCATTCGCCCGTTTTGTTGCCGATCAGGTGATAAAGGAAGCAACGGTTCTGGAGGAGCGACGGATCGTGCGGGTGAGTGAAGATCCCGACTTTCGCGTCAGTGAGCACAAGCCCGCGGACCAGATCATTTTGGAGATAACGTTCGAGCGCGCGACCGAGCGGCTCTTCCGCCAAACTTCGCCACGCCTCGCGCGAGACGTCATCGGCGTCGAACCGTCTTTTCATTTCCTC
>DASQBB010000071.1:0-23827 GCA_035635435.1 Chthoniobacterales bacterium | reverse complement strand
CCAATCAGCTCGCCATTAAATGGATTGTGCCGCTGCACGCGGCGGAGATCGGCGCCATTCTCGGGCGCAGTAAGAACGTGATCCTGGTTGAAAACAATCAGAGTGGCCAGTTCGCCCGTTATCTCCGGAGCGAAACCGGTTTCGCGGCGCACGGTCACATCCGCAAGTACGACGGCGAACCGTTCATGCCGCACCACATTGTCGAAGCAGTGAAAGCGCAACTGGCCGGCCAAACCCGCCTTTCTGTTCCTGTCCATGAAGTTAACGCCTAACGAACTATGACCGCACCCGCTGCACCGCCCGCCGCCACCGAATCCGGCAAGCTCACAAAAGAGACTTACCGCGGCCGCATCCATCCTGATTGGTGTCCCGGCTGCGGCGATTTCTCCGTGCTCGCCGCGCTTCAAACAGCGCTGTTCGAATTGGGGCTGCAGCCGCATCAGGCCTGCGTCATCAGCGGCATCGGCTGTTCATCGAATCTGCCCGGCTACATCAACACTTACGGAATGCACACGCTCCATGGCCGCGCGCTGGCGGTTGCGACCGGCGTCCGACTCGGCAACCACGAGCTGAAAGTGATCTGCACCGGCGGCGATGGCGATGGCTTCGGAATCGGCGGCAACCATTTCGTCCACACGATGCGGCGCAACGTTGACCTGACTTACATCGTGATGGACAACCAGATCTACGGTTTAACCACCGGCCAATGTTCGCCCACCAGCGTCAAGGGCATGAAAACCAAGAGCACGCCCTACGGAAGCGTTGAAAACCCGATTAATCCCATCCCGATGGCCATCGTTGGCGGGGCGACTTACGTGGCCCGCGCGTTTAGCGGCAAACAGAAACACATGGTCGAAATGTTCAAAGGCGCCATTCAACACAAAGGCTTCGCGCTGGTGGATGTTTTCAGTCCGTGCGTCACTTACAACAAGGACAACACTTACCAGTGGTTCAATCCGCGGGTGAAAATTCTCGAGGAACAGGGCCACGACCCGACCGATCTGCACAAAGCAATCGATCGCGGCTATCAGTGGGGCGAAGAAATTCCAATTGGATTGTTTTGGCGCCGGACCGACTTGGAAAGCTTGGAAGCTCTGGAGCCGGTGTTGCACACGGGCGAGGGACCGCTCGCGTTTCGCAATCTCGGCGTGTCCGCGGAGCAAGCGAAGAGCCTGATTCAAGAATTGTTGTAGCGGCGGTCTCTGACCGCCGGTTTGGCCTGCTGCATTTCGTAAACAGAAGATAACTAAGGCGACTAAGTCTTTTCGCTTCAAACTCTGGTCTTCGTTTCCTTCGCTTCCTTCTGTGAAACTCTTTTCAGATTAGTGTGAATTCGTGGTTAGCAGTTTGTGGCGGCAGGCGTCCTCGCCTGCATCTTGTCACTCGTCACTCGTCACTGCCGTTAGCCCCCTTGATCCAAGGCTTCTTCAGTGCCGAAATTATCTCGTTCTCCGCTGAGTTCACCCTGTGGTGCAGGCGCGCCTGAGCGCTGCTCGCCCGGACGCGGCTCTGCCCGCGTAAGCTTTTGTCCCTGGCGTGAGAAGCCCAGCTTTCCGACAACGACGCATGTGCAACCGGTACTTTCTGCACAACCCTGGCAGCAATAGGTCTCGCCATCGTGCGTATAACCTTCGCCAGGCCATTCGTTCTTAATCATTCTGCAACCGGGACACGCCGGTTTCGGAATCGATTTTCGGAGACGACGGCTTTGCGATTTTTCAATTGCGCTAGTCGCTATGGAGTTCATTTGGCGGGCACCTTTCACAAAATAGAAATCGATTCTCACCGCGCTTTTGCGTGGGTGGCCTACGAATCCCTGCTTGCCACGGGGAAATCTATGTAGGCGCGTCACGCCGCCAGCTCGCGAACACTTTCGGAGTTATCTCAGTGATTCCGCCGTCGTCGGGTAGGCCTTACCGAGGCGCTTATTTCCTACAAAATATAACTTGACTTACTTTATCTGGCTAGTAGGAGTGCGTATTATGAATCCAACAGCCAAGACTGACACGGTGATGTTCACGGTAAAAGGGCAGGTGGTCATCCCACGTTGGCTTCGAAAAGATTTCGAGATCAACGAAGGAACGCGTGCCGTCGTTTATAAACACAATGACCACATCGTCCTCAAGCCGTTGACCGCGCAACATTATCGTCGTCTGCGCGGATCGCTAAAAGGGACCAAGGCGATGGAGGTGTTCATGTCCGAGCGCAAGCGGGAGCGCGAACTCTGATTATGGCGACAATGGTGCTAGATGCTCACGCGCTAATGATCTTGTTTAACGACGAGCCAGGCGCCGAAGAGATCGAGAAAATTCTTATCAAGGCTGAGAGTGGAAGCCCGAAGCTCTTGATGAGCGTCGTGAATTGGGGCGAGATTTACTACTCGATTCTTCGCGGCGCGTCGCAAGAGATAGCCGAGGCTAAGGCTCATGAGATCGCCGGAATGCAAATCGAGCTCGTGCCGGTCGACGCACGTGATTTGGAACTGGTGCGGCAGGCGGCTGTATTCAAGGCGACGAAGAAAATGTCTTACGCCGACTGCTTTGCGGCAGCTTTGGCCAAGACAAGAAACGCCGAGCTAGTCACAGGCGACCCCGAATTCAAAGTTGTCGAGAACGAATTGAAAAAGATCAGATGGTTGAAATGAATATCTGAACATTTATGGAATTAGCGGACACGAAATTGCAGCCCTTTGAGCCCGAACGTTATCGCGCGATCTCGCTCAACGATTTAGTGATGTACGCAGTATACGTACTCGCCGAAATGAAGAACGAGATCAACACCGAAGAAATTGTGGCTGCATGTTTTCTGTTATTTCCAGCTCGGTTTCATTTGCGCGGATATCCCCATTGGCCGGACTCCACGGTCGTAAACAAACGATGGTTGGATTGCCGGGACCGCGGATACATAACTGGGAGTACGGCGCACGGATTTTCTATCACGCCGAAGGGCTTGGAAGTTGCGGAAAGAACGGCAAACGTGCTGACTGGTAACAGGCGGCACTTTTCGCGTCGGGCGCCGAGTAAACTCACGGCGGAAGCGCGGACGCGGGCGGGAAGATTTATTCGCTCGTTGGAAGGATCGGACGCTTACAAACAATTTCAGCGAGAGGGTGAAAGTGCCAATATCAGTGAATTCGATTTTCGCAGCATGCTTCTCTGCACAATGGAGAGTTCGGTGGCGACGCTGAACAGCAACTTGGAGCAATTCAAACAATACGCATCGCTCTATGAACGGCAGGATTTTGTCGATTTCCTTGAATTTTGCCGGCGCAAGTTCGCGTCGGTTCTTTCGGAGAAGGGTCCCAAGTCAGAAACGTATCGGGGTGGAATGAACAAACAAAAACTGAGGTAAGAAAACCCATGACCATAGAAGTAAATCGCAAACTCGGATATGCGGATCGCTTTGCGCTTCAACAGGCCGACCAAGCAATACGCAAGGACATTACGCGGGCATTGGTCGAACTCATCACGAACGCTAATGACAGCTATCATCGTCTTGAAGACGCCAATACTCCTAGTGCGGGGCGCATAGTTATCGAGATCCAACGTCGATTTAACGATTCGCTATTGCGAGTCCATGATAGTGCGGAGGGCTTCAACGAAGCGGATATGGATCTTAAAGTCGGAAACTACGGAGAAGCGACGAGCGGTTTTCAAGAAGGACATTCGGTTCGCGGGCTATGGGGTCGAGGTTTGAAAGACGCTTTTTTCGGCCTCGGCCGAGGTACTGTCTGCTCAATTCGCGATGGGGTGTTTCATCGCTGCAGTCTTAGGATCGCAAATGGGACAACAAATTATCAACGAGAAAAGGGGGTCCGTAGTTCCCGAGCGATCAGGCGACAGTACAATCTCCCTACGGGAAACGGAACCGTGATGGAGATCGTCATTTCCCGTCCAGAGATTCGGATCCCTCAGTTCGACACGCTAAGGCGTATGATCGAGAGACATTTCGAGCTCCGCGCGATCATGAGCAATGAAAACCGAAGCGTCGTTCTTCGCGATTTGGATTCGCGCGGTAAAATTAAAAAAGAGGTCACGCTTCAGTACAAAGCACCGATCGGCGATCAGGTTTTAGATAGGGAGCTAAATGTACCGGGTTTCCCGGCGAAGGTCAGTCTTCGAGTGTATCGATCAGACGTACCATTATCGATGCCGTCGGAGGAAGGCGAGTACGCGGACGGCGGGTTGCTGATTATGAGCCAGCATGTCGTACTAGGGTTAACGCTGCTAAAGTTTGAGAATAACGAATATGCCGCACGCTTCTACGGCACGGCAACGTGTGATTACCTTCACACTCTTTTGAAAGCGGATGAACCAGTACTCACGGCGACGCGCGATGGTATTAACTGGAAACATCAGTTCACGAGAGCACTGAAGGAGTTGATCGAAAATGAACTTACTCCGCTGGTTGAGGAAGAACGGAAACGCGCACAAGCAGACGAACAAACGACAATTAGTAAAAAGCTTCGCGAACGACTCAATACGGCGCTAGAGCAGTTAAACTCGATTGCGATGTCCGAGCTTGGCAAAATGGGGGGTGGTTCGGGAGGCAATGGAGGAGACGGCCCGGAGCCTCCGTTTATGCCAGCCAGTGGGTTCGGCTTTGTTCCTGAGTATATTTTACTTCAAACGAGCAAGGCTGCCAGCCTTACTCTTCGTGCTGCAATCCCAGACAAACTGGAAGCGGGAACTCTGGTGACAATCGAATCGAGCAGTCCAGAGGTCATGGTACTCACTCCGCAAGTTGTGATTCAACCCAGAGAGGATTTTACAGGCGTTGGGCAGGCGCGTGTCGAGCTGGAAGGCCGACAAGTTGGAACAGAAGCGATTATCACAGCTCGCATCAGTGGTCTGAAATGTGAAGCGCTTGTAAAAGTGATTTCCAAGAAGGAGCCAGGGCGACCACCTCACTCAGAGAAAAAGAGAGGTGGGCTTTTCCGAGATGTAAGATTTGACCCGCGAGCAGAGCCGAAGCAACGCGTTCACTTTGATCGAGAAAAATCGCAAATTGTCGTCGCTACAAAAGCACCATCGGTTGCGGCATATTTTGACGAGACCGGAAAGGGTCATGAAGAACCCCAGGGCCAAGTGCTTTTGGCAGAACTAATCACTGAAGCTGTCTGTCGCGAGGTTGCGCGCCGCGGCGTTGAAAACGGCAATTTTTTGGCTCCGGCCGGTGGACAAGCAGATGCAATTCAACGCGAATATATTCGATTGCAAAATCAGTATGCGCACAGAGTGCACGCGTGCTTCGTTGACCGGCAATATCGGCGCGGTGCGAATGTGTCTGATCGAAAGGGACGGCCATCTCGAGCTGAAATGCTACAGAATGCAGCCGTGGCTGCTTAATATCCTAACATGAATGTTGCGGAACTTTTTGATCTTACTCGTTGGATCGACAATGAGATCAAAGCCAAACAGATTCGAGATCGTTATCAAGAACTGCAGTCGATCCTGCAAGCTAACACTACCGCAAATCGGACTAAACAGCCGTTTGAAAACGAACAGAATCGACTGATTGAGGCAATCTCGGCCGTGCCGCTTGAGTCATTATCAGCTCAACAAGTCGACTTCCTGCGCAAGCTTGGGATTGGTGATCACGTTGGCCAGGATGCTGTTCGCAAAATCGAGGACATCCTATTTCGAACTCCATTAGATCCTGCAACGGCCGCGCAGAGATTTGCCGAAATCATTCGCGCGATTGACGAAGGCATTCAGAAATCTGACCAGCTGCAGCAAACGCTTAAAGGGCTTGTTCCTCCTGAGCCAGAATTGGAAGAGAAAGTGCTTGTGCGTGTAACCTTTTCGAACGACGCCGCGATCGCGAACGTCGTTGATCTGAAGAGTTGGAGCGAAGTTTGGTATGATATTGGTCGCGGCATCGCTATGATCAATGATGCCAGTCCGGAAGAAATTCGGATCGTTGGAGCCGGAAAAGGCTCGGTCGTTTTAGAGCTCGCGGTCGCGTACGGCATAGGCAAGACAATCGCATCCGTCATTCTCGAAGCACTCAAGGTCGCTGAGAAAGTAATGGACGTGAGGAAAAAGGCGGAGGAAGTGAAAAACTTGAAACTCACGAACTCAAAGATCGCAAAGGAGCTCGCGGACGCCGCTGATATTGAAAAGAAGAAAGGAATCGAATCGATCACAGAGGCAGTTGCTGGCATGAAGCGGAAGAAAGATGGCGCCGAAGGAGATAAAGTTGTGGCCTTCGATCACGCCGTGTCCAAACTAGTCGATTTCTTAGAAAAAGGTGGCGAGGTTGATTGCGTCATACCAGAAGAGCAGGCAGGGGACGCGAATGCGACAGAAACGCCGGAAGTCGCTGAAGTGAGAGAACTAAGGGCTACGTTCAAGGAAATTCGATTGCTGGAGCGACACCTTGAAAAGCTAGAAGACAAGAAATCTCCGGGCTCAAGCGACGCTGCATAACTGATATCAATGTTTGCCGGCGCACTATTTCGGTGCGAGCGAAGCGACAATTTTTCGAAGCGCGGAGCGGACGATTATTTCCTAATAATGAATGATTAGAGGAAGATCTGGGCGCAGATCTTTTGTTTGGGATTTCCGGCCGGCGTCGAACGTTATTTCAATCGCCCAGTGTATCTCGTCAGCCTCCCGCAGGGCACTGAAGTCAGAGATCACAAGTCAGCGGTCAGATTTGGCCGTCGCCCTTCTCATCAGCGTGCACACCTGGCGACTTGTCACCACGCTCGTGTTGTTGGCCGGGCAACGCCGTATCGTCTTTGCGTTCTCGGGTCCGAGCCAGACTCACAGTGTCTTCGACAGCGACGTTGCGTGAGCGCGGCAGGCTTTCGGGATAATTGCGAACGAGAAATTGGATCAGGCCTTCGCGGACATCACAGCGGAGATCGCCGAGTTTTCCCGGATCACTCCCGCTGATTAACGCACGCACTTCGATGACGTGTTCCTTGGTATCGGTCACCTGGAGCCCGCAAACGCGCTTGTCCCACTTCGGATGGTTCTCAACGAGCCGTTTCAATTCTTTGCGCAGCTCGCCCATTGGCGCCTGATAATCGAGATAAAGAATGACCGTGCCGAGCAGCTCGGTCGAAACCCGACTCCAGTTCTGGAACGGTTTCTCGACAAATTGGGTAATAGGAACAACCAGTCGCCGCAGGTCCCACGTCCGCACCGTGACATAGGTGAGCGTGATCTCTTCGATCTGGCCGAACTCGCCGTCGACCACCACGATGTCGTCGATGAGGAGTGGTTGGGTGAGCGCGATCTGAATTCCGGCGAGCACATTGCCCAAAGTTTTCTGCGCGGCAAAACCGATCACGATGCCGGCGATCCCGGCCGAAGCGAGAATGCTGGTGCCGAATTGCCGGACTGGATCGAACATCATCAGGATCGATCCGGTGGCGATGATCACGACCGCGGTGACAATAATTTTTCGAATGACCGAGACCTGCGTGAAAATTTTTCTCGCCGAAAGATTGTCCGGCGCGTCCAAGCGATGCCGGCTCATGAGCGCGGACTGCACGGCGTTGACGCCACGAACGATCAGGACCGAGAACGCGACGATGAGCAAAATGCCGAAGCCTTTGTCGATGGCCCAGGTCCAATTTTCCGGCAGGCGGAGGAGCGGCAACAAGAGAATCACGCCGAGCAACGGCACCGCGAGACGCAACGTGTGACCGGCGATCGGAATAATTACTTTTCCGATAACGCTGCCGGTGCGGTCGGCCCACTGGTTCATCCGTTTTTCGACCGCGAGAACGGCGCGGAATGCGAGCCAGAGCAGGGCGATGATCCAGCCCGCGTAAAGAATCGCGGTGAGCAACCCGACGTAAAAGATGCGAGTCGGCCGGCCGATGATTCCGGTGGCGATCGGCATCAAGGCAAAAGCGCCGCCGCACATCCAAATGAAAAGCGCGAACGGTTTGCGCAGCGCGGACGCAGCGAGTTGAAGCGCGGACTGATATTTGCGCGATTGGATCTCGCCGGCGCGCCGGCGCACGATCCAGACAAATGAGCCGGCCAGGATCGACAACAACGCGAGTGCAGCGACCGCGGCAAGGAATCGCATCCACGTCACGCGCTCAAAAACGGTTCGTTGCAGAAACGCGCTGCCGGAATCTTTTGCGACTTGATCGAGCCATTTGCTGTAATCGACGCCGGCGCGATAAATCTTCGATCGGTCGGCGGCTGCGCTTTGAGCCGAGAGCTCGGTAAACGACTGAGCGATGGTCGGGGCAGGGGACTCGGCAACCGATGCCGACGGCGATGGCGTTGCGCTCGGCTCAGCGGCCATCGCGCTCATGCATATCGCGACACTCAACAACGCGCACAAGGTCCCGCTCGCGTTCATCGTTCACCATTGCACTGATGCTTCGAGGCGCAACGGGGACAGCGAGGAAGAAATAGGAAATTGTAAAGTGTGAAGGATGAAGGAGAAGCGCGATGACCGACACATTCGGCTCGACCTTTTACGTCCTCTTATTTACTTATCAAGCGATGAGCGCCGATGATCCATTGAGTCCTGATGCGCTTTTTCAAAGCGCGTTCGAGTTTGCCGCTATCGGCATGGCTTTAGTTTCGCCCGAGGGCAAATGGCTTCGGGTAAACCGCTCCATTTGCAAGATCACCGGTTACAGCGAAGCGGAACTGCTCGAGCGGACGTTTCAGGACATCACGCACCCGGACGATCTCGAGCAGGACCTTGAATATGTTCGCAGGATGTTGGCCGGCGAGATCGACACGTACCAAATGGAGAAGCGCTATTTCCGGAAGGACGGCACGATTGTTTGGATATTGCTGAGCGTGTCACTCGTGCGAACGAAATCCAGGGAACCGCTTTTCTTCATCAGCCAAATCCAGGACATCATGCGCCAGAAAACGAGCGAGCAAAAACTGGCGAAGGCGACGGTCGAGATCAAAAGATTACAGGAGCGGCTGTTGAAGATATGCACGTGGACCAAACGGATTCACATCGACGGCAAATGGATTTCGGTCGATGAATTTCTGACGGACCACCTCCATCTGAAACTTACGCCTGCTACGTCTGTGCAAGCTGGCCGGAGGTTAGACGACAAATAGGATTCGGACCGTTGGTTGAGTGTGCAGTTGCACCACGCCTGTCCGCGGAGATCGGGCGTCAAAGTCGGACGCGAGCTAATAATGAATGATTAGCGGAAGATCTGGGCGCAGGTCTTTTGTCTGAGCTTTGCGTCCGCCGTCGAATGTGACTTCAACGGCCCACGCTGTCCCTTCGCTCGATTTGAAAACCCCCGCCTTTTCCAAATAGGTGAATGCGGCAACCGGCTGATATTCCTTCGGCCAAAGCTCGTGCGTCATTTCTTCGGTGCCACGATCTTCTGCACGAGCGCTTCGAAACGCGGATCGCCGCGTAGGTCGTCGAACAATGGATCGACCTTGAGCACAAATAAATAATTCGTGTCGCCTCGTTGATACGCTGTCTCTAATTCATCGAGGGCACGGTTTTTGTCGCCCAGTCCAAGATAGAACAGCGCCCATGCGTATGGCGCGACGTGGCGCGACTTCGCTTCTTCGTTTAATCGCGCCAGAACTTTCTGCGCCTCCGCTTTGCTCCCTGCGCGCGCGTAGGCCTGGCCGAGCGCGGCCAACGAATAGAAATCGCCATTCAAATCAAACGCTTGCTGATATTCCGCAATTGCTTCCGTCAGCTGGCCTTTCGCCTGCCGAGTGCCGCCGAGATAATAATGCGCCAGGAAAAAGCGCGGATCGATCTCCAGGGTTTTACGCGCTTGCGCCTCCGCTTCATCAAGCCGGTGCGCGGACGCATAAGTCCAGGCGAAATCCGCATTGATGATGACCGAGAGCGGATCGAGCTCGGCTGCGCGTTTCCCTTCCGCGATCGCCTGGTCGAAATGGCCGAGCGAAAGATGAGCGAGCCCGAGCCAATGATGCGCCGTGGCGTAGTTAGGCTTCAACTGGACCGCGCGTTCGAAGTGCGTGATCGAGCGTTCGAGACGGAGATCGAGCGTGTCCAGCAAACCGAGCGAGGCGTGCGCTTCGGCTAACGAATTGTCGAGCTCAAGCGCTTTAGTGACCGCGGCCCTTGCCGGTGGGACGACATCGGCCGTGGCCGCTCCGCCATAATTCGGCAGCAGCAAATACGAATCGGCCAGTCCGGCATACGCCAGCGCGTAGTTCGGATCTTTTGCGATTGCCTGATTAAAAAACTCGATCGCTTTGTGAAGATCGACACCCGAGCGCTTGTTCCAAAAGAATCTGCCTTTGAGATAAAGCTCGTACGCTTCCGGATTCACCGTCGGTGTTTTCGCGATCGAATTTTTCTCCGAACCCGTGATCTTCGCCTGCAACGTTTCCGCAATTGTTTTCGCAATCTCGCTTTCGACCGCAAAAATGTCGGTCAGTTTTCGATCGTAAGTGTCGGCCCATAGATGTGCGTCGGTCAGCGCATTAATTAACTGCACATTCACGCGGACTTGATCGCTGGCCTTCTGCACACTGCCTTCCAAAACGTGCGCCACCCCAAGTTGCTTGGCGATCTGGGGAAGATTGTCCGGCGTGCTTTTGAAGTGTTGCGTCGATGTGCGTGAAATCACTTTCAGATCGGCGACCTTGGCCAACCGCGTCAGGATTTCATCCTGCACGCCTTCACAAAAGTAAGCGTTATCCGGATCGCGACTGAGATTGTCGAACGGCAGGACCGCGATCGATTTGTTCGGAACTGTAGCCGCCTCGCTCTGTCGAGGCGTGACTGGCGATTTCGAGCGCACGAGTTGATACACGAACAGACCGGCCGCGACGACCGCAAGCGCGATCGTCAAGGCAACAATCTTTCGCCCGGTCCGTCGCGTCATCGATTTGTTCGGTTCGATCTCGGATTCGAGTTTGATTCCTTCCGGCGTGATCTCAAACGCCCAGGAAAAAATCAACGCCACCGGAAAGCCGAAGACGATGACGATGATGAATATCTTCATCACCCATGGCGGCGCGTCGAAAGCCGGCAAGAAAATCGACGCCGCCTGAATCAAGAGCCACGCGACAACCGCATACGCGATCGCCACTTTGTAAACATTGCGCCGCTTCAGCTCGGCGAAGAAGTTGTCAATCTTCATTTCTTACGTCGTTGGGCTTCGCTTCAAACGCTGAGGAATATCTGAAATCATGGAAGTTTGCATTGATTCGCGCAAGCCAATGCGCTCATCGGCTACCTCGCCGATTGGACCATCTACCCACTGGCTACCCAGCACAGTGTGTTCTAACTCTTGGTCATTCTCCCGAAAGTTTTCGGGGTCACGCCAGTCCGCCGCGGCGGACTGCGTAACCGCCCGCCCACCCGAGCGGCTCTCGGGAATTTGGCGGTGCGGGGGCAAGCCTCTTCACATGAAAAGGCTGAACAAAAGATTGTTAGAAAAATCGTTGGTTGACACACGCGGATTCACTTTTGCCTCGATTCATGTGTTGTCCATAGGGTGGACAACCAATGACAGAAGATTTCCAATTAGAGTTGCAGGAGCTCGGTTTGTTGCCGGCTGAGGCGCAAGTTTACATCGCGTTAGTCCGCAACGGTGCACTCGGGGGAAGTGCCATTGCGAGCGTGACCGGCTTCCCGCGCAGCAGTGTCTATCTCACGCTCAACTCGCTTCTCGACAAAGGACTAGTCGAAGGTGGGGCCGGAAATGGAAGTCGTTTTTCCGTCGTGCCGCCCGATAAAGCGCTGCCTTCACTTATCGTTCAGGAGAAAGAGGCTATTTCCGAGCGAGAGAAGATCGCCGCACGATTGGGCCACAAACTCTCCTCCATCCTCGAGACAGCAGACACCGCTCCTGATGAGTTAATTCAGGTGATCCGAAGCCCACGCGGCGTGGCCGAACGTTACCAGCGATTACAACTGGAGGCTGAGCGCCAGATTGAAGGTTTCGTCAAGGCGCCGCTTTTCGTGACTACAGGCAATCCCGCGCAAGAAAAAGCGCAGCGACGTGGTGTGCACTACCGTGCTCTATATGAGCGAGCCGTGTTCAGTGACCCTGCGGTCACAACCTACCTGAGTGAGTGGGTGGCCCATGGAGAAGAAGTGCGCATCTATGACGGCGAACTACCGCACAAATTAGTTATCTTTGATCGCAAGCGTGTCCTGGCGCACCTGAGCATGCCGGGCGACCAGATGCGGACGCTTTACATTCAGCATCCCGAATTGGCAGCTAGCCTGGGAGTCGCTTTTGAAGCCCTCTGGGCGCAGTCGGAACGGCTGACTGTTGTTGACGAAAAAAAGTCTGGCGGCGACACCGCGCTGATCCGTGTCCGCAAGCACAGCCGTAACGGCCAGGTCAGCCGCCCGAAAAAATGATAGGACCTCGCGCAAACTATCTTCGCGGTCGTTTCTCTTTTCGATTCCTCGAAACAGATCAATGAAACATCGAAACCCGGAAAACGTTCACCTTATGAAATATAATCCTCATCAAACCGCGGTGACGCTGTTTTTTAATCTGCGTCCGAGGATCAAAACGCCAAAATCCTCGATGCGGAAACATTCCGTCTCTCAATCCGGTTTCTTCCGGCCGCGCATCTTTCTCGCGCTTAGTTTATGTTCCGCGGCTGGCTTTTTCGCACTATTTTCTTTTGCGAACCCGACATCGACTGGGCCGTATTCTCGACCGGGTATCACGCTGAAGATGCTGGCGGCAAACGCCGGATCTACTTTTTCTAACTCACCTGTTGCTGTGAGTGCAAATGGACGGTTCGTGGCGTTCAATGGCGCGTTTGCGTTTGGGTGCTGCGCCATAGGCATCTATGACCGACAGACTGGCATTACCGATAATCCGGCGGTTAGTGACGGTGGATATCTGTCCTTGAGTGCTAACGGGCGTTATTTGGCATATTCCGTTAATGGCTACGATAACAACGGCGTAGAAGATGTGTATGTTCTAGACCGTCAAACTGGAACAAACACATGGGCGTCGGTAGCTCCGGATGGTAGCCCGCCTACTTGTGACTCGCCCGGTTGCGTCTTTTCATCCTGGTATCCTTCTATCAGCGCTGACGGACGATATGTTGCCTTCTATAGTTTCGCCTCAAACCTCGTCGCCGGCGATAGTAATCACACCGCCGATGTGTTCGTGCGCGACATGGTTACTGGAGTTACCGAGCGGGTATCGGTCGCGAGCGACGGAACGCAAGCCAACGGCCTTTCGGTGGAACCGTCCATCAGCGCGGACGGCCGTTATGTCGCTTTCAGAAGTTTTGCTACTAATCTCGTCTCCGGAAATACCAACAGCGGAACCTGCGCCGGCAGCGGTCAGACTAACCCGAGCGATGTTTATGTGCACGATCGTCAAACGGGCACCACTGAGTTGGTGTCCGTTGGAATGAATGGGACACAAAACGGTTGTTCCTGGCAGCCGTCGATCAGCGGCGATGGACGCTTTGTTGCTTTCGTCAGCGCGGCTACAGGGTTGATCCCAAGCGATAGTAACGCGGCGTGGGACGTGTTTGTCCGCGACCGGCAAACCGGCCGAACCGAGCGCGTGTCGGTAACTCCGAATGGCGCACAAGGAAGTTGTCCGACGCAAAGTTGTCGATGTGGCGCTCCATCGATCAGCCCCGACGGACGGTACGTTGCGTTTCATAGTTTCGCTGCCCTTGTCTCCGACGATGCCAATGGAACTGGCGACATTTTCATTCATGATCGTGAGACTGGATCTACTGAACGCGTTTCGCTCGCTTACCCGGGGGAACAAGTGCCCGGAGAACCACCTGGCAATGCGAACAGTACGTCTGGGCCAAACGCCGCCAATGGTCCCGCTCTCAGCGCAGATGGGCGCATCACCGTCTTTGACAGTTTTGCGGCCGACCTCGTTCTTAGCGACAATTGGAACAACCCTAGCAAATCCTATACTGATGTGTTTCTGCGCGATCGCGGGAATGCAGTTGGAATCGGTTCACTCAGCGCGTCATGTAGCGCTAAACCGGCGACCGCGTCCGGATGGGCCACTTTCTCAGGCGGACTACTTGTCTCGGCCGATGATCCGCCTAACGACGGCGTGCCGGTGGCCGCATCGCTTGGCGCTGAACTGGTCGGCGCTTCGATCGCTTATCGACCGGAACAGGCCGACCTTTTCGTTAGGCTACCAGTGACGTCGCTTTTGGCGAACACTGGCGCAGCCCCCGGTATTCTTTATGGGCTCAAGATGACGACTGGCGGAATTCCGTACGAGGTTCGCGCAACACAGGCTGAAGGTTTCGCTTTGTACAATTGCCAAACGTCAGTGCCGACGTGCACGCAAGTAACGACTCTGTCGGGCAGTATGGGCACGACCGGTAGTGTAATTACAGTTTCCGTTCCGCTCAGCGCACTCGGTGCCAGTGAAGGAAGCGCGCTGTCCGGTCTGGATGCTTACACAGCTATCGGGAACGACGCTGCCGGGCCAGGCCCAATTCTTGACGACGTCTCTCTGCCACCTACCTCCATTCCGATCCACTCCGTATTGCTCGGCATCGCCCCGGCCGGAACGCCGCAGGCTAACGTTCCTTTTATTACGCAAGCGGCACTTACTAACGGGAATTTCTCGGGAAACCTCCCGCCCATTAACGCGGGAAATTACGACGTGTGGGCAAAAGCGTGCCTTGGCAGCACATGCGGTGCGCCTGTTTCGGTTCCGCTAACGGTAACCGGAGTGTGCGCGGCAGTGCCAGTGCAGTTGAACAGCGTCGCATCCGTGAAAGTCCACGGCAGCGCCGGGACGTTCGGTGTCGATCTTCCGCTAACAGGGAACCCCGGCATCGAATGCCGCAGTGGCGGCATGAACGGTGATTACACACTGGTCTTCAGTTTTGCTAGCACCCTTACTACTGTCGGCGGCGCCAGTGTTACAAGTGGGAGCGGATTAGTAGCCATCAGTGGCATCGACAGTAACGATGCGCATAACTATATTATTAATCTCACCGGAGTAACTACTGCCCAGTACATTACAATTGGTCTAAGCAATGTCGCTGACTCAGTCGGTCACTTTAGTAATTCTATCTCAGTATCGATGGGTGTGCTCGTCGGTGATGTTGATGGAAGTGGTCGGGTTGACTCAACTGATGTCTTTCAGGCGAGACAGCAAAGCCTTCAATTTACCAACTCTTCCAACTTCCGAATGGATGTCGACGAGAGCGGCCGCATCGATTCGACGGACATTTTCATGGTGCGCCAGCAAACACTAACGTCGCTTCCTTAACTTCAATGGTTCCGAGCTACTTCTTCCCCGAGGTCGTTCCAGTGAACGTGCGGCGGGCGATCTCGCCTTCACTTGGGATGATCAGTTCGGTCTTGCTCGCGATCGCAATTGTTGCGCTGCCGGGCCAAGCGTCGGGAGGCGGCGCCTGGTGCACGGCGCCCTATGTTCAAGTGGCAGGACAGGATAGCAGCGGGGGAAACCCGGGGGGACTCCACATTCAGAGCCTCAATATGGGCGAGCCGTTTGCAAGTTGCAGTGCTAGATCGCTAACGGTTGTCATTAAGGTGGACACCTTGGATCCGGGAAATACCGGGCATGTGACGCCGCCGGCCAACACGCAATGGGAAGCCGAGTTTGTCGTGCCTCACAACTTGCTCACTCCTGACCCGGGCAGCGATCAAGTAATCTTTGTTTCCTGGGACACGAATACCGTTCCGACCGGTGCGTTCAACTATGGATTTCTCGACAAGAACGTCAGCATGATCGGTCCCGTCCAGTCGGGAGCTCGCTACACTGCTCAATGCTCCCCCGTCTCGAGTACGTGCGCGACGACCGGCACGGTCACTCCGAACGGAACCATTACCATCAACCTGGACATGACCGCCCCTCTCAGTTTTAAGGACATCACGGGCAACTTGAGATTTACAATGCCCGCCCTCCCGGTGGGATGGCAGCTCACCTTCATCGCGGGCAACATATGGACTTGTGCTTGTGCCGCAGGCAACGGAACGCCTGTCAACGTCAGCGCAACCTCGGCATTTCAAAGCTACACAGTCCAAGGCAATATCTCCTGTTCCAATCCGCCCGTGGGGGCGAATCCGCCGGTGGCGGCGCTCACGGCCAACCCAACGTCCGGCAATGCGCCTTTGACCGTCAACTTCGATGCTTCGGGATCGACCATCGCGTTTGGCGGATGTGGGACCATCAGTTCCTACATCTTCGACTTTGGCGACGGCGAAAAGATCACTCAGTCTACTCCCACCGCCTCCCACACTTATAGCAGCGGGGGCAATTACCCGGCGCGACTCAAGGTCACCAGTTTGGCTGGTGTTACCAGCACAAACAACGCGGAAGTAGACGTTGCCGTCACTTCCGCGACGCCGCCGGCGGCGAACACTCGTGTTCGCGAGGACGTCTACGTCACCAATGGAATCGTCTATGCAATGGTCTCCTTGGGGGACACCCTTTACTTCGGCGGCGCCTTCAATCAGGTCGGCCCAGCGACCGGTTCGGCAGTGCCGATTGATTCCACTAGCGGTATGCCGGTGGCCGGTTTCCCGAAGGTCGTCGGCTCCGTTTCTGCCGTCGCCTCCGATGGGTCGGGTGGCTGGTTCATCGGCGGAAGTTTCACCTCGGTAGGCGGAGTGCCGAGGTCGAATATTGCCCATGTGATGGCGGATAACACTGTCTCGGCTTGGAAACCGAACGCAAATGACGTTGTCAACGCGCTAGTCGTGAGCGGCTCGACCATATACGTCGGCGGGGTTTTCACCAGCATTGGAGGTCAGACGCGGAATAGCATCGCGGCGCTTGATGCCACCAGCGGACTGGCCGCTTCGTGGGATCCGAATGCAACCGGCACCGTCTACGCTTTGGCGGTGAACGGCTCGACCGTCTACGCTGGCGGCACATTCACCAACATTGGCGGTCAGGCGCGCAAAAACATCGCGGCGTTGGATGCCACCAGTGCCGCCGCCACCGCTTGGAACCCAAACGCGAACAATACCGTCTTTGCTCTGGCGGTGAGTAGCTCGACCGTGTACGCGGGCGGCGACTTCACCAGCATAGGAGGACAGTTGAGGAATCGCATCGCTGCGCTCGACCCGTCGACCGGGCAAGCCAGCATGCTTTGGAACCCGAGCGCGAGCAATACGGTCCTGGCGCTGGCGTTGAGTAACTCAACCGTTTACGCGGGCGGCTCGTTCACGATAATCGGCGGACAGCCGAGGAACCACATCGCAGCGCTGGATGTCGCGGCCGGTCTCGCCACGCCGCTTTGGAACCCGAACACGAACGGCGATGTCTTCACACTGACTGTGAGCGGCACAACAGTCTATGCCGGCGGACGCTTTACCAACATCGGGGGACAGATCAGGGATTATGTCGCGGCGTTGGATGCTACGGGTGCGGCGACCGCATGGAACCCGAAGATGAACAACCCGGTCAATGCACTGGCGATCAACAGCTCGATCGTCTACGCCGGCGGCTCCTTCACCAGCGTTGGAGGACAGGACAGAAATAACGTTGCGGCGCTGGATACCACAACCGGACAGGCGACCCCGTGGAATCCAAGCGCGAGCTCGACTGTCTTTGCGCTCGTCGCAGATAGCTCGACGATTTATGCGGGTGGATATTTTACAACCATTGGTGGCCAAGACAGGATAAAAATTGCGGCACTCGATCCGACCAGCGGCGCCGCCACGGCCTGGACGGCAGATGCAAATACTCTTGGCTTGATCTTCTCGCTCGCATTGAACGGTTCTACTCTCTACGCAGGCGGCTCATTCACAGGTATCGGAGGTCAGGCAAGGAATAATATCGCTGCGCTCGATACGACCAGTGGGCAGGCTACGTCGTGGAATCCCAACGCTGATAATTGGGTTCAGGCGTTAACTGTGGATGGTTCGGTGGTCTATGCTGGGGGAAGTTTTGCAAATATCGGTGGCCACCAGCGAAGCCATATCGCGGCGCTCGATGCCACAACCGGGCTCGCCACTGCCTGGGACCCAAACGCGAACAGCGAACTTTCGGCCATCGCGGTGAACGGCTCGACCGTCTACGTGGCCGGGGTGTTCTCCAACATCGGCGGCCAGCCGCGGAGGAATATCGCGGCGCTCGATGCCACAACTGGGCTCGCCACCGCTTGGAATGCGGACACGAACTACAGAGTCCTTAGTCTGGCGCTGAGCGGCCCGACGCTTTATGCCGGCGGTTATTTCACCACGATTGGCGGGCAAGCTAGGAATCGCATCGCGGCCCTGGATCTCGCCAGTGGATTTGTTGCCCCCTGGAACCCGAACGTGGACGCCCCGTTTCTTTTTCCGTCGGTGAATGCCGTGGCGGTGAGCGGCGACACCGTTTTCGCTGGCGGAAACTTCACTACCGTCGGGGGAACTCCGCATTCTTACATCGCCGGCATCAAAGCCCTGACTCCGGTGCAACTAATCAGCGCCGTTTCACGCAAAACGCACGGCGGCGCTCGCACATTCGACATTGTTCTCCGCGGGCAGGATCCGCCACCGCTAGGCTACCTCGGCATTGAATGCCGCAGCGGTGGTACGAATGGCGATTACACGCTGGTGTTTACCTTTACTAACACATTAACCAGTGTAACTGGCGCAAGTATCAAGAGTGGGAGCGGATCAGTTAACGGCAATAACATCGACAGTAACGATGCGCATAACTATATCGTGAATCTTACCGGAGTTACCAACGCGCAAGTCGTTACTGTTAGCCTGGCTAATGTGACGGACTCGGTTGGGAACTTCAGTGGCGCAGTTTCAGCCCCGATGGGTGTACTGCTTGGTGATGTCGATGCAAGCGGCCGCGTTGACTCAACCGATGTCTTCCAAGTGAGGCAACAGAGTTTGCAAAACACGAATTCTTCCAACTTCCGAATGGACATTGACGAGAGTGGTCGGATCGATTCGACCGACGTTTACATGACGCGCCAGCAAACTCTGACCTCACTTCCTTAGCAATTAGGCGCCAAAGGCAGCGGCAAAACGGATGACGTTGCGGCGTTTCAGTTCAGCGAAGAAATTGTCGATCTTCATAGGTTCGAGCCAAAAACTTTTTGGACCAGCGCCTGGAAGCGCGGCTCGTTCCGCACACTATCGTAAATCGGATCGACCTTTAGCAACCAACAGGCGCTTTCCTGGTTCTCATAAGCTACGTCTAGCCAATCCAAAGCTTTCTCTTTTTCGCCGAGTCCGAGGTAAATCGCCGCGAACGCTGACGAATTGACGTATTGGTGTTTTGCCATCTCTTCGAGTTCGCGCAACATCTGCTCGGCTTTCGGTCGATCTCCAGAAATGGCATACGCGTGGCCGAGGAGTCCTTGATACCATGCGCCGGTAACCACAATCTTACTGCGTTGAAATTCCGCGATTGCGCCCGCGGTGTCGCCTTTCCACAGGAGGCAGCAGCCTAACAAATGACGGGCGAGCGTCGAAGTTGGATCGAGCTCCAGCGTCTTTCTGATTTGGACAATTGCATCGTCATATCGACGTGCGTGATACAGGTAGTAGGCCAAGGCAGATTGAAAGAACGAATTCAGCGGATCGAGTTCGATCGCTTTCTTGTCTTTCGCGATCGCCTCGTCTAACCGACCAACGCCGCCCAGAAACCATGCATATATTTCATACGCCCATGCCAAATTAGGATTCAGTTCGATGGCGCGATCGAATTCAATCGGGGCGTTCTGCCAATCAAAAGCGCCACCGAGAGCGCAAGCAAGGGAAAGGTGCGCTTCCGCCAGCTGCGGATCGAGCTGAATCGCTCTTTGCGCGAATTCCTTCTCTTTAAGTACCGCTTCTTTGCTCGGCATTACTACTCCTCCCATGTAGGCGTAGGTGTCGGCGAGGCCGCAATAGGCCAAAGCATAGTTAGGATCGAGCTTCAGCGCCTGCTCGTAATAACGGATCGAGCTGGTCCAGCCGGCTTCGCTGTATTTGCCAAATTCATAGCGACCTAGCAAATAGAGCCGATGAGCTTCCGGATTTTCGGTCGGCTTCTTTGATAATGCGCGCGCCGCTTCGGTGCCAAGCTGTACTTGCAAGGCTTGCACGACTTGCTCGGCCACGTTGCTCTGAAAATTGAGAATGTCCTTTACGTCACCGTCGTAATCCTTCGACCAGAGATGATAACCGTCGCTTACATTGATGAGCTGTGCGGTGACGCGCAGCTTATCGCCGGCTTTGCGCACGCTTCCTTCCAACACCGTGCCCACGTGCAGCTGATCGCCGACTTTATGAAAGATGTCCTCTTCATTCTTGCCCTTGAACGCAAAACAGGACGTTCGCCCTGGCACGCGCAATCCCGGCATTTTCGACAGTACATTGATCAGTTCCTCGGTCATGCCGTCGCTCAAGTATTCGTCGTTCTTGTCCGCGCTCATGTTCACGAATGGCAGCACCGCGATGGATTTGGCGTCAGCGGCCGGAGTGATTGTCGATCTTGTGGAGCGGAGCAATTGAAAGGCGAGGAGACTCGCGGCAATTACCGCGATGCCGATGATGAGCGCGGCGAATTTCTTTTTGCTCCATTGGGGAATGACTTCGTCGGGCGAAACATTTTCAGTTCGCTTCATCCCTTCCGGCGTCATCTCGAACGCCCAGGCGATAACGAGCGCAACCGGAAAGCCGACCAAAGTCAGAACGACAACCGCAGTCGTTAGGCCATCAGGAAGATGCAACGCCGGGACAATTGTCGCCGTGACTTGTATGACCAACCAGCCGACCACCGCGTAAGCGACGGCGACCTTGTAAACATTTCGCCGCTTTAGCTCCGCAAAGAAATTGTCGATCTTCATGGTCCGGCGCATTCGAAATCTTTGTCGCCCATTGCATGGCAGAATTCGCTCCAGCCAACCGCACGCCAATACTCCGGCATTCTAATGGTCTTGAGGAATTCGAGAAACCGCGGCTCGTTTCGCAGCGGTTGATACGCCGGGGTCCAAATCAGGGCCGCGATATCATTGCCGGGCGTTTCCTCTTCGAGGAAGATCGCATCAAGGGCCACCTGTTTTTGATCGACAAAAACCGCCACGGCCGACAATGGGATGCGGCCGGACGGCCCGAAGTCTTTCAATGTCTTGCCAAGATCCAAGGACGCTGCCGAGGAATTTTGGAAACCGGCTAACGCCTGGTCCAACGCGTCTATCAGTCCCGGCTTTGGTGGCTCCGGCGCCCAAGTCACCTGTTGTGTCAGCGTTAAGGCACGCCGCGCCGCATCGCGATCTTGTCGGCAAAGAGCGTACATCAATTCTATGCGCGATTGGAATCCTCGCGGCCGATCGCTAAGTTTTTCGGAACGATCCAGGTACGTCCTGCTTTGCACCAGATCACCGCGCGACATGTAAGCGAGACTAACGACCGAGGGAGGGACCCAGCCGAGAGGCTCCAGTTCGCAGGCCCGCAGACCGTGCTGTAATGCGTCGTTGATCCGGCCGAGCTTCAATAACATCTGCCCATATTGGTTGTGCGTCTCCGCTTCGCTCGGACTGAGCTTGAGAGCGCGCTTATATTCGCTTTCGGCGGCAAGCCAATCATGTCGGTCCCGCAAGACGTCGGCCAGCGCGGAGTGCGCCGTCGCGATCGAATCATCAAACGCCAACGCCTTTCGCGCCGCTTCCTCGGCGGCTTTAAGTGGATCAGGGATGTCGTTCAAATAATAAAACGCTAAGGCGCGGGCTTGAGCGAGCGCGGCCCATCCCTTGGCAAATTCCGGGTCGCGATCAACTGCCGCAGTCAGGAGTTCGATCGCACGGCGCAGCATGTCCGGGCTGCGCTGGGCGAGTAAGGCGCGCGCCTGCAAAAATTTGTCGTAAACCTCCATGTCTTTGGTTTGCCGCTGCGGGTTGACTGGTTCGGCCAAACCCAGCGGAGCGGAAAGAGCATCGGCAATCGCCCACGCGATCTCGTCCTGAATGGTGAAGATATCGTTGAGCTTGCGATCGAAGTTTTGAGACCAGAGATGAAACCCGTCTGCGGTGCGCACCATCTGGGCGGTGATCCGCAGGTGCTCTCCGGATTTGCGCACGCTGCCCTCCAGGACATGCGCGACTCCCAACTCCGTTCCGATCTGCCGCAAATCGGTGTTCTTGCCTTTGAAAGCGAACGACGAAGTGCGGCCCGGAACTCGTAACCCGCTGATTTGCGCGAGGCGATTGAGAATTTCTTCCGTTAGACCATCAACGAAATATTCGTTCTCCCGATCGCTGCTCATGTTCACGAAAGGCAAGACAGCGATGGATTTGGAAGAGACTTCATTTGCGCCACTCTGTTTGCCCGGCGCTGTAAAGCGTCCGAGAAAAAACAAACCGAGCGACATCGCACCGGCGATGATGACTACAAAAATCCAGGCGCGATGACGCGGCCGTGCCGCCGCCGCCGCCAGATCGAGATCTTCCGTACGTTTCAATCCTTCGGGCGTGAGTTCGAAAGCCCAGGCAATGACGAGCGCGATCGGAAACCCGATCACGATTGCGAGTACGACGAGACGCACGGCCCAATTCGGAATTTCGAAAAACGGGAAAACCTGCGTCGCGACTTGCACGAGTAGCCACCCAACAATCGCGTAAGCGACCGCTACCTTGTAAACGTTGCGGCGCTTTAACTCGGCGAAGAAGTTCATTGGCAGGTGAAAGCGTCCGGACCGCGTTCTGGCGCGGGATGACAGAGGTCCGGCCAGCGATTTTGTTTCCAGTAATCAACCAAGCCGATCCGCTTTGCGAAACCCTGGAAGGCCGGGTGCTGGCGTGCTTTGCGCGACCATGCCTCCGGTTGCCAGAGAAAAGTGTAATATGCATCCGACAGTCCGATGCCATCGCGTTCGAAGGATGCGAACGACTGTTCAGGTTCACCCAGAATGAGTAGCAGCGTGCCCGCAAACTGGTCATGCGGATGTGTTGCGATGACAGCAAGCGCTGCTTTTCGCTTTGCCTCGTCGCCGTAGCTGCCGCGAAAAATTACGGATAACTCCTCCTTGCTGAAGCCACTCTTGAACGCACCGAAACCCTGCGAGAATGATTCTGCCCCTGAGTCCGGATCGCCCTCGGCCGCAGCCGCAAACCCAAGCGTGATGGCGCCGAGAGGACTACCAAGCGCCTCCGTCCGTTTTGCGAGCTTGACTGCTGTGACCTTGTCGCCCCTGTCCCAGCGCCCCATCGCCTTGTAGAAAGTAAACAAAGCGTTGGCTTGATCGGCCCCGAGCGCACGATCGTTTGCTGTTTCCGATTCGGCGATGCGTCCCATTGCCGCGAGTTGATTTGCCAGCCAGAAATTGGCCGTGACGTCGTTAGGATCAATCTCGATCGCGCGTTGCGCCGGCTCGACCATGTCGCGATATTGGCGTCGAGAAAAATCGATGTAGCCGAGCGCGGCATAGGCCTCCGCACTTTTCGAGTCGATGGCAATCGCGCGACGCGCGACTGGCTCCGCCGCGGCCCAGTTCGTCTGCCAATTTGCGCCGGAATATTGCGGCTCGACCGCGAGCGCGACTGCCAGTTTGCCCCAGGCGCGCGCGAAGTTAGGATCGAGGCGCGTCGCCTCCTTAAGCAAGGCAATCGCACGAGGCAAACTGTCGCCGACGCGTTGGCTAACAAGAGTTTGCGCCTCGATAAACAACGCGTACGCCTGCGGGTTGTCGGTTGGCTTATCTACGAGACGCGCTTCAGATGGGTCGGACAGCGCAACCTTCAGCTCGCCCGCGATGTCGCGCGCGAATGATTCCTGCAAATCGAAAATGTTCGCGAGTGTACCGTTGTACGTCTTCGACCAGACCTGCAAACCATCGGCGGCGCGAGTCAGTGCCGAGATGATGCGCACTTGCTCGCCCTGTTTGCGAACCGAGCCCTCGAGAACGTTAGCGACGCCGAGCTCGGAACCGATCTGTTTCAAACTGACGTTC
>DASQBB010000070.1:0-22270 GCA_035635435.1 Chthoniobacterales bacterium | reverse complement strand
CCCATAGTTTCATAAAAGAATCATCTTCGCTGCGGGTTTGGGTTGGCAAGGTCGCAATCTTTATCTCCAAGGAGGTAGCGGCCACCAACTCGTTGGGGGCACCATAAAATCCCACGCTCGCGCAATAGCCCCGAGTTCGCTTCAGCGAATACGTTTGGTCATGAATGAAAGCGATCCTGGATTGAATAGATACCTGCAAGAGATCGGAAGAATTTCTCTTTTGTCGCCGCAACAAGAGATCGAGCTCGCAAGGAAAATTAAAAAGGGTGATGCCGCCGCCCGCGAGCGGATGATCAACGCGAATCTACGGCTCGTGGTCACGATCGCGCGGGATTACATGAACCTTGGTCTGCCATTGTTAGACCTTATCTCCGAGGGAAACGTTGGATTGACCAAAGCGGTGGAACGATTCGACCCGGCGAAAGGAGCGAAGCTTAGCACCTATGCGATGTGGTGGATCAAACAAGGCATCAAGCGCGCCCTGGCCAATCAGAGCAAAACGATCCGGCTGCCGGTGCATCTCGTCGATAAGGTCGCGAAAGTCCGTCGCGTCTCGCTCCAGATGAGCGACGATCTCGGCCGCGAACCGACTGACGACGAACTTGGCGAAGAACTCGGCATCGCAGAGGAGAAAGTCGCGCGGTTAAGAAGCCTCGGCATTCGTCCCGCTTCGCTGGACGCCCCGATTGCGGCTGATGATTCAACGGAGTTCAGCGAGAGCGTTGGAGACGAAAACGCGCGAACACCGTTCGAATGGTTGCGCGACGAAAATCTTCGCGGTGAAGTGGCCGGTCTAATCGCACTGCTCGACAGCCGCGAGAAAAAGATCATCTCGCAGCGTTTCGGCCTCGACGGTGGAAAGCCGAAGACCCTGGAAGATGTTGGTAAGAATTTCGGCGTCACCCGCGAACGCATCCGCCAATTACAAAATATTGCGTTCGCCAAGCTTCGTCGCGCCCTGAACAAGAGAGAGGATCTTTTCGCCGCAGCGCAACCCGTCGCAGCTTAACGAAGGATACATGACTCATGAAAACACACGGCCCGTTGGTCACTAATATCGGTCTTTGGTTCACCATGCTCAGTCCGGTAATCGGTCTAATCATCGCGTTTCTGGGCGCATTTTTTCAGTGAGCTGAGCGGTTAGGCAGAGGCCGTCACAAAATGTCCGGAGAGAAAATCATGAATAGAACACTCGAAGCAAATTTTCTCCCGCAGGCTCTGGAACCGATGAAGGAGAAGGCGTGTATCTTGATCATCGATAACAATCATGATTTTACCCATTCGGCCAAGGTCGCGCTGGAGAGGACAGGCCGCTACTTCGTCGCTGAAGAGAACGACGCGAGCAAAGCGCATCAAACGGCCCAGGGCCTTCAGCCAGACCTGATCCTGCTCGATATCGTAATGCCGGAAACGGATGGCGGCGAAGTCGCCGCTCGGATTCAATCCGATCCGACATTGCACAGAATACCCATTGTCTTTTTGACGGCTCTGGTGACGAAAGCGGAAGGAAGATCGGGACTGCAAATCCAGGGACATCCATTTCTAGCCAAGCCGATCACCCTGCCTGAGTTGATCGAAGGCATCGAAGAGAATCTGCCCGCGCGTGCCGCGTTCTGATTCATAGGTAGTCTCCCTCAAAAGTGGCAACCCAGAATCCCACGACGGCGGAATGGCGACCGACAAGGTTCGATCCGAGCGTCGAATCATGAAAACATCGCATTACGTTTCTAGTAAATTAATTATCGTCGCGATCGCGTGGAGTTCTGTTGCCAGCGCATTGGTTCAGGCGCGTCCTGCCGATAACGCCCGCCTGATCGTAAACAGATCAGCGGACTTTGGAATAAACGAGTCTGTAAATCTCGCCATCGACGGCGTCGAGGTTGCGGTTCTGGGGATCAACCAAAATTACGACGCTGCCTTGCCGCCTGGAAAACACGTTGTGTCGATAACCACAAATCCAAAGACCTACGGTGAGCAATCTCCGGATCGAATCCCGGTGAACGCGGAACCAGGCAAGACTTATACTTTTACGGCCCTCTGGGATGACTCCGAGCGCGCGTCACTGGTCGAGCAATAAGATATTTAGACGTCTCGCGCATTTAAGGACTGAGCCGCTTTAGTGCTCGACGGGATAGAGATGTTGCCGAATTATTAAGGCGGTAACCGGCATGACCTCGCCCATTGCGTTGCTCTGGAAGTGGCCGCTCATTCGTCAAATTCGTGAGCGGGCAGATGGCACGGGGCTGGAGGCGATGTCGGACAAAACGCGCGCAATGCATGCGCGCATCGACGGCGCGGAAGTGGCGCGATCGATTTGTCCCTACTGCGGCGTCGGTTGTGGGCAGCTAATTTATCACAAGAACGGGAAACTGATTTCGATCGAAGGCGATCCGGAGAGCCCGATCAGTCAGGGGAATCTTTGTCCGAAAGGGGCGGCGTCTTATCAATTGCTCACTCACGATCGCCGCGAGACGAAAATGAAATATCGCGCGCCCCGGGCGAAAGAGTGGACGGAGATCCCGCTCGATCGCGCGATGGACATGGTAGCCGATCGTATTTGGGAATCGCGCAAGCGCACTTTCGTGCACAAGCAAAACGGCGCGACCATCAATCACACGACGGCAATCTGTCATCTCGGCGGCGCTACGCTCGATAACGAAGAAAATTATTTAATCCGAAAACTATTCACTCTCGGCCTGGGGATGGTGTGCATATCCAACCAGGCGCGGATATGACATAGCAGCACGGTGCCCGGTCTGGGCACCAGCTTCGGCCGGGGCGGAGCTACATCTGCGCAACAGGATCTGGCCAACGCCGATTGCATTTTAATCGAGGGATCGTCGATGGCCGAAGCGCACCCGGTCGGTTTCCGCTGGGTCATGAAAGCAAAGGAGCGCGGAGCCACTATCATACATGTCGATCCAAGATTCTCGCGCACAAGCGCGCTGGCCGACATCTGGGTGCCAATGCGCGCCGGCGGCGACATCGCATTTCTCGGCGGACTCGTCCGCCACATCATCGAGAACAATCTATTCTTCCGCGATTACGTGGTGCACTTCACCAACGCGTCCTGCATTTTGCGCGAAGATTTTCGCGACACTGAAGAAGGTGCGAGCGGCTTTTTCTCCGGCTGGAACGAGGAACAACGTACCTACGACAAGAAAACCTGGGCCTATAAAGGCGACGGCGGTCTCAGTTTTCCGGAGCGCGATCTGACCCTGCAACATCCGCGCTGTGTTTTTCAAACGTTGCGCCGCCATTTCGCGCGCTACACGCCCGAAATGGTGGAGAAAATTTGCGGCGTATCCCCTGCCCTATTTCACAAAGTCGCCGATGCGCTCGTTGCCGCTTCGGGTCCGGATAAAACGGCGGCGATTTGCTATGCGCTCGGTTGGACGCAGCATTCCAAAGGCGTTCAGATCATTCGCACGGCGTCGATCCTGCAATTATTGCTCGGCAATATCGGTCGACCGGGCGGTGGAATTATGGCGCTCCGCGGTCACGCCTCAATCCAGGGCTCAACCGACATCCCAACGCTCTACGATATTTTGCCCGGCTACCTTCCAATGCCGAGCGGTGATGGCAGCGAAGAAACATTGCTCGATTACCTGGCCCATCAAACCAAGCCGACTGGGCTCTGGAATAATTTTCCGGCTTACTTCATCAGCTTGCTCAAGGCCTACTACGGCAAGAACGCAACGTCTGAAAACGACTTTGGCTACAGTTGGGTCCCGAAGATCACCGGGAACCATTCGTTCTTCGAATATCTCTACGACATGGCCGATGGAAAAATGGAAGGCATGTTCATGATGGGCCAAAACCCGGCGGTGGCTGCCGCCAATTCGCGGTTCCAGCGAACATCGCTCTCGAAATTAAAATGGCTGGTCGTGCGCGAGATGGTCGAGATCGAAGCGGCCACATTTTGGCGCGACTCGCCCGAGATCGAGCGTGGTGAATTGAAGACGGAAGAAATCGAGACGGAAGTTTTTCTTTTCCCAGCAGCCGGTCATGCGGAAAAGGAAGGCGCGTTCACCAACACGCAACGACTTCTGCAATGGCGACAAAAAGCGGTCGATCCGCCTGGTGACGCGCGCTCCGATGCGTGGTTCATGCATCAACTCGCTTTGCGTCTGATACCGAAAGCGAAACAATCCAATGACCCGCTCGACGAACCGTTGCGCGCGCTCAACTGGTGGTACCCGGAAGATGAGATGGGCGATCCAAAAATGGAAGGCGTGTTGGCTGAGATCAACGGTTGGTACACCGAACCACAACCCAACGCTGACGGAGTCGTGTTCGGTCTCGATCGCGACGGCAAACCGCATCACGGTCCGCAGGTTGACGGTTTTCCACGACTGAAGGCCGACGGTTCGACCGCCAGCGGCGGCTGGATTTACTCCGGCGTTCTCGGTCCCGACAAAATCAATAAGGCGCTTTCGCGTAATTCGAAAGATTATCTCGGGCACGGCTGGGGGTTCGCCTGGCCGGGCGACCGCCGCATTATATATAATAGAGCGAGCGCCAGCCCAACCGGCGAGCCATGGAGCGATCGCAAGAAATTGGTTTGGTGGGACAAGGGGCAGCGAAAATGGACTGGTGCCGACGTTCCCGATTTTCCGCCCGAAAAGTCGCCCGAGTTTCGCCCAACCGGAAACGAGAGCGGCCTTGATGCGATTCCAGGCGACGCGCCGTTCATGCTGCACGAAGACGGGCTCGGCTGGCTTCACGTTCCGCAAGGTTTACAGGACGGGCCGATGCCGACGCACTACGAACCGCTCGAATCGCCGGTGAAGAACGCGCTTTATTCGCGCGACACGAACCCAGTGGTCAATTGGTTTACTCGCCAGGAAAACCGATTCGCGCCACCGGGCGACCCGCGATTTCCATTCGTCCTAACAACCTACCGGCTGACCGAGCACCACACCGCCGGCGGCATGTCGCGTTTTCTTAGTCACCTCGCGGAATTGCAACCGGAGTTGTTCGCAGAGATGTCGCCTGAGCTTGCGGCCGAGCTCAAGATCGACAACGGCGATTACATTTCGATCGTGAGTTTACGCGGCGCAATCGAGTCGCGCGCACTGGTGAGTCGCCGCATTCGACCGATGAATCTCAATGGAAAAACTGTGCACCAGATTGCGATGCCATTTCATTTCGGTTCGGCCGGACCGGTCAAGGGCGGCGCAACGAACGACCTGGTTCCGATTTCGGGCGAGCCGAACGTCACAATCATGGAAGCAAAGGCGCTCGCTTGTAACATTATCCCGGGCCGGTTGCCGCGCGGTCCGGCGTTCAAAGAATGGATCAAAAAATACGTGCCGACCGATGGCCCGCCCAATTTGCATCCCGAACAACCACCGCCGGGCGCGTCTGCCGGCGCACAAGCCGGTGGTCACAGCCAACACGAAAAGACCGACTCACGATGATCGGCGAAGGAATTCAGAGCACGAATCAGCGGAAGCATTCTTACGTGCAGGATCGTGTCGAAGTCGGGTTCTTTACCGACCCGAGCGTTTGCATCGGCTGCAAAGCTTGCGAAGTCGCGTGCAAAGAATGGAACCAGGTACCGGACGACGGCTTCACCTGGTCGGGGAATTCCTACGACAACACCGGCCATCTTGGCGCATCGACCTGGCGACATGTGATGTTCCTGGAACAGGATCGACCAAAAGGAAACCAGGTAACAGGACCAATGGGTCTGGATCCGCAATCTGAAGATCCCTTCCGCTGGGTTTTTCTCTCCGACGTTTGCAAGCATTGCGAGGAAGCCGGTTGCCTCGAAGCCTGTCCGACCGGATCGATCGTTCGCACCGAAGTTGGCTCAGTGCTGGTGCAGAACGATGTCTGCAACGGTTGCGGCTACTGCGTCGTCTCGTGCCCGTTCGGCGTGATCGATCGTAGACCGGAACCGCTTCTGGACGCTGGTGGCGCGTTCAAGTGCACATTTTGTTACGATCGACAAAAGAGCGGGCTCGTTCCGGCCTGCGCCAAAGTTTGTCCGACCGAATCGATTGTGTTTGGCCGATTGGATGATTTGCGCGCGCGCGGAGCGGCGCGCGTTCAGCAATTGCAACAAAGTGGTTACAACGACGCGCAACTTTACGATCCGACCGAAACTTCCGTACGCGGCATTCACGCGTTCTTTTTGATTCTGGGTGAACCGGAAGCCTACGGACTCCCGCCGAAGCCGCAGATTCCAACGATTTATTTGAAATCGGCGTGGACCTCAGCTTTCGCGACGGCAATCGCATCGATCATTGCGACGCTCGTGGGCTTTGCGTTTTTCTCATGACTCCGAATTCGCCATCCGAAAAGCGACTCGAAGAATTGCGCGAGCAAGCGTGGAAGGAGGGCGTTGTTCCAGGCAAAGGCGTCGATGTTGCCGGCGGCCCGATTCCGAGAAAGCCTGGTTACTATGGCCAGGCCGTCGTCAAACCGCCGGTTTGGACGTGGCAGGTTCCGCTCTACTTTTTCTTCGGCGGAATGGCCGGAATGTCGGCCGTAATCGCAAGCGGAGCGATTATCAGTCATCATGTCGATCTTGCGCGCTGGGCCATGTGGGTCGCAGCCATCGGTGGAGCGGTCCTTTCGCCAATTCTGCTGATCATGGATCTCGGTCGGCCTCGTCTCTTCCTCAACATGCTGCGCGTCTTCAAACACCGGTCGGCGATGTCGATGGGCGCGTGGATTCTGAGTGCGTTCGGCGCGTGCGTTGTTCCGGGTCTGGTCGCGCTTGAACTGCACGCTCATCAGATTTTCCCAGGCACACTCGATCAAATTCTGTGGGTCGCCGCAGCTATCTTCATTTTTGGCTCAGCGATCTTCGGAACGCTGCTCGCGACTTATACAGGCGTGTTGATCGGCGCGACCGCGATTCCGGCCTGGTTTTTGCATCGCACTCTCCTGCCGATTCATTTTGGAACGGCAGGATTGGGATCCGCCGCGGCCTTGTTGGAATTGCTCGGACACCGAATACCCGCCTTAAACTTCCTCGGCTTTTACGCAGCCGGCGTTGAGACGGCATTGCTGATCTGGCTCAGCATCAACAAACACGGCAAGGCCGATCGCGCGATCCACGAACACGGCTCGGGCTGGCTCATCCGGATCGGCGAAGTTTTGAACGGTCCGCTTGCGATTGTTTTGCGATTGTTCTCGCTCGTTCCGTTTGCGGCGGTTTCGTTTTTGCTCGGCTCACTGATTAGCCGCATCGGTTGGATTTTAGTCGGCAAAGTTTCCGGCTCCGATCCGGAATCTGTCTTTGCCGCCGAACAGCACGCTTCAAGTGTGTTTTCCTTTGAAAACGCGAAATAAGAAAAAGAGCGAAGGGAACAATACAATCGCGCCTACGGCGAGCGCGTAGGTCAGCAGCCGGAGCGTGATCTCCGGGGCGGCGGCATTAAAGATCGTAATGCCGGGCGTAATCAGGTTCGGAAATTGCGCCACGCTCCAACCGCCGAGGATGAGCGTCACTTCGGCGATGGCGGCGATTCGCGCGAGCGCAAAACGTCGCAGCCAGAGACTGATGAAAGCGGCCAGGGCGAAAACGATCGTTGTTCCGACCAGCACCGGCGCCCACCATTGGGTCAAGCCGTGATACATCCGCGGCGCGCCGTCCTTTGAAGTGAGGAAAACGATTAAAGCGATGGGCACGAGCGCCGCGCCGGACCAAAGCGCGCGCGAACGAAAATCATCTTGTACGTGGCGCTCTGTGCTCGGATCGGCCGTGAGATAAGTCGCCGCCAAAAAAGCAAAGAGCACGAGCGCGAACAAGCCGCAGGCAAACGCGAACGGCGTAAGCCACCCGGCGAAGAAGCCGCTCACCACCCGGCCATCGACGATGTGGATCTGACCGGTGCTGAGCGCGCCGAGAGTGAGACCTTGGATAAACGGCGTAAAAAAACTCGCCGCCCCAAACAAAACGCTCCAACGACGATGAGTCTCTTCCGATTTAACGTCGTACTTGCGGAAGACAAATGCGGATCCGCGAAGCACGATTCCTATTAACATCAGCGTGAACGGAATATTAAGAGCCGTCATCATGGTCGCGAAGGCCGGGGGGAAGCCGGTAAACAAAATGACGATGATGAGAATCAGCCAGACGTGGTCCGCCTCCCAGATCGGTCCGATTGCTTTCTCGATCGCTTTCCTCTGCTCATCGGCCCGTGGCCCGGTCGCGAGTAAATCCCACATGCCACCGCCATAATCGGCGTCACCCGTCACGGCGTAGAAAATCAGCGCCATGAACATGAAACCGGCGACAATGAGCTCAAACATTTTTAAGTTACTAGTTCGGAACCCGGCGCCTCGGTTTGGATAAACTGACGGCGTAACAAAAGAACCACCGCCACTGAAAGGAAGATGTAGATCAGAGTAAATATCACGAAGGGGATTGCTATCCTGCTCATTGGCGTGACGGCTTCCTGGGTTCGCATCACTCCGTAAATGATCCAGGGCTGACGTCCGAGTTCGGTCACGGCCCAACCCGCTTCGACGGCAATAAATCCGAGCGGACCGGCGGCGACCAGTGCGCGCAAGATCCATTTGTTGTCGGGCACGCCGCGATGTCTCCAAGCGAGCCAGCCAACCGCAATCGATAAAACAAACAACGCGCTTCCGGCCAGGACCATGAGATCGAACGACCAATGCACCAGGCGGACGTTTGGCCAGTCGTTCCGCGGAAAGTGTTCGAGCCCGACGACTTTGCTATTCGGATCGTGTGTGCTGAGAAGACTGAGGCCGTGTGGAATGGTGATGGCGTAATGCGTGGTTCGGGATTCGTCGTCCGGGATTCCACCCAGCTGCAACGGCGCGCCGGTTTGTGACTGGTAAAGGGCTTCCATGGCCGCGAGTTTGGCCGGCTGAAGTTTGGCGACGGATCGGGCGCTGAAATCGCCACTGACCATTTGCAACGGGGCGCTGGTGCATGCAAGCGCGAGCGCTATTCCCAACGCGTTGCGATGAAAAGTGTTCCTACGATCGCGGAGCAGGAAAAACGCATGGATCGCGGCCACGGCAAATCCGGTGGCGACAAATGCAGCCAGAGTCATGTGCACCACCTCATGACTCGCGGCAGGATTTAGCATCGCCGCGATCGGATCGATCTCGCTGATCTTGCCATCGACAATCTTGAAACCGGCCGGCGTATTCATCCAGGCGTTCGCCGTAACGACGAAAATGCCGGAAAGAATCCCGCTCAACGCCACCAGCACGCCGCAGAACCAATGCACAAGCGGAGGAAGCCGGTTCCATCCCATCAAAAACAATCCGAGAAAGATCGCCTCGGTAAAAAACGCGAAGCCTTCGAGTGAAAACGGCATTCCGATGATCGCGCCAGATTTTTCCATGAAACGTGGCCAGAGCAGACCGAGCTCGAACGACAGCACCGTTCCCGATACCGCGCCGACCGCGAAAAGAACGGCGGCGCCGCGCGACCATCTTTTGGCCAGTTCCAAAAAAACCGGACGACCAGTGCCAAGATAAAGCGCTTCCGAAATGGCCATCAGCACCGGCAGGCTAATTCCCACGGCGGCAAACACGATGTGAAACGCCAGGGACATGCCCATCTGCGACCGGGCAAAAGCGAAATCAGTCACGGAAGCTGGATTTCTTGTGAGAGTAGTCCCGCCTGCGATCTTTAATCAATTCATTCCTATAATCAGCTTTACCTCCGAAGAGGGATTCGCGATTCTTTCTTCAGGCGTAATAGAAAATCCCACCGACGCGTAAAGCAACAAGCCGACGGCGCCGGTAAGGTTTTTCAGTGAAAACACATATTTCTCTTCTCCCAGCGGTGATTGAACAAGCTGGCGTTCCGGCGTTGCGAGTCGCGTTCACCATCGCAGTGGTCATCTTCATGTTCGCCGGATTGTTTATCTGGCGAAGACGACATCAATTTTTCGATCGCGATCCAAACGTCGAGAACGACGTGCCCGTCGTCCGACACAATCGCGAAGAAGTAATCCTATTTGTCTGGAGCGGTCTGATGCTCGTTCTGCTCAGCATCGTGTACCAGGTGTGGAGCGCATGACGTGAACAATTTCAAACCCGAAAGACAAATTCAAAACCCTCAGGAGAAATAGTTATGAGCGAATTCACTCGTCGAAGTTTCATCGGCAAAACCGCGGTAGCGATAGGCAGTTTTGCCGCATTGCACAAAGTAGTGGGTGCAGACCGAAGCAAGAGTGATCCCGGCCCGGCTAATCCGATGCTTGATGCGCAGAACCCGGATTCGATGTGGCCACCGAGCACGGATTCCAAAAGCCTGGTCCAGAACTTCAAGTATCCATTCTCTTTTGCGAACAAGCGGACTTACGAAGGTGGATGGTCACGCGAAGTTACGGTGAGGGAATTGCCCGTCTCGAAGACGATGGCCGGAGTCAACATGAGACTGACCGCCGGCGGCGTGCGGGAGCTGCATTGGCACACGTCCGCTGAATGGGCGATCATGCTTTACGGCACGGCGCGGATCACGGCGATCGACGAGAGCGGCAAGAGTTTCGTCGCCGATACTAAGAAAAACGATCTTTGGTTTTTTCCGAGCGGCGTCCCGCACTCGATTCAGGGACTCGGACCTGACGGCGCTGAATTCATGCTCGTGTTCGACGATGGTGATTTTTCCGAATCGGAGACCGTGCTGTTGAGCGACTCGATCAGGCATTTACCAACTGAGGTCTTGTCAAAAAATTTCGGTGTTCGCGAACAGGCGTTCGCGAAGCTCCCCAAGGAAGAACTGTTCATTTTCCAAACGGACGTACCGCCTGCGCTCGCGGACGATCAGAAATCAGCGGCCGGAGCGCTTGGAAAATCACCGAAAGATTTTGCGTTTCGAACGATGGAAATGCAGCCGACGAAGCAAACCAAGGGCGGTGACGTGCGCATTGTCGATTCCAGGAATTTCAAAGTTACCACCACGGCCATGGCCATGGTCACCGTTCATCCGGGCGGAATGCGGGAACTGCACTGGCACCCAAACGCGGACGAGTGGCAGTACTACATCGCCGGAAAGGGACGAATGACAGTGGTGGCGACAGGCAACAAAGCTCGGACGATGGATTTTCAGGAGGGCGACGTCGGTTATGTGCAGAAGACGTTACTTCATTACATCGAGAATACCGGCGATAGCGACCTGGTATTTCTGGAGATGTTCAAGGCGAGCGTATTTCAGGAATTTTCGTTCTCGGAATGGCTGGCCCATACGCCGGCGGAACTCGTCATGGCGCATTTGAACATCGACAAGGCAACTTACGATGCAATACCCAAACTTGGCGGAGTAGTCCTACCGCTATAAATCGATGCAAACGAGTAATCGCTGGGTCATCGCAATTGCGGGGATTTTTCTCCAGATCGCCCTCGGTGCGGTTTACGCCTGGAGTGTTTTTCGGGTTCCATTGTCGAAACAATTCGGCTGGTCGATTTCGCAGGTCACTTTCACATTCACGATCAGCATCTTCGTTCTCGGCTTTGCGTCGTTCTTTGGCGGTTTATGGATGAACAAGAAAGGGCCGCGGGTGGTTGCGCTCACTGCTGCAGTTCTCTATGGACTTGGCGTTTTTCTGGCGAGTTTCTCTGCCAACAAACTTTGGTGGTTGTATCTGAGTTACGGTTTCATTGGCGGGCTCGGGCTTGGATTGGGCTACATCGTTCCGGTCGCAACGCTGGTGAAATGGTTTCCCGATCGTCGGGGACTGATCACCGGCATCGCCGTCGGCGGATTTGGCGCGGGCGCACTAATTACCGCGCCAGTGGCGACGCGATTGATTCAAAGCCTTGGAGTGCTTAATACATTCGCTTACCTGGGCGTCGGATATTTGATTGTTACCGCGATCGCCGGTTGGTTTATGCGGAATCCACCCGACGGTTGGAAGCCCGAGGGTTGGTCGCCAACAGCAAGTCAGACGTCGCAACGTGCCGGTCACGACTTCGTGTTGAGCGAGGCGCTCAAGACCTGGCAATGGTACGCGCTCTGGCTGCTTCTGTTTCTAAATACCTGCGCCGGCATTTCTATTATTTCGCAGGAGGCGCCGATCTTCCAGGAATTAACCGGAGCGAGTGCAATTATCGCTGCCGGCATGGTGGGACTGGCCAGCATTGGCAACGCGGTCGGTCGCGTGTTCTGGGCGTGGGTTTCCGATTTGATTACGCGGCGCGCAACTTTCGCGGTCATGTTTATTCTTCAGGTCCTGCTTTTTTGGTTTTTTCCAAACATCGCGACCGTCTCGTTGATGACGATCGTCACCTTCGTCGTGTTGATGTGTTATGGCGGAGGTTTTGGTACGATGCCCGCGTTTGCGGCCGATTATTTTGGTCCGAAGAACGTCGGCCCGGTTTACGGTTTAATGTTAACGGCTTGGAGTTTTGCCAGTGCGGTTGGGCCGCTGTTCATCGCACACATGCGCGAGACAACTGGTTCTTATCGAGGCGCGCTTCATGTCATCGCCGGGGTCATGGCCGTTTCGACTCTGCTCCCGATCCTGGTGCGACCACCGCGCGTTCCACGAGAGCAACCATCGAACAAAGGCGGTCTCCCGAAAGAGGTGGCTGCAGTCGCCTCGCGCGTAAGATCGTAAAATCCCGCCTCTGCGCTGTCGCGGCGAGATGATCAGCTTCCGTAGCGTAGGGAATGAAAAGGGAACGATTTGATTATGGACGAATGGCGTTGCCGGCATCGTTCGTTAGACCCAGCGCCGATGATGAACTGAACTTGGCGCGGACTTTTTCTCTGCCGGGACAACGAGGCAGGCGGGCAAGAAAGATTTTCGTCATCAAAAAGACAAGCCGGCTACGATCAACCAACGGAGCGGACAAGAAAATTCGGCGCATTTTGATTTTCGATAACCATCCCGACACTCTTCGTTTGGTTTTTGCGCGCCGCCCGGATCCGCATGTCGATGTTCCGGCGCCCCAACGTGTCAGCTCCTGCGAGCTGATCATTGTTTGCCTCCTGACTTTCGTTGGCTTGATCGGAATGTTCTGGCCGATTCTTTGAGCTGTGCCCCGACGTCGCAGCGCGGCGTTCCTACCTCACTCGAAAGAGGGAATGAGCATCGACTCTTAGGTAGCACGATAAAATCCCGCGGACGCGCCATCGCTAAGAGGGTGGAGACTGGCGAGCGTTAGATATGAAAAAATTAAGATTACTTAGCATAGTTGGCATCACATCGATTGCCCTCGCTCAGGCCGGTTGGGCTGGCCACGGCGGCGGCGGTGGTGGTGGTCATGGCGGAGGCGGTTTCGGCGGCGGTGGTGGCGCTCACTTTGGCGGTGGCGGCGGCCGCTCTGGTGGTTTTGGTGGCGGACACTTCGGTGGCGGTGGCGGCTTTAGCGCGCCGCACGGTCTTGGAGTCGGCAGCCGCGGAGGTGGAGTCGGGTTCGGTAACCCACACTTCGCCGGCGGAGTTCCGCATGTTGCGACTCAGCCAACACACGTCAGTTCATCTGTCCCATCGCGATCGTCCGTAGTCCGGAGCTCGGGCGCACGTTCGACTCGAAACGTAACGAACGTCGGCCGCGGCAATCGAACGGCAACAGGTCAAGGTCGTACTGCGACAGCAGTTAATCGCCCAGACAATCGCGGCGGATCACCGAACGGTCGTCAGGGACAAACTGCGCGTTCGACGACGCCAAGGCCATCCAATGAAGCGAAGATGAGCAGTCAGCATCATATCTTTGCTCGCGAAAGCGGCGCTCAGCATCGGGATTGGGACCGACGCCACGCGCATTTCTCCAATGGCCACTGGTATTGCTGGGACGGCGCGTTCTGGATCGGTTTGGATGACGGATATTACCCGTGGGATTTCTATCCTTACTACGGATACGATTACTATCCCTACGACTACTATACCGACGTTGAACCGGATCAAAGCTACGCCGCTCAACAACCAGACCCGAACGTCACTACGGTTCAGACCGATCTGACGCAACTCGGTTACTATAATGGCCCGATCGACGGACTATTCGGCGCAGACACGCGCACGGCTCTGACCCGTTATCAAATCGATCGCCACCTCCAGGTAACTGGAAGCCTGACTAACGAAACGATGCAGTCGCTCGGATTGCCAGGTCTGGCGAGCAACTAATCAATAGAGATTTGGTATCGTGACTCGAAAAATGAAAACGCAACGAAAGAAGATTGATATGAAAACGAAACAGCTCGGTAATTCCGACTTGTTCATCACACCAATCGGCTTCGGAGCCTGGGCCGTCGGCGGATCGGGTTGGGAGTTTGGCTGGGGTGAGCAGGATGACAGGCAATCTGTCGCCGCGATTCATCGCGCGCTCGAGCTTGGCGTTAACTGGATCGACACCGCGGCCGTTTACGGGATGGGCCATTCCGAGGAAGTCGTGGCGCTTGCGTTGCGGACCTGGCCGGGTCCGCGGCCATACGTTTTCACCAAGTGCGGTCTGCGTTGGGACGAACAGGGATATGTCCACCGCTCTTTGAACGCGAATTCTATTCGTCACGAGTGCGAGGAGAGTCTGCGCCGGCTCGATGTCGATGTGATCGACCTCTACCAAGTTCATTGGCCGACCGACGACTTGGATGAAGGCTGGAGCACAATGGCCCAGCTGCAAAACGAAGGAAAAGTCCGCTGGATCGGCGTATCGAACTTCGATGTCGCGGAATTGCGCCGGGCGCAGAAGATCGCTCCCGTCACTTCGCTCCAACCTCCGTATTCGTTAGTGCGGCGCGAAGTTGAGCAGGAGATTCTCCCTTATTGTCGATCCAACGGGATTGGAGTGATCGTTTATTCGCCAATGGCGTCCGGCCTGTTGACCGGCGCGATGACGCGAGAACGTGCGGCCAGTCTTCCGGAGAGCGATTGGCGGAGTCGTGACGTTGAGTTTAAGGAGCCTAGACTTTCGCAAAACCTCGCGCTGGTCGAGCGGTTGCGAGAGGTCGGCGAAGTGGTTCAACGTCCGCCCGGTCAAGTTGCGATCGCGTGGACGCTTCGAAATCCAGTTGTGACCGGCGCGATCGTCGGCGCTCGCAACGCGAAGCAAGTGGAAGGCAACGTCGATGCGGCCACTCTTCGGCTTACGAACAAAGAGATCGCGAAGATCGAAGGAAAAAATATCTACGAACCGGAATTGGTCACGGCCGCGTGACGAAAGGAAATAAAAATGAAAATTGGATTCATTGGTTTGGGCATCATGGGAAGCCGGATGGCGGCGAACTTGCAGAAGCAGGGCCATTCACTCGTTTTATTTAATCGCACGCGCGACAAAGCAGAATTCTTGCTCGGTCCCTGCGGAAAATTTGCTGATTCCCCGGCAGAACTTGCCAGACAAGTAGATGTGCTATTCACCATGCTGGCTCATCCGGACGCGGTCGAACAAACGGCTCTGGGCCTCGATGGATTTTTGAATTTTCTGCGGCCGGATGCAGTTTGGGTCGATTGCAGTTCGGTCAATCCGTCGTCCTCGAAGAAAATGGCCGCCGCGGCCGCGCGCCGCGAAGTTCATTTTGTCGACGCCCCGGTTACTGGCTCCGCTCCCGTAGCCGCCGACGCGAAACTCACCTTTTGGGTGGGCGCGAGTCAGGCCGACTTGGAAAAAATTCGTCCCCTGCTCCTTTGCATGGGCAGCAGAATTATTCACACCGGCAAAAACGGTAATGGGGCTTCCATGAAGATGGTGATCAATCTGTTGTTGGGTAACGCCATGGCCGCGTTCGCGGAAGCGATGGCCCTGGGCGAAGGACTCGGACTCTCGTCAAAATTGTTGTTTGATTCATTGCTTGGCACGCCCGCGGTCGCACCTTTTCTGGCGGTGAAACGGGAGAAGATCGAGAATCGCAATTACGAGGCCGAGTTCCCATTGCGCTGGATGCAGAAGGATATGCATCTCGCGACAGTAAGCGCGTACGAAACCGGGGTCGCGATGCCGCTAACCAATGTGACCAAGGAAATGTACCGACTGGCGATGCGCGAAGGACATGCGGCCGAAGATTTTTCCGCTATCTACGAATTCGCGACCAGGAACAATGGAAGAGATCGAGACCTGGGCTCAACTAACGATCGTAGGCAAAGTTTTGAAACAAAAGGGAGAAAGGTTGCATAGTGGCAACCATGGATCCATCAAGTCTGTTACAAAGTCCGATCGCTCCCGGAATTCGGGGCGCAGCTTAAGACAAAGCTCCATCGGAACCTACGGGGTCCGGTACCTTTTTGTCACTTGAGGCTTTTCTGTGTGAGAAACTGACCTCTGACGTCAGTCCTCTGATCTCTGCTCCCCTGGGACGGACCCTTGAAATCGACCATTTGGAACCTTTTTGACACTCGCGCGTTTTTAACGGGTGGAAAAGCGACAAATTCGACCTCTCGTCGGGGTTCGAGCCCCTCATTCGAAGGGCAAAGCAATCTCAAATCTTGAATCTTGAGATACGACCCCGTGTCTTTGCCCTCCGAAATCCATGAAGTTGGGCGGCGGTTTTTCTGATTTACCGCACCGTTCAACGCCTGGCGACCGCGCCCATCAGCCGCTCCCATTGATCTAGCTATTATTGCTTCGTTGTGTTCGTGTTCAGGTCGCGGCCTCAGCTTTTAGGAGCTGGGGCTGCGTTTTTTTTTGCCAGCCTTCACCTTTTCGGCGATGTCATCTAAGTCGGCAAGCATCCGAGGAACAAACTTCGTCACGATAAAGGTGAGATTATCTTTACCTGTTCGTAAATAAATTTCAGCCGCGCCGTCAAAGGCGAGCGCCAAACTGGCCCTCGACCACTGGTCTGCTGTCATGTAGGGACAAAGTTCGTCATAGCTGCGCACCATCGTCGGCCCTTTCTGTCTCGCAAGATCAGCCAGTTTCTGGATGTGCGGGTTATTCTGAAACGGCAGATACTTGCCGTGCTCAACGACGAACTTTGCATCATCTGGGCCCAGGGCCTTGAAGGCCAGCAGGTCTTCTCGTATGGCCGACAATTTCTCTATAAGTTCTTTATTCATTTTACGCCGCCTGACATTTGTAATCCTGGAGCATCAGCATAGCCTTCTGCCCAGTCTTGTAACATACGTAAACGAACGCCTAACGAACCCAGAGTTTTTGTATTACAAAAACCTCGGAGCCTACAGGGCTCGAACCCACTATCGAGTTTGCTTTTCGTTTTCCAGCTGCCAGCAAAATTGCCAGCAAAAAGCAGTGAAAGAGCTAGCCAGAGTAGTCGGCGAGTTAGCTTGATTAGTCAGGTGTAAGCTGCTTAACTGCAGTCAAATACAGGGGAAAGTAGCGCCGAATCCTACCTCTGGAGCCAGATTGCGTGATGGATTTTCCTGCTTCTCTGATTCAGTCATTGCGCAACGCGAAGAAAATCGCTGCGCTCACCGGCGCCGGAATTTCGGCCGAAAGCGGGCTCGCCACTTTCCGCGACGCGCAAACTGGACTTTGGAGCAAATTCAAACCGGAAGAGCTCGCGACGGCGGAGGCGTTCCGACGAAATCCGAAATTGGTTTGGGATTGGTACGCGTTAAGACGTGAGCAAGCGCTCAAAGCAGAACCAAACCCTGGCCATCTGGCTTTAGTTGAAATCGAGAAACGCGCGCCGGAATTTTTGCTGGTCACTCAAAATGTGGACGGTCTTCACGCCCGCGCCGGCAGCAAACGAATTGTCGAGCTGCATGGAAATCTGCACCGCTTCCGTTGTTTCGAGAATGATTGTCCGAACGACAACTTCGATGTCGAACAAGGCCGATGTCGATCGTGCGGTGGCAATTTGCGTCCTGACGTTGTTTGGTTTGGCGAAACCATGCCTCCCGATGCACTCGAAGCTGCGGTCGACGCCGCAGAAGAGAGCGGCGTCTTCTTTTCGATCGGAACGTCGAGCATTGTTTATCCTGCGGCCGATTTATGGCGTCGTGCAAAAGAGCACGGCGCAATCGTGATTGAAATCAACAAGGATCCAACACCGCTAACTCCCCTCGCCGATTATTCTTTTCTCGGCCAAGCCGGCGAAATTTTGCCGCAACTCGTTCGCGAGATTTGGGTTCACCAAATCGGCGGCGCTCACTAGCATTTGTTTTGTGGCGCTCGATCCCAAACGCACCGTCGCCGAGCTGAAAGAATTGCGCTCGCTGACCGGCGATGAAAATGGCGCGCAGCGGGTTGCTTTCACTCCGACATGGGCGAAAGCGCGCAGTTGGCTTAGGAAAAAGCTCGAAGAAATATCGGGCGTCGAAGTTCACACCGACGCAGCCGGAAATCTTTGGGCAACGTTGCGCAGCAAATCAGACAAGGCGCTCCTCGTCGGCGGCCATATGGACTCGGTTCCGAACGGTGGCTGGCTCGATGGGTGTTTGAACACGATGGCCGGCGTCGAAATTCTTCGCCGCGTCAATGCGCAATACAAAGGCAAGCCGCCAGTGACCGTTCGACTGGTCGATTGGGCCGACGAAGAAGGCGCGCGCTTTGGCAAAAGTCTATTCGGTTCATCAGCGGCCTCCGGCAAGATCGACATGAACGAAACGCGCGGGCTGAAAGACAAAGATGGAGTTCGTTTGGTCGACGCACTCAAAGAGCACGGAATAGATTTTGAAAAAGTTAAAGATTCTGGAAAAGAACTGAAGAATGCGGCTGCCTACCTCGAATTGCACATCGAGCAGGGACCTGTGCTTCTTGATCTCGATCTTCCACTCGGAACGGTGCTCGGAACTTTCGGGGTCGAACGACACGCGATTATTTTTCGCGGACAAGCCGCGCATTCCGGCAGCACGCCCATGAATCGCCGGCGCGATGCATTTCTCGCCGCCGCGAAAATGAGTCCGGAAACTTACGAGATTGCGAATCGGAGCGGGCAAGGCGTTTGCACGATCGGTTCCTGCACAACTAAACCGGGAATCGTGACCAGCGTCGTGGAAGAATGCCGGATCACTCTCGATCAACGTCATCTCGATCCAAAAGCGCTCCAGCAAATGTTGAGCGAAGCAAAAAGCGCGAGCGAACAATTCGCGAAAAAAGGAGATGTCGATGTTGCGTGGGAACGGCTTTGGAACATTGAGCCAATCCTATTTAATAATGAGCTGATCGAAATGGCCGATGAGGCGATCTCCGAAATCGGCGCCAAGCCGCACCGAATGCCATCGGGTCCGTTGCACGACGCCGCCGAAGTGGCGCGCGCCGCAGTTCCGACAGTGATGATGTTCGTGCAAAGTCTGCATGGTATCAGTCACAATAAGATCGAAGACACGAAAGAAGAGCATCTCGAGCTGGCGATCACCGCGTTCGACAAACTTGCGGACAAAGCGATGGGTTGGATCGGGTAATCTTCCATCTCACATTTGTATCGAATTTCGCGGCCTAACCTGCTAAAAGAGGCACGGTTTTTCAAAGGAGTTAGCTATGGCAACACTCGCCACCACTGTCGACGGACTAAAACTGCCAAATCCATTTGTGATCGGGTCCGGGCCGCCCGGGACAAATCTCAACGTCATTACGCGCGCGTTTCGCGAGGGCTGGGGCGCGGTCATTGCGAAAACGATCAGTCTCGATTCGTCAAAGGTAGTCAACGTCACCCCGCGTTACGCCAAATTGATGGGGGCGGATGGCAAGGACGTCGTGGGCTGGGAAAACATCGAACTAATCAGCGACCGGAAATTCGAGATTTGGATGGATGAATTTAAAAAATGCAAAGACGAATTCCCCGACGGCGTCCTGATCGCGTCGATCATGGAGGAATACAACAAGGACGCCTGGGCCGAAATCGTGGAGCGCTGTCAGGACGCGGGCGCGGATTCGTTCGAATTGAATTTTTCGTGTCCGCACGGATTGCCGGAGCGAAAAATGGGCGCGGCCATGGGCGAGAATCCCGAGATCGTGGAAGAGGTTGTTGGTTGGGTGATGAAGTCGGCGAAAAAACCGGTCTGGGCAAAGATGACGCCGAACGTGACCCGTATTACCGATCCGAGTCGGGCGGCATTTCGCGGCGGCTGCGAAGGCGTGAGCGCGATCAACACCATTCGCAGTGTGATGAGCGTGAATCTGGAAACCCTGCGCCCCGAGCCGAGCGTCGAAGGTTATACCACGCCCGGCGGCTATTCGTGCAAAGCCGTGCGGCCCATCGCGCTCCGCATGATAATGGAGATTGCGACCATGATCCGGCGCGAATTTCCGGGCAAGAGTTTATCAGCCATTGGTGGAATCGAAACCGGCGACGATGCCGCGCAATTCATTTTGTTAGGCGGGGACACGGCCCAGGTTTGCACCGGCGTGATGAAGCACGGCTACGGCATGGTCAAGAAAATGTGCGAAGAGCTGCTCGCGTTCATGGAGAAACACAAATTCGAAACCCTGGCCGATTTCAAAGGCAAGAGTCTCGATTATTTCACGACCCACGCCGAGCTTGTTCGCATGCAGAAGGAGCGAAAAGAAAAAGACAAAGCCGCGGCCGATGCTGCTGCTGCCGCCAAAAAGATTGTGCGCGCCGACGATCAATGGAGCGGTGACGATTTCGTAAAACAGTCGGACGCATTAGCCAGAGGCTAAGAAACTGCAAACTCCAACATCCAAATTCCCGAAAAGCCGTAGGCCGTTCAAGTACGAATCCCGCTCTAACGGACCTTTGTTTCTAAATGAGGCAGCGCCAGACGACGGGGCACCAGAACATCCGATCGATCTGGAGGAACGAACTGCGCAATTTGGCGAGGCCATTGTCCGATTCTCGAAAACAATGCCGCACGACCCCACGAACAATCGATTGATTGAGCAGCTGGTTGGCTGCGGCACCAGCGTTGGCGCAAATTACTGCGAAGCAAACGAGCGCGTTTCCAAAAAGGATTTCCGCTGCACGATCGGCCGTTGCGTTAAGGAAGCGAAAGAGACTCGATATTTTCTCCGCCTGATCGCCGCTTCTGAGCCGCAGCTTGCCCAACAAGCCCTCGATCTCTATCGCGAAGCAAAGGAATTACATCTGATTTTCGCGGCCATTCTTCGCAAATGACATTTTGGATTTTGATGCTTGGCTTTTCTCTGGATGGCGGAGCTTGGAATTTGGAATTTTAGATTATGACCGTTTGTCCCGCATTCATCGACGGCGAGTGGCGCGAAATCTCCGGCGTCGAAAAAACGCCGGTTTACAATCCGTCGCGCGGCGAAGTGATCGCCGAAGTTCCAGCGTGCACGAAGGAACATGTCGATCTTGCGGTCGAATCGGCCGCTGCGGCATTCCCAGCGTGGCGGGATACGCCACCGGTCGAACGTGCGCGCTTGTTCTTTCGCTATCGACAACTTGTCGAAGAAAATTTCGATCGCATTTGCCAAAGCGTTTCGCGCGAGCACGGCAAAACGTTGGCCGAAGCGCGCGGCAGCGCTTATCGCGGGATCGAGAACATCGAATACGCCTGCAGCGCCCCAACGTTGTTGATGGGTGATACGCTGGAAAATCTCGCTCGCGGCGTCGATTGCGAGACGATGTTGCAACCGCTCGGCGTTTGTGTCGGAATCACGCCTTTCAATTTCCCGGCGATGGTGCCGATGTGGATGTTTCCGCTCGCGCTCGCTTGCGGAAATACATTTGTTCTCAAGCCGAGCGAAAAAGTTCCGCTGACCGCATTGCTGATCATTGAACTGTTGGAAAAAGCCGGTTTACCAAAAGGCGTGCTCAATGTTGTGCCCGGAGGTCGCGAGTGTGTCGATGCGTTGCTGACCCATCCAAAAGTGAAAGCGATCTCGTTCGTCGGCTCATCGCCGGTCGCAAAACACATTTACGAAACCGGCACGCGTCACGGCAAACGCGTCCAGGCTAATGGCGGCGCAAAAAATTACGTCGTGGTAATGCCGGATGCGGATGTCACGCGCACGGTCGAAGCGCTTTCGACCGCTGCGTTCGGTTGCGCGGGCGAACGTTGCATGGCTGGATCGACGGCGATCGCTGTTGGAAAAGCGGCCGAGCGCGTTTTGCCAACACTGGTTGAAGCCGCGCGCGCGATTAAAGTTGGCCCGACCGATGTTGCGAAATCGCAGCCCGACATGGGCCCGGTCATCACCGCGCAACATCGCGATCGCGTTTTCAGTTTGGTCGAAAGCGGCGCGAAAGAAGGCGCGAAAATTATCGCGGACGGTCGCGGCGTTAAGGTTCCAGACGCGCCGAACGGTTTCTTCATGGGCGCGACGATTGTCGATCAAGTCCAGGACAACATGACGATCGCACGCGAAGAAGTTTTCGGACCGGTCTTGAATGTGATGCGCGCAGACGATGTCGATCAAGCAATCGCGATGGCGAACAAATCCGCTTACGGAAACGGCGCCGCGATTTTCACTAACTCCGGCAAGGCCGCCCGCGAATTCAAGA
>DASQBB010000069.1:0-2520 GCA_035635435.1 Chthoniobacterales bacterium | reverse complement strand
GACGCGTTGTCATCACCGGTCTCGGCCCGATCACTTGCATCGGCAAAGGCGTCGAAGGTTTTTGGAACGGCATTCGCGCTGAAAAGACCGGAATTAGTCCGATCGACAATTTCGATGTGAGCGGGTTCGGCGTTCGCGTTGCCGGACTGATCAAGGATTGGGACGCGGAAGAATTTTTTCCACCGCATCGCTTGAAGCGACTCGATCGCTACGCGCAATTTTCGGTGGCTTCGGCCAAACTCGCGCTCGACGATGCGGGAATTGAATACTCTCACGACAAGCCGAACGACCGCATCGGTGTGAGTTTCGGGACCGCGCTCGGCGGCGTGTGCAAAGCGGAAGAGCAATACATTCGCTTTTTGAAAAAAGGCGCGCGAGGTGTTCAACCAACCCTCGCGGTCCAGGTTTTCGGCGGCTCAGCGCATTCCAACATCGCGATCGATTTCGGATTTCGCGGAGTCGGCACAACGAACTCGAACAGTTGCGCGAGCGGAACTGTCTCGGTCGGCGAAGCGCTGCGTTATATCCGCGACAATTTCGCGGATGTAGTAGTTGCGGGCGGAGCCGAAGCGCCGCTGACCACAATCACGATCGGCGCGTTCGACATCATCAAGACAATGAGTCGCAATACGGATCCGCAAACCGCGTCTCGGCCATTCGACAAATTGCGCGACGGATTCGTAATGGGCGAAGGCGCGGCGTCGTTGGTCCTCGAGGAACTCGAACACGCGCGTGCGCGGGGCGCGAAAATTTACGCCGAAGTTCTCGGTTACAGTTTAAACAACGACGCATTCCACATGACGACACCGTTGCCGAGTGGCGACTCGTGCATCCGCGCGATGCGCGACGCGCTCGCCGACGCGCAAGTCACGCCAGGGCAAATCGATTACGTGAACGCGCACGCCAGCTCGACCCAGCTGAATGACAGCGCTGAGACGATGTCGATCAAAGAAGTTTTGGGCGAGCGCGCCTACAAAATTCCAGTGAGCGGAACCAAGGGTTATCACGCGCATCCGCTCGGCGCGACCGGTGCGATTGAAGCGGCGCTCTGCGCGCTCGCGCTAGATCGACAATGGGTGCCGCCGACGATCAATTATCAAAACCCTGATCCGACATGCGATCTCGACGTCGTTCCAAATCACGGACGCGACGCGGAATTGAATTACGTGATGAGCAATTCATTCGGTTTCGGTGGCATCAACGCGTCGATCGTGCTTAGTCGCGTTCGCGATTAATCGAGCAAATCAGGACGATTCTGCTCGGTCCTCTTCTTTGCCTGCTCTTTTCGCCACTTCACGATCTCGGCGTGATTTCCGGAAAGTAAGACCTCCGGAACTTTCCAGCCTCGGAATTCCGCCGGGCGCGTGTATTGCGGCGCTTCAAGCGAACCGATGCTGAAGGAATCGTCAGCCGCGGATTGTTCGTCGCCCAAAGCTCCCGGCAATAAACGAACTACAGCATCAACCAAAACCACCGCCGCGATCGCACCATTCGTGAGCACGTAATCGCCGATCGAAATCTCAAGATCGGCAAGATGCTCGATCACGCGATGATCGACGCCTTCGTAATGACCGCAGACGATGATGAGATGCGATTCTTTCGACAGATCTGCCGCCATCGTTTGATCGAATTGCCGGCCTGCGGGCGACATTAGAATGATTTTTGATTTTGGGGATCGCAATTCCTCGACCGCGGCAAAGATCGGCTCCGGTTTCATTACCATCCCCTGCCCTCCTCCGAATGGTGCGTCGTCCGCAATGCGATGTTTGTCCGTCGTCCAATCGCGCAGATTGTGAATGCGAAGATCGACAATCTTATTTTCCTGCGCGCGCTTCATCATGCTCTCGCTCAGCGGTGCGCGGCAGATCTCAGGGAAAAGCGTAAGGATGTCGATCTTCATTTGCTGTAGCAGCGGTCTATGACCGCCGTTTGAATTATGCGACGCTCGCAGAGCGCCGCTACAGAAGAATTTACTCGACGATTTCGAGAGTGGCACGTTGACCGTGACGCGACGCGGAGCTGTTTAACATCGCGCGGATCGCGTGAATCGTTTGCCCGTTGCGACCGATGATGCGGCCGACGTCGCTTTGGCGCAGCTGCACTTTGAAAAGCGTCATTTTGGCGCTTGGAATTTCCGTCAGCACCATGTCGTCAGGAAATTCCACGAGTTGCCGTATGATGAACTCGAGAAATTCCTTCATGCTGTCCTGTAGGCGAAGCTGTTAGCTTCGCGGTCGAATGGGAAGCTAGCAGCTTCCCCTACAGATTTCGCGTTCATGTCGATTCGGGCGGAGCCGCCGGAGCTTCTGGTGGCGGAGGAGCCGCCTCAGATGCAGCCGGCGCTGGCGCTGGCTCCGTTGCAGCGGGCGCTGGTGCCGGTGTGGGTTTTGAAGCTGCAGCCTTCTTTGCTGATTTTGCCGCTGCTTTTTTCGCCGCAGCCTCTGGGTTCTTAATTTTCTTGATCAAACTGCGCACCGTGTCCGAAGGCTGCGCGCCTTTACTGATCCAATGTTCGATCCG
>DASQBB010000068.1:0-129654 GCA_035635435.1 Chthoniobacterales bacterium | reverse complement strand
CCTCCAATTGCCGTCTCCGAAAGCCTTCGGAAAATTAAGATCGACAGCTGCCGACCCGGACAAGTTTCTGTTTGTCGCTCGCAAACGTCGTCGGGACGTTGCGAAAATTTTATCCCGTTACCTCCGTCGCTGGGGGCTCTTTTGTTGTCTCTGTCGATGAGGTCACTTCTTTAGATTCAGTATCGGATGTTTCCTGTGCCGTGGCGGTCGCCTCCGTTTGAGTAGAGCCTTCTTCCTTCGGCGCGGGTTCGCCTTTGCTGGCTTTCGCGTTCAGAAGCCGGGCTAGGGACGACCCCGGCTCATTTAATATTCGCACGAACATCGTCGCTGGAGATAAAAGCAAGCCGAGTAATTGCGCACGCAAAACGTTCTCTGGCGGCAAATCGGCCAGCGCTTCGAGGTCGGCGGTTGAAACGGCCGCCCGATCGATGAAACCGAGCTTGAGCATCGCCTTCTTGAATTCGGTCACAAAAGTCTTGAATGCCTTGGCTACCGGCGCGACGTCCTTCTTTCCGGTAACAACCGCGGTCTGCCCGGTAAGCTTACCGTCACCCCCCGGAAATCCGGAGTCCGCCATGGCGCGCTTCAGGAAGCTGTTCTTCACTACGTGAATCTCAGCGCCCGCGCCGGCCAGCCGTTTCCGCAGCTCGCTGAAATCGTCCACCTTCATGTGCTGATAGTCAGCCACCAGAACGAAGGATGACTCCTTCAACTCTTCGGAGAGATCTGAAACGATGTTGGCTTTTTCTGGTCTCATGTTTTTAGTGCCAGTCCGGCTCGGACTCGATCTTCATGCTGCTTGCCCTGCCAAGTACGGCGATGGATCCACCTTCAGGCCGGGCGACATTGTCGCGCTTAATGTCATCGCGTCAACATATCGGCCTTTGGCGGTTGCCGGACGCGCGCGCACGACTGCTTCGATCACGGCGTTGCCGTTTTCCACGAGGGCCTTTTCTTCAAATGAAAATTTTCCAACCGGCACCGCGACGTTGCCATTCTTGTCGAGTTTGAACTCAACGCGCCCGGCTTTTACTTCTTCGACCGCTTTCGCAGTGTCCTCGGCAACCGTCCCAGCTTTGGGGTTCGGCATCAGCCCGCGCGGTCCCAGAACTTTGCCGAGCTTCCGCACCTCGGCCATGGCCGTTGGCGTCGCCACCGCCACATCGAAATCTTGAAAGCCTTCCTGAACTTTCTGGATCAAATCTTTAAATCCAACGTGCTCAGCGCCGGCTTCCTTCGCTGCTTTTGCGGCGGCGCCTTCGGCGAAGACGAGCACGCGCACCGTCTTGCCGCTCCCGTGGGGAAGCGCGCAAGTGCCGCGCACCATCTGATCCGATTGTTTCGGATCGACACCCAAACGGAACGAGACCGTCACCGTCTGGTCGAACTTCGTCGGCGGAAATTTCTTCAGCGTCGCGACGGCGTCGTTGAGGCTGTAGGCTTTTTTGCGGTCCACCTGCTCGGCGGCCGCGCGATAACGTTTGCTACGTTTCTGTTGCATAATCTTGTGCAGTACGAGCGAGCTTTCGGCTCTCCTGCTGTTGGTGGGGGAGCGCACAATAGAACAGACTCATCAGCTGTCAAAATGATTCCTAGAGCAGGCGGAAAGTCGCCTTTGGCACGCGGTTTAGGCTTGCAAAATCTCTACTGATCTTGGTAAAACCCGGGGGCTATGAAAAGCCCCACTTATTATAGATTATTGATTCTCGCCGCCTCCCTCTTTGCCGCCAGCCAACTCTCCGCCCGGCCAATCGGCTTTAGCGAACTTTCGCTGATGGTCCGAATGCACGAGTCCGAGAACGACATTAAGAATGACGTCGCCCAGCGAAAACTCCTTCACGGACTAACTCAACCTCAGGAAGGCATTCTTAAATCACAAGGCGCCAGCGATTCGTTGATTAAATCACTTCGCGATTCGAACCTGGTAGTTTCAAAGGAAGAAGCGACTGCGGTTGAATCGGCCGCCGCCCATCAAGCCAATGGTTCATCGATGGAAACACAAAATCACTACCCGCGCGTTGACGTTATCGAAGTGGCCTTCGGTCACCCGATTAATTTAAGCCGGTGGGGCGGCCTGGATTACGAGATCGCGTTTTATTCGTACCGCTTCGCCGGTGAAGATCACATCCAGCCAGCTTTGATCGACAACGTTGGTACCCGGACAATAGTCAGCCGAACGATTCCGCTCGAAAGCGAAGTCGATGCATTTGGGAATAATTGGTTTCCAACAAATGGCGTCCGCAATTGGAGATTTACGCCTTACAATCTCTACGATTATGACAATCGTGGCGATGTTCGAGATCCGCGCTCGATTAACTTTAGTGATTCTGTAGCTGTTAGTTCGTATTCCACGTCACGCGCAATTGCGATCGATTGGAGGAATCCAGAGTTCATTCCGGGTCAGACGTACACATTTTATCCGGTTTATGTCGGACCCGGAGCATCACTGTACTTCATCAGTGCAACGAGTGACTCGGCGAGAGTGGCAGTCGTACCCAACGACACCCACGTTGCTTTGGTTAGCGGAAACATATCTCGCTAATCGGCCGGAATTTCGGGATTCGGATCTGCTGAAACCGCCACCGGCGGTGCGCTCGGCAGGCCGTTCCGGATAATTTTTCCTTCCTTCATTACGAACGAGACGCGCTCGGTGGCGGTGATGTCGCTCGTTGGATCGCCTGGCATTGCGATGACATCTGCAAATTTGCCCTTTTCCAGTGTTCCAGTTTTTTGCGCGATTCCGAAAAGTTCCGCTGTCGTCGCCGTCGCTGATCTCAATGCGTCGAGTGGCTGCATTCCCAAGTCGACCATCAATTTGAATTCCTTCGCGTTTTGGCCGTGGGGATAGACAGCGGCGTCCGTGCCGAACGAAATCTTGACGCCCATCTTCACTGCATTCCGAAACATGTCGGAGCGCGCCGCTCCCGCCGCTTTCGCCTTTTCCTGCAGCGCCGGCGGGTAATTGTCGATCTTGCTCAGGATCCATTCCGTCGCCATCAACGTCGGGACCAGATATGTCCCTTTGTTTTTCATCAAGGTGAGCGTTTCCGGTTTCATGAACGAGCCATGCTCGATCGAATCGACACCCGCTTCGATTGCTTCCTTCGCCGCCTGATCGCCGTGGCAATGAACCGCCACTTTTTTGCGCAAACGATGCGATTCATCAACCAGTGCTGCCATTTCCGCCGGCGTGAGTTGCGGCGTGTCCACTTCATCGGCCAATGAAAGAACACCACCCGAAACCGCACCCTTGATCACATCGGCGCCGTTCTTCACTTCGAAGCGCACCGCTTTCCGGATTGCGTCCGGGCCGTCCGCAATTCCTTCGCTGGAATCGGGTTCGCGGCCGAAAAGCATGTCTCGAAATCCTGAGGTCGGGTCGAAATGCCCGCCGGTCGCACCAATTCCAAAAGTCGCAACCAGCATTCGCGGACCGACGATCACCCCTTTGTTAATCGCGTTCCGCAGTGCGACATCGACGAACTCTTTGCTGCCGACGAAACGACTGCCGAGATCGCGCACCGTCGTGAATCCAGCTTCAACGGTCGCGCGCGCATAATTAGTTGCTACGATCGCCTGCTCGGAAACATTTAAGCCGACCTCTTTCAGCCGGCGCTCATTGTAGTTCCCCGAGAAATCGAGCGTCAAATGCGTGTGACCGTCCATGAATCCGGGTGAAAGCGTGGCGTCACCGAGATCAATGACTCGCGCATCGGCCGGCGCCGGCAAATTGCTTCCGGCATCGATGATTTTGTTGCCCTGAACAATGACGACGCCGTTTTGGACAAGCGATTTTGATTTGCCATCGAACAAACGCGCCGCTTTCAGCACGACGACCTTGTCCGCGGCGCGTATTGGAACTGCGCAAAGGACAACGACTGTAATCAGGAAAACGAATCGCAGAGGAAATCGGCAGAAAGCTTGGACGTTCATCCTCGCGGTATAGAAATTTTGCGAGCACAAAGCAAGACTGCGCGATGGGCCGCATGCGGTCTTGTTTAACCGATCGGCTTTGGCTTCAATGTTTTGATGCTCCAACCATCCACTTCCTATCGCCCGCTCATGATTCTCGCTTTGGTGACGATGTCGATCTTTGCATCCGCCATCGCGCAAACCAACCCATCGAAAGGTCCTTCTCCCGAGCCAAAAGCTGAAACGACTCCCACGCCGCCAGCTGCAACGGAGTACGATATCCGCTGGGGCGTGAAGATTCCGTTGCGGGACAAGGTTGAATTAAACGCGACCCTTTATTTCCCGAAAACGCCGGACGGCTCCGCGCCTAAGACACCGGTCGTCTTCACGCTTACACCTTATATCTCTGACAGCTATCACGCGCGCGCAGCTTACTTCGCGTCGCATGGCTACGTGTTTGCGCTGGTCGATGTTCGAGGCCGCGGAAATTCCGCCGGCGAGTTCGAGCCGTTTGCACAAGAGGCGCGCGACGGCCACGACGTGGTCGAATGGCTGGCGCAGCAGCCGTTTTGCGACGGGAAAGTTGCGATGTGGGGCGGCTCGTATGCCGGGTTCGATCAATGGGCGACAGCGAAAGAATTTCCACCACATCTGGCCACAATTGTTCCGGCTGCGGCTGCCCATCCACCGTTGGATTATCCGTCGCTCGATAATGTCGGGGAGACCTACGATGTCCAGTGGTTCACCTTCACCAGCGGTAAAGCCAGCCAGCAAAATCTCTTTGGCGATTCAAAATTCTGGCGCGCGAAATTTCTCGACGCCTACAAAAAACATATCGCCTTCAGCGCGCTCGACTCTTTCGTCGGCAACCCTTCGCAAAATTTTCAGCGCATCCTGAAACATCCCACGGCCGACGCGTATTACGACGCGATGGTGCCGACGCAGGAGCAGTTCAAGAAATTATCACTGCCGATTTTGACCATTACCGGCCAATACGACGGCGATGAGCTCGGCGCGATGACATTTTATCGCGATCACATGACGAATGCCGCGGCCGCGACGCGGGCGAAACATTTTCTCATCATTGGACCGTGGGACCACGCCGGAACTCGTACGCCGACCGATGAAGTCGGCGGCGCGAAGTTCGGACCCGGTGCGATTGTCGATCTTAACGATCTGCACCGCCAATGGTACGACTGGACGATGAAGAACGGCACGAAGCCTCAGTTCTTGAAAAACCAGGTCGCGTATTACTTGCTCGCGCCCGGAAATTCCGGGGGGAACGGGGAATGGAAATACACCGACAGCTACGCAAACCTGATCGCGAATCCGAAAACGTTTTATCTCGATTCAAAGAATGGCGATGCCAACGGCGTCTTCCGTTCCGGAATGCTGACAGAGAAACAGCCGAATAATGGCGCGGACGAATACGTGAATGATCCGATGGATACGAGCCGTGGGGAAAATGTCGAAGGCGTCGAGCCGAAGGATAAAACTGCCGCCGTTGATCAAAGTTTCGCGCTTTGCATTGGCAAAGACGGCCTTGTTTATCACACCGATCCGTTGTCCAAAGAAGCGCCGCTCGTCGGTTGCCCGAAAGTTTCACTTTGGGTTTCGATCGACACGCCCGATACGGATTTGCAGGCTGACCTCTACGAAATTCAGCCCGACGGAACGAGCATCGCGCTTTGGAACGACATTCGCCGCTTGCGCTATCGCGAATCGCTCCGCGAAGCCAAACTCCTGAAACCGGGCGAAATCGTGAAGTGCGATTTTGACCCCGGTCTGTTCGTCGCGCGCCGTTTAATGAAAGGCAGCCGGCTCCGGCTCGTCGTCTATTCGCCCAATTCAATCTTCTGGCAGAAAAATTATAACTCCGGCGGAGTCGTGGCCGACGAGACTGCGAAAGACGCGCGCACCGCACACGTTAAAGTTTATCACGACGCGCAGCACGCGAGCTCGATCGACTTGCCGTTGCGCTGATGACGTTGATCTCGCGAGTCTTAATCGTCGCAGCATTTTCACTTCTCGCGATCGATCTACGCGCCGCTTCCGAAATTGTAATTGCGATCCGCTATTTGCAGGCGGAAGGGACGAGCCATTCGCACGTCTATCTTTATCGCGAGGATGGAAAATTTCTACGCCAGCTGACGAGCGACAACTCCGGACAAGATGTCGATCCAATTTTCGCGCCGGACGGCGAGGTCATCGTCTTCACGCGCGAGAAGACCGGCAGCCCGCTCGAGTTTTGGAGCGTGCGGCCGCTAGGCGGAAGTCCAACTAAGCTGGATTCAGCTCCGGATTGGTACGAACAAACCAAGACGTCGAACTATTTTACAAATCGCGAAACACCGAAGCCGGCCGAATCCGCGTCGCCCGCGACTGAGTCAGCGCAACCGTCAGCATCGCCGACTCCGGCGGGAATGATGGGCGAGCGGCGAACTTACAAAGCACCGGACGGATCAGTGGAGTTGATTCTGCGCGAAGATCCGAGCGACCCTGATGATCAAGTCGATGGCGAGCGACACGGCAAACATTACGTGCTGCGTTATCTGAAAACGGGAATTCAGGCCGACTTCGGGACTTTGCCCGGCTTTTTCGGCGTTTATGAAATCCTGCACGAGCGCCAGGATCCGGACCGACATTTTCTGTTCGAAGGTCTGTTGCGGGTGGCGTTCTTCGGTTTGCATCTAAACAGTAGCGACGGCGACACGATGTCCGCGCTCGATCTCAACGGTCCGCGATTTGTGAGATTATCCCCAAACTGGGCGGCGCCAGTGCCCTTGCCCGGCGAGGCGGCGTTTCTCACCCTCACCGAAAATCGTTACGTCCCGATTGCCGGCAGCGCGAAAACGGCGAACTGCTCTTATTTAGAACGCTGGGACGCGCAGCTGCAAAAAGTCCGCTACGCGAAACCGAAAGCGGCGGCGATTTTTTACGGCGCGTCGATGTATCGTCCGGAAAAAACGCCGGCGGTGGTTACCATTCGGCAAAACGCAGATTGAAGAAACAATGAGAACAACGTTCACGATTTTGTTGCTGATCGCTTCGGCGATAACGCTTCGCGCGCAGGATACCAGCGCGCTCAACAAGCTGGCGGATGATTTCTGGATGTGGCGCGCGAAATACGCGCCTTTCAATGGTGATGATGTGCCACGGATGGAACGGCCGGGCGGAGTGCGCGATTGGTCGCGTGCCAGCATCGATAAACGAAGGAAAGATTGGGCCGAACTCGAATCGCGCTGGAAAAAAATCGACGCGAGCAAATGGCCAATCGACAAACAAGTTGATTATCGATTGATCGGTTCGGCCCTGTCGCGAGTGCGCTGGGAGCTCGATATCAATCCGAGCTGGCGCCGCGATCCAACGTTTTACATCGGACAAACACTGACCGCGTTGGTCGAAGCGCTGACGATTCCTGCGCCCTACGATGAAACGCGCAGTCGCGAAATCCTGACGCGGATCGACAACATTCCGTCGATTCTAGATCAAGGAACGCAAAATCTGGAGAAGCCGCCGGCGCCGTTCGCGCGCGTCGCGGTGCAAGCGCTCGAAAACATCCGGCCGCATTTGCATGAAATGGCGAGCGCGCTCCCAAAATCGACTACGATTAAAGAAGCGGATCTTTACGCGGCAACCGATCGCGCGGCCGACGCGCTCGAAAAATATCGGAGTCATTTGCAGCAATTGCTGCCATCGCTTCCAAACGAGACCGCCCTCGGTCGCGATGCTTACGTTTTCTTTCTCCGAAACGTCGCGCTGATGCCGTACTCGCCCGAGGAGCTGCTGGCGATGGGTCGTCAGGAATGGAGTCGCGCGGTCGCGTTCGAAGCATACGAAACGAATCGAAACAAAAAAGTGCCGCCGTTAAAAATCGCAGATAACATCGACAACTGGATCAAAGACGCGGCTGCCAAAGAACAGGAGGTCCGCCAATTTCTAGAGAGCCACGACATTCTGACCGTTCCGGATTGGGCCCAGCATTGGACCTTGCGCGCGACGCCGGATTATTTGCGCGCGATCGGTTTCACCGAGACCGACGATTTCACGTCACCGTCGCGCTTGAACGAAAATTGCATTCGCTACGTGCCTGAACCATCAGACAAGCTCGGCTACTTCTGGCGCGCGACCGCGATGGATTCGCGCCCGATTTGTGTGCACGAAGGAATTCCCGGCCACTATTTCCAGCTTTGTCTTTCCTGGAAGCACGAGGACCCGATTCGCCGGCATTATTATGATTCCGGTGTGAACGAGGGGATCGGTTTTTATGCCGAGGAGATGATGCTGCAGGCCGGTTTGTTCGACGACAGTCCGCATACGCGCGAGATCATTTATAATTTTATGAGACTGCGCGCGCTCCGCGTGGAAGTGGACGTGAAGCTCGCGCTCGGCCAGTTCAAACTCGATGAAGCCGCGAAATATTTGCACGACAAAGTTCCGATGGACGATCAAACCGCGCGCCAGGAAGCGATCGCCTTCGCCACCGGGCCCGGGCAGGCGATCGATTATCAGATTGGCAAATTACAGATCGTAAAATTTCTCGCCGAAGCACGAATGAAACAGGCCGACCGCTTCAGCCTGCGCGCATTTCACGACTACGTTTGGAAAAACGGCAACGTCCCGATTTCGTTGCAACGCTGGGAATATCTCGGTGACGCGAGCGATGTTCCACCGCTCGCGCCGAGCAAGCGGTAGATGTCGATCTAACGAAATCGCCGGCGCGAGATTTCTTCTTTGATGTCTTCCAATTCTTCCTCGCGCTGGTCACGGATCGTTTTGATGTAGAAGATGGTGCCGGCGATGCCGAGCGCTGCCGCGCCAAGGAAATTCGGGACGGCACCGAGATACCAAAGGTAAGCGCCGAGGATGGCGCCAGGGCTTACGATTAGATCGCGTACTAGATAGTACGCGCCGACCATTTGGCCGCACCGCGCCGGGTCGCAGTAGCCAATAATGAGCGCCTTGCGCGAGGTATCGCCGAATTCCTTAAAACCGCGAATGATGAAGGCCACAACGAGCAAGCCGAAGCTGTATGATGGAAATCCACGCGAGACGAGCAAGCCGATTGGAAAAACGGTGAACATGATAAACGTGACGATAACGAATGGTTCGCGGCCATATTTGTCCGCGTAATGCGAGGCGGGAATGATGCACAACATCGCCGCCAGCATTTCCACAGCCGTAAGGACGCCAATTTCTTTCGCGCTCACGCCGATGTAGTCCATCGCGAAGATGACTACCCACGCATAGGGAATTCGTTCGCAAAATCGAATCAGGATATCGCTCAAGATGAGCCGTCGCATCGGCGAATTAAACTCGCGCAAGTTCTCCCAAAAATTCAGACGGTCCCCGGCCGTTTCTTCCTTCGGTTCGTCCCTGATCTGCCGTTGCACAAAAATCGTGGCGCCGGAAAGAACGATCGAAATAACGAGCGCGATCCGGACGCCGCCGATCACGCCGAAGCGGTCGATCAATAATCCGCCAAAAAACGGCGCGATTATGATTGGCAATCGCTTGATCACCGATTGGATGCCGATGCCCATTGAGTGGCGATTTGCTTCCAGCGCGGCCGCGACGAGCGAAAATGTGGCCGGCAACGAAAAGCAGCTCCACGACAGAAACAGAAACATTCCCGCGATGACCGCAGCCCAATGCGGAACAAGAAGCACGAGCGCGTAGCCGACGATCGAAACGATGTTGAAAGTGAGAAACGCGCGCCGGTGTCCCCAGAGATCGACAATCACCCCGCCGGGATAGGCGTAAACCGCGCCGAGCAATGTCCGAAGCGCATCGTAGAGACCGATGACAAAAACACCCGCGCCGAGCGCTTGCAGAAATTTCGGGACGAACCGCATCCAGAGTTCTTCGCCTGCGCCGATCACGAAAATGGCGATCAGCAAAACGACGAGGTTGCGTTTAAGCCCGAAGAAGTTGGCGAGACGCGCGAAGCCGTTCACGTGGGATTGTTGTCGGAACTGCCGCTACGTTTCAAGTCACGTCACCTCATCGTGAACGCGGGTTCGAGCTTCGGTTCGGACCGTTCGCCGCGCTTCTTAGCCGGTTCTCCGTTCCGTTCGAACCACGCATACAGAACGGGCAAAACGATCAAGGTGAGAAATGTCGAACTAAGGATTCCGCCGATCACGACCGTGGCCAATGGGCGCTGAACTTCAGCGCCGGTGCCGGTGGCGATGGCCATTGGCACGAAGCCCAGACTCGCAACAAGCGCGGTCATCAACACCGGGCGCAGTCGCGTGAGAGAGCCCTCGATCACAGCTTCGCGAACGCCCTGCCCTTGCTCGCGAAGTTGGTTGAAATAGCTGATCATGACCAAGCCGTTCAACACGGCAACACCGCTCAGCGCGATAAAACCAATCCCGGCGGTGATACTGAATGGCATTCCGCGCAACCAAAGTGACAGGACACCGCCCGTCACGGCGAGAGGGATTCCGGTGTAAACCAGAAGCGCCTGCCGAATGCTGCCGAAAGCGAGAAAGATCAGAATGAAAATCAACGCCAGTGCCGCCGGCACGACGACCATCAAACGCGCCCGCGCCTGCTCCAGGTTTTTGTAGGCTCCTCCAAATTCAACAAGGTAACCTTCGGGCATCTTCACCTCTTGTTTGATTCGCTGCTCAGCGTTGTGGACGAATCCTTCCACGTCGCGCGTCTCCAAATTGACCAGGAGTGCGGCCCGCCGGCGTCCTTCGTCGCGCAAAATCGGTTCCACGACTTCGACAGTTTTTAGGTCGGCAACTTCGCCGAGTTTGAGCAGGCCGTGATCCCCAACCCGCAAAGGTAACTCGCGAATCTTCTCTTCGTTCCCGCGAAATTGGTCAGGCATTCGCACCACGATTTCGTAGCGTTTTTCTCCGTCGATGGCGGTGCCGACAACTTTGCCGGCGAGCGCGGCGGAAACGGCCTTGTTCACTTCGCTCGCGGACAGACTGTAACGTTGCAGCTCATCGTGTTTAGCTTCGATCAGAAGCTGTCCGGTGCGTCCCTCGGTTTCGTATTCTATTTCTCCGGCGCCGCGGGTTTTCTCCAGAATGCCCTTGATCTGCCCGGCAAGTTTGTCGAGCACGTCGTAATCGTCTCCGAAAATTTTCACCGAGAGCTCGGCCTTTGTCCCTTCGAGCATTTCGTCAAACCGCTCTTCGATTGGCTGTGAAAAAATTATGTTCGAATTTGGGCTCAATCGCTTCATCACGGCGCCGATCTGGGTGTGTAGGTCGGCTTTGTTGCGCGGACGGCCGCGCGTTTTCGGCCATTCTGCGATCGGCTTGTAAAAGATGAAAACGTCGCTTTCGCTCGCCGGCATTGGATCGGTGGCGATGTCGTTTGTGCCGCAGCGCGTGAACACGCGCGTGATCTCCGGAAAATCGTGAAGCAGCGTTTTTTCCAGTTCGAGGTCGATCCGGACAGATTCTTCCAGGCTGATCCCAACCTGCTTGTAGAACACTTCCGTAATCGATCCTTCATCGAGCTTCGGCACAAATTCTGCGCCAAGATGAGTGAATAACCAGAGCGAGCCGGCGAATACCGCGATCGCAGCCATTACCACAATCCAGCGGGCGGCGAGCGCGCCGCGCAACAGCGGTTCGTAAACGTTCTTGGCTGCGCGGATGATGAAGTTGTCGCCTTCGCCGATCCGGCCACCGAGCAGAAACGAGCAAAGCACCGGCATCAGCGTCAATGCGAGAACGAGCGCACCGGTGAGCGCTAGCATCACCGTCATCGCCATCGGATGAAACATTTTCCCTTCAATACCGGTCAGAGCGAGAATCGGGATGTAAACGATCGTGATGATGACGACACCGAAAAACATCGGGTTCGCGACCTGTTTACTCGCCGCGAGCACAATCTGATGCCGTTCCTCGCTGGTCAGTTTGCGACCGAGCTCGTGCTGCCGGACTCCGAGTTGGCGCACCACGTTTTCAACGATCACGACCGCGCCGTCGATGATGAGTCCGAAATCAACGGCGCCGAGACTCATCAGGTTACCTGACACGCCGAGCTTCACCATCCCGGTCAGGGCAAAGAAAAAGGAGAGGGGAATGGCTGCGGTAACGATGAGAGCCGCGCGCCAATTTCCCAGCAATGCAAAAAGCACCGCGATCACCAGAATGGCGCCTTCGAAAAGATTGTTTCGCACGGTGTGAATGGTCTTGTTGATCAGGATCGAGCGATCGTACTGCGTCTGAATCTGGACGTTATCCGGCAGCTTCTCCTGAATCTCGACCAGCCGTGCTTTGACTCGCTCGGCGACTTCGCGGCTGTTTTCGCCGGTGAGCATCATTGCTGCGCCGATGACTGTTTCCTGGCCGTCGACTGTCGCGGCGCCGGTGCGGATGCGTGAGCCATAACTCACATCCGCGAGATCTTTGACGAGCAACGGCTTGACGCCGGCGGCAAATTTCACGGGGAGATTCGCGATATCTTCAAGAGTGTTCGCGCGCGTCACCGCCCGGATGCTCAATTCTTTGCCGCCGCGGTCAACGATGCCGCCGCCGGCGTTTTCGACATTCGCCGCGACGATGTCAGCCAGCTCGCCGAAAGTCATCCCGCTTCGCGCCAACTCTTCCGGGCGTGGCTGAACTACAAACTGTCTTTCGTAGCCACCGCTTTCGTTAACCTCGGCAACGCCGGGCACAGTCCGGAGCAGGGGTTTGATCGTGTATTCGTTGACCTCGCGCAGTTGGAAGAACTGTTCCTGGACTGACTCCGGCTTTTTCGCCCCCTGTTTGTAAGAGACGTTGTAGTAAAAAATTTCCCCCAAACCGGTGCTGATCGGTGCGAGCTTCGGCGCGACGTCATGTGGCAAATGCTCCACCGCGGCTTGCAGCCGCTCGGTCACCAGCTGCCGTGCCCGATAAATGTCGGTGCGGTCATCAAACTGGAGCGTAACTTGCGACAAGCCGAATTTCGTCAGCGAACGCATTTCTTTTAAGCCAGGAAGTCCGGCCATTTGGATTTCGATCGGCCAGGTGACGAAGCGCTCAGATTCTTCCGCAGCCAGCGTTCGCACTTCCGTATTGATTTGCACCTGCACGCCCGTGATGTCGGGGACCGCGTCGATCGGGAGGCGAGTGGCCGACCAGAGACCGACAGCAACCAGCGCGAGTGCCGCGAGCAAAATAAACGCGCGTTGCCGCAGCGACAGTTCGAGGATGTTGTCGATCATTGCCGCTCCTTCAAGTCCAAGCGCATGGCCGTGAGCTGTTCCAATTGCTGACGTGCGTCAATTGCCGCGGCTTGCGCCGCAGTGAACGCGTCGATCGAATCGAGATATTGCTTTTGCAATTCGGTGTAGGTGGCAAGCGGAACCGCGCCGTCTCGGTAATTGCGGTCGCCCGTTTCGGCTGCTTCACGGAGTTGCGGCAGGATCGACGTTTGCAATTGGTCCGCCTCTTCGCGCCGTGAACGGTAAATAAATTCGGCGTCGGCGACTTTGCGTTCAACATCGCGAATGAGCGTTGCGAGCGAGGCCTCGGCTTTGGCGGCGCGCGCTTTTTCACTTTCGATCTTGCCCGCATTCTTGTTCCAAAGCGGCAATGGCAGCGACACTCCGACTCCGAGCATGTAATCAATCGCGTCGGCGCGCTCAGTGTGGGCAAATGGACCGACGCGTACCGCCGGCCAGCGTTCATTGAGTGCGAGCCTCACCTTGTAGCCTTGCTGCTCCAGCTCGATCACGCGCGTTCGAATATCGTAATTTCGGTCGTGCGCGGTAAACAGAAGTGTGGCGATCGACGGAAGCGGCCGAAGAGTTAGATCGACATCCGCAAGAGCGATCGGGGAATCAATCCGCGCACCGCGTAATTGATTCAGCTCGTGGATTGCACTCTGGACCTCCCGCTGGGCCTCAATCGGTCTGCGCCGCAGCGGAATCGCGCTCGCTTGAATGATTCGCACGTCAACTTCTTGGGCAACGCCGGCCGCCGGACGTTGCGACAGCACTGCAGCGAGGTCGTCGAAACGTTTTGCAATCTCGCTTGCGGCGTCGGCTTTCGCTTGGCCCAATGTCGCATGAAACACCGCGGCGCGAACTCGAGCCGCCAGCGCGGCTCGAAATCCTTCCAGGCCCAACTCAGCCAGCGCGATTTGGCGATTAGCAATCGCTTTGCGCAGAGTGACGCGCCCGGGATACTCAAAAGTTTGCGAGACCGAGAGCCCTGCCAACAATCCGTCACCCAGCGTGTTTCCCTGATAGTCCTTGACGATTTTTGCGCCTGTCTCAGTTGACGCTTCCGGATTCGCCCATTCGCCGGCCGTGCGTCGCTCGCCTTTAGCGGCCGCGATTTCTGAACTGTAAACGTTTAGTTCGGGATTTCTCGCCAGCGCTTCCGCGACCAACGCGTCCAGAGAAGTTGGGTCGTCGGCGAGTGCCATTCTCGCCGTGCCAGCGACAAACATCGCAATTGCTAATCGTCGCACCCCTTAATGTTTCACTGATTCCGCCAGAGCGTAAACGATCAACTTCAGCCCGTTTTCTATTTCGGACTCACTTTCAGCACTTTTCCTTCGGCCGGATCGATTACATAGGCAGTTTCATTTCCCGCCGCGACCACGCTGCGCGCTCCTTTCACTGTCGGCACGGTCGCCTTGAGATGAAATTTTCCATCGTCACCCACATCGACAATCGTCAAGGTCGCCGCTTGGCCGGCAGCTGCGTAGAGAAGTTTTTTCTCGGCCGAGTAGTCGATGTTGTCGAGGCCGGCGCCGGTTTGGATTGAATCAAGAACCTTGCCGTCGTGTGCGATGTCGAGGTTCACTACGTGATCACCGCAGGCAACAAAGAGAAATCCACGCCCATGGTCCAAGGCCAATCCTCCAACTTCTTTGCTTCCCGGATTCCATTTCGAAACGATTTTCTTGGTGCGCACATCAACGGCGACGGTCGCTCCGATCTCTTCCACGTTTGTATAAAAGAGTCCGTGCCCGTTATCCACGGCGTAGCCTTCCCCTAAATTCTCGAGCGGAATTTTCGCTTTCCATTTCAAATGGCGCGGATCGGTGGCGTCGAACACGTGAAGAGATTTGGCAGGATCCACATTGCCCGCGGTGGCCGGCCGCGTGTTGATCCAAATCTCTTTGGTGGCCGCGACGTAAACCACGCCGTCCGGTGTGATCGAATGATCCGGTGAAGCCGAAATGCATTCGCCGCGTTCCATCTTCTTCGGATCGATCACACAAAGCGTGGCATCGCCGCGATTGCCAATGTAAACAACGCCGTCGCCAATGCTGGCTGCGGTCGGTCCAAGTGTGACCTTCCGTCCGCGCCGTTCGACCTCGCCAGTCTTGAATCCAGTGATCTGGGCGACAGCATCCGTCTTCTCGTCGATCACGTCGACAGCGCCGAGATTGCTTGCCGGGACCCACACTTTTCCGTTTGCCGAATCGTAGGCGAAATAGTCGAGAGCAACGGGACCGGTCGCGCCTGGAAGCGATATTGGCTTGAGCTCGTAGCTGGCAGTGCTCGACTCGGTGGCACCCGACCCGATGTCGATCTTTGCGCAAAAGAGCGCGCAAACGAGAAGTAATTTCTTCATTTCATGTTGTTAGTTCTGTCCCGAATTTTATCGGGCCATTTCATGCGGCGAAACCGGATGTTAAGCGTGGACGTTCAAACTTGGCCAGCTAATCTCGGCCCATGAGCTCATGGTTTTGGTATGCGGTTGCTGCTGCCGTCCTTTATGGCGCTCACCAAATTTTTACGCGCCTCGCTGCGGATCGAATCGGTGAAGGCTTGGGCGGCTTTGTCGTCGAAGCGACCGCCGCATTGTCGATCTTGCTTTACCTTGCGTTTCTTTGGTTCACAAGCCGCTGGGATCAAAGATCGACTGGCGAAGGAATTTTTTATTCGGTCCTTACCGGCGTTTGCGTCGGTGCCGGTACGATCGCGTTCTTTCTTCTCTTTCAAAAAGGTGGACCGCTCTCCGCCGTTCCAATCATTCTTGCCGTTGGCGCGGCCATGATGGCGATTGCCGGAATTCTATTTTTCCGCGAACCCATTTCGTGGCAACGACTGACCGGAATTATTCTGGCAATTGCCGGCCTACTGCTATTGCGCCGGTGATTAAACGCGCCGCCTGAGCTTTTCGGACTTGGTACTCACGCCAGATCAAGAAGGCGACAATCATGTCGAGAATATTGAGCGCAATCAGCCAGAGCGAATGAGTGAAGACGAAGCGATAGGTTTGATATGCGATAAAGCCGGCCAGGAACCAAAGCGAAACCGAGTACGACCAGAGCCGGCCGCCTAACAAGCCTGCGACCAGGAAAACTTTGATGAGGCCGTGAACAATTAGGTAGCTGCTCGCGAATAGTTTCGTATCTGCTCCGAGCTCTTGAACGATGCGCTGGAGGATGGTTGCCACGCGATCGGTTGGATCTTCCGCCAGTTCGGGCGCGGTCAAAAAGATCACGAAAGCGTTCAATCCCGATTGAGGAATGAAGAGGAAGAGAAGCCCGCCGATTGTCTCGACGATCCCGGCGATTCCTTTGGTCCAAACACTGAGCAGGAAGAGTGTGTGCTCGATCTTCCGCTCGACACCAACTGAGTTGCGAGAAGGCATTGGTCAGTGGCCGCGTGCGGACGCGGGTGTTTCCGCATCTCCTGCGGTGGGCCCGCCGAAGGAAAAGGAAAACACCGCGAACACTTGCACCGCAGGGGTGTGATCACTGCAGCCGATGAGCGGCGAGAGGTCAAAGCGAACCTTCTTCGTTGGGCGCCATGCCAATGTTGGGCCAATTGCCAGACCTTTCGTGGTGCCCCGAAATCCGGAGGTTTCGCCGCCACTGCGGTATTGCATCTCAAGTCCGACTTCGAGTTTTTCTTCCGCTAGAAGGACCGGCATTTCGATGCTCTGCGCGAAACCGGCGCTGGTGGATTCTTTGCCGCCAAACTCGCGATCGACAAAGATGTTCATTGCCCATTCGATCAGATGCGGGAAGTCGTGCGAAATGAGGAGAGCGATCTCACCGGAGTCAGGCAATCCATTGCTAAGACCAAATCGATACTCGGCGGAGATAGCGGGGTTAAGCGGAAGCTTGTTCCAGTTCGCCAGCGCGTAGCGCGCTTCCAACGTGAAGCTGCGGTCTTGTGTTTCTCCAGCGAAGTGCTCGACCTGATTTTGCACGCCAACAGTGAAGCGCGCCGGCAATCCCATTTCGATTTCTTGCCGGAAAAGCTGACTCGGTAGTCCGTGATGAAATAGGGCACCCTCATATCCAGCTTCAAGCTCGAAGCTAAAAGGCGAAAGCACATACGACTTCGTCAGGGTGGAGATGCGACCGTGCGACAAATCGGGCGGAGCACCGTAGGCCGTCGGCAGCTCCTCACCTTCAGCTTCTATGACAACCCGCCGATTCTCGATTTCCTGCGCGTTCGCTGAAGTGGTGCCGGCGAGTAGCAGAATTGCAAGCGCAGCGCGCGAAGGGCTTCGGAATGAAACTCTCATTGTCGGCATTCGTGAGCACTAGCCTGCACGGTTATCGCGATACATCTCATGCCGCGCGGCGCAACGAAAAGAAGCAGGGCCGACAAATACCGATCAGCGCTGCGCCTGCGAGCTGACCCCGGACAATCCGGAGGCGAGAAGTGCACCTTGGATTGCTTCGGCCAGTTTTTTGGCAGGACCTCTTCCCCAATAATGGAAAAACAGAATTCGAGGCTGCTCGTGCGTCATGTGTGAGTGAATCGCGACGATATTAATCCCGCCGACGCGAATCGCTTTGAGTGCGGATTGAAGTTCATCTTCAGTGACAGCAAAATCTCCGTCGACCACTGCGTTGTCGTCGCTACCGGCAAAGGCCATCCACGTGTTCACGCCCATCGCGTTGTCGATCTTGACGCCATGCATCGTCGCCCGGTGGCCGATCGAGAATTTCACCATTCCATTGTTGGTTTCACCGCTCATGCCGAAGATTTTATTTAGCGGCTCCGCCGAAATCGAATTCTTCTCCGGCAACGTTTTCTCGCCGAAAGAATCCTTCGGTTGCGGATTGGCTGCGCGGATTTCTTTGATCTTGTCGTAAACTTTCCGCACCGCCCCGGCCAGTTGTTCGACTGTTCCGTCGCCGGCGATGTGCATGAAATAAACTTTCGGATGGTCGAACAGGAAATGGTTGTGCAGCGCGGTCACGCTCAGACCGTTGTCAAAGGCAACGGACATCACCGGATTCACTTCATCTTCAAATAACACGGTGTCGCCCATCACCATCGCGCCGTGTTTCATTTCAGTGAAGGCGGCCCAGGTTCCCAATCCCATGAATGGCGGCATCGTCCATCCGTCGACCGCGACCTTCACGTCCGCGCGCGGTGACGTAACTTTATAAACGGCTTCCTTTTCGTTGGTCTTGCCTTTAAGCCCCGTGATCTGATCGATCTTCGCCGCATCGAGCGCGGCCGATGCGATGCCGATGTTTGCGCAGCAGATCGCGCAAACGATGAGCAGTCTTGTCATTTTTCGTTGCTGGTTCCACCCCGGATTGTGTCGGGGCAGAACCGCAACATCTCTTCGCTTAGTATTTCTCGCCTTTTTCTCCCTTTTCCTTGCTCTCGTCGTGCTTGCTCAGCACTTTGCCGTTCGCGTCGAACTTGAAGCCCCATTCTTTCCCATTCTTGTCGATGACGGCTTCATAGTTCGCGCCCTCTTTTTCCCAGCGAACGATTTTGCCGCCTTTGGCTTGCGTATCGGCAGCCTTTTGCACGGCAGCCGGCACGTCAGAGGCGCTGATATTTTCCTCTTCGTGCTTTTTCTCTCCTGCTTGCGCGACAACGCCGAAGGCGAGTCCGGCACTGACCGCTGCGATTGTGAACAACTTAGGTGTATTCATGGTTATTTAGGTTTGACCGATCGGTCTCAATAGTTGTTCGAATTTCAACCGACGATTACGCGCAAAAAAATGTCACAGCGGAGCGAGCCCCTCAGACGAAGTTTCGCATTGATCATTTCGTCGTCGCCAGGCGCAGGCCAAGAAAAACAAAAAGCGCGCCGGCTGTTCGATTGAGCCACTGCGCGATCGTTGCGTTGGTTCTTAATCGTTCGCAAAAGATCGATGCAAACCAGGCGAGAACGAGACACCAGATTGTGCCGGTCGTGACAAACGTGAGCCCGAGCGTGATGAACGCGGCGATTTTCATATTCGATGCCGGATCGATGAACTGCGGAAGAAACGCGAGAAAGAAGAGCGCCACTTTCGGATTCAGAATATTCGTCAAAACGCCCTGACGAAACGCGGCGATCGTTGTGCGTCGCCGAAAATTGGACGGGAGACTCAACTGGTTCCGTCGATCTAGGATCATTTTGATTCCGAGGAAAACCAGATACGCGCCACCAATCAATTTGATTGTCCCAAACGCGAGCGCCGACGTGGCGAGAATCGCCGAGAGTCCGAGCGCGGCGGCGCAGGTGTGAAAAATACTGCCGAGCGAAATTCCGAGCGCGGACGCAATCCCAGCCTGGCGTCCTTGAGCGATACTTCGGCCCAAAATGTAAACCGTGTCCGGACCAGGAGTGAGGTTCAGCAAGATTCCCGCGGCCAGGAACAATCCGAAGTCGTGAATACCGAACATTTGGAATGATTATGCCGCCTACGCTGCGAACTTGAAATAACTTCCAATTCCGGCAGCGCGCGCTTTTTCGTAAACCGCTACCGCGGAGACGGCGTCTTCGATCGCCACTCCGGTGCTGTCGAAAATGAAGATTTCATCATCGCTCTTGCGCGCCGGTTTCTTTCCGGCCACGATTTCGCCGAGCTCTGCGTAAACGTTTTCTTCTCGCATCAAGCCTTGGGCGATCGCGTGGTGCGTATCGCCGATCGTGCAAACTTGATCCAGGCTGTCGGCGATGATTTTGCTCGATGCGATTAACGCCGGCTCAATTTCCTGCTTGCGCTCATCGTCGGCGCCGACCGCAGCGATGAGAGTCCCGGGAGACACATCTTCTTTGCGAACGAAAAATTCCGTCGATGTCGTGCACGTAATCACGATGTCGCTTTGTTGAATCGCTTTCGCCGGGTCGCCGACTGGCTCGATGTCGATCTTCAGTTCGTCGGCAAGCTCCTTTGCGAAATTCTTGGCCGCGTTTGCATCGAGATCGAACGCGAAAACTTTGTTCAATCGCAAAACGCAAAGCATCGCGCGCAATTGGGGCCGGCCTTGCGCTCCGCATCCGCAGATGGTCGCGACTAAAGAATTTTTCCGCGCCAAATATTTTGCCGCTACCGCCGTTGCCGCGGCGGTTCGTTTAATTGTGATATCGATCGAATCGAGAATGGCGAGGGGAGCGCCGTTCTCGGCGTCGCAAACGACGATCATTCCCTGGATGGTTGGCAAACCGAATCGTGTTCGGTTTGCCGGGTAATTGGTATTCAGCTTGGTAACGAGATAACTTTTTTCGGCCGGAAGGAGTCCGGCTTTGACGTGCAATCCGCCGCCCTTCGCCTTCACTCCGAGAATTCCGGACGGCGGGATTTTGCCTTCGCCTTGCAAACGAAACACGCTTTCCACGGCCTCGATGCACTCTCGAAGAGTCAGCAATTTGCAAACTTCGCTCCGATCTAATAAGAGCGTTCCGTTATGTTGCATCGGGCGCTCCCACCAACGGTGCGATATCCGTTCCGGATTTTGCTTCCACTGGCGCCTCGCCGCGCCGAAAAATTCTCGCGCCGGTATTTCCTTTCAAAATAACCGCGCCGTTCTCGATCCACAGCCAAGCGCCTTCGCGCATACCGACGACTGGGGTTTGGTTTTCCTCGAGAAACTGGAGAATGCGTTCCTCCTGCGTCTCGCCCATGTGCTTCGAGCGCGGGTCGGCATCTTGAAAATGCGGACTGATCTGAAAGGGCACCAAGCCAAGCGCGTCGAAAGAGCGTGGCTGGACAATTGGCATGTCCTTGGTCGTTTTGATCGTCGGCCCCGCGACATTGGACCCGGCGCTGCTGCCGATGTAAGGCGCTCCGCTTTTCACCTTCCGTCGGATCGGCTCGAGCAACTCGAGATCTTGCAACGCTTTTAACAAACGAAAGGTGTTGCCGCCGCCAATGAAGATCGCGTCCGTTTGCTTAATTGCTTCTTGAGGATTGTCGGTCGCGTGAACTGATTCGACGGAGTGACCCATCGCCGCAAAACGTGCCTTGGCTTTCGCGGCGTAATTATCGCGGTCATACAAAGCGAAGGGGAAAAACAGGACCGTTTTTGCGGGGCCGAGGAAAGTTTTGATCTCTTCTTCGACGTGATCGAGATAACCTCGACCGTGGACGGTCGAATTGCTGATCAGCAGAATTCGCGACGATCCTTTCATGTTGTTATATCTATAACCGTGAAGTATAGGTATATTCACAGATGCGGGTAAAGAAAAAATTGACCTGGCTTCTCCTTCTTCTTCGACTCCCGGCCACCCACAAAGCCGAGCGCGTCGCTATCTGGCGCAAACTGAAGAAATCCGGCGCCATTCAAATTCAAACTTCGACTTACGTTTTGCCGGATGAACCGGCGCGTTATGAATCGTTCCAATGGCTGACTCAGGAAATCCGAACGGCCGGCGGCGACGCCACGCTGGTGCGCGCGCGTGAAATCGAAGGCTTGCCGAACGAAAAACTGATTGAGTTATTCAATACCGCGCGAGCGAAAGAGTACGCGACACTCCGCGAGCTGCTTCGCGGTTTAGGTCATCGTCGCAAAACACGGAGCTCATCCACATCTGCCGACAAAATCGACCGCGTCCGAAAGCAATTTCGCGATATCCGACAAACCGACTTCTTTAACTGTCCGCGTGCCCAGGATGTAGAAATGCTTTTGCGCAAAATGGAGCGGACGCAACCGACCGAAACTGCGTTTCCAAGGATTGTGTCACGAGATTACCGCGGGAGAACCTGGGTCACGCGCCCGCGCCCGGAGATCGATCGGGTTGGTTCGGCCTGGCTGATCCGGAAATTCATCGATCCGAAGGCGAAGTTTATTTTTGCGAAAAAAGTTCCGGTGAATGGTCGCGCCGTTTCGTTCGACATGCTCGATGCTGAATTTTCGCATCGTCGCGACGACTGCTCTTTCGAAACGCTGGTGAAACAATTCCGCGTCCAGGACAAGATCATCCACAAGATCGGAGAAATGATTCACGATGCCGATCTCGATGACGACAAATTCGAACGGAACGAGTGCATTGGGATCGATCGCGTGCTCAAAGGCTGGGCGCGCGAGGGAATTTCCGACCAGGAAATTTTGCGCCGTGGACTACAATGCTTTGACGCGCTCCATGCATTTCTTCGTCGCGTATGAACGAAGTTAGCGACGCGCAAGATCGACATCGTCCACCGTCGTTTGCGGAGGCGTTTCGGTTCTGGTTGAAGCTTGGCTTCGTTTCTTTTGGCGGGCCAAGTGGTCAGATCGCCATGATGCACGCGGAGGTGGTGGAGAAAAAACGCTGGATCGACAATGCCCGATTTCTGCACGCGCTGAACTTTTGCATGTTGCTTCCCGGTCCGGAAGCGCAGCAGCTTGCCATCTACATCGGCTGGCTTCTGCACAAAACGCGCGGCGGCATCGTGGCCGGAGCTCTCTTTGTTATTCCGTCGATCTTTATTCTTTGGGCGCTCAGTTACGTTTATGTCGCCTTTGGAAACATCCCCTGGATCGCGGCGATCTTTTATGGGTTGAAACCGGCCGTCCTGGCGATTGTTGCCGCGGCCGTCATTCGGATCGGAAGCAAGGCGCTCAAGAACGCGGTCATGTGGTCGCTCGCGTTGGCCGCATTTGTCGCAATCTATTTTTTCCACGTTCCTTTTCCTTTGATCATCATCAGTGCCGGCATTCTCGGCCTCATCGGCAGCAAAATTTTACCCGAATATTTTCGCGGCGAAGTCGCGCATCCGCTGGATGTCGATCTTGCGAGCAACCTCGCGGGTCGTGCGAAACCAACTTGGTTTTACGCGTTCAGGATTTCGGTGACGTGGATTGTGATCTGGGCGTTGCCGCTGGCGCTTGCCGGAATTTTTCTCGGAACGCAGCACACGATTTTTCGCGAAGGAATCTTTTTCAGCAAAGCCGCCGTCGTGACGTTCGGCGGCGCCTATGCCGTGCTGCCCTACGTTTCGCAACAAGCGGTGGAACATTATCATTGGCTTGCTGCGCCACAGATGCTCGATGGGCTCGGTCTGGCCGAAACCACGCCTGGCCCCCTCATCATGGTCCTGCAGTTTGTCGGTTTCCTCGGCGCGTGGAATCACCCTGGAAATCTGCCGCCGCTCGTGAGCGCGACCCTCGGCGCCCTGGTCACGACCTGGACAACTTTTGTCCCTTGTTTTCTATGGGTTTTTTTAGGCGCGCCCTACATCGAGAAATTGCGCGAGGTGAAATTACTGACGGCGGCCCTATCAACCGTTACCGCCGCGGTCGTCGGTGTAATTCTGAACCTCGCGGTTTGGTTCGGTCTTCACGTCATCGTTCCCGCGAGCGGAAACATCGATTGGTTTGCGCTCATTCTTTGCGCCCTCGCTTTCGTCGCGATGCTGCGTTACAAGATCGACATCATCCCGGTCGTACTCGGCAGCGGAGTGCTCGGCCTGATTTACAAATCCTGGCTGTAGTTATCCCGCCGGTTTCAAGCGGTCACACTCTTTTTGGTAAGCTTCGATGAGCGCCGAGACCTTGGAGTGGAAAGCTTCTTGCGCGGAGTAAACAGCTCCGATGGATTCAACGAATGCCTTTTGCTTGAGCTCGTCCTCGATCGTCAAACTTAGTTCAGCGAGCTTTTCGATGTTGCTACGCGAGTGGAACTCCAATTCCTTGAGCTTCGCGAGAACGGCCAGCGACTTCTCCAGTTTTGCCGCGTCTGGTTTTTGTTGTGGCTTGGCAATTTCCGCAGTCTTCGCGGCGGAACTTTGGTCGGCGACAGGTTGATCTTTCTTACCCGGTTTAGGCGAATGCGCGGCGCCGCCCTTGTGATGCTTTTCCTGGGTGACTTTTTTGGCGTGCGCGACGTTTCGAGGATCTCCCATCAATTAGTACACGATTCTCAACAACCTGCCGGTTGTATGTAGATCTTCTGTGCGTCGCTTATGCCGCGGTCGAATGCAGGGCGATGCGATTGCCTTCGGAATCGATAATGACGGCACGGAAGCCGTGCTCGCCGATTTGTTGCCGCGCTCGCAACACTTTCCCGCCGTTCTTTCGCGCGGCTTCGACCGCTTCGTCCAGACGTCCCTCCACCGAGAGATAAATCAGCGGTCCATTTGCCGAGGGCCTATTGTCGACGCCGCCGCTATCGCCGCGAAGGCACAGACAGCCGGACGCAGTTTGCTCTTCGTGGCCCAGGAGACCGTATTCCATTCTGCCTTCTGATAACTTCTGGACCGCTTTGCCAAGAACGGCGGAATAAAACTTGATCGCCCGATCAAGATTCGTGACCGGAATGTCGGTCCAACAAAGAGTGTCCGCACTCATGGATTCTCGAACTTAGATTTCGTGGCGATGTCCTTCGGCGTCGTATTCGTAGGTCTTGCCCTCTTCCTCATCGCGAGTGGTTTTGTGTGATCCGTCGCAGAACGGCTGGTTTTTGGAAAGGCCGCACATACAAATCCAAACCGATTCTGCCTGGGATTTGATTTCGAGCGGTCGCTTGTCCGATTTCACAACCCTGCGCATGACGCGAAGGTAATGCGCCCTGCTTGGAGGTGGCAAGTGCGGCAGGCGCATTGCCGCGATTGCAGCCTCGTTCAATGATTGTCTATTGCTGCGGTAATGGCGGCGGCGAAGACAAAGATCGAGGATTACGCTTTTCTAAGCGACACTCAGACCGGCGCGCTGGTGAGTCGCGACGGATGTGTCGATTGGCTTTGCCTTCCCCGGTTCGATTCGGGCGCATGCTTTGCGTCGCTCCTCGGCGAATCGAAAAACGGTCACTGGCGATTTTTCACCGAGGAAAAGATCGACAAGGTGAGCAGGCGTTATCGGGGCGACTCGTTAATTCTGGAAACGGAATTTGAGACGGCAACCGGGGCGGTGCGTTTGATCGATTTCATGCCGCCGCGCGGCGAAAATCCGGATCTCATTCGCATCGTGGAAGGATTGCGCGGCGAAGTGGCGATGCAGATGGACCTGATCATTCGGTTTGATTACGGCCGCACTATTCCGTGGGTGCGAAAACGCCACGGCGGACTCGAAGCCATCGCCGGCCCGGATGGATTGATTCTGCGAACGCCCGTCAAAACTCGCGGCGAAGATCTAAAAACTATCGCAAGCTTCACCGTCAAACAAGGCGATCGCATTCCGTTTGTGCTGACCTGGTTTCAATCGCACAAGCCTCCGCCGCGCGCGATCACTCCGGACCACGCCTTGCGCGACACGGAGAAATTTTGGGCCGATTGGACGAAAGATTTTCAATGGCGCGGCGACTGGAAGGACGCGGTCCTGCGATCGGTGATCGCGCTGAAGGGTCTGACCTACGCGCCGACCGGTGGGATCGTTGCCGCGGCCACCACTTCGTTGCCGGAAGAAATCGGCGGAGTGCGCAATTGGGACTATCGCTACTGCTGGCTGCGAGACGCCAGCTTCACGTTGTTTTCGATGATGCAGGTCGGCTACCGCAAGGAAGCGCAATCATGGCGGGAATGGTTGCTGCGCGCGATCGCCGGCAGCGCAGCGCAGATGCAGATCATGTACGGAGTCCACGGCGAACGGCGGCTGGAAGAAATTCAAATTCCATGGTTGTCCGGTTACGAAAACTCGCGGCCGGTGCGCATCGGCAACGCCGCTTCCGAGCAATTCCAGCTCGATGTTTACGGCGACGTTTTTTACGCGCTTTATCACGCGGAGATCAACGGACTGAAAACGAGCGAACCGGAGTGGCGGATGCAAGTTGAGCTGATCAAGTTTCTCGAGTCCAACTGGCAGGAACCGGACGACGGGATCTGGGAAGTGCGCGGTGGCCGCAAACATTTCACCCAATCAAAAGTGCTGGCCTGGGTTGCTTTCGATCGCGCGATCAAGCTGGCCGAATGTTGCGGGCATTCGAAACCTGAACACATCGAGCGCTGGCGAAAAATTCGCGCGCAGATCCACGATGAAATCTGCGAGCGCGGTTACAACATCGACAAGAAAGCGTTCACTCAATTTTATGGATCGGACGCGCTCGACGCGAGTTTGCTCACCTTGCCGTTGTTCGGATTTTTGCCCGCGACCGACGAACGCATGCTTGGAACGATCTCGGCAATCGAACGCGAGCTGATGCAGGACGGCCTTGTCTTGCGTTATCGGCCGGCTGAAGAAAACGTTGACGGTCTGCCGGGACGCGAAGGCGTTTTTCTGCCGTGTTCGTTTTGGCTCGCTTCTTGTTTGCATCTTATCGGGCGCAAAGCGGAGGCCAAAGACTTATTCGAGCGGCTGCTCGGTTTGGCGAACGATCTCGGTCTCTTCTCCGAAGAGTACGATCCAGTGGACAAACGGCAGCTCGGAAATTTCCCGCAAGCATTCACTCACGAGGCGTTGATTCACACCGCGTGGATCTTGAACGGCGGACGGCCAGACTGAAAACTAATCAACTGTCGGCGAGCTTGCGCGAGAGGCGGAGACGGTAGAAAAGCGGAATCGCGCCGAAGATTCCAAAACTGCAATCGATCAGCGTCCAGAAAAACGGAATGCCGCGAATGGGTCCGGCGACGATCGCGAGGACAATCACGCCCGCGCACGCGAAAAGTCCGACGTAGAGCACAGCGCGATATCTGATGGGATCGATAAACGGCAGAATGAAAAAAGCTGCGATCACGAAGTGGCCGAAGCCGAGCCAATCCGTTCCGTAACCAAAAAACGGAAATTGCGAATAGGTCTGCACGAGCGCCGAATGAACGTGGGAAATGAAATGGCCAAGATTCCCTGAATCGTCCAGCCACCGATCCAGAATCGACAATTCCCAGCGCAGCGGCAGGGCGCTGATTCCACTCAAGATTAAACCGATGATGAAGATGCCGAGCGCGATCCGACAGCGAGCGAGCATGATGGACGATAGCACGATGTCGATCTTGCCAACGAGCCTGAGGCGATAAACATAGAAAGAGCGATGAACAACCCATCCATTGGCCGTTCGAGCATTGCGCTTTCACGCGATGAGATGCGCGAGTTTGGTTACCGGGTTGTTGATCTTCTGGCGGATCATTTTGCCAGTGTGCAAGAGGGACCGGTTGGCGCGAAGGCCGACCCGGCGCGGATGGTTTCGTTGTTCAATCAAGATCCGCCGGAAACTGGCCGCGATCCGAACGAATTACTGGCACAGCTCGAGCGCGATGTTTTCCCAAACAACTTGCACGTCGACCATCCGCGCTTTTTCGCGTTTGTTCCCGGGCCGAACAATTTTGTCAGCACAATGGCGGACGCGCTCGCCGCCGGATTCCAGATTTTCAATGGTACGTGGTTCGGCGGCTCGGCTGCGGCCGCGCTCGAGCTCGGAATGATTCAATGGCTTGGCCGAGTCTGTGGACTGCCATCGACGGCTGGCGGTTTGTTTGTCAGCGGCGGTTCGGTTGCCAATATGACCGGCCTGATGGCGGCGCGTCATGCGCTGCTACAGGATCGCGTCGAAGGTGCGACGGTTTACTTTTCCGATCAAACGCATTCATCAGTTGAACGCGCGCTGCGCGTCATCGGCTTCGCACCGGACCAAATGCGCAAGCTCAAAAGCGACGAAAATTTTCGATTGTCGGTCCAAAGCTTGCGCACGGCGATTGCCGACGATCGCGGGAAAGGTTTGCGGCCGTTCTGCATCGTCGCGAATGCGGGCACAACAAACACAGGCGCGGTCGATCCGCTTTCCGAGCTAGCGGACCTCGCCGCCAAAGAAAAACTTTGGCTCCATGTCGATGGCGCTTTTGGCGCGGCTTCCATTTTGTCGGAGCGAGGCCGGGGAATGTTGAGTGGTCTTGAGCGCGCGGATTCGTTGACGCTCGATCCGCACAAGTGGCTGTTCCAGTCGTTCGAGTGCGGCTGCGTTTTGGTTCGTGATGCCGCGCTGTTGAAGTCGGCGTTTCAGATTAAGGCCGATTATTTGCGCGATGTTTATCGCGAGATTCAGGAAATCAATCCGTGCGATTACGGCATTCAACTGACGCGAAGTTTTCGCGCACTCAAAGTCTGGTTGTCGCTGCAAACTTTCGGTGTGGCCGCGTTTCGGGAAGCGATCACGCGTGGATTTGAACTGGCCGAAATCGGCGAGCGCGAGCTGCGAGCGCGCAAGGGCTGGGAAATTCTCTCGCCGGCACAGATGGCGACGGTTTGTTTTCGTTTTGGGAAAAATGACGAACTCCAAACGCAACTGGTCGATAAAATGATGAAAGACGGTTACGCGTTGCTGGCATCGACGGAGTTGCGTGGTGCCGTTTCGCTGCGGCTGTGTACGGTCAATCCGCGGACGACTGAGCAAGACATAATCGGAACTATCGATCGACTGGACAAATTCGCGCGTAAACTATAGCCCGCGCCGATTTCTGTGGCGGCAGGCGTCCCCGCCTGCACTTCTCGGTAAAAGCAGCCGAGATGGCTGCCTCCACAGTTAATGGGAGGCCGCGTTTTGAATCATTACCCAAAGGACTAGAACGAACGACATAATTTACTCCTTATGACGAATGGCTCCGGCGCCGCTGATGTGTTTTTCAATCGTCGGCGGATTGCCGGAATAAATCACTTTGCCAGCGCCGGTAATCGAGACCTTCAACGTCTCACTGGCGGCGACCTCGGCGTGCGATGCGCCGGTCGAAGAAATTTCGGCCGTCTTGGTCTTGAGTGAATTGGCTTCCAACTTACTGGCGCCGGTCATGTCGGTGATGAGTTCGTCGACGCTGCCATCGAGGAAAATTTTTGCCGCGCCGGTCGATTCGATCGCGAAACTGTGTCCCGAAAGTTGGTTCGCGGTCAGGCGCGCTGCGCCGGTCAGTTTTGCGCCTGAACGGGTCGGGCTCGAGATCAGGACGTTGATGTGATGCGTCGGCCACAAATTTCCGCGCGAATGCAGCCGAAGGCGATGATCGATGTTTTCATTGCTGATGTAGCGCAAAAGATTTTCGTCGGTTGTAATGCTGAGCGACGGCGGACCGCTGCGCCATTCGATCTGAAATGCGCCGCCCGATTCGATTTCGGAAAAATCGCTGACCGTTCGAGTATCAGTCACGATGTGACCATTGCCCATGATGCCGCCCCAGCGGCAGCCGGCGGCCAAAAGAATCAGGCCGGCAAAAAAAGCGATCGTAGTCTTATTCATAATTGGTCCTCTTGCTGATGAGACGACCTTAGCCGTTGGTTTGGATTCAAGAATTTCCCGAAGGCAGGGTTATTTTGTGATCTTAAACTTCACCGTTTCCGCCGGCTGATGGTCTATGAAGAATTCAACGCGGTAGTTGCCCGGCGCCCAGCCGCCTTCGGGCTGCGATAGCGTGAAGGTGCCGCTTGAATTGGGATTCGGCGCGACTGCACTGGTTTCATCGATCTCGTAATCTGCCGAAACGTCGGCGACGTTTTCTGCGATGAAGCTGGCGCGGATCTTCGTGTGTTCGGGCAATCCCTGTCCGTGCCAGCGCGCATAAATCGCGGGCGTGTCGATCTTGAATTGCGCTTTGAATTCGCCTTTCGGTTCGCTCGAAACACCCGCGGAAAGTATTTCCGGCTGAGGTGCAGTATTTTTTCGCGGCGCCGATGCGACTTTGGGCAGCTCCTTCAGTTTCAACGAGGTTTTTTGCAACACTCCGCCGGACGCACCTTTCACGGCCGTCTCGACTTTTACGAAACCGGTTGTCGGAACAAACCAGCGGTCGATCGTTGCTGGTCCCGGCGAAGTTTGCTCGCAGTGGATGCGCCAGGCATGAAATTTTCCAGCCGGAACATCGACATCTTCTTCCCCGACAATTTCGTAATGCTGACTAACTTTTGTATCGCCAATTGTCCCATCAAAATCCCAACTCGTTCCCGTTCTGAACGGTCGCTTTACTAGCTGCTGTGGTGGATTGATTTTGGTGAGGTTGCGCTGAGCGTCCATTCGCGCCTGGCAAATTATACCCTCCTCGCTCGGCAGAATGAGATCGACGCTCTCGAGGTTCTCGCCGCGGTAAACCTCCAGCCGCGCCCAATCTTTGTTGTCGATCTTCTCGTTGCCGCCGAGACGATAGGTCACGTTGAAATGTTCTTCCTCGTTCGGCTCGGTTAAATCGAAACTGTTGCTCGGCTTTTCCTGCACCAGCTCATAATTCCACGTCGTGCCTTCGGCCATATTGAGAAGCGGGTCGGCTGCGGGAGAAACAAGCGGCAGGAACAGAAAAGCAAGCCAGACGAACTTCATCTTCGATGAGACAGAAGCTTCGCGCGAAAGTTCAATCGCGCGATGAATGAATTCAATTATGCTGCCGAAATGCGACATCGGCGCCCGCGATTCCTTTTTCGAACAGTCGTCGCGGCTTTATTGAGTTTGGGGTCAATCGCTGTCGCCGCTTCGGCCGCCCAAGATCGACATGTGGTGGTGGTAGTGTGGGATGGAATGCGTCCGGATTTTGTGAGCGAGCAAAACACGCCCACGCTTTGGAAGCTGGCGCAGAGCGGAGTCACGTTTCGAAATCATCACGCCGTTTATCCGAGCGCGACGATCGTAAACGGCACCGCGCTCAACACGGGCGTGTATCCGAATCGCAGTGGATTGCTAGCGAACCACGATTATCGACCGGAGATCGACGCCAACAAATCGGTCGACGTCGAAAACGTCGCAGTGGTGCGTAAAGGCGATCAGGTCAGCAGCGAGAGGTATATCGGAGTTCCGACGATCGCCGAATTGATCCACAACGGCGGCGGAAAAACAGCGATCGCTACCGCTAAGACCGTCGGTCTGTTGTTGGATCGACATGCAGATTCTCAGACCGGACAGAACATATTCGCCGGTCAATCGGTTCCGCCCGATGCGATCACCGAGATTGTAAAAATGCTCGGAGCATTTCCACCAGCGACCCGACCGGCCGATCGCGATGCGTGGACAACGAAGGCGCTGACTGATGTTCTATGGGAGAAGGGCGTTCCCCAATTTTCGGTGCTGTGGCTGAGCGAACCTGACGACACCGAGCACAAAACCGCGCCGGGTGCGCCGGCAGTGATCGCCGCGATAAAATCCAGCGACGAAAATCTCGCGCGCGTGCTTGCGGCGCTGGATCGAGCTAACGCAAGATCGACAACTGACATCTTTGTCGTGTCCGACCACGGTTTTTCCACGATCTCGCGCGCGATTGATGTCCGAAAAATTCTGCGCGATACCGGCTTCGACGCAGTGACGGAGTTCACCAGCGAACCGAAGAGCGACCAAGTTATGATCGTCGGCAACGGCGGCATGGTTTTGTTTTATGTGACCGGTCATGACGCGGCGATCACGCGCCGGCTCGTGGAATTTTTGCAGCAAACGGATTTCGCGGGAGTTATTTTCACGCGCGAACCGATGGAAGGAACATTCACACTCGACAAAGCGAGGATCGACAGCCAGCACGCGCCCGATGTGGAGATGGCGTTTCGCTGGGACGAAAACAAAAATCAATTCGGCGTCGCCGGAATGATGGATGGCGATTGGCAACGCGCCGCGGGAAAAGGAACGCACGCGACATTAAGTAGATTCGACATGCATAATATATTGGTGGCGGCCGGACCGGATTTCAGGCGCGGCGAGACGGACGAGTTGCCGAGCGGGAATGTCGATCTTGCCCCGACAATTCTTACGATTCTTGGAATCAAATCAGCCGCTTCAATGGATGGACGCGTCCTGGGTGAAGCAATGTCGACCGGCGAAAGCAGGCCGGCGCAGGCTGCAAAGGAAACAATGGAAGCAACGAAGAAATTTCCAGCCGGAACCTGGCGACAGCGCCTGACGATTTCGCGCGTAGGATCGACAATCTATTTCGATCAGGGCAACGGCGCTTTCGAACGCTAGCACCAGTATAGCGGGGTAGGTGAAAACCCTACCCGCAGGGGCGGAAAATCATTTGACCTGGCTTTGATCCTGCTAAACGTATCCGCCATGAAACAGCTAGTTCATTCAATGGGTGTACTTTTCGCGTGCAGCGCGCTGGCAACGGGCGCATTCGCCGGAACGGAAGTGTACAGTGGGAAAGAAAGTAAAGCCGTTGCGCCAGCTCCACCGCCGGCGTGCGATTATACCTGGACCGGTTTTTACATCGGTGCCAACGGCGGCTACGGCTGGGGAAATGCCGACACGAATTTTGATCCGCTTCCGGACGCGGCGTCATTCGTCAGCATTGAGCCGATCACTCTCTCGCCTGATCCAAACGGATTCATCGGTGGTGGTCAGGTCGGTTTTAACTGGCAGATGAACCATTGGTTCGTCGCCGGATTGGAAGCCGACTTCCAGGGTTCCGATATGGAAGGAACGGAGCACGAGAGTCCAATCATTGATATCACCGGCACGCCGAATTCTGCGGGAACGTTTATTCACGCCCACGAGCGAACGCAATGGTTTGGAACCGTTCGTGCGCGACTCGGCATTGATCTCGCTTGTCGGTGGCTGTTCTATGTCACCGGCGGATTGGCCTATGGCAACGTCGATTATTACGCCGACACGAACTTTCAGGATCAGGGCGGACCGTTCTATCTGTCCGCGTTTGATAAAACAAAAGCGGGTTGGACCGTCGGCGGAGGTACAGAGTACGCGCTGAGTAATCACTGGAGTGTCAAAGCCGAATACCTCTACTATGATTTAGGCAATGAATCGGACACCGCCCCGGCCAGTGACGGACGTCCCTTCGCGATGCATTACAATTGGGACACAACCGCTCACATTGTGCGCGGGGGTTTGAACTTTAAGTTCTAGTCGTTAGGCAAAAGCTAAACGCGCAGTTTTTCCGCCGAGGTTGGGCTAATGGTCTGGCCTCGGCGGTGTGCCGTACCGCCAGGCCGATTTCGCCTGGGGAATGCCCCCCTAAGAAAAATGCTTGACGCCCTGGGGGTTTTTGGAGAAACAGAGGCCATGAAACAGCTTATTCGCCTAACTATTCTATTTTGTGCCTGCGCCGCTTTGGCGTTGACCGCTGTGGCCGGCCCGGAGCCGCTACCGAGCGGAAAGGAAATGAAACAAGTCGCGCCGGCACCGCCGGAATGCGATTACACCTGGACCGGTTTCTACTTTGGCGCCAACGTCGGCTACGGCTGGGGGAACGCCAATGTGGATTTCGATCCGCTTCCCGATCCTGCGACCTTCTTTTCGCTTGAACCCCAAAGCTTGGATCCTAACCCAGATGGATTCATTGGCGGCGGCCAACTTGGTTACAACTGGCAATGGAACAAATGGCTCGTGCTCGGCGCCGAGGCCGATTTCCAAGGGACCGATATGGAAGGGCACGACCGACGACAGCCATTTAATGATATCACCGGCTCAATCGCGAACGGCGATCCGGGCGTTTTCCTTGAGGCGCACGAACGCATGCAATGGTTCGGATCGGCTCGCGCGAGAATTGGTATTGTTCCAATGTGCCGGCTCCTGATTTACGCCACCGGCGGATTCGCTTTCGGCAACGTCGATTATTCGGCGCAAACTAACTTTAATAACGGAATAACCTATCCAGTTTCGTTCAGCGAAACGAATACCGGCTGGACCGTTGGCGGCGGATTGGAGTGGGCCCTGAGCCATCATTGGAGTGTGAAAGCTGAGTATCTTTATTATGATCTCGGCAACCAGGATAAGACCCAGAATCAGCTCTTCTTTGGCGTCCCGCAGGGTCCTCCGTTCTTTATTCACTACGACTTTGAGACTTCCGGGAACATTGTCCGAGGTGGTCTGAACTTTAAGTTCTAGCCGTTAGACAAAGCTGAGTTTCTTCAACCACCGAGATCGGCTCGTCCGGTCTCGGTGGTTTGACGTACGGGTTGGGTTTCGGGGTGTGAATGGGTGTGAATAAAATAGCCTTGACGGTTAAGGCGGTTTTTGGGAAACAGGCCGCATGAAACAGCTTATTCGCCTAACCATTCTATTTTGTGCATGCGCCGCTTTGGCGTTAACCGCTGTGGCCGGCCCCGAGCCGTTGCCGAGCGGAAAGGAAATGAAACAAGTCGCGCCCGCGCCCTTGCCGGAGTGCAACTGGAGCGGTTTTTACATCGGTCTGAACGTCGGCGGCCAATGGGGCCACAGCGAGGATAAAGATTTCGACTACAACTTTGGTGTTCCGAACGGATTCGACGGACCCAAGCCCTGGGGCTATAATGAATCGGGTGTCGTTGCTGGCGGTCAGGTCGGTTACAATTTTCAATGGAATTGGCTCGTGCTCGGCATTGAAGCTGACGGTGGCTTCATGAACCTGGACGGTCGCGGAGTGGAGCCCGGTTCACCTGGCGGTGACACTCGCGGCGAGACCGACAGCGACTTTTACACGACGGTCCGCGGACGCCTCGGATTCGCATTTGGTCATTGGATGTTTTACGGCACTGGCGGCGGCATCGGCGTGAACCTCGAAACTCGCGTTATTGACGATTGCATCGCAGGTGCATGCGGCGACGAGTTAATCAATGCTGGTAAGACCGAATTTAACTGGGGGTGGACCGGTGGCGGCGGCATCGAATACATGTTCAACTGCCATTGGACAGCAAAGGGCGAGTACCTCCGCTACCAACTCGGCGACCAGGATTTCAGCGGAGTTGGTGTGCGCTTTGGCGGAACATTCCACTTCACCGGAATTGGGACTGCAGGTAATATCGTCCGCGCCGGTTTGAATTATAAGTTCTAGTCGTCAGGCAAGATTGACTTAACCACCGAGATCGGGATTTTGCCGGTCTCGGTGGTTTGCTGTACGGAGCTAAGATTTCAGGTCGGAGCAAGCCCGGCTTGGATCGTCGACGCGTTCCGATCAATCGCTTGATTGAATCGCGGTTCCAAAAAGGTCTTCGGAAAAATCTTGGCCGGGCGGCGGTAACGGTTGGTGAGTCGGTAAAACCCAGTGAGGAGGCAACAGGCTGCGCGATTCGGCAGCGAGATTGACGTTCGGATCGACAAAGAGTTCAGGCCGGCGTCCGTTCACAGAAAGGAAGATTCGCGCCTCCACTGTAAGCGGTTTGGAGCCCGCCCGAGGCATAGTTCTCGCCAAGTAATGGGCACATTGAAGGATCGTGTCCGGCTGCCAGTAGATCCGGACCATTTGTACTGGCTTCAGAAAATCGGACGGAGCAACGCGATTGGTTCTGTCAGCGGTTGGGTCGGTAACGTAAAAATATCCCTGTATCGACTGCTTTTGCAGCATCATTCGCCAGCAAAAACGGTGCTGCATAAATGCCCATTGGCCTCCACCCGACAAAAGAAAAGGATGAAGTGGAACAAGAAATTGGATCGCCAGATACGTGATCGCGAGAGCAAAGATGACATTTTGATTTCGCTGGGATGCGAGCTCTGTTCGGTAGGCGACTCGCGATGGGGTGCCACGGTGGAAGATTGAAACGAGGCGGCGCGGCCAGTCCGGTGAGAGAAATAGGGTCGTGGCGGCGATCGCGAGCCACGGAAAAACATCAATCGAAAAAAGCCGCGCGTTCATCAGATGGAAAAACGCCGCTACGCAGAACGCGGCGATCCTGGTCCGACGCCAGAACAGAAGCGGCACAATGAAAAGATCAAGCAGCAGTGCGCCGTAGCTCATAGTGTAAACGGCCCATTCCTGCGTGAAAAATCGTCCGATAATTGGGAAATCGAGATGACGAGCCATTACCCACCGCATCGGCTCGCCGCGAAGCCAATCCGGATTGATCTTAGCGATGCCACCATAAAAATAAACCACGGCCATTTGTCCGCGTAACAACCAAAGCGCCCACGCTGGCGCAGCTTTGGCCTGCGATTTTCGCCTGATCATTGCGTCCACCGAGAACGCGCGATGTGCGGGAATGACAATTAGAAGAAGGCTAAAAAGGCAAATGAGGTATTGGTGGTTTTGATACCGCGCTTGATCGAGAAGGAAAAAATAAAGATAGCTCAGAAGAAATAGCGCGGCGCTAACACGGTAAATAAACCCGGCGGCAATAAACAAAGCAAAGACGCCCATGGCGATCTTATGAATGTAAAGACCGTCTCCCGGCCAGGGGTGAACCCACGCGAATCCGTAATATTTGAACAACAAACGCGGCTCAAGGAACTGGATGACGAGTCGATGCTCGGTGAAAAAGGTCCAAACGTGCCAGGCCATCAACAAACCGAATGTGATTCGGAAAAAGACGATCGAGGCAATGTCTACGGGCACGAAAGCGGTGCTCCGCACTCGCGCGACAAATTTTTCAATGCGCTTAAGCATTAGACCAACACTAGTCCTGCCAATTTCTCGAACGTTTCAAGCAAAATTAAGACCGAACGAGCCTCAACTATTTTCGGGGCTCAGGTTCGCCGGTCTCGGCGGTATGACGTACGCATAACGCGAGTCTTGCCCATGATCGGCATATCTGGCAAAACGCACGCCGGGTGAATCCGAGGAACTTGTTTGGCGATTTTAAACGACGCACTATTTTTCAGGTCGCGCTGACGTTCGGGTTTGTCGGTAGCTGCGGATCAGTCTGTGGACAAAACGGCGCCAGCATCGATGAGACTGCGCGTTTACTCGCAGGCCTTCCGGTGACCGGCGCGCTTGCATCCTTCACCCAGAATGGCGGATGGCAGGCGCACGCTGCCGCGATGGATAAGGCATGGAAAACAAAGGAGTACTTTCAACTCGGCCCGATCGCGTCCTGGATGAGTTCGCACGCGGGTGAGTATTACCGCAGCTCGGGCACGATGTATTACATGTTTAGCGGCCCGGACTTTCTCTACGCCTACACTTTCTTTCCGGACGCAAACACTTACATCCTCGCCGGTCTCGAGCCAGTTGGACAAGTGCCGGACCTTTCTCGGATGAGTCCGGATATGTTGAACGCGGACCTGAGCGCGTTACGCAACTCGATGAGCACCTTGTTGATCACTCATTATTTCGTGACCGAGGAAATGAAATCGGAGCTCGGGCGAAGCAATCTTGGCGGGACGCTCCCCATTCTTTACGTGTTTCTGGCGCGACTCGGCTGCACCGTGCTCGACACTGCGTATGTCCACAGTCCCGCCGAAGGCGTCAGAATCACATTCAGTCATGGCGGAGGGTCGCAAACTTTATATTACTTCAAGACCGATCTCTCGGGAGGCAACAGTGCGTTTCTCCGTTGGTGTGCGGCGCGCGGGCCCGGAGTCAGTCTGATCAAGGCCGCTTCCTATCTTATGCACGGCGAGGGATTCTCCGGAGTCCGCAATTTCTTGCTCGAACACAGCAGCTTCATCGTGCAGGACGATTCAGGCATTCCTCTGCGCGCCTTTAGTAAGGGCTGGGCCCTCGAATTCTACGGACGGTTCATTCCACACGGCGAAAAATTCGGCAAATACGATCAGCAGGCGCTGGCCGAAATTTACCGAAGAAGTCCGCCGCCTCCCGAACTCGGCTTTGCCTTCGGCTATTGGTGGCAGGCAGAGCGCGGCATTCTGATGCTGGCGCGGCGCAAGTGATACAAGTCATTCCTCCGACGTGGCGCGTCGACTCGAGCGATACGGAACTGGCACGTACTCGACCGAAGGCTGTCGGCGTACTGGCTGCGGATAAAGTTGCATTAAGCGCATTATATTTTCCGGCACATCGCTGCTGACCCGCAGGTCAAGGTCGCGTGCTCGCTCGAAAGTGATGGGATAATCATGCGTCCACGTGCCACTCGTCATAAGTTTGGCGATCTCTCTCGCCTTTTCGGCGGGATATTTGTCGGCCAACAACTCGGCCACCTCCTGTCGCATTTGCACGATCGCCTTTTCGGCCTGGTCGGCTAAAATCAGCGTCTTGTCGTCTACTTCGGCGATTGGTTTCTGATGGGCTGCTTTCAAAATCGAAGCGGCCGGATATTCGCCGAGCTGCGGATCAACTGGTCCTAGCACCGCGTGCTGGCACATGACGATCTCATCAGCGGCAAGCGCGAGTAACGTGCCGCCCGACATGGCGTAATGCGGCACAAACACGGTGACCTTGCCTTTGTGTTTGAACACCGCGCGCGCGATTTGCGTCGCTGCCAAAACCAAACCGCCAGGCGTGTGCAGCACCAGATCTAAAGGAATTTCCGTATCGGTCAGATGAATGGCGCGGATTACCTCTTCGCTATCGTTGATGTCGATGTAACGAAACAACGGAAAGCCGAGCAGGCTCATCGTTTCCTGGCGATGCACCAGTAGGACGACGCGCGATTTGCGTTCGCGCTCGATCAGAGCAATCAGCCGCTTCCGCGACGCTTCCAATAACTTTTGTTTGATGATCGGCTGAAGCGCCGAGAGCATGAAAAACAACCAGAAAATATCCATTTTCATTTTCCTTTCTGTTCAACGAGGACGCGGCTCCCACGCCCACTCGAGCGCGTGTTCATCAGGCTGCGATGCACGCTGCCGCCGCGCAAATAGTCCGCAGAAAAGCATTCCCCCGAGGAATCCACCAACGTGCGCCCACCACGCGATGCCACCGACCTGCTGCGGACCGGCTAACGCCGCCGTGCCGCTAAATAACTGACTGAAAAACCAAAACCCGAGATAGAGCACGGCCGGCACCTCAAAGAAAAACGGGAAAAACAGGATTGGAACCACGACCACGAGCCGCGCCGTTGGAAAAAACAGCAGATACGCGCCGAGCACGCCCGCGATTGCCCCCGAGGCGCCTACCGACGGGACAGTAGAATCAGGATTGGTCAACAAATGCGTCAAGCCAGCGATCACGCCGCAGACCAGATAGAAAATCGCAAACCGTCCCGGTCCCATCCGGTCCTCGACGTTGTCACCGAAAATCCAGAGCGTCCACATATTCGCGATGATGTGGAACCAGCCGCCGTGCAGAAATTGGTGCGTTAGAAGGGGCCAGTAATTGTCCAAAGGAAATCCGACATAAGCGGCCCAGTCCGGATGAGTGAAGCGCGCCGGAACAATGCCGAACAAATAAAAAAGGCTCTCGATCGATTGCTGCGGAAGCATCAGTTCAAAGAAAAAGACCAACACGTTGATGAGGATCAACGCGCGTGTCACCACCGGCACGGAGCGGCCCGGAACTGAGTCCTGAATTGGAAACATGTTGCCTCCCTAATATCGTGGTAGCCAACAACAACGGCCTGCTGAAAGACCCCTATGACGGTGCCCGAAGCTCTTCGATTCTAGGCGGCCCCACAGGACACCGGAAAGTTGAAAGGGGGACCTTCGCAGCCGCGCCCATCTATGTCACACATCCGTTCATCCTCTACGCGACTCGATTGTGATCCGTTTGCTTCTGAGAAGCGTCAGCCCGTGCCCGACAAATGACAACCCGCAAAAAAGGCAACTTAAGTTACCGCGCGCTCTTCCGCAGTGGGTCGATATTGAAATGTCGCTGGCGCCCCTACGCCGCGATCAAACGAACAACGCTCAATAATCCGCAAACTGAAAGGAACCATTCATATGCAAACAATTACTCGCTGGGAACCACTCAGAGAAATGGAGGATTTCCAAAACCGTCTTTCCAATTTCTCCACCCTCTTTGGCCGTCCGCTTCGCCGCACCAATGGACATGGGCGGGAAGACATCACGCTGGCCGATTGGATGCCGCTGGCGGACATCACCGAAGATGAGAAAGAATATCTCATCAAGGCCGAGTTGCCCGAGCTGAAAAGAGAGGACGTAAAAGTCACCGTCGAAAACGGCGTGCTGACCATCTCCGGCGAACGCAAGTTCGAGAAGGAAGAGAAGAAAAGGAAATTCCACCGCGTCGAACGCGGTTACGGCACGTTTATGCGCAGCTTCACGCTTCCGGATGATGCCGATGGCAACAAGGTAAAGGCTGAGTTCAAGAACGGCTTGCTCACGGTGCATCTGCCCAAGAGCGAGCACGCCAAGCCCAAACAAATTGAAGTCAACGTTGCCTGAGTAAGAATTGGCGACGGAATTCTCGAGCGCGTGCGTCTAATTTAACAGGACGCGCGCGCATCGAGCCTGGGTTTGAGCGCGGCAAATCGCTCGTCATTTTAGAACCCATTCCTGCCAGCGCTCATTTCCGGCAAACAATGGCAGTGAGTCCGTTACTGGTAGCGTTTTGATCAGGGAGAAATTTTTACCGAGTAATTCGCTCGCTTTTGCTGGCGTTAATGGGTAGGGCGGCGGTTCGGCTTGATCGCCATAAAGGAAAATGCCCGCGAGTTTCCCATTTCCACGGAGCAGTTGTGTCATGCGTTTAACATAAGCCGGCCATAAATTTGGCGGCAGCGCACAGAGAAACGTCCGTTCGTAAATCACATCGAAACGTTGCGAACCGAAAGCGTGCTTAAAAAAATCGTCCTGCACAACGCGGTTGGCCAGCGGCCCAAGCTCGGATCGCGCCCGTTCCACCGCAACTGGTGAGAAATCAATTGCCGTTACCTTCCAACCGGCCTCATCAAATGCGCGGACCTCGTAAGCCGATCCGCATCCCGGAATCAGTACACTTCCGGCGGGTGTAGTCTTGAGAAACGCTTTCAACGCCGCCGGCACGCCGTGAAAATCCCAGGGTGTCTCGCCACTTGTGTAGCGCGCATCCCAAAATTCCGGACGGCTGCTATCTTGCGATGCCCGATCGCGCGAACTTCTCGGTTGCATCCGGAACTCCGGTTGCCGCGCAGTTGAGTGTCTTTACTGCGGCTGCGGGACGATGCGAATGTAGGGCTTTGGCGCTTTCCAACCCTGCGGATAACGCTTCTTCGCTTCGTCGTTTGAGACCGAACCGGCGATGATCACATCCTCGCCTGGCTTCCAGTTCACCGGCGTGGCGACCTGGTGCTTCGCAGTCAGTTGCAGCGAGTCGATCACGCGCAGCACTTCATCAAAGTTGCGGCCTGTCGTCATCGGATAGACAAGGATGAGCTTGATCTTTTTGTCCGGGCCAATGACGTAAACGTTGCGCACGGTCGCATTATCGGCCGGCGTGCGTTTTTTCGCGTCGCCCGCGACGTCGGCCGGAAGCATCCCGTACAACTTCGACACCTTGAAGTCAGCATCGCCGATAATCGGGTAGTTCGGCGCGTGGCCTTGCGTTTCCTCGATGTCCTTCGCCCATCCCTGATGATCGCCGGTCGAATCGACCGACAATCCGATGATCTTCACGTTTCTGCGGTCGAACTCCGGCTTTATCTTGGCCATATAGCCGAGCTCAGTCGTGCAGACTGGCGTAAAATCCTTCGGGTGCGAAAACAAAATGACCCAGGAATCGCCAATCCATTCATGGAAACGAATTTTGCCCTGGGACGTTTCCGCTTCGAAATCCGGTGCTGCTTCGCCAATTTTCATTGATTTTTTTCCTCCTCGATTCAGTTGAAGAAGATTCAAACCCACGAGCAAAAGTCAATATCGCATTGCCGCTGCGATCTCTTAGCAGAAGCGAACCCCGAGCGTTATTTCCTCAATCCAAAATTGTCACTGTGGCCAACGGCGCTTTGCTTTTCTTTTTCTTCTTCCCGCTCGAAGGGAAATCATAACCAGACCCGGGCTGCAAGGTCATCGTTGCCTTTTCGGCCTTCTCTTTCTTGTTATCGATTAACGCGCTGAGCGTGACGCTTCCTGAAGTTTGTCCGGCCGGAATGATTACCTGTCCCGGCGGACCACTCAACGTGTAGTCGCTACCTTGAATTGCTTTGCCGCTCATTGAGTAATTGACAGTGGTATCTTGCGCGACGGCCGACGAGGCCAAGACAGTGAAAGTCACGGTCTCTCCCTCGTGAATCTGAGTCGGCGACACTGAAACGGTTACCGTTGGAGTGGTTGCAGGAATCGGTGTCGGTGTCGGCGTGGCAGCGGGAGTCGGGGTCGCAGTGGGCGTAGCTGTCGGTGTTGGAGTTGGTGTCGGGGTCGGACTTGGAGTGGGAGTCGGCGTGGCCGTCGGTGTTGGTGTAGGCGTAACTGTTGGAGTCGGAGTTGGAGTTGCCGTCGGAGTCGGTGTCGGTGTGGCAGTTGGGGTTGCAGTAGGCGTAGGTGTTGGACTGGGGGTTGGAGTCACGGTTGGACTCGGCGTTGGTGTCGCGGTTGGTGTTGGCGTGGCAGTTGGGGTTGCAGTGGGTGTAGCCGTTGGAGTTGCGGTTGGGCTTGGAATGGGAGCGAACACGGCAGGCAGGGCGACTACAATCGAGTCGTAGATGTTTTGGTCGGATGGACCGAGTGGATTGGCGCTATAGGTAATCTGGCCGAGAGTGATCACGCTGTTGCCATCCGGCGCGATCGCCACCTTATCTCCACTCATCGCGTTAGCTGGGCCGGAATCCAGGTGGACACTCCAGGCGGTAGACCCGTCGATGAGGTTGTAGGCGATTACCTCCTGGTCGAGGAGTTTCGTGTCCGGGATATTTGGCCGACTGTTCGCGATCACGTAAACACGGCTGCCATCGGGAGCGAATGCAAGGTCGTTAGCAAGCTGACTTCGCAATGGCTCGGCTAGTGGGGTCGCCCATAGCTGATTGCCTGTGCTCGCGTCGTACGCCGCGGTCAACACAGTGATACCTTCGTCTGCGCGAGTTGAAGGACTCTGCGCAGCAACCACAACGCGCCCGTGGCCTGCGGTGATTGCTCGTCCAGCATTGTAGCCGGAACCACCGAGGCGCTGCTGCCAGTCGGTGGAGCCGTCATTCGCTCGAAGCGCGACGATGAGAGCTTGGTAATCCCCGCCGCTCGGACCGGTATAACTGTCACCAGTTACGTAGACATGATCTTGATCGACGGCCAGACAACAAGCGCGATCCACGAAGGTAGGTTCCGAGCGCGACACCCAGAGCTCAACTCCGCTCGAGGCGTCGTACGCTACAGTGGCATAATCGAGTTCGTACTCCCGCGCGCCGGCGCTCTCGCCGGTCACGTACACCTGCTTTCCATCCGGACTTACAGCAAGGTCAAAGGGAGCATTAGTGCCGCCGGCCCCCAGCCCGCGGTAGATGCTGACCCACTGCTCCGTTCCATTAGTCGTGTCATAGGCGATCGTGACGTAGTCGAGGTCGCCGGCCGCGGGAGTCGTAACCCCTCCGATATAAACCGAGCGGCCGTCGGGGCTAAACGCGACGACGTTGCCGTTGTCGACTCCACTTGGGTTGCCGTCCCAAGTCTGTGACCAACGTTCGGCTCCGGTCGCCGAATCGTAGGCGACGGTCACGATTCGCGAGTCCGTTGCGCCGATTGGGAATCCGTCGTATGCCCCGCCGGTCGCGACCACTGTGCTCCCATCCGGAGAGACGGCTAAATCGTGAAGGCTGTCATAGGCGCGGCTGTTCCGGAAAACACGCCAGCGCTCAGTGCCAGTGCTGACGTCGTAGGCGGCGAGCGTCCGCGAAGCAGTCGACGAGTACGGATCGGCTGTGTTGAAGTTAACCGCTTTCACGCCGACAAACACCGTTGTGCTGCTGATGGCAATGGCGGACGGAAAATCATCCGGGCGCTGACCCGCCGGCCGGGGCGGACCCTGCACCGTCACCGACCACTTCTCACAATTCTCAAGCGTGGACACACACGGTTCCCCGACTGTGTGCGCGGTCGCCAAACTCAGCATTGCTAGGAGCGCGCCGGCAGAGCAGACGCCAAGCGCGAGCCAAACTCGCCAGTTGAAAAAACCCGATCTGCCCTTCGTTTTCATCGCCCCTGAACGTCTGAATCGGATTAGGTCTGCAATCCGGCTTTATGCGTCGTTGAAAATTTTCCGGCTTAAGGGCGGTCCTGCTTTATCGGCGTTCTAGACGCCGCTGAAATGCAGGAACTTCAAATCGGCCGAAACGACTTGGCGCGATTGGCGAAAATGTCGTCAGAGAATTAGTGAACGGTGTTAGTCCATCGTGAATTCGCGCCGAGGCAAATCTTTGTAATACAAAAACCGCGGAGCCTACGGGGCTCGAACCCGCAACCTCCGCCGTGACAGGGCGGCGCTCTAACCAATTGAGCTAAGGCTCCTCGCGAGACGCAGACTGTAGGGGCGGCTTTCCTCAGCCGCAAGATCGACAATTTTCTCAGCGCAAATTCTTCGCAACCGCGACACCACGGCGCTGGTTGAACATTTTGTGGCCGGGCGGCGTCGAACCCCCGAAAGCCTTCGCGAGCAAAGATTGCGAAGTTTTAGCAAGAAAGTTATAATCGCATTCGATTCGGGCATGGACTGGGTTTTACGATGAGCGACGAGCGCAGCAGAGAATACGAAAGCTTCGACGAGCCCGCGCCGAATCTTCCTTTGCTCGACAAGCTCGATCGCGTCATCGCTGCGCTTCCGCCAGGCGATCCGATCCGCCGCGATCTGCTCGATCTCCGGCCGCACGTGTCAGATCAATCGCAGATGATTGGCGAAGCGCGACAGATGATCGAGAAGCTCGAAGAAGTCATTAAAAAGGTCACTTCGCCCGCGAACCGCATCGGCACTTTTCTTGGCGCGATCTCCAAAGACACTGCGCACATCGTGGTCGGTGGCGCTGATTATTATTGCAATGTCGATCCGCGCATTCCGCTGGCGAAATTAAAAAAGGGAACGCGCGTCCTGGTCAACGAGGCCTTCGTCATTGTCGGCGACCTCGGTTTTGAAACAGCCGGACCGGTGACCAAAATCACCGAAGTGATCGGCAAAGACCGATTGCGCGTCGGTTCCGAGCACGGAACGCAATCGATCGTTTTGCAGCGCTCGTCCGATCTTGCAACGTCGACTTTGAAATCGGGCGACGAAGTGCGCGTCGATTCCAATTACCGCATGGCGCTCGAGATGCTTTCGAGCACGAAGTCGCACGAACATTACCTCGACGTTGTCCCCGAGTTGCCGTGGGAAAAAGTCGGCGGGCAGGAAGAAGCGCTCCAGGCGATCAAGGACGCGATCGAGCTTCCGCTGTTGCATGTCGATCTTTTCAGAAAATTTCAGCACGCCACACCGAAAGGATTCTTGCTTTACGGTCCCCCCGGTTGCGGCAAAACGCTCATCGGTAGAGCGACCGCCTATAACTTGACCAAACAGCTCGGCGAAAAAACCGGTGCCCAGATGAAGGAATACTTCATGCACGTCAAAGGGCCGGAGATTTTGAACATGTGGGTGGGCGAATCCGAGCGCATGGTTCGCGAAATCTTCGCGACCGCGCGGGAGAAACGGCGCGACGGCTTCATGCCGTTTCTGTTCATCGACGAAGCGGAATCGATTCTCGGAACGCGCCGCGCTTCGCGTTACTCGAATATTCTCTCAACCCTCGTCCCGATGTTCTGCTCGGAGATGGACGGAATCGATTCGTTGAATGACGTCGTCATCATCCTCGCGTCCAACCGTGCCGATTTGATCGATCCTGCGATTCTCCGGCCGGGTCGAATCGACCGCAAAATTAAAGTCAATCGTCCCAATCGCGAAGGCGCGCGAGATGTCTATCGAATTTATCTCACGCCTGATCTTCCCTACGACGGCGCGTTCGCCAAAGAAGCGGAGCACATCGGCGCGGCGGTTGATAAGCTGATCGAGCGTTTTGTCGATTGGCAGTTTACCCGGCGCGACGAAAATAAATTTCTTGAAGTCACGCTCCGCAGCGGCCGCAAAGAAATTCTTTACCGGAGCGATCTCATCAGTGGCGCGATCATTGCCTCAATCGTCGAGCGCGCGAAGGCGATGGCGATCAAGCGTGCGATCGCCACCAACCAGGAGGAAGGAATTCGGGAAATGGATTTACAACTCGCCTTCGACGCCGAATACAGCGAGAACGATATTTTCCCGACCACCGACATCACCGAAGATTGGCTCAAACTGATCGATTACGATCCCGAAAACGTGGTGAAGATCGCGCCGGTGAGGCCGGTTGCGGATTCGGCGGCTCACCCGGGTTCAGGCGTCATTTAGTCTTTGGCTCGCCGCATGAACCGCGTCTTTGGCCTCGAGACGGAATACGGCATCACCGTCAACGGAGCGGAGACTGTCGATGTTGTGGCCGAATCGATCGAGCTCGTCCGCCGCTACACCGATCATGGGGCGCATATGAAATGGGATTACGAGCTGGAGGATCCGCATCTCGATGCCCGCGGCTTTCGCGCCAAGGCCCTGATGCAGGACACAGACGAATCGGCCTATTACGAGATCGACAAGAACCGTCCGCTTAGCTTCGAAGAAATCAAAAGCGACCTGGTTCTTTCGAACGGCGCGCGTTTTTATAATGATCACGCGCACCCGGAATATTCGACGCCGGAATGCACGACGATTCGTCAAATCGTTACCCAGGACAAAGCAGGTGAGCGCATTCTCTCCGAGTGTGCGCGTCGCAGAAATTTGAAATTACCGGGCGGCCAGGAGGTTCGTCTCTACAAAAACAACACCGACTTTTTCGGCCACAGCTACGGCTGCCACGATAACTATCTCATGCAGCGCGATGTGCCGTGGGACCGCATCGTCACCGCGATCCTGCCGTTCTTGATCACTCGCCAAATTTTTGCGGGCGCCGGCAAAATGGGCGTGGAAGGAGAAAGCACTTCGGGTCAGCCGGGAGTTTATCAAATTTCGCAGCGCGCGGATTTTTTTAGCGTGGTCGTCAGCATCGACACCATGAATCGGCGGCCGCTGATCAACACCCGCGATGAGCCGCACGTCGATGCCAGCCGCTATCGGCGGTTTCACGTCATTTTGGGCGATTCGAACATGAGCGAATGGGCGACTGCGCTAAAAGTCGGAGCCACCGCGCTCGTGCTCGATCTGATCGAACGTGGCCAGGCGCCGCAGCTCGAGATCGCGCAGCCGGTTGACGCGAACAAATCGATCAGTCGCGACCAAACTTACGATTGGATCATCGAGTTAAAGGATGGTCGCAAGATCTCCGCGATTGAAGTGCAGCGAATTTACTTGCGGGCAGCATCAAAGATCGACGGCGACGCGACCAACGAAGATCGACAATGGATTTTGCGGGAATGGGAAAATGTTCTCAACGATCTTGAGCGCGACGTGATGACGACGCGCGACCGGGTCGATTGGGTGGCCAAGAAATTTTTGCTCAACGCTTTGCAGGAAGAAGAAAAACTTTCATGGAGCGATGCGTGGCTCCAATCGATCGATCTCGAATATCACAATGTCGATCTTGAATCGGGATTGTATTACGAACTCGCGCGTCAGGGATCGGTCCGGCGGCTGGTCAAAGAGGAGGAGATCAAGACCGCGATCTTTACGCCGCCGGAAACAACCCGCGCATTTTTCCGCGGACGTTCGGTCGCGCGCTTCAATGATCAAATCGCCTCCATTCAATGGGACGAACTGGTGTTCGCCAACGGCGCGCTCTCGCGTCGCGTTGCTTTACCCGAAGCGTTCCGTGATGCGCGGCTCGATGCCCTCAATCACGCCGCGCGCAACGGCAAAGATTTCTCCGAATTCATCCGCGCCGTCAGCGCCATCGATTAACAGGTAGGGGCGATTGACTTTGCCCGTCCGGCTCGGACTCGCACGCCAAGAACTTCTGCTTTTTGGCGTGCAGGTGGCGCTGACAATGCTCTGTCAGCTACTTCTCGTTAGGCTACTCGATCATAATGGGCACTCTCCTGGATAATTTGGTCGCCATTGGACTTCCATCCGCGATGCTCTATTTCTTTTCCGTAATTCCGCTCCGCAAAGTCTACCGCGCACGAGCGTGGCAGGAAACGCCGTGCGTCATTCTCTCCAGCTCGGCGGAAGAGGATCAGACTGAATCAGGGGTTTATCGCATCCTCGTCACATATATGTATGAAGTCGCCGGACAGAGATATAGCTCGAGCCAATACAACTTTTCGACAGGCGCGACATGCGGGTTTCGAGGGAAAAAAGCGGTAGTCCGCCGCCTTCCGCCCGGCACGAGAGCGGTCTGTTACTTCAATCCGACCGATCCAAGTGATTCCGTTATCAAGCCAGGGATCACCTGGGACATGCTGTTTTGTGGCGTCTTTGCCGTCATTCTTCTCATTACCTTCGGCTTTGTTGGATTGATACGATGGTGAGCGCTCGATAATGCATCCATGAAACGGCGCCTCCTCTACCTCTGCATCGCCGTGATCGGGTTCATCAACGCATTTGTATTCCTCGCGATCAATGCGTTTTTCCTCGGCGGCGGCGTCGCGAGTGAGATCAGAAACGGCCATTATTATCTCAATAACCACGGACGATTCACGGAAGTGTCACGTGCGGTTTATCTCTACGCGGACATTCATTTTTGGGTCACGTGGATACTCATATTGATCGGTAGTGTCGCAGTCGGCCGCGCAGTGCGTTTGCGACGGCAGCTCTAAATTGTAATCCAGTTACCGAATTCATCCGTGCCGTCAGCGCGATTGATTAATTCCTATAGCCAACAGCGCCACCGTCCTGATTTGTGCAAACGTTCGCTGTTAATCCAGCGGGCTCTTCACCCCGATGCCCGGCTTGTTGAGTACGTGCGTGTAGATCATCGTGGTGCTGACATCCTTATGGCCTAACAACTCCTGCACAGTTCGAATGTCGTAACCGTTCTCGAGTAAATGCGTTGCGAACGAATGCCGCAGAGTGTGGCAAGTAGCTGGCTTTTGAATACCGGAAGTCCGCACGGCCTTTTTCACCGCCAGCTGCAATGAGCTTTCTTCCATATGATGCCGACGACGCGAGCCGCTGCGTGGATCAATCGATAGCCGAAAAGATGGAAAGACGTACTGCCAGGCCCATTCTTTTGCTGCGCTTGGATATTTCCGGTCGATTGCATTGGGCAAGAAGACGCTGCCAAAGCCGGCTTCCAAATCCTCTTCGTGTTGCGCCTTCATTTTTTGCAAATGGCGCTCCAGTGATTTCGCCAGATTTACCGGCAACATTGTCACCCGATCCTTTCCGCCTTTGCCGTCGCGCACTGTGATTCGCAGGTATCCAAGATCTACATCTTTAACGCGCAGGCGCACACACTCCATTAATCGCAAACCGCTGCCGTAGAGTAATCCGGCCATCAGACGATCCTTGCCGTGCAGGTGGGCGAAGATTTTGTGTACCTCATCGCGAGTAAGAACCACGGGCAAACGTGACGGCCGCTTCGCTCGCTCGCTCGACCCCCTCCAACCAACCGATTTCTTGCTTGAGGACTTCTTTGTAGAGAAAGAGGAGTGCGCTGAGAGCCTGGTTTTGCGTTGAAGCAGCGACGTGTCCGTCGCGCGCGAGATGCGTCAAGAATTGTGTGACTTCGGTTTCTGCCATTTCGCGCGGATGCCGCTTGTTATGGAACAAAATGAACCGTCGAATCCAATCGACGTAGGTTTGTTCAGTCCGGATGCTGAAATGCTTGCGACGGATGACATCGCGGACTTCATCGAGAAGTTTAGGTTTGTTCTGACGCGCGGTCGCGCCTAGCATAGGGGGCATTGTTCCCCATGTTTCCAACCCGACAGCCCAAAGACAAGCGGATTAGGCCGAATTTTTCCGCCTTTAATTGCCGAATAATTCGGCCTACTTCTCGTTAGACCCATGAAGCTACTCGTCACTTCGTTACTTCTTCTGCCACTTGCCACAGTCCATGCTGATTCCGGTTGGGAGACCAAAGTTATCGGCAACGTCCGCATTGAAGTTCCCGCGGACTGCAAAACTGATGAACAGAACACTCCAGGCGCAGGCGCTGTTCAGGGGATGAAAAAATATTCATTCAGGAATCGTGCGGTTGATCTAGAATTAGTGTTTCTCTCGTTTCCGCCCGGAACGGGCGGAAACTTGGATGGAGCGGCAGCAAACATGACGGCGCAGCTCAAGGCCGTATCCGGTGAAGAAAGCCTCACGCCCTGGAAAAACACAACTGTGTCTGGCCATCGTGCTCGATATATCGCGACCAAACCAGATCGCACACATCAAGCGAGACAAGTAACGCTCATCGACGACACGAAGGCGAAGAACCAGCTTGTCATAGTCGACATCAGCTACGATTCGACGTCTAGCTCCGGAAAAAGCGACACAGAGCGCATCATGAAGTCCGTCCAAATCAAATGAACGACAATGGGTCTAACCAAGCGCTGGAGCGAACCGCCACCCGGCGCGCGTTCACATTTCAGATGATCAAAGCATTTTCAGTCAAAGCCGCGCTCGCCCTCGGTGGCGGTCGCTCAGCTTGTTCTCGTTAGACGGAATGTCGCGCTTAACACGAACTGGATTATGGCTAGTCCCGTGGCTGCCCGCGCTCATGGGTGCAGTTCTCGCTTACGCGTTGACCCAGCCGAAGCCGAAAGAAAACTTTTTCGTTACCAATTGCTGGGGACCTTGGTCGACGACGCAGATCGTTATGCAGATTTCTTTCTGGATTTTAGCTACGTCTTTTTTGTTGGGACTTTTGCTTCTCTCATTTGCAGGTGCGCGATGGCTGTTGAAATTGCGACGTAGTTCCGTCTAACCAATCGATGAAGCCAACCGCCCCCTTGGGATGCAAGTTCTTGGACGTTGTTGCAGCACCCTGCGGTGGCTTATCTTATTCTCGTTAGACGAAATGTTGCCCACTCGATGACGATGCCTCAACCTCATCGCGTTCATGTCGTCTTCCGCGTGCTTGCGGCGTTGCTCGCTCTCGTAGCGCTCCCTTTCGTCGTTATGGGAGTTCAGGAGCTGCATTCCAACTGGCATTTCACCGCCGCGTGCTTTGGATTCGTTCTGATTTTTGGATACGTTGCAATCACCGGAAAAGCGCCATTCCCGTTTCGATGATTACGTGCGTTAGTCTTTCCTGTTTGCCACGTCTTCCGTCTAACCAATCGATGAAGCCAACGGCCCCATTGCGTTGCAAGTTCAGCGTGTTTGCCACGACACCCTGCCGTGGCTTATCTCTGTCTCGTTAGATGACGGAGCATCGCTCACGTGCTCGGATATTTCTTAGAGTTGGCTTCGCCCTGTGGCTCATCATCGTTCCCATTCTCTTCGAGTACCCGATCAGTTGGGTTGCCGCTCCACCGGAATCTGCTTTGGCAGCCTGTACGCAGGCGGGCATCGCTGCTGCCATTCCCGGCGCCGCGATACTCTTTCTGCCGAGACCGCCGTTCTGGCAGAGACTTCTCGCATTCATTCTATACGTCCTGATTGCTGCCGCGATATTGGCGTTCCTCCTGCCGGTGCTCCTCGTTATAATTGCATGTTCGTTTTTTCATAGTTGTCCATGAAGCGGCAGCACATCGCCATCTAACCAATCGATGAAGCCAACGGCCCCATTGCGCGAAAACTTCGGCGTGTTTGCCACCACACCGTGCCGTGGCTTATCTCTGTCTCGTTAGATCACTGCACGCGCCAACCAAAGCAAGATCGTTTCCGATCAATTCGTCATTTTGTTCCGAGCCCAGCTTCTCGTGATCTGATCGATCACTAACGTCCGAACGCTTCAGCACACGGGCCACCCACATCCAGTCTTGTCCTTCGCCAACCTCATCCCGCACTAGCGGGATTGCGAAGCGAAGTTAGAAACGCGACCGTGCTCGGTTAAAATTTTTTGGTCGACGCGATCGATTGGGTCACGACCACGCGATCAGGCGCAGCTCGTGCGCTTGCATCAGATTCGGATGGATCGGGACGACGCGGACGCTGAAACCGTAGGCGCCGCTTTCTGATGCCGGTACTGATCCCTGGTAAAGATAGCTACCATCACCATTCTGCCCACTTGCGTTCAGAACACTGACGGAGGGGTTTTTGATCCCGCCGTTGTCGGCTTCGCCGTGATATGCCTCCACCCGAACATGATTTGGATCGACATCGCCGAGATGCACCTGCGCGCTCACCTGAAGTGATTCGCCGACGAGGATGTTTTGTCGATCTTTATTCCCGACCTGCACATCGTGAATCCGAACTCGTGGCCAATCTTTTCGCATTCGCGATTTCCACTGGCTCAACTGCGTAGCCGGTTCGCAGCCGTTCTGGGCAAAGTTTTCGTGTGATCGTGCCGCTGGAATGTAAAGACGCTCGGTGTATTCCTTGACCATTCGGTGGGTGTTGAACACCGGCGTGACGCTCCGGATCGATTCGCGCATCAATTGCAGCCATGCGAGCGGAAGTTTGCCGTCCGGTTTGGCATAATAGAGGGGGATAATCTGGTTCTCGAGCAGTTGATAAAGACTGTTCGAGTCGACTCCGTTTTGAAGCTCAACTGTGCCATCGGAAATTTCGGCAGCGATGGCCCAGCCGTTGGTTCCGTTAAAGCCTTCGTGCCACCAACCGTCCAGCACGCTGAGGTTAATTCCGCCGTTCGGCGCGCATTTCATTCCGCTGGTCCCGCTCGCTTCCATGGGGCGGAGCGGATTGTTTAACCAAAGATCGACTCCCTGCACGAGCCGGCGCGCGATGTAGCTGTCGTAATCTTCCAGAAACACGACCCGATTTTCGAATCCGGCTTCGCGGCTGAATCGGTAAACTTCCTGGATGAGCGCGCGGCCGCCTTCGTCGCGCGGATGCGCTTTGCCGGCGAAAATAAATTGCACTGGGCGCGTAGTATCGTTGAGCAACCGCTTCAATCTCTCCTTGTCGCTAAACAGAAGCGCGCCGCGTTTGTAGGTCGCGAATCGCCGCGCAAAGCCGATCGTTAAAACTTCGGGATCAAGAATTCGGTTCACATCGCGAATTGCTTCCGGTGAATCACCGATGCGTTCGCGCCGCATGCGCACGCGTTCCCGCACAAAGTCGACCAGGCGATGTTTCAACTGTTGATGCGTTTCCCACAGCTGCGCATCGGGAATGTCGATCACGCCGCGCCAGAAGTCGGGCTCGGTGATGTGTTCTTCCCATTCGCCGAGAAACTTTCGGTAGAGCGCGGAAAACTCCGGCGCCATCCAGGTCTTGGTGTGAATGCCGTTGGTCACGCTCGTGATCGGCACTTCGTGCACGGGCACGCCATTCCAAACATCTTTCCAGAGCGCGCGGCTGACTTCGCCGTGCAATTTGCTTACGCCATTTGAGTGGCGACTCACCCGCAACGCCAGAATGGTCATGCTGAATGGATCCGATCGGTCGACCCGCGTTTGCCCAAATGAGAAAAGTTCGTCGAAGGGAATGCCGAGCTCTTTGGCGAAATCGCCAAAATATTTGCGCATCATGTCGCGCGGGAACGAATCGTTGCCGGCGGGCACTGGCGTGTGGGTCGTGAAAATGTTCGCCGAGGCCACGATTTGGAGCGCGGAATAGAACTCGAGTTTTTTCTCAACGACTTTCCGGCGAATACGCTCGAGCGCGAGAAACGCGGAGTGGCCCTCGTTCATGTGGAAAACTTCCGGATCGATCTCCAGCGCTTTCAACGCTTTCACGCCGCCAATCCCGAGCATGATTTCCTGGCGCATTCGCATTTCCTGGTCGCCACCGTAAAGCTCGGCCGTGATCAGGCGATCCTCGGCGTTGTTTTCGGAGATGTCGGTGTCGAGGAGGAAGAGATTGATCCGGCCGACCTGCAATTGCCAAACCTTGGCAAAGACTTCGCGGTCCAGAATCCGCACTGAGATGAGAAGGTTCGATCCGTCACGCTGCACTTCCCGAATTGGCAGATGATGAAAATTTTGATTGAGGCTGATCGCGTGCTGCGCGCCGTCCTTGTCGATCTCCTGCCGGAAATAGCCGTGGCGATACAGCAGCCCGACCGCGACGAAGTTTAGATCGAGATCGCTGGCCGATTTGCAATGGTCGCCGGCGAGAATCCCAAGACCGCCGGAATAATTTGGAATCGATTCGTGAAATCCGAACTCGGCCGAAAAATACGCGACCGGTCTCTTGATCGCCGCACCCGCTCCCATTTTCCCGTAAGTGTCCTGGCGCGCGAGATAATTTCGGAAAGCATCGTGGACCTGCTTCAACTCCCGAAGAAAGGCTTTGTCCTGGGCAAGTTCTTCGAGCCGCGCCTGCCGCGAGAGCTGCAGCATGCGTACCGGATTATGATTGGTCCGGTTCCACAAATCAGGATCGAGATGGCGGAAAAGCCGGCGGGCAGACGGCTCCCACGTCCACCAGAGGTTGAAGGTCATTTCCCGAAGCGGTTCCAACACCGCGGGAAGGGTGGGGATTACATTATAAATCTGAAACGTCGGCATTAGCGGCAGCGAAATGGGAAGTTGGCGAAAAATTCTCGAGCGGCAAGTTTCTCAATGGGCTAGCTGCATAACGCGCGCCAAACCTTTGTCTTAAACGGATTGCGAAAACGACGTTCTCTTTGGTGCGACGGCCAGGCCGATCACGAAACCGGTCACCAAGCCACATATATGGGCCGAACTGCTGACTTCCGGGGTAAAAATGTCGAACACGATTTGGATGACAATAATGAGCAAAATGTTAAGGAGGCGTTGCTTCGCCTGCCAAACGTGGCGATGGCGAATAAGAAATCCGGCCCAGGCGCCGACGATTCCCATGATGCAACCGGACGCACCGACGAGCTCGGCTGGGTGAACAATTTTTATCATCGTCAACGCTACAACGCCCGCGGTGGAACCGATTCCGGAAATCAAATAGCAAGCGGCAAATCGCACCGCGCCGATGGTTTGTTCCAATGGCGGACCCAGCACATAGAGCGCGAAAAGATTAAAGGCGAGATGAAGCAAGTTGTAATGGAGGAAGAGCGCGGTGAAGAGCCGCCAAAATTCCCCTTTGTTGATCACTGCGAAAAAATCGAGCGCGCCGAGTCGATGCAAGGTTGCTGGACTGGTCAATGCTCCTCTCCACAACTCGATGCAAAACGCAGCAACGTTGAGCAGGATGAAAATGACTACGACGGGAGCGTTGCGTAATCGACCATGTCGATCTTGCGGAACGTTCTCGATCTCGATTTGATCGACAGCGCGTCCGCGTAATTCCAAACTCCGAAAAAGTTGAAGCTGATCGCGCAACTGCGCGGTTGGATGCAAGACTTGCAGCGCCGCCGTCAATCGTCTGGCCGATTCATAGCGGCCTTGCGCCGCGAGTTGGGATGCTTTTCGCAGACCGACCGCCGGCAAAAACAGAAGCGCGAACCAGGCCCCACCGCCGACGTAACCGGCATGCTCCCGAAAAAACAGCCAGCTGAGACCGGTGATCGCGAGCACGATAACGGCCGCGATTCGCCAGCCGCGAAAAATCCCACCCGGACGCCACGCTCGCGCCAGCACCAGCAACGGCGAAATCACTGCGATGAAAAGGAAGATATGATTGAGATCCACGGAGCGCGGTTGAGGTTCGACTTTTGATGTTTGAAGTCAAACGCCGCTGGTTATTGTCGATCTTACATTATGCGAATCACAGTGACTGATTATCTGGACGTTGTTTCCTCGTGGTGTTTCTGGTCGGAGCCGACTTGGTCGGAATTGAAAAAGCGTTATCAAGGCCGAGTTGAGTTTCAGTGGAAGATCGCGCTGATGGATCCGAGCGGTTTGCCGACTTCGCGTGAGCAGGAGCAGTGGTTCTACCGGCGCAGCGGAATGATGATGCGCTCGCCTTTCATGCTGAACACGGATTGGTACGACGCTACTTTGAAGGAATGGCTGCCGCCAAATGCGGTGGCCGAAGCCGCGAAAGATTTCGACATAACCGATGATCGCGTTCGTCTCGCGATTACAAACGCGGCATTGCGAGAGGGAAAGAAAGTGAGCGATTGGAATGTCGCCGCCGAAGTTGGATCGGCGGCCGCCAATCTCGACAAAAAGAAATTGCTCGAGGCTGCGCAATCGTCTGCCGTGGAAAAGCGCATTCGCGCAGCCACCGCGGAATTCCATTCATTTCAAATCACGCAGCGGCCGGCCTTTCTGATCGACACTGAAATCGGAGATCGCGCGATATTTTCAGGAGTCGTGAGACTCGAGCCGCTCGCGGCGACACTCGATGGCATGCTCGACGATGTGACGGCCTATGCCGCGCACAAGGTGCATTTTGGCGATCCGCCGCCGAAATGAGTTTGTAGGCGCGCGCTTTGCTTCGTATAATCGCAGCCGATAACGAGATTCATCTTGCCAGCATTGAAATGTTGCCTACAACTTCCCTTCGGCTCGCGATTAATGATGCGAGCACTTGGTCGCGGTCATCGCAGCCGCGGCGAAGCAGAGTGCATCGGCGTTATGCGAAAGTGAACGCTGATTATGCGATGAAGGAAACACCGGCGAAATGGCGCACTCCCGTCTCGCAGGCCAGGAGATTAAACTAATCTGCAACCGCAAATTCGTGTAAACGGCCGCATTCGCGCTCGCGAAGTCCGGGTCATTTTGGGATCGAGCGGCCAGCAGCTCGGCGTCCTCAAATTGTCAGATGCATTGCGAGAAGCACACAGCCGCGGCCTCGACCTGGTCGAAGTGGCGCCCACCGCCAACCCGCCGGTCTGCAAAATCGTTTCGCTCGGAAAATTTCGTTACGATCTTTCCAAGCACGACAAAGATAAAAAAGCCGGCGGTGCGAGGCTGAAAGAGATCAAGTTTCGCGTCAATATCGACGAGCACGATTATCTGACCAAGGTCCGCCACGGCGAGGAATTTCTCGAGCGCGGCAACAAGGTCCGGGTCCAGCTTCAATTTCGCGGCCGCGAAATGGCGCACCAGGAATTCGGGATGCAGTTGGTGGAAAAAGTGCGCGACGATCTTTCCGGAATGTCGCAAGTGGAAATGGAACCAAAGATCACTGGGCGCAACATCACCATGACTTTGACCCCGCTGCCGGCGAACCGGCGGAAGCGGCGTTTCTTGCCTCCTCCGAAAGAGGAAACACCCGCCGACTCTCAAAACGGCAGCAAATCCTGAACGGCGTCAGCGCCGGACTTGGCTTACGGCTTTTTCTTCGGCGGCGCCGCAACCGGAGTCGCATTTGGTGGCGGCGTCGCTGCGGTCGCTGATTGGATCTTTTGCAATCGCTGTTTGCGTGCCACGGCTTCTTTGTTCTTCGAACTAATCTTCAACGCAGCCTCGGTGTCGGCCATTGCATTTTGGATGTCGCCGCGCAGTTCGTAAATGTAGCCCCGATAAAGATGATATTTGATCTCGTCCGGATTGATCTTGATCGCTACCTCGTAATCGGCCAGGGCCCTATCATAATCGTTGATCTTCATTTCGATCGCCGCGCGTTGTTCATAAGCCCGCGCGTCTCGCGGATTGATCTTTATTGCTTCGCCCAAATCGTTCATTGCGTCCTGGAATCTTTGATCATTGGCGTAGGAAAATGCGCGCTGTTGATAAGCAATGGCGAGGTTCTGCGTATATTTCCGATCCATCTCCGCGGCTTTGCGAAAAAGCTCGATGGCTTTACCCCAATCCTGGTCCTTGGCCGCTTGCGAACCTTCCCGCGCAATTTTCACCGCCTCCGGATTTCCCTCTTGCTGGGCGGATTGTGCAGTCGAAAGTCCAAGCGTCGTAACGAGGCAGAGAGCAAACAATGTTTTCATGGTTAGCGATGTTGACGATTAGCTTGATCAAACAATTCAAAATTGGCGATCACAATTCTTGAGCGAAATCAGCCTGACTACGTCTGCTCGGGGTTCGGCGATTGTTCGTTGTCGATCTTCGGTTCGGGCTCGCTTGATGTCTGCGCCGGTCCGGGCTCATCCACCCGCGTGATCCGCACCGCCCGCCCGCTCTTTTCGTCGATCTCGACGAGCGCCCCATGCAACCTGACTTCACCCGCAGCGACCGGGAACGGCGCCGGCATATTGGAGACGAACCGATTCATGATCGGTTCGATTGCGCGGCCAAGAATCGAATTTACCGGGCCGCACATTCCGGCATCGCACAAGAACGCCGTCCCGCCGGGAAGAATTTGTTCGTCGGCGGTTTGCACATGGGTATGGGTTCCGATGACCGCCGAAACTTTCCCGTCAAGGAAACGGCCCATTGCGATTTTCTCACTCGTCGTTTCACCGTGAACATCGACAACGATATTCGGGGTTTCTGCGCGCACTTTGGCGACCGTTTCTTCCATCGCTCGGAATGGGTTCTCCAGAATCGGCTGCATGAACGTGCGACATTGCACGTTGATCACCCCGACCTTTCCCTTCGACGTCTCCAGCACGATCGAACCGCTTCCGGGCGCGCCTGCGGGATAATTTAGCGGTCGCAGCAAACGCGGTTCGGTGTCGATGAACGACAAAATATCTTTCTGGTCCCAGATGTGGTCGCCGGTGGTTATGACCGAAACACCTGCTCGCAAAAGATCAATCGTGATTTTGCCAGTGATGCCGCGGCCGCCAGCGGCGTTCTCGCCATTCACCACAATAAAATCCACGTTGTGCTGTTCCTTCAATCCCGGAAGCCGGGCGATGACCGCGTTGCGACCGGGCTCGCCCACGACATCGCCCAGAAAAAGAACCGTTAGCATTGAACAAGATCGTATTGAAGAGGTTCAAAACGTCGATGCGAAATAAATGACGAAATCCGAATGACGAAGCCCGAAGGAATAACAAATGCCAAAGCTCGAAGTGTGGTTCTTCGTCATTCGAGCTTCGTCATTTTTTCGTCATTCGTCATTCGGGCTTCGTCATTTGTCGTTGGTGGTTTGCTGATCTCTCCAATAGTCGGTCAGGCCTCGGACAACCTTGGCGTCCTCGGCAGCAAACCGAAATGGGATGTGCTCGAAAATTATCAGGACACCATCACCCACGATGAATTTGCGCATCTGATCAACGACGTCTATTGCACACACGGTTTCGCCCAGGACTTGATCAAGATCGACAACGATGCCGCGCAAATTCTGACCAATCGCGAGTCGCACAGCGTTTTCACTCTGCATTTCGCGCCGGATCCCAATTCGAAAGCGCGCGTTCCACGGCTCTGGCGACCGGCGAAATCTTTGCCGCGCTCTAAACCGGCCAAACCACTCGCGGGATTGCGCCTCGCGCTCGATCCCGGCCATCTGGGCGGAAAATGGGCGAAGATGGAAGAGCGCTGGTTTAAAGTTGGCGACACTAAACCGGTGACGGAAGGCGATTTGACGCTGCGAGTATCGCGGATGCTCGCTTCGCGATTAAGAAAACTGGGCGCCACAGTTTTATTCGTTCGCAACAGCACGCAGCCGATCACTTCAAAACGGCCGGGCGATTTCAAAGAGCTCGCCCGAAAAATTCTGATCAAGAACGGCCTGCCTCAGCCGCGGCCGGATGTTCTCGATCCAAACGATCCTGAAAAGGAGCAAACGATCCGGTGGCAGAGCGAAATGTTATTTTATCGCTACAGCGAGATCCGTCGTCGCGCGGTGCTGGTGAATAATAAATTGCATCCCGATCTGGTGCTTTGCCTGCATTTCAACGCCGAAGGCTGGGGGGATCCGGCAAATCCCACACTGACCGATATTAATCATCTTCATCTGCTCGTGGGCGGTTCGTATTTGGAGGACGAGCTCGAGCTTGATGACCAGCGATTCGAGATGATTCGACGATTGCTCAGTCGCGCTTACGACGAGGAACTTGCAGTTAGCGACACGGTCGCGCTTTCAATGGCGAAAGCAACGGGCCTTCCGCCGTTTCAATATCCGACCACGCTCACCACCACCAAAGTTGGATCGAGCGGTTACGTTTACACGCGCAACCTGCTCGCCACCCGCCTTTATCGTTGCCCGGTCGTTTATTGCGAGCCCTACGTCATGAACAGCACAGACGGTTTCGCGCGCATCGAAGCCGGCGACTATGACGGCACAAAGGAAATCAATGGGATAAATCGCAAAAGTATTTTTCGCGAATACGCTGACAGCGTGGCCGAAGGTTTGGCGGAATATTATCGCAACGCGCGAGGTCTATAACGCTTCCACCGCCGCCCGAATATCTTCCATCGCCACATCGCGTGATAAAGTCGCCGAACCGATTCTCGGTGTGACCACAAACCGGATTTGGCCGTGCTCGAATTTTTTGTCGAACTTGAGGGCGTTGAAAATCTTCTGGCGCGGAAAATTTGCCGGCAGCTTTGTCGGCAATCCGAATTTGCGCAAAAGATCGACAATCGAGTCGCGCTGCTTTTGAGAAAGTCCGGTCTTTTTCATTGAGACGTCGCACGCCGCAACCATTCCAAGGCTCACCGCTTCGCCGTGCGAAATTTCCCGGTAATCAGTTGCGCGTTCGATCGCGTGCCCGACGGTGTGGCCGAAATTGAGCAAGGCACGCTCACCTGTCCGATCAAGTTCGTCCTTCGTCACGATGCGCGCCTTGATTTCAATATTCCGCCGGACGAGTGGCACAAAATCGACACGGTTAAGATCGACATCGTTTAACTGACGAAACATTTCTGCATCCGCGATGATGGCGTGCTTGATGATTTCAGCGAAACCCTGACTCAACTCGCGTGGCGGCAGTGTTTTTAAAATATCCGTGTCGTCGATGACGAGCGTAGGTTGATGCACTGCACCGATCAAATTCTTGCCGGCTGCAGTGTTCACACCGGTCTTGCCACCGATTGAACTGTCCACCATTGCCAGAAGCGTGGTTGGAATCTGCAGGTGCGGAATACCGCGCTGAAAAATTGCGGCCACAAATCCGGACAAGTCGCCGATCACGCCGCCGCCGAGTCCGATGACGAACGATTGTCGATCTAAACCGGCGCGCAGCATTTCCTCACAAATCTCGCCGGCTTGGTCGAGCGTCTTCGCTTGCTCGCCCGCAGGAACGATGATCGGAACCGGATCAAAACCCGCGGCACGCAAACTTTTTTGAATCGGCGCGAGAAAACGCGGAGCGACGTTCGTGTCGGAGATGGTCGCGCATCGTGACGCCGGCAACTTTTGCTTGATCGAATCACCAACGGTCTCCAACAAACCTGCGCCGATTAGGACGCGATAAGAATGCTGACCAGCGCTAACTTCCGTCGAGGTCACGGCGAGACGGTATTGGCTTTTGCCGCTTCGAAAAAGGAAAACTGTTTACACGCAAGAGCATTCGGAGCCAGCTCGCGAAGGCTTTCGGAGTTGACAAAGCAGGCTTTCATCCTGTGTAAGTAGATTATGCCCGACGAAGCACCGCCGCCTCCGCCGTCTGATTCCGGACCGAAATCAACCGGGCTGCCCTCAAACATCGCGGCAGCGCTGGCCTGTATTCCGCTCATTGGCGGTATCGTGTTTTTCATTTTGGAAAAACACGACCCATTCGTGCGCTTCTATTCGATGCAATCGATCGTCTTCGGTCTGGCCTGGTTCTTGTTCAACATCGTTTCGGCAATCGTGCACGCGATCTTTGGCGCGATTCCAGGAATCGGCGGCATCCTCGTTTTCTTCTGGGCCATTATCGCAGCGATCGTTCACATCGGTTTTGTCGTTCTCTGGATCATCGCCACGGTGAAAGCATTCACCGGCGTGCGCTGGGATATTCCTTACGTCGGACCGATTGCGCGCAAACAAGTCGGCGAAAGTTAACGCCCGTCCGGCTCGGACTCGGGACACTGAGGGTCCCTCCCACATTTTATTGGCCAAGCAGCTTCACCACCACTTCAGTCAAAATCAGTTCGTGATCGAGCTGCGTCGTGACCAGTTGAAGATTAGCGGCGAGACAGACCTGCATTCCAGCGACTAACTGTTCGGTCGAGAACCGGTGCGTGTTTTGCGCGGCGATTCCGAGCGCGTAGGCATTGACCGTTCCGTCTTTCTTACGCGGCAAATGTGCGATTGCGTCGGCCGGCAGGCGATTGATCGCGGAAATAAACGGGAAGGGCGCGTGTGGGCGCGACAGGCGATGGCGCTCCATCAAATCTTTTGCGAGTAATAAATTCCGGACCGTTGGAAGAATCGCGGCGAGCAAAATCCCAATCGCACTTTCGCCCTGATCGAGTAATTGCCGGACCAATTCGAGCGCGCGCTCAAGATCGCGCTCGGCCAGGGCGTTGCTCAAATCGAAAATGACTCCGGCGCGGGTCAGCGGCACGAGCTCGCGCACAAGATCGACATTCACCTCGCGCTCTTTACCAAGGTAGATGTCGATCTTTTCCAGTTCGTTTTCGATCTCGCGCGTGTCGCCGCCAGTGAGAAGGACAAAGAGCTCAAGCGCATCGTTATTGAACTGAAGCTTCCGCTTTTTCGCGCGCGCCTGGACCATCTCGGTGGCTTCTTCTTCCCAACCGCCGCGACTCGAATCGAGTTTCTCGAAAACCTGAAGCTCGGCGCGTTTGGCGAGCGCTTTATAAAATGAGCGCCGCTTGTCGACTTCGATTGCGCTGATCAAAAAAATAATTTCCGGTCCAAGACCGGCGTTGATCGTTTCAGCCAACTCTTCGAGTGCCGCTTGGACCGCGGCCGAGCGCGCTTTCTGATCGTCACCAAGGAAATTCGCGTTTTTCAGCCAGACCAATTTTTCTCCGCCGAAGAATGGCAAAGTTCGCAGCGCCTCGATTGTCGATCTTATCCGTGCTGCTGCTTGGTCGGCGTTATCTGCGGCGCCGTCGATTGTTTCGAGGCCGAAATCGCCCGCCGCGGCGGGCTTTAGTTTGTCCGCTAATTCTACCGCAGTGTGCTTTACTTCGACATCGTCCGATCCGACGACCGCGTAAATTTTCGCGACAGCAGATTTAGCTTTTGTTTTTGGCATCAAATGATTGTCGTGAGGTCACGCTCGCAGAGCAAGTGCACGCTGCGGGTTTGAAATCGCAAGAGAAAATTCTGGCTTGTAATCCTGCCAAGCGGTTTGGCATTCTCAGTTGTTGATGGCAGTCATCTCCCCCTTCGACTTTTCGATCTACGCCTGTGCACTGGGCGGGATCGCGATGATCCTCGGTTCCATCTGGCTGTTGAGAACGCGGGTGATCCAACTCGCAGACGCCGAGAACAGAGGAGAGGTTTTAAGCGTCGACATCTTAAAGAAGATCAAGATTTCGACCAACTCCGGAGCCATTGCGCTTTTTGTCATCGGCTTGCTTTTGTTCGCGCTGGCGATCTGGTTCTCGAAACCATCTGAAGGTTTCTCGCTGAGCTTCGACGGCCAACTGGCAAATGTGAACCCCGCGTTGGTGACCGGAAAGATTGTGCCCGTTAAAGACAGTGGGGCCACTTTCACGCTAGATTCGGATGGTGCGTGTAGATCGCCGTTGCATCCGGAATTTCCGGTCGAGATTCAAATCAACGCGGCCGGCTATGAGCCGGCGCCGTGGCACAGGGGCCTTCCGTTCGAAAAGGGAAAGCCGTTGAAGATCGACCTTGCAAAAGAGGTGCAGTTCACCAGAAAACCCGACAGCACGAGCCCTCCACAAGGCTCGATCGCGCCGGCCGACGACCTGAAGAACGCCCCGAAGCTTCAGGAAGGAACAGGTCTTAAGGTCACTCCACCCGCACACTAACAGCGTTATGAGACCAAGATCGTTTTTCATCATTTTAGCGGCGGTGTCAGTATTGGTTTGCGGTTCGGTCGCGGTCGTTCGCGGGCAATTCAACCCGCCGATTTATGGCCAGGTGATTTCGCAGAGTCGCGGCCCGGTGGCCGGAATCACCGTTTCACTCGTCCATCCAACGCTTGGGCGCAGCACGCCCGTATTCACTCAACAAAACGGCTCTTATTTCTTTGCCAACGTTCCGCCGGGGCAGACCTATTACATTGAAGCTTATTGGGGGAACACTCTGCTTTATCGGGGCGTCGTGAATTATTACGGCGGCAGTGTTGCCTTCAACATTCCGCTGCCATAGGCCGCTCAATCGGCGCTGGCTTGTTGCAAAGTCGTTCCGAAATCTTTGGAGGCGTAATCTCGGAATTTGGCGTCCAAATCTGAGACGCTGGTGAAGTTTGCGGGATAAAATCGCGAAAGACTTGTTTCGAAAGGCTGGTGCCGTGCGAGCGCATCCAGCAGATTTAAGAAGCTGGCTTTGTTCGTTTCAGCCAGGAACCGCACGAGACGTTCGGATTCATCATAGAATGTGTGAACTCTGTCCGACGGCGGATAGGTTATGGCCAAGAGCGTGGGAAGAGGAATCAGGCTTTGCGGCGCGATCGCGTCCGAATGCGGTTTACTGATGTAACCGCGCGCTCGTTGGTAACTCGCATGCGCATCCTTTGAGATGTACTGGGCAAGTCCTTCATTCAACCAGCATGGAATTCCGTCCGTAAAAAAGCGGTGCATAATGAGGTGCACGATCTCGTGGCCGAGCAGGTTGCCACTGAATTTATAGGAAGGGTCGCGTTGAATGAACAAGCTACCGGCGGATTGAATTCCGCCCGTCCACGGTTCCAATTTTCCGAAGACTTGAAATTGCTGCCACTCTTCCGGCCGCTCGAAAATATAAATGTGCGATTTGATGTCGCCGGCTGGTTGCTCGCGTTCCAGTTCCTTCGCGATGACGCGATAATGAAATTCCGCTTCGACCGAAACGGGCGTGGCCACGTAACTATGGACGAAATGATAAATGAAATGCTCGGTCTCGGCGTGTTTCCATTGTTCCGGGTGAATCGCGAGCGCTTTCTCGCCGAGCGGATTCGGATCGCGCTGGCTTAGCTGCGAAAATTCGATTTCCGGGAGCGAGCTCGAATCGTTGATCTGGGCGACGGCTGAGGCGGTGAACAAAACAGATATCGCGAAGATCGACAAGCAGCGCATGGCTGCCGGAGCAGCTAATTCTGTGCGAGAGAAACCGAATTAGACGCGCGAACGTCTGCGGCCGGAATTGCGCGTGTATTTCACCGGCCGTCGTTTCGGTTCGATCTTGGTGATCCCGGCGCCGCTTTTCACTTCCATGATTTGATCGCGCAGAAGGGCGGCCCGTTCGAATTCGAGATTTGCGGACGCCTGTTGCATTTCTTCTTCCAGCTCGCGGAGCAATTCGGTGAGGTCGAAATTGCCGCCGGCTTCCTGAATGACAGAGGCGGCAATTTCGCGGCCGCGCAAAATCGTGTGCAAACTTTCCTGGACTGCGCGCCGAACTGTTTGCGGCGTGATCCCGTGCTTTTCGTTGTACTCCATCTGTTTGGTGCGCCGATATTCCGAGATCGAGATCAGCGCTTGCATGCTTTGCGTGACCTGGTCGGCAAAGAGCACGACCTCGCCATTGATGTGACGCGCCGCGCGGCCGGCAGTTTGAATCAGGGACGTTTGGCTACGCAAAAATCCTTCTTTGTCGGCATCGAGAATGCAAACCAACGACACCTCGGGAAGGTCGAGTCCTTCGCGGAGCAAATTGATCCCGACGAGAATGTCGAAGTCCGCCGCGCGCAGCCCGCGCAAGATTTCCACGCGCTCAATTGTATCGATGTCGCTGTGGAGGTAGCGAACTTTCAGACCGACATCGCGCAGATAATCGGCCAGATCTTCAGCGGTGCGCTTGGTCAACGTCGTGATCAACACGCGTTCGTTCTTCTCGACTCGCTGCCGGCAGAGTTCGATCGTGTCGTCAATCTGGTTCTTGAGCGGTTTGAGCGTGATTTTTGGATCGAGAAGTCCAGTCGGCCGAATGATTTGTTCGACAACCAGCGGCGCTCCGGGCTCGCGAACCTCGAATTTCTCGGCGGGCTCGTTGGTGCGGGAAATTTTTGCATCTGATTTCTGTAGCGGCGCTCTGTGAGCGCCGTCTGTTTTATTCCGGCGGTCGTAGACCGCCGCTACAGTTTCACCCGGCAGTACAAATGGAACCGGTTCATCCTGGCCGATGCGCTGACGACGATGCGGAACGTAGCCCTTGTTTCCAGCGACGCTGTTTTGAATTTCGAATTCAGCCGGCGTCGCGCTGACGTAGATCAGCTGGTTCGTTGCCTTCATGAACTCGTCGAAGTTCAGCGGACGATTGTCGAGCGCGCTCGGTAATCTGAAACCGTAATTGACCAACACGGTCTTACGTGAACGGTCGCCTTCATACATCCCGCCAATCTGCGGGATCGTGGCGTGCGATTCGTCGATAACCACCAGGAAATCTTTCGGGAAGAAATCGATGATCGTGTAAGGCTTTGATCCCGGCGGCCGTCCGGACAAATGCCGCGAATAATTCTCGATCCCGCTGCAGAAACCCATTTCCTGCAACATTTCCAGGTCGTACTCCGTGCGCATGCGCAGCCGTTGCGCTTCCAGAAGTTTGTTGTGCGCTTCAAGATCGACAATGCGTTGTTCGAGTTCTTCGCGAATCGTGCCCAACGCGCGATTCAATTTGTCGGTCGGTGTGACGAATTGTTTAGCCGGGAAAAACGTCATGACGCTGAGCGATTCGTGCGCGTGGCCGGTCAGCGGATCGAAACGCGTGATCGCGTCAAGCTCGTCGCCGAAAAATTCGAGCCGCACGCCCTCTTCGTCGGCAGTGGCCGGATAAACTTCCACCACGTCTCCGCGGACGCGAAACTTGCCGCGTGAAAAATTCATGTCGTTGCGCTCGTACAACATGTCGATCAAACGACTAAGGACAGCTTCACGCGCAATGTGCTGGCCGCGCTTCACCGTCAGCAGCATCTGCAGATAATCTTCCGGCGACGTAACGCCGTAGATGCATGAGACGCTGGCTACGACGATCGTGTCGCGCCGTGAAAGAAGGGCGCTGGTGGCAGCGAGCCGCAACCGCTCGATCTCTTCGTTAATCGACGAGTCCTTCTCGATGTAGGTGTCGGAGCGGGGGATGTAGGCCTCCGGCTGGTAGTAATCGAAATAGCTGACGAAATATTCGACCGCGTTTTTTGGGAAGAATTGTTTGAACTCGGAATAAAGTTGGGCGGCCAGTGTTTTGTTGTGCGAAATGACGAGCGTCGGACGATCCAGCTCTCGAATCACGTTGGCAATGGTGAATGTTTTGCCCGAACCGGTGACGCCGAGCAGTGTTTGGTGCCGATTGCCCGCTTCGACTGACTTGATCAGCTTTGCGATCGCCTGCCCCTGGTCGCCGCGCGGTTTGTAGTTCGATTCGAGCTGAAACGGCATCCGGCAATTTAGCACGCAAGAGACGTTGCGCTTGTGAAAGACGCGGCCAAAAGTTAATTGAGCGAACAAAGTGAATCTCTCGAAGTTCGTTGCCGAGCTGAAGCGGCGTCATGTTTACCGAGCGGCCGTCGCTTACGGAATGGTGGCGTGGTTGCTGACGCAGGTCGCGACCCAGGTATTTCCGTTCTTCGATATCCCAAACTCGGCGGTCCGGCTCGTAATCGTGGCACTGCTTCTTGGATTTCCAATCGCGATGTTATTGGCGTGGCTCTACGAATTTACAGGTGAAGGATTTGTTCGGGACGAAGATGTCGATCCAAATGCTCGAAAAGGTGCGGGGCGGGTTTTCCATTTTGTAATCATTGGCGTTCTGCTCTTGCTGATCGCGGTTTTGATTTATAGTCGGCTTCCACTTCGCAGCTCAAGCGGCGAACTGATACCGGAAAAAAGTATCGCGGTTTTGCCGTTCGCGAATTTTAGCGACGACAAGCAAAACGCGTTTTTCGCCGACGGCATCCAGGACGACATTCTGACGAGTCTGGCCAAAATCGGCGACTTGCGTGTGATCAGCCGTTCGTCGGTGATGCAGTTTCGCGATCCCGCGGCGCACAATCTCCGCGAAATAGGCCGGCTGCTTGGTGTGGCCAATGTGCTCGAAGGAAGTGTGCGGCGGGAAGGGGACCGAGTGGTGGTGAATGTGCAGCTGATCGACGCCTTGAAAGATCGACATCTCTGGGCCAATCGCTACGAGCGAACACTGGCGGATTCGTTAGGCCTGCAAGGTGAACTCGCGGCGGAAATCGCAGAAGCGCTGCGGGTGACGTTAAGCCCTAACGAAAAGGCGCGCATCGAAACCAAGCCGACCGAAAGTACCGATGCTTACCTGGTTTATCTCCAGGCGAACCAGATTGAGCGCAATCCGGACACGTTGCTCGAAGATTACAAAAACGCAGAACAGCTTTACCTGACCGCCATTGGGCTCGATCCAAAGTTCGCTCTGGCCCATGCGCGACTCGCTTCCACTCGCGCGGCGATTTTTCATTATTATGAACCGCTGGATGCTTGGAAAACGAAAACTCGTGTCGAAGCCGAGATCGCCTTGCAGTTGCAACAAAATCTGGCCGAAGCGCATCTCGCTCTCGGTCAATGCACCTACTGGATCGACCAGGATTACAATCGCGCGCTGGCCGAATTCGACACTGTTTTGCGTCTGTCACCGAACAACAGCGAAGCCGGGGGATTGATCGCCGCGATTAAAAGGCGGCAGGGAAAATGGCAGGAGTCGCTCGACAGCTATCAAAAGATCAGCAAGCTCGACCCGCAAAATCCCAACATCAGTCGCAATTTGGTGTTCACTTACACAGCGATGCGCCGCTGGCCGGAAGCTGCGCGCGGGGCGGAGCGAATGCGCGCGATGGCGCCGGCGTCAATGGTTGCAAAGATTCAGAGCGGTTATGTCGATTTTTGGTGGAAAGGCGACACGCATCGGTTGAAATCGCTCCTCGCCGAAATCCCGGCCGGCGCCGATCCCGGCGGCGAGGTCACAACCTGTCATTGGGACGTCGCGATGATTGAGCGCGATTACGCGGCTGCGAAACGCGCGCTCGAGAACTCGAAGCTAAACGAATTTTCGTATTTGAATGCGGGAGCAACGCCGAAGACTTACTTCCAGGGATGCGTTGCTCTGGCGCAAGGTGATGCGGCGGCCGCGCGGAAACTTTTCGAAGCTGCACGTTCGAGCTTTGAAAATGCAGTGAAAGAATCTCCCGCCAGCGCCGAGCGGCACGCTTATCTCGGTTTGCTCTACGCTTTTATGGAGCGGAAGAATGACGCGGTTCGCGAAGGCCGGCGCGCGGTCGAATTGAAACCGGAGTCCGTGGACGCGTTTGATGGCGCGATCATGAATTCCATTCTCGCGCTGATCTACGTGCGGTGCGGTGAGAAGGATCTTGCATTTCCGTTGCTGGAAAGACTTTTGAAAACGCCCGGCGCGGTCGACAGCGTGGATTACAGTATCACTGTAAACGATTTGAAATTTCGCTGGGAATGGGACCCGATTCGCAACGACCCGCGCTTCCAGCAGCTCGTGAAGGCGAAACTGTGAACCGATTTTTCGCCGAACTGAAACGACGAAAGGTCTACCGCGTCGCAATCCTGTACGTGGTCGCGGGTTGGGCGCTGGCCCAGGGCATCGCGCAGGTCTTTCCCGTCTTCGATATTCCGAACTGGATCGTGCGTCTCATTGTGCTGTTGATCGTGCTCGGATTTCCAGTCGCGCTTGTGCTCTCGTGGTTTTTCGATTTCACCCGCTACGGAATCGTTCGAACACCGGACCTGAAAGACAAGATCGACATCGTCCCGGCTATTGGTTCAAACGAACGGTCGATTGCGGTCCTGCCTTTCACCGATTTGAGTCCGGGCGAAGAGCGCGATTATTTCGGCGAAGGCATCGCTGAAGAAATTCAAACGGCGCTGGCGAAAATTGAAGGACTGCGCGTGGCCGCTCGCCGCTCCTCGTTTTGGTTCAAGGACAAGAAAGCGGACCTGCGGGAAATCGCGAACAAGCTGAATGTGGAGCACGTGCTCGAGGGCAGTGTGCGCCGGGACGGGAACCGCGTTCGCATTAGCGCTGAGCTGACGGACTGCGGTAATGGATTCACTCTTTGGTCGGAAACATTCGAGCGCGAGATGCAGGGAATCTTCGCGCTCCAGGATGAAATTACGCGGGCCATTGTCGATGCCCTGAAATTGAAACTCGATATCTCCGCGCCGATTGCGTCGCGGCTCGTGCGCAGCACGGATGCCTACGATGTTTATCTGCACGGTCTTTTTTATTCCGACAAGGCGACTGAAGAAGATCTGCGCAAGAGCTTGGGGTATTTCGAACGCGCGCTCGAAAAAGATCCACAATTTGGGCGCGCCTGGACCGGAATTGCGAAAGCGTGGCTTTGGCTGGCCGATGCTTACGTTGCTCCTCTCGATGCTTATTCAAAAGTCCGCGAGGCCGCGCTCAACGCGCTCAAGATCGATAATGACGATGCCGAAGCGCACGTTTATCTCGGCGAAACGAAACGGATTCTCGATTGGGACATGGATAGAGCGGCCGGCGAATTTCGCCGCGCAGTCGAGCTCGATCCAAAGTCGACGCCCTCGAATTATTTTTCGGCAGCGTTTTGGGCTGCGCGCGGCGAACGCGATGAAGCGCTGATTTATTTGCAGCGCACGGCCACCATCGATCCCAGTTCCCTTTGGGTGAACAATTCAGCCTGCGAACTCTATCGCTATTTCGGTTTGTATGATGAGGCGATGGCGGCCGGCGAACGCGCATTGGAACTCGACCCTGCGTTTGTCTATGGCGAGCCGTTGCTTGGTGCGCTCTATCGTGAAATGGGGCAGTTCGACAAAGCAATCGAACTTTACCTGAAAGCACAGCGCTTAAACGGCCGACCCGGCTTTGGTATTGCCATTAGTTACGCGCGCATGAATCGACCGGGTGAAGCGCGCGACATGCTTGCCAAAGCGATTGCGAGTCGCGCGAGTTATACGCCCGGCGACGCGATTGCTCATGTCTACGTGGCGCTGGGTGCGCACGACGACGCCATTCGCGAACTCGAACGCGCCTGCGATGAGCGATCTTCATCGCTTCATTTCATCGGCATCGCGCCCGAATTCGAACCGCTTCGCTCTGACAAACGGTTCTTGTCGATTTTGAAAAGGATCGGGCTCGAGCCGGAAAAAGTTTTTGCTGCCGGCGCGGCGCCCTGATTACTGGAAAATCACATCCTGACCGTGTCCGTGCGAACGGACGCCGTAGTTATGCAAATCGCGCGCGGCCAGGTGCATTCCAAAAATGAGCACCGCAATCAGACCGAAGTACATGATCGACATCGTCCAGCGCTGGACGGGTGTGACTTCATAATAGCGCCGCTCTTCTTCGGTCCGTTTCCGGAAGAGTGAATAAATGCGGGGCAGGGAAGCGATTACGATTAGCCAGACAATGAAGTTCGGGTACTTCCAGCCGAACCAAAGCAATACCGCGAAACCCGGCAACCAAAGCCAGCGCGAGAGCGCCGTGACAATCCGTCCACCATCGAGCATGCCCACCGGCGTCAGATTGAACAGATTCAAAAAATAGCCGAACCAGGCGAGCGCGAAAAAAATCGGCGCGTCGAAAAACTCGCCGATGGAATTACAGGCGAGCGCACCGATTGAACCGAGCATCGGTCCGCCGATGCCGACGCACGCTTCCATCCAGGCGTTGCGCGGCGCTTCCTTCAACGCGATGAACGCGCCCATGAATGGAATAAAGACCGGCGCGCCAACTTTGAGTCCAAATTTTCTGGCGACGATCAGATGCCCGCATTCGTGGACGAGCAGGAGCACCACAAAGCCGACTGCGAACTTCCAACCCCACATCATGGTGTAAACCCAAATCATGAGCAGCATGGTGCCACCGGATTTGAGCAGGATCGGCAGGAACTTGAGCGCAGGCAGGATGAAGAATTTCAGTTTTGCAAAAAATTTAGCGATCACGACGCCGACGACCGCGACCGGACCAAGCGCTTTCTTCAGGCGACTCCACCAATTGGCGCGCGATGGATGTTGCGCATCTAATGATACGGTTTCAGATGAGTCCATTTGGTTCAGAAACAGTAAGAGATTCCTCGACTCCGCTTGGAATGACAAATGCGAGAATTAGACCGGCGGGTCGCGCAGTTCGTTAAACGCTTCGCCGAGATGCGCCAGCACGTCGCCGGCGAGCGACGATTCCTCGCTGGCGCCGTGTTGAAAGATCGACATCTCCGCGGCGCGTCCGCAAATCCAGGCTCCCACGCGACCCGCGTCGTAGATTGATAATTGGCGCCCAGCCAGACCCGCACACACGCCGGTCAAAACGTCTCCCATTCCGCCGCTGGCCATTCCAGGATTGCCGGTCGTGTTGTAACTGATCGGTTTCCCGCGTTCGCAAACAATGCTGCGGCTTCCCTTGAGCAGAAGGGTGATTGGAAATTGATCGCAAAAATTTCGGGCGACGCCGGCGCGTGCCATTTTCCCCACTTCCATTAATCGTTTCATTTCGCCGGGATGCGGCGTGAGCAGCCGCGGACCGCGGCAACTGCGCAGGATGTCGATCTTATCAGCGAGAATATTTAATCCATCGGCGTCGACCACCATCGGTTGGTGGGCGTTCTCGATTAAGTTCAAAACTTCCGACGCGCGCGCTTTTCCCAAACCGGGCCCGAGCGCCCAGACGTCCACCTTCTCCTCGAGCAGATCGCGATATCGGCGGACGGGTTTCACCATCGATTCAACGGGCGCGGCGCTGGCGACGATTTCGTAAATTTCTTCCGGCACAAAAACTTCCACCAAACCGGCGCCGGCGCGGAGCGCACCTTCGGCTGTCATAAGGGCGGCGCCGACGAAACCTTTCGATCCGGCAACGACGCCGATGCGGCCGAATTCGTTTTTGTAGGCACTGAATTTTCGCCGCGGCAGAAGCGGACCGAGCGAATACGAACTTGCGGCGAGCTCGTTAGGTGCACTCGCTTCCGGCCAAAGCCCGGGAAGCGGAACGACTTCAATACGTCCGACAAAATCGAGCGCTGGATCAACAATCAGGCCGTGTTTGGCGAAACCAATCGTGGCCGTGAAGTCGGCGATAACGGAATCTTCCGGATCGTTTTCGCCGGAATCGGCGTCAAGTCCCGTTGGCAAATCGATTGCGAAGACGAACGCATTCTCTTCGCGTCGCAATCGATTGATCTCGCGGGCGGCGGTGCGGATTGGCTCGCGCAAAAACGATTTCGCGCCGGTCCCAAGCAAGCCATCAAGAATAATGGTTTGCGGCCCACGCTCGATGGTATCGGCTGACTTTGGCGCTGCGTCGCGCAACGCTTTCAGTTTCTTTTGTGTCAGCTCGCTGCAATTTTCTTCCGCAAACGGCAACTGGATGTCGATCTTCCACCCGATTCGTTGCAACTGTTCCGCCGCGACAAGCGCGTCGCCGCCGTTGTGGCCTTTGCCGGCGAACGCAATGCAGGTTGCCGGTTTTGGAAAAAATTGGCGAACGGCGCGGGCAACACCGGCGCCGGCCTGGTCCATTAATGTTTCGACGCTCATGCCGCGCGCGAACGCGGATTCCTCCGCAGCGCGCATCTGCGCCGAGCTCAACACGGGCGATTCCAACTAATCCTCCGTCTTGGCCTGGGCGGATTTCTTTTTTCGAGTCGAGCTCGTTTTCTCCGAATCGGAATCGGAAGATTTTTTATGCTTCGACGACGTCGATTTTGACGAACTCTTGGAACTTCGCTTGCGGTGCTTTGAGCGGACGAGGTCAGGGTCGCGATAATGAGTCTGATCAATAAACGGTTGGAGCGGAACGGTCGCGTTACTTGCGGCAAGCCGATTTGCGCTTGAACTGCTCGCGACCAGCGAACGCTCGCGCACGCCGCGCCCGATTTCCTCGGCGAGCTTTTGCCGATAAGCGGTGCTCTGGGCGTATTGCGCTTCGGTCGGATTGGTGAGGAAACCGCATTCCACCAGCACCGACGGGATCGTCGTTCTTCGCAGAACAAAGAAGCCACGGCGCCGGACGCCGCGATTAGCTGAGGGCGCGCCGCCGGCCACATAATAATGAATGGCGGACGCGAGCGGTAAACTTTGCGAGCTGTAAAAATAAGTTTCAATGCCGCTCGCGCTCGAGCGCGGGGTTGCGTTGAAATGAATGCAGACAAAAATCGCGTCCCGATAAGAATTCGCGATCGCGACGCGGGTGCCCAGAGGAATGAACACGTCGCTGTCTCGTGTCATCACGACCCGGTAGCCGTAAGATTGAAGAATCACTTTCAATCGCTGCGCCACGTCGAGATTCATCATGCTTTCCGGAACTCGCTGCCGTGGAATTCCGCCGCGATCAAATCCACCGTGACCGGCGTCGATGACAATGGTTGTTGAAGGACGAGGGCCTTCGGGCGAAACGGCCTTGGTTGTTGGCATCGTCGTCGTCGTAGTAGTCCGAGTTTGCGGTGTTTGCTGGCGCGGAATTGAAGAGCGTGTTTGCGGCGCCTGCGGTGTTTGCAGTATTTGCTGGCGCGGAGTTGGAGTTGGGGTTGGCGCATTAAGCCGCTTTTCTCGTTCGTTCAAAGTGCTCGGCGCGGGCAGGGCCATTGCGTTCGTCGCAACGAACGATCCAACAACCGCCAGGCTTAAAAAATATTTTCGCATTCGCTAATCGTTCTTCGGCGTGTTCGGTGGCCGGGCGGAAAGTTTTGGAGCGTTGTCCCGCGTCACTTGCGTGACAGGGGTGTCCATCATTCCGCCGGCGACTTTTACCACGCCATCATCGGCATGCACAAGCCGCGGTCGCGTTTTGGTTTCCGAAAAACTGGCCCGGGAAAGGAGCTGGCCATTCAAGCCGACGCGGGCGTAAGCCCAACTGCGCGGCGCGGCGCAGTAAAGAAGATGAAGCTGGTTCGACCGGTCGAACTCGGCCTGGGGCTGATCGAAAGCGATAACCTGTCCGAGCGAATAGGTTGAATATACAATCCCGCTGTCTTTGTCCTCGACCCGGACATAAAGCGAAGTGTGATCGGGAAAACGATTGGTCATGAGCGAATAGGTGCGCACATTTCCGTCGGTGCCGCCTCCTTCGGGAACGCCCACGGTCTTTTGCCAGATCGGTCGCGCATCGGTGACTTCGAAAACCTTTGTTTGGGAATAAAAGAATTTGTTGAGATCGGCAAAATAAATATGCGCCCGGACCCGATAGGTCCCGAAATCATGCACGCCAAACAGTGGCGTCAGATTAATTTTCCGGGTTACGCGTTTGCCGGCGGCGACGCTGAGCGGTTCGGTCCCGGCATTTGAGATTGGAGCGATTGAGCGGCCTTCATTTCCGGTGACCTCAAAACCAAACCATGGCTGTCCATCCGCATCGCGAAGATCGACATCTCGGCCGGCCAGATTCGTGACCACGAGATTAGCGACGACCGGCTCGTAAGCGATGTATTGCAGGCGTGGGAATTTCAACTCGACCTGAATCTGGCCGACGGCGCTGCTGGCGGCGAAGCAAAAACAAACCAGCGGCCAGCGCAACTTCATGAAAAGATAAACTATCGCAAACGCGGACGGTTGCATAGGAGCTAGGCAGATCGCCGATGTGACTTGGTCGCGTTCTCCTGCTTGTGAGCAGTGACCGCGTCAATCAGGAGATCGTCCCAATTCGCGATGATGGTCTCGAGCGGAGGACGGACACTGCGCTCATAAGCGAATTCGACAAACTCCCACGTCACCATCTCAAAAAGCGCCTCGCGTCCGCGCCCCGTGGTTGTTTCGGCATGAACGATTTTGCCGTTGCGAAGAAACGCCAGACCGCTCTTGGATTCCTTAACCAATTGGAGCGCGCCGTTGCGCCGGCTGAGGCAACACATCTGCAAAACATCGACCACGTGAAAAAGATCGGTCGCGTCCGGTGGCGCGTCCTCGGCCCGCTCGATCGCGCCCAGCAAATCGTCTCCCTCAATCGGCTCCGGGAAAACCTTGGTCTCGGCAATTTCCAGACGTCGCTCGGCGGCGGGATAATTTGGAAAAAATAAAACCTGCAGCGTCGGAAAAATTTCGCTCAAGGAAGATCCAAGCGCGAGTCCATCGATCGCTTCGGCTTCGAGTTGGGTCAGAAGAAGATTGCAGTGCTGATGAACCCGCGCCCAATCCATCGCTGCGCTGTTGCCGCGCACGAGCTGACACTGGTGGCGCGTGTAACTCTTCACCATTTGCACCAGCGCTTCCCCCATTTCATGGTCGCGGTGCACGATGAGCAATTGCATTACGGCGGCGGAGCGTTGAAAGGCGCGGGGAAAAGGGTCAACAATTTGGTCGGTTCGGCGCGTTTATCCTGGAGTTGATCAGTATAATAAACGCGCACGATGTAACCAAGATATTTGCGCGAGCCGGCCTCGGGCGGCGGGCTCGCTTTTACCGGCTTCCCTTTCTTGGCCGGATTGACTGCCGCGGCGGCGGCCGCCAGGTCCGACTCTGCAGATTTGACCTTTGATTTTGGGCGAATGTAAGTCACGGCCAGAGTTTCGCTGTTGCTATCCGCCCAATCGTGATTTGGAGTAAGCCATTCGTAGCTGACGTCGGCGTCGGTCAGCTTGATGTCGTTATCGCCGACCGTGTCGTAGAAGAAAACCTGGATCTTCACTTTGGTGTGATCGATCACCGCGCTCGGCCGTTTTTTCACGGCGATGCGCAACATCAGGTTGGTTTCCGAATCCGGGTCGGGCGTTTCCGACGCAGTGACCTCGCTAATTCCAAGCGTCGATCCTGCCGGAATTCCCTCCACGCTGCTGCGAACGCTTGATGCATCCAGCGCGCTGGCAGGTTTTCCAGTGTCGAGCGCCGAACCGGTAGCTGACCCTGGAGCCGCCGGGACGCCCGTTTTCAATTTCATGTCCGCCAATTCGTAGAGTGGTCCAGCGGACGGACCGATCTGCTGGACCCGGCGCCAGGTGTCGGCCGATCGATCGAAGTTTTGGATCGATTCGTAAATCATCGCCATTTCCGCGAGGACTTCGGCGTTTTTTGGATCGCGTTGAGCAGCGTCGTTTAATCGGGCGATTGCGTTCACCGTGTCACCGCTTTCGCGGGCGGCGTTAGCTTCTTTCAACAAACGGTCTGCCACGGAGATTGTCGATGTTGCCGGAGTGAGCGCGGCGTTCGGAGAGGCCACCGCCAATGCGACTGGCGGCGCCGAAGGGGCGACGGATGGAAGCGGAGCCGGCACTGCGCGCGGAGGGGCGACCGCGATTTGCGCCGGATGCCTTCGACCTAAGTAATGAATGCTCGCCGCGAAAAATTCTGCGACCGCGAATAGAACGACCAGACCGAGCCCGACATTAAAGCTCCTGTCGGTCCGCAAGCTGGGAACAAACGAAAAAGACGGCATGGATAGTTGATTCCTGTAAACTGCTTGGCCTCTCTGTCAACCCACGCCCGTTTCGATTTCTGCTCGCCACGCCGAAACGTCAGTGAAGGCGAGTAGATGGCTCTGCCCGCCTGTCAACTCGCGTGCTAGCGGGAGATGTCGGATTGGCTCAGGAGTTGGAAACCGGCGCCGGTCAAAACAGAAATGGCGCAGTCGTTATCGTCCACGTGGAGCGCGAGCGCGGCCTGATCGCGCGGACGCATGAGCAGGGGATAAGTGAAATGGACATTCACTTCCGCCATGAATAGCGCGGCGAAGAGTTTGGCCAAATCGGTGGCGACCTCGCGCATTTCCACCACTACGACTTCACACATTCCGAAGGCGATGTTGTTTTGACGGAACAATTTCTCCACGTCGGCCGGATCGCTCACCACGACCCGGGCAATGGCGGAGTCGGTCGATTCCGAAACACTCATCGCGACGATGTGACAGTTGTGCGAGTTCAACAATTTCACGATATCGAGCATGGCGCCGACTTTGTTCGGCAGAAAAACAGAGAACTGTTTGACCAGCGGGCCGTCGCGTTTCGAGGTCGTTCGTGGTAAGTCGAGCGGCATTGGGGAAAATTTAGCTCGACGAGGGCTAGTCTGTCGATCCTTCCATTGGCCAAGTAATGGCGCTTGAGTTGTAGCGGCGTTTGATCTCAAACGCCGACCTTAATAAACAGGCGCTTGGCACAAGCGCCTCTACAACCTAATGGTTTTGGGAACATGGAGCCGGAAAACGAATTGATTGCGCAACGGCGCGAAAAGTTGGAAGCGCTGCGGAAGAAAGGCGTCGAGCCGTTCGGGGCCGCGTTCGAAACGTCGGGCTCGATCGCGGAAGTCCGGCACGCATTCAAGGAAGGCGACTCGCTGCGTGCCGCCGGCCGAATCACGGCGCATCGCGACATGGGCAAGAGCCACTTTGTCGATCTTCGAGACGCGACCGGTCGCATTCAGGCCTACTTCCATGAGAAAGACGTTGGGGCGGAGGCGATGGAGATTTTCAATTTACTCGATCTCGGCGATTTCATTGGCGTTGAAGGTGCCTGTTTTTTGACTAAAACCGGCGAGCCGACGTTGAAAGCGCGGAAATTCGAAGTGTTGGCCAAGGCGCTCCGGCCGCCACCGGAAAAATGGCACGGTCTGCAGGATGTTGAAGCGCGCTATCGACAGCGTTATGTCGATCTTGTCGCGAACGAACAATCGCGGGAGACGTTTCAAAGACGGATCGCGATGGTGCGCGAAATGCGCCGGTTTCTGGACGACCGCGGTTTTTTGGAAGTAGAGACGCCGATTTTGCAAACGGTGGCGGGCGGCGCAGCGGCGGCGCCGTTCAGCACGCGCCACAAAGCGCTCGGGCTCGATCTTTATCTGCGGATCGCGCCGGAGCTTTATTTGAAACGCCTGCTCGTTGGCGGATTCACCAAGGTGTTTGAACTCAACCGGAATTTCCGGAACGAAGGCATTTCGCGGAAGCACAATCCGGAATTCACCATGCTCGAAGTTTACTGGGCCTACGCCGATTTCGAAAAAATGGCGAACCTGATCGAGGAATTGATCTGCCATCTCGCCGAAAGGATTTGCGGTTCGGTCTCAATCGAACATCGCGACGCCGAAGGAAAAGTGGTGCGCACGATCAATCTGAAACGGCCGTGGCGACGGGCGCGCTATGTCGATCTTGTCCGTGAAGTTGCGGGCAAGGACTGGTTCGAACTAAGCAGCGACGAACGACGCAAACGCGCGACGCAGAAATTCAAACTCGAGATCCTGCCGCAGCTGGCCGATTTCGAAGTGACGCAGCACCTGTTCGAAAAGTTGGTCGAAGAAAAAACGTTCGATCCATTGTTCGTTACCCATTGCCCGAAGGAATTAGTGCCGTTGGCAAAACAAAATGCGGCCGATTCGTCGTTGGTCGATGTTTACGAGCTGATCATCAACGGAGTGGAAATGTCTCCCGGATATACCGAGCTCAATGATCCCGATGTGCAGCGGCAACGGCTGTTGGAGCAAGCAGGCGAAGAAACGCAGAGACTCGATGAAGATTTTTTGCTCGCGCTCGAACACGGAATGCCCCCGGCGGGAGGATTTGGTCTCGGGGTGGACCGTTTGGCGATGCTGTTTACCGGCGCCGAAGCAATCCGGGACGTGATCCTGTTCCCGCTTTTGAAACCGAAGCGGGACTAACGCCCCATTTCTCGATCCAGCGACGAATTATTACTTCGGTCCGCTCGAATCCTTCGCGCGCGCGGATGCTGTCGCCGAAGGAGTGGGGGACGGAGTGGACTCGGATTCCGCTTTTTGCGGCTGCTCGCTCTTTTCGGGCGTAAACGTCAGCTGTTTTTGCTTGAAGCGCGAATCGACGTCGTTCGTAGCTACGCGACCCTCAGTTGCCTTTTCGCCAATATCCTCAATTGAAGTGACGCTCGAATGAAGAAGGCTTCCCTGAAATTTCGGGTCCGATCCGCTGCTTTGCAGATTTTTCAGCGAATCAACTTCCTGAACTTTTTCTTTGGGGCGAGTCTTGAAGTGCAAACGTCCTTCGTCCCGGAGCATGGGAACTTCGCTTTCACTGGTCTTACCTCGGTACAGGGTATCGTCATTCTCGTCCGTCTTGCCTTCGCCCGGTGTGGCCGAAGGCGCTGCGCCACTTGAGTTCTTGCTGTTTGTTCCGAGACCGGTGTTGCTACTGGAATAAGAGCTGGGCGACGGGAGCGAAAGCGCATGATCTCCGGAACTAGTTTGCCCAAGCGCGCTCACACTGCTCCCGACTCCAAGCGCGAGGATCGAAAATGCGGCGGCCAATTTCATCAAGCAAACCGAATACAACGGCGATGCGTTGAAATCAACGGATTTTGGTCGCTCGCCCGGCAAAAGCTTTGAAGCCGCTTACGAAATCCGCAAGATCGACATCTTCGCGGCCAGGCTTCGTGGTGCTACGATCCGAGCATTCTCAAACAGATATTGAGAACGGCGATCAATGCGACTCCAAGCGAGAAGCTTGTTAGGACTAATCCTTTGCCGTGTTTCAACATCTCTCCGAGGAGAGCGTGCGCGGCCAAATACAGAAATCCACCGCCGACATTCGCCATAAACAAGCCGAGCCAAAAGGTGGAAGTGTTCGCCAGAAAGAAAAAGCCGATTGCTCCGCCGAGTAGGGTGGTGGCTTCAACTGCTGCGACCCAGCCAAGCGCCCGCGCTCTTTGCAATCCGGCGCCAATTAAGAGACTACCCAAGGCCAGGCCTTCCGGAATTTTGTGAATGCAAAGCGCGGAGAAGAGCGACCACTTACCGGCTGTGGTGATCGCCGTTTCCTGTCCGATTCCGAGCGCCACTCCGTCCGTCGTACTGTGGATGGCCAACGCGACCATGAGCGCGGAAGCGATCTCGCTAAAATGTCGTGTCGCGTCAGCGTCGAAATGGCTGGCCGCGCAGGCGGGACAAACGTGATGAACGTATTTGCTCACGAAAAAAAAGAGCGCGTATCCGCTGGCCGCAGCCAATCCTACCGGCCACCAACCGCTGTTCGTTAAACTTTCCGGTAAAATCGCAAAGAGCGTCACGCCGAGAAGTGTGCCGGCGGCGAAGCTGATCAATGCGCAAAGCGGCCGATGAGTTAAGCGAAGCAAACTGCTGATCGATCCGCCGACCAGCGCGAACACGTAAGCCGCCGCAACCTGCCAAAAAGTGATTTGGCCGCTCAAGAGCTTGCGACCGATTCGTGGTCTTCGCGGCAATGCTGCGTCTCGATTGTCACGTGCACCAGGTCTTGGTGTTGGCGGAGTAATTCGCGATAAAAATCCGACGGCCTCGGCTCGTGAGCAACGATTGAAACGATCGCTGCAAATTTTCCGGCGCCGACCTGCCAGACGTGAAGATCGGTTACGACGGAATCGCCGTCGCTTTCTACCGCGCGCCGGATTTCGTCGGGCAGGTCCGAAGATGCTGGCGTTCGATCAAGCAAAATCCCGCTCGTGTCGCGCAAAAGATTGTAAGCCCAAGAAAAAACGACGCCGCTTCCGACCAGACCGACGACCGGATCGAGCCACGCCCAACCGAAGAATTTGCCGCTGGTCAATGCCAGGATTGCGAGCAGCGACGTGAATGCATCCGCCAAAACGTGCAGATACGCGGCGCGCAAATTTAGATCATGATGATGAGCGGCACCGAGATCATGACTTTGGTGGTGTGCATCACTTAGCAGGAACGCGCAACCGACGTTCACGAGCAATCCTAAACAAGCGATCCCGATTGCTTCGTTAAAATGAATTGTCAGCGGAACGAATAGTCGGCGGGTCGATTCGCCGGCCATCAAAAATGCCACGATCGACAGCACCACCGCGCTGGTGAAGCCGCCGAGCACTCCAATTTTGCCGGTCCCGAAACTGAATCGCTCATTCGCGGCATGTCGTCGCGCGAAATAATAAGCCAGCCCTGTTATCACGAAGGCGATCACATGGGTGCTCATGTGCCAGCCATCGGCCAGCAACGCCATCGAGTGCGACATCAAACCCGCGGCGATCTCTATCACCATCATCACCGCAGTGATCGCGATTACCATTCGCGTGCGCCGTTCCGCCTTCGAAAAATCGGGAACGAAGTCGTGCCTCTTCCGAAAATGGGAATGATCCACCCGATGCATCCCGATTAAGATATCCCGATTACGAAAACATCAGCTTAAAAATCTGACAATCGGTCGACAATTAATTTGCACGAAGCCAAGCGCGAATGAGTGCGTAGCCGGCCACGGCGATCAGTAGCGCTCCGAAAGTGCAGACGATCGCTGCGCCCGAAGGCAAGTCCCACCAATAGGACAGAAATAATCCGGCGACGCCGCCGACGAGCGCGATGATCCAGCCGATCAACAATCGGATTCCGATTCGCTGCGCGAGATTGATGCCGCAGACAGCGGGAACGATCAGGTAACTGAAAACCAGAAGCACGCCGGCGATTCGGACGAAGCTCGTTACCACCAGACCAAAAACGGCGTAGAACAGAAAATCCCACCAGCGCACCCGCAAGCCTTTTGCATACGCGCCGTCGCGATCGAATGAAACGAGCAGGAAATTTCTGCGGAAGGCGAAATGAAAAACCCCGACCGCAGCGAAAAGCGCGAACCGCTCCCAAACTTCGCGCGGCGTTACCAGCAGAATATTACCGATCAGCATGTTTTTGATTTCTTCATCGCCTTCCGCGGCGCGACTCAATACCAACACCGCGGCCGCGGCGGCGACGACGTAAGAAATTCCGATGACTGCTTCCTGCGGAATCTGACTTGCGCGCTTTCCGGTTGCGGAAAAGATCGCGGCGCCCACCAGAGTAAAAGCGAGAGCGATACCAAATGTGGTCCAGCTCTCAAGATCGAGATGCAACAAAACGGCGAGACAAATTCCGAGCGACGCCATTTGCGCCATGGCGATGTCGATGAAGATAATGCCGCGTTGGACGACGTGAAGGCCGAGATAAACCAGCAACCACGGCAAAAGGACGCAGGCCACGATTGGCCAGAACATTACTTCCCACATGAATTACTTCATCGCCGTGGCGATTCGTGAGACGAGTGCGTCAATTAGGGCTACATAAGTGTCGCTGGCCGGCAGTGCGCCAGGAAATTGCGCTACGTCGACAACCTTCGCGCCGGTCGATGCCGCAACTTTCTCCGCGATTTTGCGGTTGTGATACGGCTCGACCAGAACCGCTTTCACGTGCCCCGCTTTCATTTTGTCGATGACCTCGACGAGATGGGAAGGCGACGGCGGAATGCCCGGCTTCGGTTCGAGGAAGATGTCGATGTTGAATCCGAAACGGTGCGCGAAGTAAACCCACGATTCGTGATAAGCGGCGACCGGCTGGCCCTTGAACGGCAGCAAGGTCGCGCCCCACTCTTGGAGTTTCGCGTTGATTGTCCCTTCAAATTTCTTGTAGTTCGCGTCGTAGGTCGCCGCGTTCGCTGAATCGACCGCGGAAAATGCTTGTGCGATATGAAGCGCGACCGCTTTGGCGATGATCGGGTCGATCATGAAATGCGGATTGCCGAGAGCGTGCACGTCGCCCGCGGCGCGCGTGAGTGTCGTCGGCACACCCATCAACCGGATACCTTGTGCAGCCTGCACCCGACCGGGCTTGCCTACCTCGATTTTCGGATTGCGCGCATTTTGCAAGAGTGGCGGCAGCCAACCGATCTCCAACTCCGCCCCACCGTCGATCAAGACATCGGCGTTGCGCAGCGAGACAACAAAACTCGGACGCGCGTCGACGAAATGCGAATCCTCTGTCGGCTTGGCCAGGACCGTCACGGTGACTTTATCGCCGCCGATCTCGCGCGCGACCGCGCCGAAATCGGGAAGCGTGGCAACGACATTGAGTTTTGCTTGCGCGGCCACAGCGCAGGCAATGGTTGTGAACAGAATTAATGGAATTTTTTTCATGATTTAAAATTTGTGCGCTCCATGAGCGCCGAGAATGAATTCAAACTGAAGGAAAACCGAATCGACATTGCGACCAGCCAGGAAAAAGTTTTCTTCGAGGAAGTCGTGATTATATTGCAATCGGATTTTCGAGAACTCGGTCGGATACCAGGTCAGATTCGCGCTGATCCGGGAGCGCGATTGCCGTTCGAAATCATCGGTGAATTTGGAATCCTCCACGTTGAGATAATCGCCGCGAATTCCGGCGACCCATCCTTTTTTGAATCCCCAAAGCACTTGCGAGTAAAGTCCCCAATCGTGAAACGTTTCCGCGACCGGAAACGATTCGTTCATCCCGCGGCCGGCTTCGAACCGTCGATACATGAATTCGGTTTGCCATTTCACAAACGGAAATCCCCCTTCGGCGTTTGCGCTCTTCCATTTGTAAAGAAAATCGCCGCCGTAGATTTGCGTGCGCGAATTCGCGCCGGTTTCGTTTGAACCGAACGCGCCCGAAACTCCGGCGAGTACTACTTGGGTTGGACTAAGATCGACCGAATTTTCCCAGCGCGGGACCCAAACGAAATCCTGCAACCCGCGCAGTTCGCGATCGGTTGTTCGCCGGTCGAAAAACATTCCACCGTCGCCGGGATTACGAAATGAGTAACCGGTGCCGCCACGTCCATTTTGCACGGCAAAGATCAATTGCGAATACCACGGCACCGGCACGATCCAGGAAATCTGCGCGCCGACGCCGCGCAAACCATCAGGGCCAAGCAAACGACCGTGGACGATCGGCGCGTCCGCGAAATCCCAGGTGTGCGGATGGGTCGGATTAATTCGACCGAACGCTGAGAAGAATTGTCCGGCTTTCAACTGGAGATTGAACGGGAGGCTCGTCGTTTGAAGGAACGCTTCCTCGACTTCGACCTCGGTTTGATTGTCGTTGTTGAGCTTGAAAACGATATTGGCGAAACCTTCGAAGTAAGGATCGACCGCGCCATCAAACGCGAGCTCGATGTTGCGCGCGTTGAACCCGCGCTGCTGCGGATCGTGGTCGCCGACTTCGACGTGATCGAGGTCGCGCGCGCTTGAGCCGGCGAGGGCAAACAATCCGTCGAACGAAATGTTCATGTAATTTTTCCCGCCGCCGCCGATCGAGATCGGCTGGGTCAATGACGCGCCGGCTCCGGTGGTGGAAATGGTTTCGGTCGGCGCGGACGAAACTACCGATGTGTCGGTCGTTGGAAAATTTCCGGAGACCGCCGTCCCGTTCGCATTCACGCCCGGACTAGTTGAAGCGGCTGGCGCATTCGATGTCGATGAAACAACCGACGCGTCTTCGGTTGCAAACTTCCCTGACGCTTTCGCGGCGGCCGACGGCGACGGCGAGGCCGATGCTTCCGCAACCGGCGATGGTTCGGGCGATTCGGCCACCGCCTCGTTCGGCTGATTCAATTTGTCGATCGTTGTCTGCTGATCCTTCACTTGGTGCTGCAGCGTCTTTACCGTGTCGGTCAACGCTTTCACCTGTTCCCGCAACTCATTCATGTCCGGCGACGATGCCGGCGTGGATGCAGCATCCTGCGCACGCGCGCTGTTCACGAAAAAAATTGCCAGCGCAAAGAAGAAGAAATTTTTCATGTAGGCTCCTGTCTTACGTCAACCGAACACGAGTTAGACTTTGCTGTATCAACGAGCGGACGCAATTGGAGCATATCGTCGATCTTTCAAAAGTCGTAAGCAACCGTCCCATAAAATCCGCGCCGCTGCCCGAACTGAGGCGCGCCAACGCCAATGCCGCTGCCGTCGCGCAACTCGTAGACCTCATCGAACAGATTCACGATATCGAAACGGATTTTGAAACTGCCGGGCACCTGCGGAATTTTTAGAATGCGCTGGAGCGAAAGATTGACTGTTCCGTAATTGGGAACGCTTTTTGTATTCGCGAATCCGCGACGAAGTCCGCTGCCGTAAAGAAAATCACTCGAGAGTCTCCAATCGTTCCAGGTGTAAGCCGCGCCGACGGTGGAGGTCCAGCGCTGATCGTGGTCGAGGAAGATCCAATGTTTGTTAACGAATGCGTATTCGGCGGGATCGAAAAGAAACTGGGATGAGCTCCAATGAACGCCGCGCGCCCATTCCCAACCGACGTTGCCATAGGCCGAGAACGGGCCGTGATCGTAGTTGGTAGTGAATTCGCCACCGTAAATCCGGCCGCGTTTGTAATTAAAGGACGATTGGATGAGGGCCGCGCCGAACTGCCCTTCATCGAGCGTCGAATGTGAGCTTTTGTAAAAGCCGTCGAGCCCCACGTTCCATCCCTCCATAATTTTTTGGGTAGCGCCGATGTCGAAGTAATGGGCGCGCTCGGAACTAATCGGTGAATCCTTTGTGATCGCCGATTCGTTGGTCGTCCCCGCGAATTTGGCGATTGTGCTTTGCGGAACGGCTTCCAAAGGCGGCGGTGTGAAATAACGCGCGTAGCCAACGTGGATCGTGGTTAAGTCCCAGGGCTTATAAACGACGTTGATGCGCGGACTGAATTGGTTCTCGTCCTTAAACGCGTTCACGAAATCCAGACGTCCACCATAATTTACCGTGAGTTGCTCAAGCGGTTTCCATTCATCCTGCAAATACAAGCCGTAGAAGTAGCCGTATTTGTCGTGATTATCGACGATGCGTATCGGCGTGGTGCTGGTTTGATTGCCGTTGGCATCTACCGGAAAGACCGACGTGACAGTATTCACGGTGGCGTATTGCTCGGTGAAAATGAAACCGCCGCGGATCGTGTGCTCGTCATTCAGTTTGTAGCTCGAATCAAATTCGCCGCCGTTGGAGAGAACATCTCGATCCACCCGCGACGCGACGCCGGTGAAAATGAGGTCGCCCACGTTATCGGGTCGAAAAAGGATCTCGCTGTAGCGATTGAAAACTGAAGCCTGGAAATTCAAATCGCCCGCGTTCTTCTGATAGGTGAGAATTTCGTAGGCGTTATCCTCCGATTGGTTTTCGTTGAGCTTTGCCGAATTAAAATTCGTTCTGCCCATGTCGTTGAATACGGGCGTTTGCCCCGGGTTATTTGGGATTTGAAAATCATTGTGATTGTCGCCGGCCAGCAACGAAAAGCGGCTGGTGTCGTCGATGACGTAAGACACGTAAGCGAATTGCTTGAACTGATCGGTGTTGTCGTGAATCGGACTGCTGCTGCGGGTGGGGTTTTCGATCCCGATGCCGTCGTGCAAATAACTTTGGGTGACGTAATAGCTGAGCTTCCCGCTGACGCCGCCACGCTCCAGGCTTTCCATGAAGGTGTCGAAACTTCCGACATAGATGGAAGCTTCGTTGCCGATGAAAGCCGCGCCGTTCTTGGTGTGAATGTCGATCACGCCGGTTTCACGGAAACCAAATTGCGCCGGAAGAGCGCCAGTCATCAGCGAGATATTATCGGCAAAACGCGTTGCCAATTCAGGCCCGAAGCCCGGAATGCTTTCCGGCAAGAGCACGTCGTCGATTCGGTATTGCAAATTCGCGTGCTCGCCGCGGACGTGGAGCTGACCGAATGAATCCTGCGCTACTCCGGGAAAACGCAAAATGGTTTGGTTGAATGGCGCGTTCTCGCCTTGCGCCTGCGAGTCGAGTCGGTCGGGGCCGATCGTATAACGCGTTGCGCCAAGATTCGGCACGATCGCTTCCCGCGAGATGTCGAGTTCCTGAGAGGTTACGGTTACGCTTTGGGCTGTGGCCGTTCCCGGGCTCGCCGAAGGCGAAGGCGCCGGATTTGAAGCTGGAGTGGCAGTTGTTGTTGAAGCCGCCAGTGTGGAGACGGCTTCCTGTGCGGTGATGATCCTTGTGATTAAAAGGATCGCACCAAATGCGATTGAAGATTTTTTCATGAAAGTTATTTGTCGATCTAGTTTTCAAAGTTGTTGGTTGGTTGTGGCGTTCGCTATTTGGCGAAGCCGGTTGAGACGGCGCATCTGCACAAATGCGAACCGCGATTCACGCGAAGTGGCCTAACGATTACTCCGCGTGAAAAAACGCGGCTGAATTTGTGCTAGACCAGCGACGGCGGTGCGTGTTCGAAAACGCTCGCCAGAAGAAAAAGCGGAGTGACCCAGAGCGGAGTCAGCTCCGGAATTTTGAATTCGTTGGTTGGAACCGGCGCGCTGATTAATAATGCGCTCGGCGTGTGATTGAAATTTCCTGAGCTTACGAACGTGACGGCGCAGGAGTGATCGACGCGGTTCGCATCGGGGTGAATGCGTTCGTGGAGTTGGGGTGAGACGCTAAGCGCGAGGGTCCAGAGAAAAGCGGCGGAGGCGAGAAGCCCGACCCAAGCACGCGCGGTGCTGCTTTTCATTGGAGGCGATTGTCTGTCCCCGTCACGAAGTTCGCAACAACTTTCTCCAGGATCGACATCGAGCTTACTTCGACGCCGGCTCGGTCGAGCTTTCCTTTCCTTTATCGCCCCACAAATGAAACGTGTAGCTGAAAACGATGTAACCCATTAAATCGTGATGCGGCCCGTTGTTCACGTAAAGGGCGGGATTGAATTGAAAATCACGGGTCAGGTTGCAGGTGAAACCGATGGTTGATGCGTTTTCAGATCCGCTTATCCAATCAACCTGCACGCGCCAGGTTTTATTAAAGTCGTAGGCGTAACCAAGAATGGCTTCGTTTTTGTAGTCCGCGTGAATGATCCCGGCGATAAACTTGTGATGCTCCAAATAATAGCCGGCTTCGATGAAAGGCTTGGGATCGACATTCCGACGCGGCGACCAGTCGACGAAACCGACCGAAAGCAGGTAAGGCTCTTTCGTCAGGATACCAAATTCGGTGGCGAGAATCTCGTCATTCGGTTCGAATCCTTGGAACACGGCAACTTCCGCCCATTTTGTCAGGCCAAGCTCGGCCTGGAGTTCGTACGGATTTGCGATCCGCTTGTCTTGAATTTGCAGACTCAGCGACAGATCGCCTTCTTCCTGCAGATCCGGCGTCACGATCTGGCTCAGACCTTTGGTGGTCGCGAACGTGGATGGAACGCAAACAAAAATGCTGGCGAACGCGATGAAGAAGATGTCGATCCTTCGACTGCGCTCAGGACAAGTCTTCGCCGCGGTTAGCATGCCTGAACGATTATCGCCACTTGCGCTTGAGTCGAGCGAAGATCGTTTCGATTAGACCGCCTGCTGGCCAAGCCACTGCACGGCCATGCGCGTGACCTGGCGGGAATTCTTGAGCTTCAGTTTGTCTCTAATATTGGTGCGATGGGTCTCGACTGTTTTTGGACTGACGCCCAACGCGCTCGAAATCTCCCGCACTTCGCGGCCCTTGCCGATCAACTGGAAAATCTCGAACTCGCGATCGGTCAGAGAACTGACCGGATCGTTTGCCAAGGTCGATTTAGTTTCGGGGCCGTTGTGTTGGAGTTGGATTGCAATCACCGGGCTGAGATATTGCCGCCCATTCAGCGCCTCGCGGAGCGCGACCGCGATGTTGTCGATTGCGTCTTGTTTCACAATGTAACCCATGGCGCCGGCGCGGAGCGCGCGCGTCGCATAGAGCGCTTCCTCGTGCATCGAAAGAACCAACACCGGCAGCTTCGGAAATTCGGCGCCAATCGTCTTGGTTAATTCGATTCCGCTCGCCCCGGGCAAACCGATATCGACGATGACGAGATCCGGCCGGAGCTCACGAGTCAGCGCCATCGCGTCCACCGCCGTGCTCGCTTCGCCGCAAACAACGAATTCGTCTTTCGAGTCGATCAACCGGACGAGCCCTTTGCGCAGAACCGGATGGTCGTCCACCAGCAGGATGCGCTTTGCGTCTTGTTTCGTAGCCTTCACGCTGGGTGGCCCTCGACCCATTGCACGGCAAAGTGCGTCACCTGACGCGCATTCTTCAAATTCAATTTCTCTTTGATGTGGGCGCGATGGGTCTCGACTGTCTTGGCGCTGATGTGCAAGTCGCGCGCGATCTCGCGAACGTCACGCCCTTTTCCGATCAACTCAAGAACCTCCAGTTCGCGATCGCTTAACTTGTCGGTCGGATTCGCCTCGTTGGTTCCGCTCGCAAAGTTGGTAATGAGTTTCGTCGACATCTCCCGGCTGAGATAGGGCCGTCCCGCGAGCACTTCGCGAATCGCGCTGATGACATTTTCCAGCGCCTCCTGTTTCATCACGTAACCCTGCGCGCCGGCACGCAACGCCCGCAACGCGTAGAGCGATTCGTCGTGCATCGAGAGAATCAGCACCGGCAGTTTTTGAAATTCGGCCCGGATATTTTTGATCAACTCGATTCCATTCGCGCCCGGCAAACTAAGATCGACAATCGCCAGGTCGGGCTTCAGTTGCCGAATGACGGTCATCCCTTCGGCCGCGTCGCCGGCTTCACCGCAAATCGCGAAGGCGTCGTCCGAACTGTTGATCAACTGTTCGAGCCCTTTTCGAAACAGCGGATGATCGTCAACAATGACGATGCGCTTTGTCTTATCCGCTTTAGACGCGGGCTTCTCTTTGGTCGCGGCAGCCGTTTTCATAGAATCACTTTTCCAACGGCAGATAACAGGTCAAGCGCGTGCCGCCTTTCTTGGGAGACGCAAGCTCCAAACGGGCACCGATCGATTTCGCGCGGTACTGCATGATGTGAAAGCCCAGCCCGTGGCCAGCTTTTGTTTTCTGGCTGAGACCGACGCCGTTGTCGCTCACGCTGAAGGCAAGTTCGTTTTTCGCGCGCCGGACTTCCAGCATGATCAGAGTGGCGCGCGCGTGCTTGTTCGCGTTGATCACAGCCTCGCGCAAAATCCGATAAAGCTGTGAGGCCACTTCGTCGTCTTCGATGTTGATTTCGGCCTTCAATTCGAGCCGGCAGGGCGTTTGCCAAATTTTTCGGTCGACCAGATCTTGTAGCGCGCGCAGAAATTCCGCCGCCTCGATTTCTTCCTTGTGCAGATCGCGCGCGATGTTGTGCGCGTCCATGACCGAGCTGTTGATTAGCTGTGCGATTTTTTCCAGATCGTCTTGCTGCACCACGCGATGGTCTTTTAAGCGCAGCGCGGTAGCGCGGGCCAGGAACCCAATCGCGGTCAATTGCTGGCAAAGCCCGTCGTGCAATTCCTGACCGAGCCGTTCCTGCTCGCGATCGCTGATTTCGAGAATCTGACTTTCGAGTCCCTTGGCCCGGCTGATCTCGCTGTTGAGTTCCTCATTCGCCGCTCGCAACTCCGCGGTTCGGGCGCGCACCCGCTTCTCCAAAAGATTTTTCGATTGGCGCAGCGCATCTTCCGCCTGTTTGCGCCGAGTTATGTCAATGATTGAAGCAAACCATCCGATCACATTGCCTTGCCCATCGCGATCCGGCGTATAAACAGAATGCATCGGCCGCGGTCGACCTCCGCGATAAGAAACTTCGGTTTCGTATTCTATCCGGTGGCCCTGCAGTACTTTTTCGGCGTAAGGCAAAATTGTCTTGAAAGCTTTTTTGCCCACGATTTCAGCGATCGGCTTGCCACTGATTTCTTCCGCTGGCCGACCAAGCATCTCGGCGTAGGCGCGGCTGACGAATCGAAAGCGGAGATCGCGCGTGCAGCGACTCAGCATGAATGGCGTGCGATTGATAATCGCTTCCAATTCGGCCTCCTTGGCACGCAACGCTTCTTCCGCCGCTTTGCGTTCGCGCAAATCAATGACGGCGGTTTGATAGAGCAAGGCGCCGTTTCTCGCCGTCGAAGTGATCGGAGTGCTTAAAACCAGCGCGGGAATTTGTTCGCCCTTTCTGCTCTTCAATAGCAGTTCCGTCTTCACCTGTTGCTGCGAAGTGCGGCAATAGAGCAGGTGACGCAGAAGCGAATCGAGGTCCGCGACATAGAACGCAAACGGCCGGCCAATTAACAAATCCCGCGGCTCCCTCAGCAATTCGGTTGCAGCCAGATTCGCTTCCTCGATCCGCCCGGCCCGGTCAAAGCTGACGTACGCGATCGGGGCAAAATCGTAAAGATCGACATACCGCTGAACTGCCGCTTCAAGTTCGCTCTTGGGATGACGCAGGCCATGAATCGATGAGCCCCTGTCCCGCCGGCCGTTGGAATCGACCTTCGCGCTACCACGAGTCGATCGTTTTTCTTTCCGGACGGGCTGGCTCAGCTTTTTCATGATCCTCAGCTACTTTTTGTTTTCGTTCGCCAACCCGCTTCTGGATTTTTTCCGGCGCCCGTTTGGCGCTCCATCGATGTCGATGAGAGTGAGAACCGCGCCGTCGATCTTGTTGTCAGTTGTGCGGTAAGGCCGGATTCGCAGTGAGTACTTGCGACCGTCTCTGTCGGTGACTCTGCGCTCGCGTGTGCCCAACGTTTCGATCACTTCTCGCAAAATATTTTCCAGATCGGGCAGACCAATGTTGGGCCGCAGCTCGGTCAGCGGCCGTCCGATGTCGGTCGGCAAAATATTAAAGGCGCTGCGCGCGGCCGGCGTTGCCCGCCGCACCGTCAACGCATTGTCCACCATCACGATTGGCATCTGAATGCTGGCCAGCAGATTGTTCAGCTCGCCGGTCATTTGCATCATCTCGAGATTTCGATTGCTCAGTTCTTCGTTCAACGTGGTCAGCTCTTCGTTGGTCGATTGCAATTCTTCCTTGGCCGTCTCCAGTTCTTCGTTGGTCGATTGCAATTCCTCGTTGCTCGATTCGATTTCTTCGTTGCTCGACTTCAACTCTTCGTTGGTCGCCTCCTGTTCTTCGATGATGGCTTGCAACGATTCTTTGGCAGCGGCCAATTCGCGGCGCAATTCGCCTACTTCCCGCTCCGTCGCCGTTTTTCCCAGCGCCCGCGGCCGTTTCTCTTGTTTGGTGCCTTTGGTGGTCTCGTCAAAAATAACCAGCAACCATGATTTATCGGCGCCCGGAATTTTGAACGGCACCGCCTGAATATTTATTTCGTAGCTTCTGCTGCCGAGCTTCACTTTCGCTCGCTCTTTCCGCGCGGGTTTGTCCGTTTTGATCGCACGATGAATCGTGGCCCGCAGATCCGCCGCCAGCGTCGGCCGCGCCAGCTGTAGGAGATTGAATGTCGCCGGACCGGGCGCGTGTTCGAGAAACAGTTCGGTGCGCCCGCGGAATTGTTGCACGTGCATGTTTTGATCGATCACCACCGCCGCCGGCGCGTAGGCGCTTAGCATGATGCGGTCGGCTACTTTCAAAAGATCGCCCCCGAAATTTGCGCCAGCGCCGGCGGTCGATCTTGTGCCGAAGTGCGCGAGTTCGAGACCACGCTGCGGAATGAGGTTCATCGTGTGCGGCGTGGTCACGGCTGCTTTCGCGTAAATTTTATTTTTCTTGTCCTCTAATTTGAAAAGTTCGTCATACAAGCCCACGGATTCGGCGGGCCCGAGAATCAAGTAGCCGCCGGAATTGAGCGCGTAATGAAACTGCGGGATGCAGCGCTTGTGCAAATCCGGACTCAAATAGATGAGCACGTTGCGACAACTGATCAGGTCAAGCCGGGAAAATGGCGGATCGGCCGTGATGTTTTGCCGCGCGAAGGTGCAGATGTCGCGCACGTTGCGATGAATTTGATAAGTGCCGTCACGCTTGACGAAAAAACGTTTCAACCGCGCCGGCGAAACATCTTTCTCGATTGCGCTGGAATAAATTCCCAGCCGCGCGTGTTCGATCACCGACTCGCTCAGATCGGTGCCGAAAATCTGGATGCGCATTTTGGAAGGACCGCGGCCGAGCGTTTCCAAAATGGATATCGCGAGCGAATAAACTTCTTCGCCGGTAGCGCAACCTGGGACCCACGCGCGCAGCTCCGGTTGTCGATCCTTGCTTTTACTTTTGAGGAGCGCCGGCAAGAAGCGTTTCTTCAACGCGCGAAACACCGCCTCGTCCCGAAAAAAGCGGGTCACGTTGATGAGCAAATCGTCAAAGAGCGCTTCGATCTCTTTTTTGTTGTCGCGCAGAAACCGCGCGTATTGGCTTATCTTTTCGATCCGATGTAGCGCCATCCGTCGCTGGATCCGGCGAATCAGGGTGGTCTCTTTGTAGGCGCTGAAATCGACGCCCATTTGCTTTCTTAGAGACAGAAAGATGCGGCCCAGATCGTCCGCCTGTTTATAGGCTGCTTTTTCGATTTCCTCCGGATCGCTCAGCGGCCCACGGATATAGGGATGATTGGAAATGCGCTCGATTTCGCGCGCGATCTCGCGCGGCGGCAGAACAAGATCGACAAACCCGGCGCGAATCGCGCTCCGCGGCATCGCGTCGAACTTCGCGCTTGCTTCATCTTGAGCGAACGTCAAACCGCCGGCCGCTTTGATCGCGCGCAGACCGGCCGTGCCGTCACTTCCGGTTCCGGAGAGCACCACGCCAATGGCGCGCGATCCACATTCTTCCGCGAGTGATTCAAAAAAATGGTCGATCCCAACATTGAGTCGTTCCTCACGCTGAACCAATCTGAGCGCGCCATTCTTGGCGATGACGCATTTGTTCGGCGGTTGCACATAAACGGTGTTGGGTTTTGGCGTCGTCGTTTCTGTGACCTCGCTCACTGGCATCGCCGTGACTTTGCCGAGCAAATTGGAGAGCCGGCTCGCGTGATGCGGATCGAGATGTTGCACGATCACAAACGCCATTCCGGTTTTCGACGGCAACTGGCGTAGGAATTCCATCGCTGCTTCAAATCCGCCGGCCGAGCCGCCAATTCCCACGATCGGGCAACTTGCCGATGATTTCTCTTTTTCCGCAGCGCCGTCGGCGCCGAACTGCGGTTTGGCTTTGCGCTTAACGGATGAGTGCTGCGCACCCGAGCTTTTTGTCTTTCTGTTCGCGGGCATGGCCCTCATCAATAATGATCCGCGGCTTCGGCGGCCCCAAGCCGCGCCCCTCCACTCTAGTCCGAACCACCCCAGATGCCTAGACGCAAGATGAAGTAAGCGGGTGCCTTGCAGGCTGAATTGTCTTTGCGCGATTTTGAGAAAGCGCACGCCGCGGCCAGCAGTTCGAAACGCTACGGCGTTGGCGTTGTGCTTGCGGTTGCACTTGGACTTGCGCTTGCGCTGGGGCTTACGCTCGCACCCGGCGACGCAGCCGGATGTGGATTTTCGCCCCTCTCCCGCCTTTCTCGGATCTCCCGCATGCTCTTCTTTATCTCCTCGCGCTCGTCGTCCAGGTATTTCCGGCCCCGCGGGACGGACTCAGGCTGGTCCTTGATTGAACTTGGGATATTCCGTTGGTCTGCGTCCTTGGTTGTTTTTGTTTTGGCGGTTGGCGCCGAAGTCGGGCTGCCAGTGGCGCCACTCGGCTGTTCTTCCTTGCTGGTTTGCGCGCTGACGGTCACTGCCGGAGACAAAGAGAGTGCGGTGCTTATCGCCAATATGATGAGTTTCATTTTTAATTCCCTTTCTCTTTTGAACTCAAAAACCTTCGCTGCCAATATCTATTGGTCCCACGGCAAGAGCGTTACTGTCTGACGCAACGTTGACCGGGAAAATTCAGGCCAATTTTGAAGAGACGCTAAGAGAGGGAAGTCGGGCAGCGACGATCCTTATTAAGATTGACGCCGCCCGGGATTATTGAAACGCTCGTTAGGCAAACGGGCGCAAATGCCATGGGTAGATGTCGATCTTGTGCACGCAAAAAAGGCGCTCATCGCCAGCGGCTCTTTCTGTTCCTGGCCGGTTGCGTCTTAACCGCGTGGCCACTGTGTGGGCAAATTGTTGAAATCAATCCAACCATTTCGTCGACGGCAGCGCCGTTGCCGGCGGACGATACGCCAACTGGCAATGGTCTGATCACGTCACAACTTGGAGAGAACAAAGGCCCATTCGAATATGCGCTCCATCTGTCCGTCCGCGGCGCTTATGACGATAACATCAGTTTGAGCCACATGAATCGATTGGACGATTACTTCATCCAGATTCAACCGAGTCTGATGCTCGGTATCGGTGCGGTCGCGAAGCAGGAAACGTTTCTAATGGTGAACTATCTGCCGAGCTTCTTTCGCTACGATGAGCACAACGAATTCGATTCGAATCAGCACGTGATTCGTGTGCTCGCCGGTTATAAAACGGGTAATCTCATCCTCCGATTGACCCAGGATGTGGCGATCCTGAACAACATCGTGCTCGCGGCCTCCAGCGGGGAGCGCTTAAGCCTGGTGCCTACCGGACGAACCGATCTCAACATTTTCAACACCGACCTGGCCGCAAACTACAACATGACGCCGCATGATTTCATTTTCTCCGAGTTCAGGATGACGCGCACGGAGTATGCGGAGCCGCTGGTCAATTCCGAAGTCTACGCGGCGAATTTTTATTTGAATCACGGCTTTAGCCAAACGCTCGTGCTCGGTCTCGGCGTAGATGGCGGATACGATGCGGTCGATTTTCCCACGCCGGACCAGACCTTTGTGCGAGCGAATGCCCATTTGAATTACACGCCGAGCAGGCAGTTCGGTTTGGACGTGATTGCGGGCGAAGAATTCCGTAATTTTGAAAACATCGCTCGCCGAACTTACACCACACCAGTGTTCTCGATCTCGACCACATGGTTGCCCTGCGACAGCACCAGGGTGACGTTGAGTGCGACCCGGCAAATTTACAATTCAGCCGCGCCGACCGCGCAAGATTACGTCGATACAAGCGTAAACGCGATGATCCGGGATCGCGTCTGCAAACAATTGTATCTGACTGTGATCGGCGGCTACGAACACGTGCAATATTTCAACGCCATTGACTTGCCCATGCCGCTTCCAACTTTGAGTGACGATTATTATTATATCCAGCCTTCGGCTGATATTCTGCTGACGCGCTACTGGTCGTTAGGCGGGTACTATCTTCGGCGCCAAAACTCCGGCACGGTGTCGACCGTTGACTTTTACAGCAACGAAGTTGGGGTGAGAACGGTGATCAAGTTCTAGCACCGATTACGGACGAATGTTAAGCGGCAGTGAGTCTTGAATTGTAAAGACCACGCCGGAGCGCCTGAGTGGGCGGACGCAGGCCGGCCAAATATTGCGCGTCAAAAGCGCGGAGCGCGGCTTCAACCGTTTGGCCGATGCCGACAATCCCTTCTTCCACGCTCGGGCCGAGGAGAGCGATCCAAAGCTGACCGCGATAAAGCAATTGCGGGTGGCGGGCCGCCGACGGACTGCCGGGATGAGAAGCGCAGTAAAGCTCCATTCGCTCCATCGCCGCCGTTGAATCGAGAAGATGGCGCCCGTTTGCTCTGAACCCGTTGATCTTTTTCATTCCACTCTCAAAACGCACAACCAGCTCCGGTTGGACGTGGGTTTTACTGAAAATAGGCAAAGGCCCCTGGTGGGAAAGCTTTCGCCGCCCAACGTTCTCCCTCGCTATAGACTAGGCCGCTACACACTTATCGGATTTTCACCTATAATAGAATTCGCCGTTCGTCTGATTGTCGCGGCGGGTCGCGACTGCCATTCTCTGATGCGATGCAACTGCTCGCCCCAATCGAGCTCTCGAGCGCGGAGAAGCTCGAGATCCTTCAAAGGTTGGACCACTACCGAAAATGGCATTCGCTCGATGAGAAACGTTATTGTCTCGCCTGCGGGCGAATTATCGCCGGACACGAGATTCTCGTGGTCGGGGGCACGCGTGGAACAGGACCATTGCGTTTGGTCTGCCCGAGTCGCGGCTGTCACTCCATCCCGATGGATTGGGTGATACCCGACGACGCAGTGCTGGCTCGGATGTCGATGTTGGAAGAAGAGGAGACCGCGCCGCCAAAAACGGTCGTTCACGCGCGCGAAAAATTCACGACACGTCTTAAAAGATTCGCGACCCAGTTCCGGCCGGCCGCTTAAAGCGCGGCCGTAGCTGCGAGCGCTTCGGAAATCTCAAATCCCCGTTTTGCACCACGCCCTGTGCTCTTGCTCAAGTCCAACGCGTCTAAGGATTTGACCTACTGCTTAACCGGTGTCTGCCCCGATTGCGTCTTTCCTCAAGATTTCTCATCGTTCGGTGAGGCAATGAAACGGAACGACAAAAACTCGTTAGGGAGGCACTTATGTTGAATCCAACTTTGCAGTACAGCACCGCAAACGGCGCGCCTCTTTCCGATGAAGCACTCATGGAAGCGATCACCGACCATCGGCCCGAAGCGCTGAACGAATTTTATTCGCGCCACGGCAGCAGACTCAAGTCAGTCATCGGCAATGTCGTCCACGAGGAGGGGGATGCTGACGATGTGTTGCAGGACATTCTATTGCAGATCTGGCACGAGGCCGACCATTACTCGCCCAAAGCCGGCAAGTTACTCGGCTGGGTTGTCACACTTGCGCGCCGGCGCGCGATCGATCGGCTTCGCCGGAAGCAGGCTTATTGTCGCGCGAAAGAACGTTATCAGGCGCTTCTCAACGAACAGCCGGCGGCGGCGCCGGAGAATCATTCGTTCGGCGACAACATCTCGCGATCCGACTTGCGCCATTTTCTGCATCGTCGGCTCAATGTGCTGCCGCGTCACCAGCGCGAAGCGCTCGAGCTGGCGTTTTTTGCCGGAATGAGTCACCGCGAAATTGCGGCCGTCACTCGCGCGCCGCTTGGCACGGTTAAGACGCGCCTTGAACTTGGTTTACAAAAATTGACTCAATCGCTCAGACCAATCCGGCACAAAATTTAGAATTAGGGCGCCGGGGGCTCCGTCAAACACGGCCTCAGGGATAATCGGAGCTCCCGGCAGGGCTCTTAGCGCGGCTGCCTAAAAGCTGTTGATCTTTTCTTCGCAAAAAATTGTAGTGGCCGCCGTCTCGGCGGACGCCGCACTGTAATTTTTGAATTCGCATGTTATCTTGTCCCTAAATGGATACGCCCCAAATCACCGCTTACCTGAAAACCTATTGCGGCTGGAGCGCTGGAGTTCGCGCCGTGCTTACCAAGTACAATTTGCCGTACACGGAAAAGGACATCATCCAAAACCCCGCTTTCCGTTGGGAGATGGAAACGAAAAGCGGTCAGCCACTTTCACCCTGCGTTGAAATCAACGGCAAGATGCTGCCCGATGTTAGCGGTGAGGAAGTCGAGAAATACTTGATCGACAATCAGCTTGTTCAGGCGAGCGAAGCGCAAACGGACGTTCCACTAAACGCTCCGTGCCCGACCGAAGTCCACGAGGGCCAGGTAAAACTGAACTTCTAATCTGGCCGCAGCGCGCGGCTCTTATTCTTCCGATTCGGTTTCGGGATCGGGCTTGAGCCCTTCTTCCTCCATTTTGCGGAGGACATCACTCATGTCGTCGACTTCGTCCCAAACTTCCTGGCTGACGTAAATCGGCGCTTTCTGTTGGGTGGCGATAGCGATGCAATCGCTCGGGCGCGCGTCCAGTTCGATGATCTTTTTCTGCTGCAATTCGTTTTCTGCCCGGATGATCGCCCGCGCATAGTAGGTCGCGTTTTTAAGATCGTTGATGATCACGCGTTCGACTTTCGCGCCGAGCGCCGTCATCAGGTGCGCCATCAAGTCGTGCGTTAGCGGGCGCTCCTTAGTGATGTCGCGCATGAACATGGTGATGGCGCTCCCGACCGTCTGATCGACATAGATGATGAAGACCTTGTCGTTGTTTCCAATGAACACCGCGCACCCGCCGCTCGTCGGCAGCACCGCCCGCACCTGCACTTCGATCACCGTTTTGTTCATCCCCGCGCGAACGTTATCCGCAGGGAGAGGAAAAACAAGCGGCGCGAAAAATTGTGAATAACTTTTCCGAAAATTCTTGCACGCTGTTCTTGATTGTTTGGTGCGCTGATTGATTGTGCGTCTGTGGCTGAGCGCCGCGCGCTAAAGAAGAGATGAAAGACTGGGACATCGAGTCCGCAATCGCGACTTACAATGTTGATGGCTGGGGCAGCGGCTATTTCACCGTCAATGCCGAAGGCAATGTTGTTGCCAAGCCGCTTCAGGAAAACGGCGGCAGCATAAATATTCTCGAAGTTGTAAACGAAGCCCGCACCCGCGGTCTTGGTTTTCCGCTCGTCATTCGCTTTCAGGATCTGCTCCGTCACCGCGTTGAGTCGGTCAATCTCGCTTTCCAAAACGCGATTACCGAGTTCGGCTATGGCGGTCAGTATCGCGGCGTCTTCCCGATCAAGGTCAATCAATTGCGCGAAGTCATCGAAGAGATTGTCGATGCCGGCCAGCAATTTCATTTTGGACTCGAAGCCGGGAGTAAACCGGAATTGGTCGCCGCGCTCGCGATGCACAAGGACGCGGAGAGCCTGATCATCTGCAACGGTTACAAAGATCCTGCTTTCATTCGCATCGCGTTGCTCGGCCGTAAACTCGGCAAGTTAGTCGTTATCGTCGTTGAAAAACTCGAGGAGCTTGAGCAAACCATCCGCGCTGCAAAGGAAGTCGGCCTCGAGCCGGTAATCGGGATTCGAGTGCGGCTGCACAGCAAAGGTTCCGGCAAATGGTCACCGAGCGGTGGCGAGAACGCCAAGTTCGGTCTCGACACGACCAATCTCGTCGCCGCCAGTCAAATGTTGAAGGAGGCGGGGTTGTCTCATTGCCTCAAGCTGATTCATTTTCACGTCGGCTCGCAAGTCCCTGACATCTCAACGATCAAACGCGCGGTGCGTGAAGCTGCGCGCTATTACGCCAAACTTTCGAAGCTAGGCCACGAGCTCGGATATCTCGATGTTGGCGGAGGATTAGGCGTTGACTACGACGGATCGGGCAGCGACTTCGACAGTTCGGCCAATTATTCGCTTCAGGAATATGCCAACGACGTTGTCTGGAACATCATGGACGTGTGCGATTCCGAGGGCGTCCCGCATCCGGCCATTGTCAATGAAGGCGGACGCGCCGTCGTCGCGCATCATTCCGTGCTCGTGGTCGAGGCATTCAGTTCCATTGAGAAAACCGCGCCGAAGATCAGAGTCGAAGCCACTGAGAAAGATCACAAACTCGTTCACGACATTCTTGATGTGAAACAGCGGCTCAAGCGCGGCAATCGGATCGAGAGTTTGCATGACATTCAACAAATCAAGGAAGAATCGCAGGAGACGTTTAATCTCGGTCTGCTCGACCTCGAGTCGAAGGCGAAGATCGACACCGTTTATTGGCAGCTTGCCCAACAGATCGCGAACATGCACCGCGGCCTGAAGTTTGTTCCCGAGGAAGTGAAAGAGCTGGAGACGACGCTGAGCGATCAATACATCTGCAACTTTTCCGTCTTCCAATCGCTCCTCGATCACTGGGCGCTCGGTCAGCTTTTTCCGATCATGCCGATCCATCGCCTGACCACTCCGCCGGACCGGCAAGGCACCATCGTTGACATTACGTGCGATTCCGACGGCAAAGTTTCCAAGTTCACCGATTTGCAAGATGTGCGCGACACCCTCCCCCTTCATCGCGTCATTCCCGGCGAAATTTATTATCTCGGCGTGTTTATGGTCGGTGCCTACCAGGACATCATGGGCGATCTGCACAATTTGTTCGGCCGCGTGACCGAAGCGCACGTCTTTCTCGATCCCGACGAAGAATCGGGCTGGTACATCGAGGAAGTCATTGAAGGCAGTACCATCGGCGAAGTGCTCGCGATGACGCAATGGGATAAGGTTGAATTGATGCGCTTGTTGAAAACGCAAGTCGATGTCGCGATCAAGACCGATTTCCTCAAGCCGAACGACGCGATGAAGCTTCTGTCCGATTATGAACGCCTGTTGCAGGAATACACTTATCTCTCCCTCAACGGCACAAAGCCTGTCCCGCAACCGGGCAACTGGCTGCCGCTAAGTTGATTGCTCAGTCGATCTTGAGTCTTCGGAATGAACTTTGCTGATCGTAATGGCTTGAAGCGCTCACTTTGGCTGTTCGTTGCTGCTCTCTGCGCGATCACGATTTCATCGGCGCAGCAACCGATACCGAACGCGCCTTCATCCGCGGCCGTTGATCGCAGTCGGTTGCCGAAAGCGCTCGCAAACGTGCAGCTCGAGCATCTCTCTTCCGGTGCGCTGATGCTGCTCGATCACAATGGCGATCTCGTTCGGCCGCCGGCTAATTTACAAAAGCCTCCCCTAGGCGCGATCCAAGAAAACTTGAATGTCGCGCTCGATCCTCGCGTCGGCCCAAATATTCGCCTTGGGAACGATCCGTCCGCTTTGCCACCCGGAATGACAGCGCAAGCTGAACCGCACATCGCGCGCTCGCCCGTGAACCAGAATTTTGTCGTCGCCACGTTTCAGGAGGGCCGCTTCACCAACGGCGGTGCAGTGGATTGCGGCTATTCGATCACGACTGATGGCGGCGCGAATTGGACGCGCGCTCTAATTCCGAATGTTACTCGAACTGTGGGCGGGTCATATTACCGTGACACAGATCCGGTGGCCGGCGTTGATCGGAACGGGACCATTTTTCTCACGACCGAAGGAGCGACCGATCCGAATTTCAACAACGGCGCGATCCTGCTCAGTCGATCATTTGATGGCGGTCAAACCTTTGGATCGCCGACCGTCGTCTATCAGCCGGGCAGCAGCATCTTTCCGGACAAACCCTGGATGGCCATCAACACCTTTGCTGGAACGCCAACCGTCGGCCGCGTGGTCGTTACGTTTACCGCGTTTAGCAGTAGCAGCCCTGCGGGAGGAACCATCGCGCGTGCTTACAGCGATGATGGAGGCGCGACATTTAGCAGCGCTAGCTCAGTCGCTTCATCGGCCAGCAACGCTCAGGGATCGCAGGCTGTATTTCTTCCAAACGGAAACTTGGTGGTCATTTATTGGAACTTCAACAGCCCCGAGCATCTAAACGCAGTCATTTCAACCGACGGCGGAAGCACTTTCGGAGCACCGAAACTCATCACGAACGCGGTCGAGTACAACGAACCGGCAATTCGCACCGGTGGATTTCTCCCCTCGGCCGCGGCTGATCGCACCCAAGGAAATATTTATGTCGTTTATCAAACCCGCCTGGCTGGTAATCCGATAATCGCATTCACCAAATCGACCGATGGCGGCAACACCTGGAGTTCTCCGATCGCGATCAGCGATAACCCGGCGGGCATTGGCGTCTTCAATCCTGCCGTCAACGTTTCTCCGGACGGTCAGGTTGTGACCGTCTCTTTTTACGATCATCGAAACAATCCGAGCTCCAACACGCTGGTCGATCTCTACTACGCGCAATCGTTCAATGCTGGCGCGACCTGGGAGCCAAACATTCGTGTGACTTCGGTTTCGAGCGACGCCTCGCTCGCGCCGCTCACGTCGGACGGATACATGCTTGGCGATTATCAGGGAATTGCCGAATCCACCAACTCAACTGTCCCGGCAATTCCAGTCTGGATCGACACTCGCACCGGTGATCCCGATCCATTTGTCGCGCAGATTCAAGCGATACCAGCCGGAACGCCAGCTCCAACACCGACGCCAACTGCAACTGCAACTGCAACGCCGACCGTAACGCCAACACCGACTGCAACGGCGACGCCAACCGCGACAGCAACACCAACGGCAACGCCAATACCGACTGCAACGCCAACGCCGAGTCCTGTCGCAACTCCGGCAATTACTGTGCGCGCGTCGCCAACCACGGTCAGTCCCGGTGGCGACGCGACCTACACCATCTCCGCTTCAACGATTAACCCGTCGCAGGTTGTCACGGTTCATTATCTCATGGGTGGCAGGGCGATACTCGGAACAGAATACACTTTGGATAATAGTTCAGGGCAGGTTGACATCCCGGCCGGGGCGTCCTCAGCCACTGTCCTCTTACATGCCACGCCCAATCTCCCGACGCGCAAGGGCGAAAAAGCGATTCTGACTTTAAGTCCGGGGAGCGGTTATAAGATCGTGAAACCAAACAAAGCGACCGTAACAATTCACTGAACGGCTACGACGCGCGCGACAAAATCGCTGATCGCTTTGGCGATTCTTTGATCGACATCGTCCTGGGTCTCGCTTCCAAGATCTTTTTTCCGAACCAGCAGGGAATGATCGCCGCCTTCCACAACGTGAAGAGAATTCGGCGCGACCATTTCTGATCGAACGCCTTCAAGTAAATCCAAGGGACAAAGCGGATCGCGCGTGCCTTGGACGAAAAAAATAGGCGTGCGCAAATCGCGCAATACTTGGTCGCGCAATTTCGAATGGTCGCCACCGCCGCAGAGTGGATAACTGAAGCACACAACGCCGTTCACTTTTTCTTCCAGCGCGACATGACAACCAATTCGTCCGCCCATACTCTTTCCGATCAAAATGATTGGCGCGGATGTTTTCGTGCGGACGCGCGCAAGAGCCGCGCGATGCGCTGCGATTAATTGCGGCAAACGGTCGGGACGCTTTCGTCCTTCGCGCATGTAGTCATAGTCGAACGTCGCAACTTCCCCGATTTCTGTTAGCCGCTTCTTCCAACGCTGCATCCACGGATGCGAGGACGGCGCGCCGGCGCCAGGAGCGAAAAGAAAAGACGGTTTCACGGAAAGTTAGATGTCGATCTTGCCAGATTTGGAAACAACCTCTAGAAGATCAGCCTCAATATGCCTGGCGTAAATTCACCGCTGTCCTCGGCGGCGTAACTCGAAACTTTCGCCATGTTGTTTAATTCGCTCACCTTCATCGTTTTTTTCGTGGTCGTCGTAGCGCTCTACTGGAGCATCGGATCATGGACGCTGCGGAAAAATCTGCTCGTGGTCGCCAGCTACATTTTTTATGGCGCGTGGAACCCGCCCTTCGCCGCGCTTCTTTTCTCGACGACGGCGATGGATTTTTGGCTCGGTCGCCAAATTGGCAAAGCGAAAGATCTGCGCGCGAAGAAGCGCTGGCTGGTGGCCAGCGTTTGCATGAATCTGAGCATGCTCGGGTTTTTCAAATACGGGAATTTTCTGCTCCAAAATTTCCAGTGGTTGGTCGCGCGCGTCGGCATCATCTATCAGCCACCCCATCTCGACATTCTCCTTCCGGTCGGAATTTCGTTTTACACGTTTCATTCGCTTTCCTATACGCTCGACATTTATCGCGGCGTTTTGCAACCGACCCGATCGCTCCGTGATTTCGTTCTCGCGGTTTCGTTTTTCCCGCAGCTGGTCGCCGGACCAATCGTTCGTGCGGGCGATTTTCTCCCGCAGCTGAAACATCCGCCGCGTCTCAAAACGAACCAGTTTCTTTGGGGACTCGCGCTGATGACTCTCGGCTTGTTCGAGAAAACTGTCCTGGCCGACACACTGCTTTCCGGTCCAGCCGATCGCATTTTCGGTTATGCCGGGCCGCTGGTGGCGGTCGATTCCTGGGCCGGCGTGCTCGCGTTTGCCGGACAAATCTTTTTCGACTTCGCGGGTTATTCGATTTGCGCGATCGGCGCCGCGCTAACGCTCGGCTTTCATCTCAAGGACAACTTCCGTTTCCCCTACGCCGCGATCGGTTTCTCCGATTTCTGGCGGCGCTGGCACATCTCGCTTTCGACCTTCCTGCGCGATTACCTTTACATTCCGCTCGGCGGCAATCAGGTCCGCCCGTTTCACATGGCGCTCAATCTGGTCATCGTAATGTTTCTCGGCGGTCTCTGGCACGGCGCCGCCTGGACTTTCGTTGTCTGGGGCTTGCTGCACGGCTCTTATTTAGTGATCGAGCGCATCTTCCGGATTTTCTTTGAACAGAAACCGTGGTCGGGAACGTTGCCGGTCCGATTGCTCGCCGGCTTCGCCACTTACAGTGCGGTCTGCATCGCCTGGGTATTTTTCCGCGCAGCCGATTTTACGATCGCCAGCCGAATGTTGACTGGAATGTTCGGCGGGCATCCCAACGGCGACATGATCCTGAGCACGCGTGAGCTGTTGCAAATCGGAATCGTTACCGCCGGCGTGATCGGGATGCACTGGACAATGCGCGAAGAATCTTTCGAGACCACGGTAATGCGGTTGCCGGCCTGGGCCATCACCGCGATCGGATCGATCATGGCGTTCGCGATTATCTTCACTCAAGGAACTAGTAATGCGTTCATTTATTTCCAATTTTAAAGAACGGCTTCGCCTTCCGCGGATGTTTTTCCGCAGACCTTCGCGGGAAGAACAGATTCACGGCGGTCCGCCGCTGGAATTTGAGCGACCGATTCCGCCGGCGCCGTGGCGCGGAATCGCGGTTGTGATTACGATCGTTGTCACTGCAGCGACAGTCGCGTGGGAATTGTACGTCCGCTCGCTCGGCTACGGTCCGACGCTCAACGATAATGAAGATTTGTGGACGCTACGGAGACGCGCGGTTGAGCCTGAATCACTCGTGATCATCGGCGATTCGCGCGGTTGGTACGATGTCGATCTTGATGAATTCCAAAAAGGTCTCGGCAAACGTCCGATTCAGCTTGCCGGTGGCGGTATGTGCGGTTTTCCCGTTCTTGAAGATCTGGCGAAGGACGAGAGTTTCCACGGAACAATTATTTGCAGCATTGTCCCGCGATTATTTTTCGCGCCGCCGGGCACGCCGCCATTCGAGCGCGGCGCAAAAGTGGTGAAACGTTTTCACAATCAAACGCCGGCGCAACGCGCGAGCCAGTATCTCGCGATGCCGCTGGAAGAACATGTCGCGTTTCTGAAACAGGAGGAACTGACACTCGACGATTATTTGAAAAACCTTCCGATTCCGAATCGTTCCGGAGCTCAGATCTCGCCACGGCTGCCCCCGTATTTCGGCACGGAAGATCGCGAACGTCGCTCGCGCATGATCGAGGAGTGCGCGAACCCGAACGGCGAACTCGCGAGACGCATTCAGCAAATATGGTTGCCGCTCTTTCAACCGCTGCCGCCCACGTACGTCCCGAAAGATGTTTTCATGAAGCAGATGGGCGAGGCAATCGGCAAACGTTTTCGCGATATCGCGGACGCCGTTACGAAGATTCGCGCGCGGGGCGGCAAAATTGTTTTCGTCCGCTTTCCACACAGCGGCGGCTTGAAGGAGATTGAAGATCGCGACCAACCGCGTGCGCGCACGTGGGACCCGTTGCTGCAACAAACCGGCGCGCCCGGTATTTACTATTCCGACTTTCCCGAGTTAAAAGATTTTCAGTGTCCCGAATGGTCGCACTTATCCGCCGGTGATTCGGTCGAATTCAGCAAGCGTCTCGTCCCGCATCTGCGCGCCGCGTTAAAAATGTAGACGTCGATCTTGCGAAGGGGTCGTTTCAGGTTCCAGTGTTCAACACGTGACGACCCTTTCTCCAACGAGCGTTAGAGACGCGCTTCAAAACGCCGCGCCAATTTCTGAAATTGTGGCGCAAGGCTGGGTCCGAACCAGGCGCGACTCGAAAGATTTTTCGTTTATTGAGCTCAACGACGGCTCGTCGTTGCGAAATCTTCAGGTTATCGCCCGCAATGCGCTGCCGAACTATGTGGATGTTCAACGGTTGACGACCGGCGCTTCGATCGTTGTGCACGGAGAGTTGGTTGCTTCGCAAGGCAAGGGACAAAAATGGGAGTTGGTCGCGGACAAGATCGATATCGTCGGGTCGGCGGATGATTCGTATCCGCTCCAGAAAAAAGGACACACCCCGGAGTTTCTTCGCGAAATTGCGCATCTGCGGCCGCGCTCAAACTTGTTCGGCTCTGTCTTTCGGGTGCGCGGCCGATTGGCATTTGCCATTCACAAATTTTTTCAAGAGCGCGGTTTTGTTTACGTCCATACTCCAATCATTACCGGAAGCGATTGCGAAGGCGCCGGCGAACTGTTTCGCGTTTCAACCATCGATCTCAAGAATCCGCCACGGAAAGACAGCGAGATCGATTACGCGAAAGATTTTTTCGCGCGCCAAACCTATCTCACCGTCAGCGGGCAGCTCGAAGCCGAAGCGTTCGCCTGCGCGTTGTCGAAGGTCTACACGTTCGGCCCAACGTTCCGGGCGGAGAATTCGAACACTTCGCGACACGCCAGCGAATTCTGGATGATCGAGCCGGAAATGGCGTTTTGCGATTTGAACGGCGATATGGATCTCGCCGAAGAGATCGTGAAATATCTCATTCGCGATATTCGGGAAAACTGTCCCGATGAAATGGAATTGTTCGCCGAGTTCGTGGACAAGGAATTGCTCGCACGCCTCGATTTCGTTTTGGAGCGCTCATTTCAACGCACCACCTACACGGAAGCTGTCGATCTTTTGAAAAAGAGCGGCGAGAAATTCGAATTTCCAATCGAGTACGGATTGAACCTGCAATCGGAGCACGAGCGCTGGCTGACCGAAAAACATTTCAAATGCCCGGTCACGGTTTTCAATTTTCCAAAGGAGATCAAACCCTTCTACATGCGCTTGAACGACGACGGGAAAACTGTGACGGCGATGGACCTGCTCGTTCCGGGCATCGGCGAGATCGTGGGCGGTAGCCAGCGTGAAGAGCGACTCGATGTGTTGGAGGAGAACATGCGCCGGCACAAAATGAATCCGTCTGATTACAAATGGTATCTCGATCTTCGCCGTTACGGCACCGTGCCGCACGCCGGATTTGGTCTCGGCTTCGAGCGAATGCTCATGTTCGTGACCGGCGTTTCAAACATTCGCGACGTCATTCCATTCGCGCGCACGCCCGGCAGCGCCGAGTTCTGATCTTAATCGCCTTGCCTCACTGCATCGGCGAACGCAACGTCGCCGGATTTCAAATCAAGCTCGGCTTCCTGCGCTGTTCCAAAAACTCGCGCTCGTTTTTCGTCGAATTCTTTTTCCCAGCGCGCGACGACAACCGTCGCCAGACAATTGCCGACGACGTTGACTGCGGTGCGGCCCATGTCCATCAGCTCGTCGACTCCAAAAATAATCGCAACGCCGATTGGACCGAGTCCTTCCGGCACGAAAGTGTTTAGTGTTGCCAATAGAATCACAAGCGACGCCCGCGGAACTGCGGCAACACCTTTGGAAGTGAGCATCAACGTCAGCATCATCGTGATTTGCTGACTGAGTCCCATGTGCCAGCCCATCGTTGTCTCGGCAGCCTGCGCGACGAACACCGACGCCATCGCCAGATAAAGCGTCGAGCCGTCGAGATTGAACGAATAACCGGTCGGCATGACGAAGCCGACGATGTGACGCGGCACGCCGAACCGTTCCATTGCCTGCATCGCTTTCGGCAACGCCGATTCGCTGCTCGTGGTCGCGAAGGCCAACGCCGCCGGCTCGCGGACGGCGCGGAAAAATTGCCGGACCGGCAGGCGCACGATGAACGCCACGATTCCAAAAACCAGCACAACGAAAATGATCAGTGCGAGGTAAAGTGAGAGGATCAGTTTTCCAAGATTAACCAGCACGCCCGGTCCTTGAGTGCCGATGGTATGCGCCATCGCCGCGCCGACGCCGATCGGCGCGAACATCATGACGTAATTCGTGAATTTGAACATGATCTGGGAAAGACTGTCCATCGCGCGCACAATCGGCTGCCCTTTTTCGCCAACCGCAGATACCGCGAGCGCGAACAGCACACTGAAAGCGACGATTTGGAGAACGTCGCCGCGCACCATCGCGTCGACCACGCTTGATGGAAACGCATGTACGATCGTCTCGACGAATGTTTTGGGATGGGCTTGCCCGATCGTTTTTATGACATCGGTGTTGGTCGCCGCCAACGTGACGCCGACTCCCGGTTTCATGAAATTCACCACCGCCAATCCAATGAAAAGCGCCGCGGTCGTGACGATCTCGAAGTAAACCAGCGCTTTGACGCCCATCCGGCCGACTTTTTTCAATGCGCCCGCACCGGCGATGCCGACTACGATGGTCGAAAAAACCAGCGGCGCGATGATCGACTTGATCAGGTTAATGAAGATGTCGCGCAGGAAATAAACTTTGTTGCCCCAATCGGGCTGCAGCCAGCCGACCAACGCTCCGACCACCAGACCAATCATGATTTGCGTCGTCAGCGACGGCCGATACCACGGCCGGCGTGTTGTGGAAGCTGCGCTCATTTGATGGTTCTGTGTAATCTGTGAGTAACAGCTCTGGCAACTCCGTATGTTTCTGACTCATCTCGAATGCACCGCCTGCGGTCTGCGGCACGATTGGCACCGTCTGCAAAATCTTTGCACCAAGTGCGGCAAACCACTCTTTGCGATCTATGATCTCACCGCCCTTTCCAAACCTGACCGTTTTAAACGGTCAAGTTTATCGAACCGCGAGAAATCGCTTTGGCGGTGGCGCGAGTTATTGCCGCTCCCGAAAGATGCGGAGCCGGTTTCGTTAGGCGAAGGCGGAACGCCGTTGTTGCGGGCGAAGAAATTTACCGCTGATTTAGATGTCGATCTTTGGATCAAAGACGAATCGCTTAATCCGACCCAAAGTTTCAAAGCGCGCGGGATGAGCGTGGCCGTTTCAATGGCGAAACATCTTGGCGCGGAGAAACTCGCCGTTCCGAGTGCGGGAAACGCCGGTGGCGCGCTCGCCGCTTACGCCGCGCGCGCTGGACTCGAAGCGCACGTCTTCATGCCGCGCGACACACCGCGCGCCAACATCGTCGAATGTCGCGAGCTTGGTGCGCACGTTGCCCTCATCGACGGACTGATCACCGATTGCGGCGCGGAGATCGCGCGGCGCAAAGAGAAAGAAGGCTGGTTCGACATGTCTACGCTGAAAGAACCGTATCGGATCGAAGGCAAGAAGACGCTCGGCTACGAATTGGCCGAGCAGTTGAATTGGAAATTACCGGACGTCATTCTTTATCCAACCGGCGGCGGCACCGGCCTGATCGGGATGTGGAAAGCGTTCGACGAAATGGAAACGCTCGATTGGATCGGGAATCGACGTCCGCGAATGTTTTCGGTTCAGGCGAGTGGATGTGCGCCGATCGTCCGCGCGTTTGAAGCCGGCGAAAAATTCGCCGCCGAATTCGAAAACGCGCAGACGGTCGCGTCCGGTCTGCGCGTGCCGAAAGCGATTGGCGATTTCTTGATGCTGCGAATTCTACGCGACTCCAAAGGAGGCGCGATCGCCATTGACGACGAGGAAATGATTCGCACCGTCCGTGAGGTTGGATCGAAAGAAGGTCTCTTCGTCGCGCCGGAAGGGGCCGCTTGTTTTGCCGCGCTCAGAAAGCTTCGCGCGGCCGGAAAGATCGACCTCAACGAGCGGGTCGTGATCTTCAACACCGGCTCCGGCATCAAATACCTCGACTGTTTCGAGGCCGGTTAAAGTTAATTTAGACGCCTAACCTCATCGCTTCCGCAAGCGAAGCGGGAACAGCATCGAAACTTGTTCGCGGTATTTTCGATAGCTGTCTCCGTAGAAGCGAATCAGATCGCGCTCTTCGAATTGGATGGCGACGAGGATGTAGGCCGTGGTCATGATCGCGAAGAACAAATGGCCGGCGGTCATCTTCGGCGTCGCCCAGAAGGCGATGATGAATCCGAGATAAAGTGGATGTCGCACCATTCGATACAACGTTGGTGTCTTAAATGGCGGCGGCTCGTCGTGTTTGCCGACCAAATAATTGTAGACCTGCTTCATCCCGAACAGGCCGAAGTGGTCGATCAGATAAGTTGAAGCGAGCACTAGACCCCAACCGATCCAGAACAAACCCGCCAGCACCGTGCGTCCGTTTGGATTGCGCACGTCCCAGACGATCCCTTTCATCGGTTCCCATTTCCAAAAGAGGAGCAACAGAATCAGACTGGCCAGGATCACGTAGGTGCTGCGCTCAACTGGTTCCGGCACAATTTTTTTCCAGGCGCGCTTGAACCATTGCCGCGCCATCACGCTGTGCTGCACGGCGAAAAGACTCAGCAACAGAGCATTGATGATCAGCGCTTTTGTCAGCGGCGCCGCCGGTCCCGAATCAATCGTCTTTGGAACGAGACCAATGTTGCCGACAAAAGCGATCGCGTACAAAAACGCGACCAGGAAGATGAGGTAACAAACTAATCCGTAAAGAAACGCGAGAATCCGACCAATCATATTGATCTCCTTTCGTTTTCTGAATGCGCCTGCGCCTGATAGGGTGACAGCCGACACTTGCTACGACAAGCCAAAAGCGTGACCGGCGGACTGACCAGTCATTGATGTCGATCAAGTCGAGGAATTCTTGGTTGCATTTCGACTTTCTCGGCAAATCACCGAGAAACGCAAAATGAAATCCGAATATGCGCGCGCGGCGCTGCGTCTAAGTATAAATGAAGAAGCTAGTACTAAGTATGGCATTGGCAGTCGCGGCTCCGTTCGCGTGGGCACAGGTTTCTGAAACCACCACCACAACGACCACGACTGAGGGTAGCGGCACGATCACGGAGTTTGCTCCGGGAAGCACCATCGTGCTGAAGGAAAGTGCCGGCCCGAGACATTATCGCTTCGGGAAAAAGGTCGTTTATGTGACCAGAAGCGGTAAGGAACTCGACGAGACCACTGTGCGCACCCGCGTCAGAGTGGGCGTGCCAGTGCGCGTTCACTACGTGGGTGAAGGCGACAGCATGCTCGTCGACCGCGTGATCCTCGACGAGGATTAAGAACTAAGTTCGATAACTAACATTCGCGCCTTTTCTGCTTCGCCGAATTTGTTTCACGCGAAGCGGAAAGGCGCGTTTTGCGTACTGGGCGGCGATTCAAACGCCTTCTTGTTCTCCCACCGGCTCGTCGGTCGTGCTAACGGTGCCAATTCCATTGTTTTCGTTGAGATTAACAAAGAGCGGCTTCTCCTCTCTCAACATCAACATCATGGCCGGGAAATGACTGATGGAATAATGGAGACGGGGAATTCCGCCGGAGATTGTATTCGCGGGGATCGATTGCCCTGTCTTCATAAAGAGCAACGTCCCAACGGCCGCTCCGCTCATATAGAGATCGATGCGCACATCCCAGTTGTACTGGGGCGCGCTGTAATAATAGACGCGGTAAAGATTAAACTCTGTCATCTGATATTATCCTTTGTGCCAATTAGTAAGAAGTAAATGGAGCGCCGATGATGCGCCAGTCATTAATGATTTGGCGGAATGTTCGAGCAGGCGGTGAGGCGCGTTGTGCGCATTGAAAGCTGGGAAAGTCACTCCGACCTACTTGATTCGGTCGAACTCGATCCGTGAACCGGTCGATTCTCTGAAAGTCATGTGATCACGTGAGATTGTCACTTCATAAACCGACTTCTCGAACGGTGTCTGGATCTTTATTCGCCCGCTGTCCCCGAAACTGTATTTGCCTCGGGTGCTGCCGATCGTGACCAGTCCATTGTCGGCGAATTCCCAAACGACCGCGTTCGGATCGGACGACGTCCGCCATTTGCCGACGATCTGGCGGGAAGGACCGCCACAAGCGGTTAACGCCGACAACAAAACTGTGCTGATTAACAATCGAACCCGAGTTCGACTGAAGCTGCGCATGACTAACAATTTCTGATCGTTCTAGAGGGTCAACAACTAACATTCGCGCCTTTTCTGCTTCGCCCAGGGCGGGGCAGAAGGGCGCGTTTTGCTGTACTCTGCGATTGTCATTCCGCGCGAAGTTGAGGAATCTCCTACTTTCGGCCAAGGGTACGTCGCGAATGAAACGAATTAGTCTCGCCATCACTTCATTATTGCTAATTTCTTCGCTGGTCGCACAAGCAAAGCTAAAGGTCGTTGCAACGTTTCCCGATCTTGGTTCGCTCGCGCGAGACATTGGCAAGGAAAAGATCGACCTCGTGGTGCTGGGGAAACCGAGTGACGATCCACATTTTCTTCAGCCGCGTCCGAATTTTGTCGCCTCCTTGCGTGATGCCGATGTGTTGATCGAGCACGGGGCCGACCTCGAACTCGGCTGGTTATCCTCCCTTTTGCAAAAAGCGAACAATTCGAAGATTAACATCGGCAAGCCGGGGCGGATCCAGGCCTCTCAGGGAATCAGCCTGATCAATTCGTCATCGAACGTGGCGAGGAGCGCCGGCGATGAGCACGCCAGGGGCAATCCACATTTCGTTTTGGATCCGATGATCGCCAAGTCAATCGCGCAGCACATCGCGAAATCCTTGGCAACGGTTGACCCACCAAATGCCGCGTTTTACGACTCGAACTACAAAAAATTCGAGGCGATCATTAATGCAAAGGTGCAAGGATGGCGCGCTATTTTGCAGCCGTACCAGGATCAGCACGTCGTCGCCTACCATGATTCCTGGCCCTACTTTGCGCATCGATTCGGATTAAAGATCGACGTCTTTTTTGAAGAGAGCCCCGGAATTCCGCCGGCGCCGTCTCATCTCACCGACGTGATCCAAAAAATGAAAGAAAATCACATCAAAGCGATCCTGGTGGAGCCGTATCAGGATCGCCGGCTCGCGGAAAAAATCGCTCGCTCGGCTGACGCAACAGTGATTGACGTTGCAGAATTTCCCGGCGGCATTCCGGGAACCGATAGTTACGTGAGTCTAGTCAATCAGCTTGTGAAGCGCGTTGCCGATGCGGTGAAATAATTTCGCGGTTTGCTGCGGCCGGATAACTTGATCAGTGCTCGATAATCACTCGCTCGGCCGTGGCTTCGGTGGCGGCGTCTTGGGTTTCTGAAATCGTCGTTAGCAATTTTTGTCGTTGCTCTTCTGAAAGCGAGCTGCCATTAACCCATCCTTCAGCCGCTTTTGCGTCCGTAGCAGCCCACCGCCGGATCAGATTTTCGATCTCGCCGTTTCGCATGTCGTCATCCTTCATTGTTTGCGCTAGCGACAAGGACTCAATCGGAGTGGTTCCATCCCGACGGACTGCCACTGCCAACGCCTGATCTCTAGCAGCGCCCGTCAAAGAGTTGATCCATTGAGACGCTTGATTCCAGTCACTATCCACCCAATTACTCGCAATTGTTCTGACAAGATTAGTTTGCTCGTCTTCGGGAAGTGTCGAAACCCAGTGTGCTGCGGCGGCTGGATCTTTCTCGGTCCACACTGAAGCAATTTGTGATTGTGCATCGCTACGCGCTTCGCCTGCTGGAAGACGGGCTGCCCAATTCGTCGCATCTTCAATACTTCGTGTGCACATCGACTGGGCGACGTCCCTCACGGAACTGCGTGCTGACGGATCGTCTAGATGCTGCTGAACGTAATTCGACGCACCCGCCATATCTTTTAGGCACCAACCGATGATCGCCTCTTGAAAAAGCGAATCGGCGTTCACAGATTCGTTACCCTTCTGTTTCTCCACCCAATGTAGTGCACTCGATGGATCGAGCGTGCCCCATGCGTAAGCGATTCTTCGCTTCGCGTCATATCCAAAGCTGCTCTTGGTGTCGCCTATCTCGTCCACATAATTCGCTGCCGCTTCTGGATCTAGCAATGCCCAGCTGCCGATAAGTGGCTGCAAAAATGAGTTCTTGCATTCCATACTCAGATCTTTGTCTGGATGTTCTGCGAGGAAGGTTATCAACTCCGGTCCAGCAGAGGGTGAAGCGGCATAGACTACGGTGTTCGCTGCAAGTTTGCGCAGGGCTACGTCTTTCAGTTGAAATGCCCCAGTTAACGCTGCTTTAGGATCAAGCTCGGTCCAAGCTTGAAAAAACACACCCATACCGCCGAGCGTGCGTCCATCCACGGGCGCATCGTTAAATTTCAAGGCCAGTGCTGCCAATTGCTCAGGACTGGCGCGATCCATCAGGTGAGTCAGTTCGGCCGCCGGCACCGCGCCTAAATCGTCGACCCGCGCTTGCGAAAGATCGTCGAGTGCTTCGACGCGAGCTTTAGCTTCTCGTTCTGCCGCCTGACTTTGCTCCCTGGTTGGATTTGATCGTACAGCCGTGCGTGTGTGTTCAGCGTGCCGCCGCGTGATGGCGAAAATTATCGCGCTTACCGTGACCAGCGCGATTGCGGCATTGATCGCAGTTAGGAGGCGCCAGTTCATCTGCATCGATTCAACAGAATCGTGCGCGAGAACGCAACCGCGCGTGTGCGCGTAGACTGCGCGATTTTACTTCTTCGACTTTTTCGGCTTGGATTCTTTCGGCTCTTTTGCGGCCTTCGGTTCCTTTGATTCCTTGGCCGCCTTCGGTTCTTTCTTGGCTTCGCCGGGACGATATTCTTCCTGCTCGGCGGCGGCGAATGCTTTCTCCAATCCAACCATGTCTTCGCCGGGACGGAGCGTGTCGAACGTTTCGGCTTCCTTGCGCAATTGTTCTTCGGAGTAGTTGGCGGCTTTGATCGACAATCCGATGCGGCGCTCGACTTTATCGACCTTGATCACGCGCGCTTCGACTTCCTGGCCAACTTTGAGCACGTCTTTTACTTTCGCGACGTGGTCTTCGCTCAACTGCGAGATGTGCACGAGCCCATCGATGTCGTCCGCTAGTTGCACGAACGCTCCGAAGCTGGCGAGTTTAGTCACGTTGCCTTTGACCAGATCGCCGATCTTGTACTTCTGATCGATGTTCTTCCATGGATCGTCGCTCAGCTGCTTGATGCCGAGACTGATCCGTTGATTTGTTTTATCGATGTCGATGACTTCGGCTTCGACTTCATCGCCTTTCTTAAAGACTTCGCTCGGGTGATTGATTTTGCGGGTCCAACTCAAATCCGAAACGTGAATCATTCCATCGATGCCTTCGTCGAGCTCCACAAACGCGCCGTACGCGGTCATGTTGCGGATCGTTCCCTTCACCCGACTGCCGATGGTGAACTTATGCTCGATTTCGTCCCACGGATTCGGTTCGAGCTGGCGCAGGCCCAATGAAATTTTCTGCTCTTCTTTATTAACGCCGAGGACGACGGCTTCGACTTCCTGGCCAACCGTTAAAATATCGGATGGCCGCATGATTCGTTTCGTCCACGAAAGTTCGGAAACGTGAATGAGACCTTCGACGCCTTCCTCTAATTCCACGAACGCGCCATAAGGAACCAGGTTTGTAATTTTGCCTTTGACCTTCTGACCGGCGGGGAAGCGCTCTTCAATCTGGTCCCACGGATTTTTCTGGGTCTGCTTCAGGCCTAGCGAAACGCGCTCCTTCTCTTTATTAATATCGAGGACCTGGACTTCGAGCTGTTGGCCGACTTTAACGAGCTCGCTCGGATGTCCAAGCCTGCCCCAAGTCATGTCGGTGATGTGGAGCAAGCCGTCCATTCCATCGAGATCGATGAATGCGCCGAAGTCAGTCAGATTTTTCACCGTACCGGTAACGCGATCGCCAACTTTTACCCCGTCCATGAATTTCTGCCGTTTTTCGCTGCGCTCCTGCTCGATCAATTCGCGCCGGCTCAAAACAACATTTCGGCGATCATCGTTGATCTTGACGATTTTGAAATCGTAGGTGTTGCCGACGAACTGCTGTAAATCTTTCGGCGGCACGATGTCGATCTGCGACGCGGGCAAAAATGCTTCCACGCCGATGTTCACCATCAATCCGCCTTTGACGACCGATTTGACCTTGCCTTTGATCAGGCCGTCGCCCTGAAACACGCTCGCGATTTTGTTCCAATTCTGGCGATAGGCCGCTTTTTCTTTCGAGAGCACGACCATGCCCTCGTCATTTTCGAGCCGCTCGAGCAACACGTCGACTTCGTCGCCGACTTCCAAATTTGCGGCGTCCTCAAATTCGGCCAGTGATATGACGCCTTCCGATTTGTACTTGATGTCGACCAGCACTTCGCGCGGGCGAATCTCCAAAATGGTCCCTTTGACGATACTTCCTTCCCGGAATTCCGGTATCGACTTCGACATCACATCCTGCATTTGCACCATAATTAAAAAAGGCCTCCTCGGGGCCAGCGATCCCGCCCCGGCGGGATCGATCTTTCCGTGCAGCTAAAGCATCGGAAAACGGAGCGCCAAAGTAGGCGTTTTCGCGCGATTGGTCAAACCCTGATCCGTGAGGCGAGATGCTCTTGAGAGGATTGGCGTCGTCTGCCCTAGGGGTTGCTCGGAACTCTGCTCGTGGTTTTCCACTTGTCCCTTGTCCGGCGCATTTCCACCGGCGTGCCACGGGTGCAGACATCGCACCAATGCCGTTTTGCTGACTCGAGACGCTTTCGGATGCCACACGCTTCGCACTCGAAGACTTCCGTCGATGTTCGTTTGCTGGTCGATGGCATCATAGTTACCTGATTTCCGAGCCGATCGCTCCACTTACGCCGGTTTCAGTGGAAACACAACTCCAAGTCAGCGTTGAGCACGCTGCGTTTCTCTCCATATTTACGGACAAGATGTCGATCTTGCGGACGTCCATTTTCGCGGCGCTTTTTTTAACCGTTCCACTCTGTGCTCGTGCGCAACGGGATAAAGATGTCTTTGTTAATCCGCCTGCCGAGCAAAAGATTCTCGCGGCAATCAAAGCGCCGGAGCTTTCCGTCGTCCATCTCTGGGCGCCGTGGTGTTCCAATTGTCAGGCGGAAATGAAAAACGGCGGCTGGTTGAAAATGGTGAAAGACAATCCGCAGGTGAAATTTTATTTCGTTTCGGTTTGGAACGATGGCGGCGATGGAAAATCGATGCTCTCCAAATTCCAAATCGCCGATCAACCGAACGTCACGGTTCTGGCCGATCCCGGCCCGCGCCGCGGCGACAACAAGATCAAACAGTTTGCCGGAATGCCGCTCGCGTGGATTCCGACAACCTGGGTTTATAAAGGCGGCGACCTTCGCTACGCTTTGAACTACGGCGAGGTTCGGTTCGACGTGCTCCAGCAATTTATCGAAGATAGCAAATCGGAATGGTCGCATAAGGGCGAACCCAAGTTGCTCGAATGACGGCCGCGACGCTTTCCCCGAACAGCACTAAATTTCGTCTCGCCGGTAGCGCGCAGCCGCTGATTCTTTTGCCGGTTCACGTCAATGATCGCGGACCGTTTGATTTTATTCTCGATACTGGCGCCGGCACGTCCCTGCTTTCGTCGGAGCTGGCGAAACAACTCGAAACAAAGGTGATCGGTTCAAGGGAAGGCCAAAGCGCCGGCGGCAAAGTTTCCGTGTCGCTCGCGAAAGTCGGTTCGATCTCGGTCGGCGAAACCAAATTGCACGATGTCGATGTTGGCATTGTCGATCTTGCCCAGATCGGCAAGACCATCGGCGCGAAAATAGACGGCGATCTCGGCTACAACTTCCTGAAACATTTTCGGGTCACGATCGACTACCGCGATTGCGAAATTCGTTTTGACGGTCCGAAGTGGGTCGAAAATTTTGGTCGCAGTGCGAAAACGGAAGTGCCAATCCGTTTGGCCAGTCCGGCGAAGCCGCTCCTTTTGGTCGACGTACACGCAAACGGCCGCGGCCCATTTCAATTTGCGATCGATACCGGCACATCGACCACTGCGATCGCGCCCGAGCTTGCCAAGCAACTCGGTGTCGAAAGTTCGCCAGTGGGCGCGAGCACGACCGGCGGCGTGCCCGTCGATTTTTCCGCGGGATCGTTGCAGTTATTTCAACTCGGTGGTGCTAAGATCGACAACATGGCCGTCGTGGTCGCAGACTTCTTCGAGATGTTGAACACTGCGATCGGCGCGAAGCTCGATGGCATCGTCGGCTACAATTTTCTCCGCAATTACAAAGTCGTGATCGACTATCCGGGCGAAACCCTCACACTCTTTTAGACATGCTCGAAGTTTCGACAGCGCCAACGTCAACGAAAAAGCCGCCGGCGATTCTCTCGCTCATCGGTGAAACGCCGCTAGTCGAGATCACACAGTTCGACACCGGCCCATGTCAGCTTTTTTTGAAATTGGAAAATCAAAATCCCACCGGCTCGATCAAGGACCGGATCGCGTTGTCGATGATTGAGGCCGCGGAGGAAGAAGGAAAACTCGAACCGGGTGGCACGGTGATCGAAGCGACGGCCGGGAACACTGGACTCGGTCTCGCGCTGGTGGCCGCGGCAAAGGGTTACCGCGTTCTTCTCGTGATTCCCGACAAAATGTCGCAGGAAAAAATTTCGCATGTCCGCGCGCTCGGCGCCGAAGTGCGGTTGACGCGGTCGGACGTGACGCGCGGGCACCCGGAATATTACCAGGACGTCGCCGCGCGCCTGGCCGAAGAAATTCCAGGCGCGTTTTACGTGAATCAATTCGGCAATCCGGCGAATCCGCTCGCGCACGAGCGCACGACCGGCCCGGAAATTTGGGAACAAATGCGGCACGATGTCGATGCAATCGTGTGTGGCGTCGGCTCCGGCGGAACGTTGACCGGGCTCGGCCGCTTTTTTAATCGAGTGAAGCCGCGTCGCGGCATTGAAATGGTCCTGGCCGACCCGACCGGTTCGGTGTTGTATGAATTTGTTAAGACCGGCAAGTTGGTGGAATCCGGCAGTTGGGCGGTCGAAGGCATTGGCGAAGATTTCATTCCCGAAATCGCCGACATGTCGCTCGTGACTGACGCCTTCGAGATCGACGATGAAGAAAGTTTCGCGATCGCGCGCGAACTGTTGCGAAAAGAAGGAATTTTCGGAGGTTCATCGACCGGAACGCTGGTTGCGGGTGCGCTCCGTTACTGCCGGCAGCAAACGCAACCCAAGCGCGTCGTCAGTTTCGTTGCTGACACCGGAAACAAATATCTTTCCAAAATGTACAACGATTTCTGGATGGCGGAGCAGGGTTTCATCCACCGCCAGCCGCACGGCGACCTGAACGATTTGATTTCGCATCGTTACGAAAAAGGCGAAGTCATTTCGGTCGGGCCAACTGACACGCTGCTCACTGCGTTTAAACGGATGCGCGACGCCGACGTTTCCCAATTGCCAGTGGTCGATCAAAGTGGACGCGCGATCGGCATTCTCGATGAGTCCGACGTGCTGGTGAAAGTGCATCGCGACTCAACTCACTTTAACGATCCGGTAAAAAACGCGATGACCGATCGACTCGAAACGCTTCCGCCAAACACGAAGTTCAACGATTTGCTCGAGGTTTTTGATCGCGGCCGCGTCGCGATTGTGATGGACGGCGATAAATTTCTCGGGCTGATTACGCGGACTGATTTGCTTTCCTATTTGCGGTTGAACATGCCGAAGTCCTCAGTGCCGCCGCAGCGCGAATACAATTAGCGCGCATTCCAATTAGATCGACATGAAGAAACAACACGAGTTCGCCACCCGCGCGATTCACGCCGGCCAGGAGCCTGATCCGACAACGGGTGCGATCATGACGCCGATTTACGCAACATCGACCTACGTCCAGGAAAGTCCCGGTAAACACAAAGGCTACGATTATTCGCGGTCGATTAATCCGACCCGTCTCGCCTACGAAAAGTGTGTCGCCAATCTCGAAAGTGGCACACGCGGCTTCGCATTTGCTTCCGGACTCGCCGCCATGTCGACCGCGCTCGATTTGCTCGAAAGCGGTTCGCATGTCGTGGTCAGCGACGATCTCTACGGCGGAACGTTTCGGTTGTTCGAAAAAGTTCGCCGCGTCTCGGCGAATCTCGATTTCACATATGTCGATCTAACGGACGCGTCGCGCTTCGAATCGGCGATTAAGAAAAACACGCGAATGGTCTGGATCGAGACGCCGAGCAATCCGTTGCTCAAAATCATCGACTTGGAAGCGATCGCGAAAGTCGCGCGCGAACACAAAATTCTTTCAGTCTCTGACAACACCTTTGCCACACCGTGGATCCAGCGGCCGATCGACTTTGGCTTTGATCTAGTGATCCATTCGGCGACCAAGTATTTAAACGGACACTCCGACATGATCGGCGGAATCACTGTCGTCGGAGACAGTAAGGAACTCGGCGATCGAATGTGGTTCCTGCAAAATTCGGTTGGCGCGATCGCGGGCGCATTCGACAGTTTTCTCGTCCTGCGAAGTTTGAAAACGCTGGCGCTGCGGATGGAGCGCCATTGCGCGAACGCGCTCGAGATCGCGCGCTGGCTGGAAGAACAACCGCAAGTGAAATCGGTCAGTTACCCGGGATTGAAATCGCATCTGCAACACGATCTCGCCCGCACCCAAATGCGCGGCTTTGGCGGAATGGTCACGATCGTTTTAAAAACGGATCTCGACGGCACACGACGGTTTCTGGAGAACACGCACCTTTTTTCGCTCGCGGAAAGTTTAGGCGGCGTGGAAAGCCTGATCAATCATCCCGCGCTCATGACCCACGCGTCGGTGCCGAAGGAACAACGCGAGAAATTGGGTGTCACGGATTCGCTTGTTCGAATCTCCGTCGGTGTCGAAGATCTGCGCGATTTGACCGACGACCTGAAGGCTGCCCTGGAAGCAATCTGAGGTAGCGCGTCTCACGCGCTACCCAAAGACGTTTGTGATTGTACGAGATGGACTTAATTTCCCCGCTCAATGGGCAATACCTTCGGCCAACTTTTTTGCGTCACGACGTTCGGCGAGTCGCACGGCGGCGGCATCGGCGTCGTGATCGATGGCTGTCCGCCGAAGATCGGCATCTCCGCGGCGGACGTTCAACGCGAACTCAACCGGCGGCGTCCGGGTCAAAGCAAGATCACGACGCAACGGCAGGAGGAAGATCGTTGCGAAATCCTTTCGGGAATTTTTGAAGGTAAAACACTCGGCACGCCGATTGGAATTCTCGTTCGGAATAAAGATGCGCGACCGCAGGATTACGCTGCGACAAAAGAAAAATTCCGGCCGTCGCACGCCGACTTCACTTACGAAGCGAAATACGGAATTCGGAATTGGCAGGGCGGGGGGCGCGCTTCGGCGCGGGAAACCATCGGGCGCGTCGCGGCCGCTGTGGTCGCGCGAAAAGTTCTGCGGGCGTTTCATCCGAAGATCGACATCATCGCTTACGTCACACAAATCCACCAGCTCTCGGCGAAGATCGACCGGTCGAAGGTGAAAACTGGGGATGTCGATGCGAACATTGTCCGCTGTCCCGACAACGCGTCAGCAAAGAAAATGATTTCATTGATCGAGAAAACTCGGGCCGAAGGCGATTCGTTGGGCGGCGTGATCGAATGCGTGGTGCGAAACGCGCCCGTCGGCTTGGGCGAACCGGTTTTCGACAAACTCGAGGCCGATCTTGCCAAAGCGATGCTCAGTTTGCCGGCGACGAAAGGCTTCGAGATCGGGTCCGGTTTTTCGTCGACCCGCATGCGCGGTTCGGAGCACAACGATCCGTTTGAAATGCGCGCCGGAAAGATTCGAACATCGACAAATTATTCCGGCGGCATCCAGGGCGGGATCTCGAACGGCGAAGAGATTTATTTTCGCGTAGCATTCAAACCGACGGCGACGATCGCACGCGAGCAAAAAACAGTCAGCGCGTCGCACGAACAAACGAAACTCGCGGCCCGCGGCCGTCATGATCCGTGCGTCTTGCCGCGCGCCGTCCCGATGGTCGAGGCGATGGCTGCGCTGGTGTTGTGCGATCACGCGCTCCGTCAGCGCGCAATTAATTTTTCGAGAGAATGAACTCGCAACTTCAAGCCGCCGCCGGTTCGCCGCTTTGGCAGCTCGTTTTTGTTTCTTTCGCGCTCGCTTTGATTCTGTTCGAAGTGTTGCGGGGTTGGCGTCGTGGCCTGCCGCGACAAGTGGCGCGATTGGGCGCGCTCATCGCCGCTTATTTCGCCGCATATTTCGGCGGCAAATTTCTTGGACCCCTGCTCGGCATATTTTTCAGGATGCCGGACGCGTTATTGTCGATCCTAGCGGGCGCCCTCTTTGCGCTTATCATTTACGCTCTCATCAGCGGGATTGGTTCGGCTCTTTTTCGGCGAACGAACCAACATGATTCCTTGATCGTTCGATTGCTTTACGGATCGACCGGCGCATTGCTCGGAGTGTTCTTCGGTGTGTTCCTTGTCTGGATGATCGTGGTCGCGGTCCGGTCGATCGGTTCCGTAGCTGATGCGCAAGTGCGGGAACAGGCGAGCGATTCAAGCGTGCTTCATGCCGTCGATGTGCGGCGCCGCTTTTTAGGCGAAGCGAATGAAGACCAGGCGCCTTTGACGACATCTTTGGCGCGTCTCAAAAACTCGCTTGAGATGGGAGTGATCGGCAACGCGGTCAAGAAAATCGATGTCGTTCCACAAAAGACCTACGATGTAATCGAAAAGATTTCAGCAATCGCGGCCAATCCTCAGAACGCGGAACGCTTTTTATCTTTTCCCGGGGCGCGGGAGCTGAGTGAGCATCCAAAAATTATTGCGCTCCGCAATGACCAGGAGATCTCGCAAATGCTCGCCCAGGGACAGTTGTTCGAGTTGATCCAGGATCACCGCATCATCGATGCGGCCAATGACTCTGACCTGCGAGCTCGATTGAAGAAATTCGATCTGAACGCGGCACTGACTTACGCGACGCAGAAATAATCGCGGATTGCAGATTGCAAATTTCAAATTGCAGATTGTCACGAAATGACGCCTGAAGAGCTGAAAACGCGGACGAAGCGATTCGCTCTTCGAGTTCTGAAGCTGGTGGCCGCGCTACCGAAAAGTATTGAGGGCCGCGCTATCGCGAACCAGCTTGTTCGCTGCGGCACATCAGTTGCGGCGAATTATCGCGCTGCATGTCGCGCTCGATCCAAAATTGAGTTCATTGCCAAAATGGGCGTTGTCCTTGAGGAAGCTGACGAGACACAGCTGTGGTTGGAATTGATCATTGAAGGAAAGCTCCTTTCATTAAAACGGGTTCAATCTCTCCTCGACGAAGCGACTGAATTGGTCGCGATCTTCGTCGCCTCGCGTAAATCGGCGTCAGCAAATTTGAAATCTTCAATTTGAAATCTGCAATTCCATACCTCGCGACGATCGGGCTTGAAGTTCACGTCCAACTGAAGACGCGCTCGAAGATGTTTTGCGCGTGTCCGGTGGAATTTGGGGCGCCGCCGAATACGCACACTTGTCCGGTCTGCCTCGGTTTGCCGGGCGCGCTGCCGGTGATGAATCACGAAGCGTTGCGGATGACGGTGCTGACCGGGCTGATGCTTAATTGCGAGATCGCGCCGACGTCGAAGTTCGATCGGAAAAACTATTTCTATCCGGACATGCCGAAGAATTATCAGATTTCGCAATACGACATGCCGCTGTGCGCAAACGGCAGCGTGCCGTTGCACGATCTCGCTTATCCAAAAGATGCGCAGAAAAATATCGCAACATCGGACAAGGAAGTTCATCTAGTGCGCATTCATCTCGAGGAGGATGTGGCCAAGAGTTTTCATTTCGAGACCAGCACCGGCATTGATTTCAATCGCGCCGGCACGCCGTTGATGGAAATCGTGACGCAGCCGGAGATTAATTCGCCGGAAGAGGCATTCGCGTTTCTTACTTCGCTCAAGCAAATCCTGATTTATGGCGAAGTCAGCGACGCAGACATGGAGAAAGGACAACTGCGCTGCGACTGCAACGTTTCGGTGCGGCCGGAGAAACAGGCGGAGCTCGGAGCGAAGATCGAAATCAAGAACATGAATTCGATCAGCGGGGTGCGTCGCGCGCTCGCCTTTGAGATTCAACGGCAGACGGAAGCGCTGGAGCGCGGCGAGAAACTTCAGCAGGAGACGCGCGGCTGGGACGATGCCGCCGGTGAAACCTTTCTAATGCGCACAAAAGAATCGGCGCATGACTATCGTTATTTTCCCGATCCGGATTTGGTCCCGGTAAAGAGCGAAGCGTTGCTGGCGGATGCGCGCACACGCGTTCCGGAATTGCCGAAAGCAAAACGCGCGCGGTTTATCGAGCAATATCAAATCACGCCGTATGACGCCGGCGTGCTGGCGGACGATGTCGATCTTGCGCGTTATTTCGAAACGGCCGCCAAAGCTGCGAAGAAACCGAAGAACGTCGCGAATTGGATCTTGAACGATTTGCAGAGCGCGCTTAGCACTAGCGGAAGAACGATCAGCGATTGTCCGATTCCACCGGAAGCGCTCGACGAGCTGGTCAACTTGATCGACAGCGGAAAAATCAGCGGCAAACAGGGTAAGGACGTTTTCTCGGAAATGTTTTCCAGCGGGAAAGGCGCGGCCGCGATTGTGAAAGAAAAAGGGATCGAGCAGTTGAGCGACACGAGTGCGATCGAAAAATTTTGTGACGAAGTGATCGCGGCCAACCCCAAGCCGGCGGCGGATTTCAAAGCGGGCAATGCCGCGTCGCTCAATTTTCTCAAAGGTCAGGTGATGAAATTGTCGAAAGGCAAAGCGAATCCGCAGCTGGCCGGCGAAATTCTGGAACGAAAGTTGAAGTCGTAATCCGTGCGTGTTCTAATTGCGCCGGATAAATTCAAAGGCGCGCTGAGCGCGCGCGAAGCGGCAGATAATATTGCGGCCGGCCTACGCGAAGTTTTACCGGACGCCAAGATCGACATCGTGCCGATGGCCGACGGCGGCGAGGGAACCGCCGAAGTAATTTCGCAGGCTCTCGGCGCTTCGTGGTTAGAATGCAAAGCGCACGATCCGCTCGGCCGCGAAATCGAAGCGCGTTACGCCTGGATCGAGAACCAGAAACTCGCGGTGATGGAGATGAGTGAGGCAGCGGGCATGCGGCGGTTGCAGCGGAACGAGTACGATGTCGATCTTGCGAATACATTCGGCGTCGGAGAAATGATCTTGGATGCGGCACGGCGCGGCGCGCAGCAAATCATCATTGGACTTGGCGGCAGCGCGACCAATGACGGCGGATTCGAGATGGCGCGCGCGTTGGGTTTCGGATTCGAATTCGAGCAAGAGGATGGCCGCGTGCTTGATTTAGTCAGGCTGACAAAAATCGAAAGGCCGACGGATTTGAAGTTACCGAGGATCATCGCGGCGGTGGATGTGAAGAATCCGTTGCTTGGAGAAAATGGCGCGACGCGAGTGTTTGGTCCGCAGAAAGGCGTGACCTCGGATCAAATCGAGAAGTTCGAATGCGCGTTAACGCGACTCGCCGACGTTGTTGCCGAACAATTCGGCTTCGATTATCGCGATGAACCTGGCGCGGGCGCGGCCGGCGGGCTTGGATTTGGGTTGATGAGTTTCTGCGGCGCTAAGATTCGGCAGGGCTTCGAGGTGGTCGCGGAATCAGTGGGGCTCGAATCGAAAATGAAGGATGTCGATCTTGTGATAACAGGCGAGGGAAGTTTGGATCGACAAACGCTCGAAGGAAAAACGCCGGCCGGCGTGGCGGAACTGGCGCGCAAACTGGGCAAGCGCGTTTTCGCGATGGTCGGTCGGGCGAGCGAAGATCGAGAAGTGCGCGAACTTTTTGACGGCGTTTACGAAAACGCGCGGTCTGGAATGAGCAATGAGGAAAACATGAAGCGCGCAGCGGAGCTGTTGCGCGAGAACGCGAAGCAGTTGGGGCGAAGTTTGTAGGGCGGAATTGTACGTTCCACTCCGGTCGACTGGCAGCACGCCAGGTTTGGACGACAAACCCTCTTTCATTCCGCAAGCGGTGAGCGAAAATAGGCGGCTCATGCAGGAAGTTCCTCCGGGCGCGCTGACGCCGTTTGTTTTTTCCGATCCGGCCGGCAAACGCTGGCCGCGGTTGCGCCTCGCGTTGCTCATTTTCGGCGTGCTCGCATTTCTCGGGACGGTTTTGTTTGTGCAAACACTTTTTGTCGCGCCGCAGATGAGGGTGCCGTTTTCGTTGCGACAATTAAAGGGACAGCTGAAGGCATTGCAAAAAGCGAACCCCGCCGGTCAGGCCGCGCCAAGCTCGCTGCTCTGGCAAAAATTTGCCGCGGCGAAACAGGCTGCAAAAAAACTGGCGGGCGCAACGCCGACGCCGGCGCCTCCGGCAAAGCCTCGCAAAAAAGCGCCGCCGAATGAAGTGCGTCTCGCGTTTTACACCAATGGCGATCCCTACAGTTACAGGTCGCTGGAAGAGCACGCGTCATTGATCACGCATTTGTGTCCGGAATGGATCACGGTGGTGAACGGGTTCGGTGATATTCAGATCGATCCCGACATCCGGCTGCCAAAATTTTGTGCGAGCAAAGGAATTAAGCTGATGCCGTTGCTGACAAATTTGGCAGGGGATACATGGCAGCCCGAAGCGATTGAAAATCTTGCGCACGGTCCGGTAGATCGACAAGAACACTTCTTCGCCAAAGTGGTCGCGGCGTTACGCGACGCGAAAGCCGCCGGCGTTGTGGTCGACTGGGAACAGATCGATCCCGTTTACAAGAAAGACATTACTGCGTTCATCGACAAGTTTTGCGACGCGCTCCACAACGACGACAAAGAACTTTGGCTAACAGTTCAACCGGGTCAGGAGCTGGATTACATCGATTTCGACGAGCTCTCGGACAACGTCGATCGGTTCGTCGCGTCGCTTTTCGATGAAACATCGGACATCGATCCGCCCGGTCCGCTCGGGTCGCGACCATGGTTTGAAGGTTGGCTGCACGTGTTACTGGAAGAGACCGACACCAAGCAGTGGATCATTACGCTTGGCAGTTACGGCTACGATTGGACGATCGGCGGCAAAAAAGCGGAGCTGATCAGTTTCCCGGAGGCGATGAGCCGCGCCAATAATGCCGAGATCGAGTCAACGGAAGTGAGCGGGCCGAGTTACAATCCTTATTTTTATTTCGAGGAGGAAGATAAGGAACACGCCGTTTGGTTTCTCGATGTCGTCACGTTCTTGAATCAATTACGCGAAGTGCGCGGGCAAAAAGCCGGAGGGTTCGCGCTCTATCGTCTGGGCACGGAAGATCCCGCGATCTGGGACGCGCTGGCTGTTCCGAAGGATTTCAAGATCGACAATCAAACGCGCGAAGCGCTCGAAGTGTTGAAAGGCACGGACACGATCACCGACGTCGGCGAAGGCGAGATCGTGACGGTGGATGAAAGTCGCGCTGACGGGATGCGCAAGCTTGCGATCGACCCGGAAGGTTATCTGACCGCGAAATATACAAAGTTTCCCGAGTTCCCGACGCTGTATCATCAAGGCGCCGGTGGCGAACATCAGGTTGCGATTACTTTTGACGATGGTCCGGATCCGCAGTGGACGCCGAAAGTTTTGGACATTTTGAAAGCGGCCAATGTTAAAGCCGCGTTCTTTTTAGTTGGAGTGAACGCGGAAAAATATCCGGGGCTCGTCAGGCGAATCGTCAACGAAGGCCACGAGATTGGGAACCACACCTATTATCATCCGAACCTGGCGCTGGCCTGGCCGGAGCATGTCCGGCTTGAGTTGAACGCGACGCAGCTTTTGCTCGAAACAATTACCGGTCGCTCGACCACGTTGTTTCGTCCGCCGTATGCCGCCGACACTCAGCCTTCACAGATGAGTGAGCTGATGCCGTTGCAGATCGCGCAGGAATTGAGCTATCTGGTTGTGCTCGAAAACATCGACCCGCAGGATTGGGCGAAGCCGGGCGCGGACATCATTCTGCAACGAGTGAAGCAACAACGGCGCGATGGGAGCATCATTTTGTTGCACGACGGTGGTGGCGATCGTTCGCAAACCGTGACCGCGCTGCCGCGGATTCTGGATTGGCTACACACGCGCGGGGACACGATTGTGTCGTTGAGCACCTTGTTGGGAACAACGCGGGACGCGGTGATGCCGCCGTTGCAAGCGGGCAATCCATCGTTGGCGCGGATGGTCAGTAGCGCGGGGTTTCGTGTTTATCACGCGCTCGAAGAATTTCTTTGGGCTTTCATGATTGTGGCAACCGCGCTGGTAGTGGCGCGCACGCTCGTTGTAATTTTTCTCGCCTATCGCTTTCGACGTTTGCCCCGCAGCGAGTTCGCCGAACCGGTCAGCATCGTGATGGCGGCTTTCAATGAAGGAAAAGTGATCGGCGGAACGCTGCAGTCGTTGCTCTCAACGGACTACAAAGGCGAACTCGAAATCATCGTGGTCGATGATGGTTCTCGCGACGAAACGGGCGCGGAAGTTGAGCGCCTGGCGGATGTCGATCCACGCGTGCATTTGCTGCGTCAGGAGAATCACGGGAAAGCACGCGCGCTGCAACGCGCACTGGCGGCTGTGCGTCACAGCGTTGTTGTGTTCGTCGATGCCGACACGCATTTTCAACGCGACACGCTTGCGTTGTTGCTCGAGCCGTTTGCCGATGAAACGATCGGCGCCGTTTCCGGCCACGCCAAAGTCGGGAACTTGCGTACTTTCATCGCGCGGTGCCAATCACTCGAGTACACCTGCGGATTCAATCTCGATCGCCGCGCCTACATGCGCTGGAACTGCATCACCGTAGTGCCAGGTGCGATCAGTGCGATCCGGAAAGAAGCGATCGATCAAGCCGGCGGGCTGAGTTTGCAAACATTGGCGGAAGACACCGATCTCACTCTGGCACTGCACAAAGATCGACAACGTATCGTCTACGTGCCGCAGGCAATCGCCTGGACGGAAGCGCCGGAATCGGTGCGCACGCTGGCGCGACAGCGCTTTCGCTGGGCTTACGGCACGCTGCAATGTCTGTGGAAACATCGCGACATGGTTTTCAACTGGAACTATCGCGCGCTCGGCTGGTTCAGTTTGCCGAGCGTTTGGTTTTTCCAAATCATTCTGGTGGCGATCACACCAGTGGTGGATCTTCTCTTGCTGGCTTCACTTCCGTTCGGTGCCTGGAGCGCGGTGCTCCCATTCGTGATCACGTTCCTCTCGATGGACGTCATCCTCGCGACGCTGGCTTGCATTTTGGAACGCGAACCCATCACGCGCGCGTGGCGGATTTTACCGATGCGACTGATCTATCGACCGATGCTGAGTTATTGCATTTGGAAAGCGATTCTCCGCGCGATCAAAGGCGCATGGGTAAGCTGGGGCAAACTCGAACGCACCGCCAGTGTACCGGTGCGCGCATAATCTGAATTCGATGTTGGACGTTGAACGTTGGGCGTTGGGCGTTTGCTTAGTGATGATGTCGATCTTGGCGCTGACGTCATGCCGCAAAAACGATCAGGCTCAAAACGCGCGCATTGATTCG
>DASQBB010000067.1:0-92049 GCA_035635435.1 Chthoniobacterales bacterium | reverse complement strand
CACCGCTCCGTGGCTGCTGATGTTTGCGCTGCTGGGACAGATGCATGAGCGCTACCTCGTCTGGGGTGCGGTAGTTAGCGCCGTCGCCTTGGGAGTCAGTTTTAGATTGAGCATCATTCATTTCATTATCTCAGCGGCGAGCACAGCGATGATTGTGCACGTAATGCTGATTGATAAGAAACTCGAAGCAACGCTCTGGGCGATTGACTTGCTCAAGCACATCCGACCTTATGCGTCCGTTCTGGTTCTGGCCTGCGTGGCTGTTTATCTGTGGAACATATTACGGATGCCGGTCTTCCAACGTCGAGCGCCTCGCCCAGCAGAGGCACCTTCACTCTCGCTGGGACCGAAGCCTGAGGAGGCCTGATCATAGTCGCGGGCTAGCTCATTCGCCTGCGCGCAAATCCATGCTTATTGCCGTGCCAGCCGCCGGAACAAAAGGCAACCAAGGATGATGAATAGAACATTGGGAAACCAGACGAGCAGTTCCGGGTGCGCATGCGGATTCCCACGCAGCGTATCGCCAATGATGACAAAGAGAAAGTAGGTCGTAGCTACGATCAAACCCATCGCGAACCCGATTGAGGTCTCCCGGCGATGCGCCGTGACACCAAGCGGAACCCCGATTATCGCGAACGCAACACATGCAAACGGAAATGAAAACCGTTTATTGATTTCGGTGCGACTGGCGCTGCGTTCGCGTTTGTTCTCGCTTTTCAATTGCTCCAGCAATTGTTCGATGGACAACGCGGATCGGCTCGGCCGTTTTTTCTCTTTGTTGTAAAGCTCCTCGAGGCTGATAGGCAATGTGCCTTCCACCATGTTGATGCCGTCACGAATCTTTCGCAGGTTGGTCGGGTCCTTTGGATCGCGCTCCTGATAACGCGCCTGATAGAGGTGCATGAGAATCTGCTTGTTCGCCAAATCGGCTTCGAGCATCCCCGTGCGCGCGTAAGTCACCTTCACTGGCAGCGAGTTTTGGTTCAACTCGAATACGGTGATGTTCTCAAGCTTGTTACCCTCTTTTTTCCCAACATAGATTTTGCGCCCGGGAAACTGATCGATCACCTGATCGCTGCCAAAGAGCGCCATGGGATTCCGCGTAGCGAGATCGAAAATGGTGCTGCGCAGTTTTTCCTGTGCTGCAGGCGCGACCTGCACGTTGAGCCACAGGCAGAATACAGTGCACGCCAGGGCGACGCCCCAAAGCGAAAGACACACGCGGGGAACACTCACGCCGTTCGCGCGCAGCGCGATCAATTCGTTGTCCGCGGAAAGCCGCCCGAACACGAGGAGGATCGCCGTCAACAATCCCCAGGGAATCGTGAAGATGAGTGAGAACGGCAACACGTAGGCGATGAACGTGATCAGATATTCCATCGGCACGTCGTGATTCACCAGCAACGGAAGAAGCTTGCGGAAAATATTTCCCACCACGAGCACAAGGCTCAGCACGGCGATGGCGAACAACACGTTCACAATCAGCTCACGACTGACAAATCGATCGATCAACTTCATCTTCTGGCGCACACGTTAGCACAAATCGATAGGCGCGCCGCGCTCCGGCGCTGAAGAGTCCAGCAGGCTGTTCCTACCAAAATCTGGATAATTTGCTATCATCGACAACGATGAGAGCCGGGATGTACGATGTGGCGATCATTGGCGGCGGGCCGGCCGGCAGCACTGCGGCAACCCTACTCGCGAAAGCGGGCCGGCGGGTAATCGTGTTTGAGCGCGAAAAATTCCCGCGTTTCCATATTGGCGAATCGCTCCTGCCTTTCAGTATTCAAACGTTCGATCGCCTTGGAGTGCGCGAAAAGCTGGACCGCACTTTTCTGCCAAAATTTGGCGGCGAGATCATGGCGGCGTGCGGAACCCGGGGTATAAAGTTTTACTTTAAAGATGGTTTTCGCTCGCAGCGTGACCGTGCTTATCAAGTAACGCGTTCGGATTTCGACAAGTTATTGCTCGACCATTCGAGGGAGAATGGCGCGGAAGTTCTTGAGGAAACCGAAGTCAAGAGCGTGGATTTCGCCAACGATCGGGTAAAAATTGACATCGAAAATTCCAGAGGCACAAGTTCGACAACGGAGCCGGCGGGAGCCGAGCGACGTGGACGGGAAAGCCCTCGAGGGGACGCGAGTGAATCACTCAACTTTTGCACGGCCGTCGCGCGCCTCTGATTTGCCAGCTCGACAGCGATGTCGTTGCGCGCCTCATCGAATGTCTTTTGTCGCGCCGGCTGGACGTCGATCAATTTGAGAATGTGAAAGCCGAGTCGTGTCCGGATCGGCCGACTGATTTCGCCCGCGCGAAGTTTCAGCGCCGCTGCCACAAAATCGGGAGGCATTCGACTGGAGGAAAAATAGCCGAGATCGCCACTGCGCAATTTTGTCGCCTCATCTTCTGAATTCTGCGCCGCCAGCGTGGCAAAATCTTCGCCGCCAGCCAAACGAACGGAAAGTCCTTCGATCGCAGTTCGTTTGCCCTCAACAATCTCGAGCGCAGTCTCAGGCGGCGCCGCCAAAAAAAGATGACTGACGCGAAGTCGCTCAGGCACGAAGAAATTTGCCGAATGCGAATCGTAAAAGCGCCGGCATTCATCATCGGTAATCTCGAGTTGGTGCCCGATCTGCTTTGAAATCCATTGCCGGGAACGCAAATCGTTTCTGAGCATTCGCCAAAGCGATGACTCTGAAAGATCGCTCCCATTCAATGCCAGTCTCCACGTTTTATCGTCGCGAAATTGCGACCGGAGCAGGTTGAGTTCGTGCGTCATCTCCGTCCGCGGAATTATTTCCCAGGTCGCGCGCGACTGCACCGCGATGTTCGTGATAAGATCGGTCAAGGCTGACTGTCTCTCGATCTTCGTTCCCTCTTCCGCTTCCGTCCCTGAAACGTAGCGCGCCTCGGCCAGCGCTCGATCGAGATCCGTTTGATAAATCCCGCGGCCGTGAACCTGCGCCAACAGATGGCCACGACCGCAGATAGTTCCAAGTTTGTCGCGGAGAACAATTGAGTGCGCGGTCAATTCAGCGCAGCAGATTCCGCCGACGCAGCTAACCGCAAGCGAAATCCAGAATGCCGCGCTTTTCATTTCAATGCGAATTCTGAGAGATAATATGCCGCCACTGAGCCGACAATCTGCAGGCTCTGGGCACTTAGCTTGTCCATCGTGTCCTCAGCGGTATGCCAAGGCGGATAATGGAAATCGATCATGTCCACGACCGGAATGCCGATCGCGTTCAGCGGTGTGTGATCGTCCGTTATGTCCTGATCGAAATAGGTAAAATAATTCCGCAATTTGAGCGCATCAGCGGATGCAAAAATGTCCGCCGTGATTTTTGACGGGGAGTTTGGTGGGAGCGTGATGTCCAGTGAACGATCACCCACCATGTCGAAAAGAATCCCGCCGCGAAACGATTTGGCTGTTCCATTTTGCGCAAGCTCGCGAGCAAAATGCCGACTGCCGTATATGCCGTCCCTGTCGCTAAAGTTTTCGACGGCTTCCTCGCCGTCGAAGAAAACGAGTTCAATCTTTTCGGCGAGTTGAGGCTGCAACGCCAAGACTCTCGCTAGTTCCAAAAGCAAACCGGTGCTCGAGCCTGCATCATTCGCGCCGACAAATCGAAACGTGTCGAAGATTTTCGTGTCGTAGTGCGAACAGAGCAAAAACAAATCAGTTGTTTTCGCGGCGGTGCCAAAACGCGCGATCAAATTTACAAAGCGGACCTGACCGCGCGGCGTGTTGTCGGTGAACTGCTGCTCCGCCACCTTCCAGCCGCAAGATTCGAGTTGTTCTTCAATGTAGGCGCGCGCCCTGACGATCGCGTCCGATCCCGCCGGCCGCGGGCCGAGATCGACCAGGCTCTGGACATGATTCAATGCTTTCTCGCCCGAAAACTCGCTCCAGATTTTTTTGGAAGGAGCTTTAGCGCACGAGCTGGCAGCGATCAGGTAGATGAATGCCAAACTCGCTCGCCGCAAAGAACACGACATTTCAGACGCTTAGCGATCGGTAGAATTTAAACCGATAATGCCCAGGACGCGCTGCAGATCGTCGTCGCCGTAGTATTCAATCTCGATCCGGCCGCGTTTCGGCCCGTGATGAATCGCCACGTTGGTGCCGAGATGCTGGCGCAATTTGTCCTGCAAATCAGCGATCGTCGCCGAAGTGACGATTGCAATCTGACGCGATCGTCTTTTCCAGCCGCCGAGATGACGCGCGATAAGTCGTTCGGTCTGACGGACGCTCGAACTGCGGCGCAAAACTGTTTCAGCGAGCCGCAATTGCTCCTCAACAGCTTTCACTCCCAGCAGAACCTTGGCGTGCCCGACAGAAAGCAGATCTTGCGTAACCCAGATTTGAATTTGCGGGTGCAGATCGAGCAATCGAATCGCATTCGCGACCGCGGCCCGGCTGCGGCCAACCCTGCGCGCGATCTCCTCCTGTTTCATCCCAAATTCTTCCGCCAAGCGCGCGTAACCCTGCGCTTCTTCGATCGCGTTGAGATCTGTCCGTTGCAGGTTCTCGATTAACGAGAGCTCGAGCACTTCCAGATCGCTCGCCGTGCGAATAATGACTGGAACCTCGGCGAGTCCGACTTCCTGCGCGGCTCGCCAGCGCCGCTCGCCCGCGATCAATTCGTGCCGCCCATCGACGCGACGGACGATGAGCGGTTGAATGATTCCATGCTCCCGAATCGAATCGACCAATTCCTGCAACGCTTCAGGTGCAAAATTTTTCCGCGGCTGGAGCGGACTCGGGACAATTGTGGAGAGGCCGACCCGACGAATTTGTTCGCCAAGATCGACATCTTCTCCTGTAGCGGCCGCCGTGCTCGGCGGCGGAGAGACGCGGGTTCCGATGAGGGCGCCGAGACCTTTGCCGAGACCGGTCTTCGCCATCTTCGCCATGTGGCTGAGGTTATCGGAAGTGCTCGGATAACGCAAATGGCAATGAAACGCGCGAGGGTTGCACGCGTTTTAGCTGACAGATAGCATCCCGGCAATGTGGCACGCTCCCGAAGTATTTACGCTCGGACATTCTCCGGACCCGGATGACGCATTCATGTTCTACGCGATCGCGAAAAATAAAATTGATCTGCGCGGTTATCATTTTGAGCACCGGCTCGAAGACATTCAAACTTTGAACGAGCTCGCGACGCGCGGCGAGCTGCACATTTCGGCGATCTCCATTCACGCCTACGCTTATGTGGCGGACAAATATCAGCTCCTCCCGTGCGGCGCGAGCATGGGTGACGGCTACGGACCGGTCCTTGTCAGGAAATCCCCAAGCACCAAATCCCAAACCCCAAATGACGACCTCGATCTTCGGCAGCGGTTACGAAATATTGTGATCGCTGTGCCCGGTCGTATGACGAGCGCGTTTCTGGCGCTGCAACTTTATCTCGGCGAATTCAAGTACGTGGTCGTGCCGTTTGACCAAATTTTCGACGCTGCCAAAAGCGGCCGCGCCGACGCGGGATTAATTATTCACGAAGGCCAATTGACCTACGCGCAATCCGGTTTTGAAAAGATTGTCGATCTTGGAGAATGGTGGAAACGCGAAACTGGGCTGCCCCTGCCATTGGGCGGAAATGTGATTCGTAAAGACATTCCGGCTGACGTTCGTCACGATCTCTTGGAAATCATGCGCCAAAGCATCGACTTCGGACTGACTCACCGCGATCAAGCGGTGGAGCATGCAATGGCTTACGCCCGCGATATGAACCAAAACTTGGCCAGCAAGTTTATCGGCATGTACGTGAACGATTTTACTCGCGATTACGGAGAAACAGGACGCGCTGCGATCCGCAGATTTCTGGCCGACGCGCGCCGCGCGGGCTACATCGACAATCTGGCCGAAATCGAATTCGCCGAGTGAGTAAGGGATATTATTTGTTCGGTTTCTCCGGTTTCTCCGGTTTCTCCGCTTTGCCGACCTGCTTCAGAACAAATGTCTTCACCCGACTGAATTCTTTTTGAAAGCCGTTAGTGAAGTCGTGTGTGCCGTATTCGAAGAGAACGACGAAGCAAAAAGTGAAGAATATAAAGAGAGCGATCCAAAATATCCCGCGCAACAATGACATGGCTGCAAGCCTAACTGAGGCCGAGTTTTAGGTCAATCGAGGCTACCCGCGCCAAAGTTCGGATTGATCGGCCTCCGATAACTGCCAATCTAATCGACCATGCGCGTTCCTTTACTCGACCTGACTGAACAATACCGCGCGCTATCGGATGAAATCCGGGCTGCGACCGAAGAAGTGTTGGCTAGCCAGCGCTTCATTCTTGGACCAAAGCTGGAGGAATTCGAGAAGGCGGCAGCGCAGTACTGCGGCGCACCCTACGCGATTGGCGTTTCATCCGGAACCGACGCGCTTCTCGCTGTTTTGATGGCGCTCGAAATCGGGCTTGGCGATGCCGTGATTACCACGGCTTATTCGTTTTTCGCGACGGCTGGATGCGTCGCACGGGTGGGAGCGACTCCGGTCTTCATCGACATCGATCCGGACACTTACAACATTTCGGCGAAGGCGCTAAAAGCGTACATTCAGAAATATTGCCATTCGGTCGAGGGCAAATTGATTAATGAAAATCGACAATTGGTTCGCGCACTCGTTCCAGCGCATCTGTTTGGCTTGTGCTGTGACATGAACGAAATGCTTGCCGCTGCGCGAGAGTACAATCTGATTTTGATTGAAGATGCAGCCCAGGCAATTGGCGCAGAATTTCCGCTAAAAAATGGAGCGGCCAAAGCCGGAACGATGGGCGATGCCGGTTGTTTCAGTTTTTATCCTTCCAAGAACCTCGGCGCGGCGGGGGACGCTGGACTCGTTATCTGCCGGAACGATCAATTTGCTGATCGATTGCGTGTTTGCCGGCAGCACGGAATGGAGGCGCGTTACCAACATCAGTTCATCGGCGGCAATTTCCGGCTCGATGAACTCCAGGCGGCGATCCTGAAAGTGAAACTGCCGCATCTCGACGATTGGTCAGCGGCGCGACGCGAAGCCGCGAAGTTTTATACGAACGAAATCCGGCGCGTTGGTTTACACGAAAAAATCAAATTGCCGGCGGAACCATATGCGGAGAGCGGTTTGAAGAACCATCACATCTACCATCAGTACGTGATTCGTTATCCGCGGCGCGACGAATTGCGCGGGCACCTCTCTAAACACGAAATTGAAACGGCGATCTATTACCCGCTGGCGTTGCACGAACAACCCTGCTTCGAATACCTCGGATACAAAGCGGGCGACTTTCCGGAAGCGGAGCGCGCCGCGCGCGAAAGTTTGGCGTTGCCGATTTACCCTGAAATCTCGCGCGAAGCACAGCAGTACGTGGTAAAATGTGTCGCCAAATTTTTTGAGTAGACTGCGTCCGCGATAGTTGCGAGCGGCAGAGCGTGAGCTATATCAAAACGCGCGAGGGTAGGTACCGAAGTGGCCAAACGGGGCAGACTGTAAATCTGCTGGCTTTACGCCTTCGCTGGTTCGAATCCAGCCCTGCCCACTTTCTATTTGCCCCTTAACGTCGGCGTCTTCGCGCTTTGCCACGTGAAGATGTCGATCTTCGGCGCGGTTTGGCTTTCGTCCGCCTGGCGGCCGATCGCTTGCGCGATTTCGCACGTTTTCTTTTCGCGGCTTTGCCGCGCGTAGTTTTCTTCGTTCGCCGTCGGGCTGGTGCCAGTTTAACAATTCGCGCGACTGCTTTTTTCGCGGCGGGAGCAAGGCGGCCTTCACTCGCCGCTTTTCCGGCAATTGCACCGACGATTCCCCCGACGACAGCACCGGCGGGTCCCATCATACTGCCAAGTGCGGCGCCGGCGACCGCTCCAGCTGTTTCTTTTGGGATCGGTGGAATATCGATGTTTTCTTGGGCGTGTGGATCGTCGGGCATAATCGGAACTCCTTCTTTAAAGTGTTGTCGTTTTAGGTAGTTCGCTCCTCGGGGCCGGCGCAGCCGTAATGAGACAAAAAAGCGGTCGCCGGAGCGACCGCTTTTAAGAAAATAATTAACTAATCGAGCCGATTAACGGCCCCGGCGTTGTCCGCCGCCGCCATCGCGGCGTCGATCACCGCCACCGCCACCGCCACCATAGCCGCCGCCTCCGCCTGGGGGGCGTGCTTCGCGCGGACGCGCTTCATTAACGGTGAGCGCTCGTCCTTCGAGAGTCTTGCCGTTTATTTCCGCGATCGCCTTTTGCGCGTCTTGGTCCGAGCCCATGGTCACAAAAGCAAAGCCGCGGGATTTGCCGGTAAATTTGTCCTGCATGAGCATGACTTCCTGCACCGCGCCTGCTTGCGAGAAGAGCTCCTGTAGTTCGTTTTCGGTGGTGTTAAATGGGAGATTTCCCACGTATAGTTTAGTTGCCATTGAGTCTAATCTGGAAAACGCCGCCAGGACACTGTTCCCGCTTATCAAATTTCAAATCGCCGCTGAGTGAATTTCAGATGACAATCGGCGGACTTCCGAGCTGCTGTTTTCTCCTTTCGGGCACATTGTGTAAGGTGCTTCAGTTTGGAAAGCAACCAAAATCGCGGGGCAGTGATGGCGAAGATGCCGACATTTAACGATCTAGGCGGAAAAACAAGATATTCCCGGGTGGCTGTGGTCGCGGCCGGGGTCGTTAGCCCCCTCGGCTCTGGACTAAATGAGACCCTCGACTCGCTCCGAGCCAACAAGGACTGTGTTTCGCCGGTTACGCGTTTCGAGATCGATAAGTGCCGGTCTAAAACAGCCGGCCAAATTCCAGACGATCGGTTGCTCGATACTGGGCAGAACGGGAACAAGAGCCGCCGTGTGCATCGCGCCACCCGGATGATGATGACGGCGCTCGAAGAACTGTTCCAGCAAGATGGCAGCTTCAAACCGGAGCTCACGGTCATCGGCACGACCAGCGGCGGCATGTCCTTTGGAGAAGATTATTATCGCGCCTTACATCGACATCGCGGGTTGCGACATTCGCCGGCATGGATCGCAAACTATCCGCCGCAGAAACCGGTGATCGATGCGCAAACAGCATTCGGAATTTCGGCGCCTTGTCAGATCATCGCCAATGCTTGTGCCTCTGGAACAAACGCGATCGGACATGCATTCGAGTGCGTGCGCTCGGGAAGATACGACCGCGTATTGACGGGCGGCTACGATGCGATTTCGGAACTCGTCTTCGTCGGATTCGATTCGCTGCAAGCATCAACTCCGGAGAAATGCCGGCCGTTTGATCGCGAGCGCTCCGGAATGGTTCTCGGCGAGGGCGCGGCCGTGCTCGCGCTGGAAAATTTAGAAACCGCGCGTGCGCGCAATGCCCGGATCCTCGGAGAAATCATCGGCTACGGAATTTCCACCGACAATCATCATCTCACTCAGCCCGATCCATCCGGAAGCGGTCCGCGTCGCGCGATGGAGCAGGCGTTACAAATTGCGAATCGCGCTGCCGAAGAAGTGGATTACATCAACGCGCACGGCACGGCGACTGTTTTCAATGACGCGGCTGAAGGAAAAGCAATTACGGAGCTATTCAATCGAGTTCCTGTCAGCTCCAGTAAAAGCATGATCGGCCATTCGTTAGGCGCGGCCGGCGCAATTGAAGCGGTTATTTGTTTGCTCGCGTTGCAAGCGCAATTGTTGCCGCCGAACATCAATTTTCGAAGCTCCGACCCGGGTCTCAACCTCAATATCGTGGCTAACGAATCGCGCGAAGCAGAAATCGATGTCGTCCTTTCAAATTCCTTCGGATTCGGCGGGACGAATGCTTCTATCCTGATCCAGAAACTCGCAGCATGAACCTGCGCATCGCAGGTATGGGCTGGGTTACACCGCTTGGTCGGGGCGTCGACGCGGTTTGGGCTCGCTTACTACGCGGTGACGAAGCGACAGCTCAATCAATATCCGATTCCGTTTCGGATCGAATTTATTCTGCATTTCGAGTCCCGGATGAAGCGTTGAAAGATCTGCCGCCGCATCCGCGACTTCGCCGCGCCAGCGCAATCTCGCGTTTCGCGGCCGCCGCGGGATTGGACGCAATCACGCAGGCAAAATCGGCCATCGGTCAGATCGAGCCGGAACGAACTGCATTACTCTTCGCGGTTTCGAATGGCGGCGTCGTTTACACGAAACGTTTTTACCAGGGACTCGTCGAAGCTGGTGCCCAATCGGCCAGTCCATTGCTTTTTCCGGAAACAGTCTTCAATGCGCCTGCCAGTCATCTGGCCGCGATTCTCGGAATCACCGGCGTGAGTTACACGCTGGTCGGGGACGGCGCAGTCGGCGTGCTCGCGATCAAAATGGCACACGACTTACTGGAGAATCAGCCGCTCGATTTCTGTCTCGTGGTTGGTGCAGAAGAAGCAGACTGGTTGCTTTGCGATGCTTATCACAAATGGCGTTTGCTCAAAAAACAGCCGCCGATCGAACTGTTTGCCGATCCGCCGCGCGGAATGATCTTAAGCGAGGGTGCGGGCGCGGCCCTGCTTTCCCGTGAAGGGGCAGTCGAAATTGACGCTATTGACGCAGGAGGGAATTTTTCGCATCGCCATGAAGCAAACGAAATTCTGCGCCGCATCGTGCAAGAACTTGCGGCTGAGCATGCATGCGTCATCGCAAGCGCAAATGGAACTTTTGTCGATCTTGCGGAGCGAGAAGCAATCAAGCGCGAGCAACCAAAGGCGACGGTTTACAGCCTGAAAGCGGCCCTTGGCGAAAGTGTCGGAGCGAGCGGGATCTGGCAGATGATCGCGGGTGCGCAAGCACTGCGATCAAAGCGGCTGCCCGAAATTGCGCATTCGAACCCGAACGCTGGACTGAACTTTCCCACATCGGACGAGTTCTCCTACAGGAAAGCGATTGTCCTGAGCTGCGGCCTAAATCAACAAGCCGCAGGAGCGCGGTTGTCGATCTAAAACAGGACCGCGCCTGACCCGCTTTTACCTTTGCAAGCAGGGGCGGCTACAGTACCTTCGGCGTCCGCCATGCGAACGCAGGTCTGGGGGGTTTTTTTTATGGTTTTGGCGGCCGGCATGGCGGGCGCGGCGAACAATGTTTCCGATCACCAGCCGGTGGAGATTACTTCGAGTGGAGAAACGACTTACGAAAACGGCGTGGCCACGGCCCGCGACAACGTAGCGATTCACATCGGTGACACCGACATTTACGGAGACTTCGCTCAGTACAATTCACGCACACACGAAGTCTCGGTGGAAGGTCATGTGCGCATCTACCGTGATGTCAGCATTTATGTCGCCGAACGCGGCGTTTACAACATCGACACCAAACAAATCCGCACCAGTAACGTGCGCACCGATTATCATCCTTATTTCTTGAGCGGACAAAATGTAACCGAAACTTCGGCAAATGTTTATCGCGTGGAGGACGCCAGTTTTACTACCGATGATTCCGCTCGCCCAGATTTTCACCTCCATGCGCGAACGGTGCGTGTTTATGAAAACGACCACGTCGTTTTTCAAAACGTCACATTCTATGTCGGAAAGGTTCCGGTTTTTTGGTGGCCCTACATGTATCAGTCCCTCAACGACGCGTTCAGTTTCACCATTTCACCGGCTTATCTGAGCTCCTGGGGCCCTTCGCTCCTTTCACAAATTACCTTTCCGATAACGGACGACATCAAAGGGCGGATTCGACTGGACTATCGCGGCCGGCGCGGCGTGGCAGTCGGTTTCGAATCAGACATCGATTATGGCAAAGACAAATCCAGCAATGCGAAGCTGAAGACTTACTACATCCAAGACCAGAATTCGGATATCAATCGAACGGGATTGCCGCGTGGGGAAGTATCTCCTGACCGTTATCGCGCGAGCTTGGAAGATCACACTGACTTTACCGCAGACATTTATGGGATCGTCGATGTTACAAAACTGAGCGATGCATTTGTGATGCAGGACTTTTATCAGAGCGAATTCCGGATCAACCCGGTCCCGGACAACGTGGTTGCCGTGGCCAAAACGAATCCGTTTTATACGCTGACTGCGATCGCCCGTTTTCAAGCGAACGATTTCTTTGAGCAAACCGAGCGTTTACCGGAAGTCGTGCTCGACGTTAAACGTCACGCTCTCTTTGGTGGGCCCATTTTTTACGAAGGCGAGACCGGTGTGGCCGATCTACATCGGCGTTTTGCAGATCGATCAGATTTCGAAGATTACGGCACGGTCCGTGTCGATAGTTTCCACCAACTGCTCTACCCGAACACCTACTTTGGCTGGCTTTCCGTCGTGCCGCGAGTCGGCTTTCGCGAAACCTATTATGACCAGACACGTGATCTGGGGAAAACAATATTTACGCCGGACCCTAACCCCCTGGTTCCGGAGTTTCTCCTGCCGGATCCGACACTTGCCATGCCGTTGCAAAAAGGTGGCGATAAACTACGCACCGTTTTCAATGCCGGCGCGGAAGGGTCCTTCAAACTTTCACGGACCTGGGAAGACGTGGAGAGTCGCGCGCTCGGTTTGGACGGATTGCTTCATGTGATTCAGCCGTTCACAAATTTTTCATACGTCTGGAACGACGGCCTGGATCCGGCGGCCGTTTTGCAATTCGATCGGTTCGAACCTTCAACGCAGTTGCGCCCGATCGATTTTCCCCAGTTTACCAGCATCGATTCGATCGCCAGTTGGACCATCTGGCGCAGTGGAGTTCGAAATCGCTTAGAGACCCGGCGCGATGATTTGACGGTGACCTGGCTGGAGCTGGACACATTTTTTGATGTGAACTTCGATAACCCCTACGACCGCCGGTCCTACTCGAACTTCTTCAACAAACTGCACTTTACGCCGCTGCCGTGGGCGTCGCTCTCAATTGATTCGCAGATTCCGGCATTCAGTTCAGGTTTTACTGAAGTCAACACAACGATTTCTGTGCAACCAATGGCAAATCTTCAGGTCAGCGCGGGACATCGTTACCTCAACGACAACCCGTTCTTCCAACACAGCAGCCTTTTTGTGGTCGGCGGATACTACCGAATCAGCGACAACTGGTCTTTTGGATTTCAAGAGCAATACGAAGGCACAGTCGGTATTTTCGAGGAACAGCGCTACGCCATCTACCGTGACTTGACTAACTGGGTCGCCTCTTTTGGCGCTGTCGTGCGAGATAACAGCGGCAATAAAAAGGAATACGGCATCCTCCTCACCTTTACCCTGAAAGCTTTTCCGAAGTTTGGTTTTGACTTAAATTTTGATCCGGGAAATCAAGGGCAATGATCCGGTTGCAATCAACGTTCGTAATCCGTAATGGTGAATCGCGATTCTGGCGCAGCGGATAGCCGACGCCATTAACTAATCATGGACATTGCGATCATTGGTTCCGGCTACGTGGGGCTTGTCACAGGAGCCTGTTTTGCCGACGTCGGCCACAACGTCATCTGCGTCGATAACGATGAGCAAAAAATCAAAACGCTTCAGGCCGGGCGGATTCCGATTTATGAGCCAGGCTTGGAGGAAATCGTTCATCGCAACGTTTCCGCTCGCCGCTTGCACTTCAGCAGCAGCATTCGCGAAGGCGTCGATAAATCGCAGATCATTTTCATCGCAGTGCCAACCCCGCCCCAGCCCAATGGAGATGTCGATCTTAGCTTTATTGAAAAGGTCTCGCGCGAAATCGCCGATGTCCTGACCGATTATCGGGTGATTGTCGATAAAAGCACCGTGCCGGTGAAAACCGGCGAGCGCGTCGCCGAAACGATCAAGCGCTACAATCGCCATGGCGCAAAGTTCGACGTCGTCAGTAATCCGGAATTTCTGCGGGAAGGCTGCGCCATTCACGATCTGATGCACCCGGACCGGATCGTGATCGGGGCGCAAAGCCAGCATGCGGTCGATCTGATGAAAAAGGTTTACGAGCCTTTCATGGCGCCGGTGCTCGTCACCGGAATCAACAGCGCCGAGCTGATCAAGCATGCCGCCAATTCGTTCCTTGCCCTGAAAATTTCCTACATCAACGCCATTTCCGCGATTTGCGACGCCAGCGGCGCCGACGTGGAGAAAGTTGCGGACGGAATCGGAATGGACCGCCGCATCGGCCGCCAATTTCTCAATGCCGGCATCGGCTACGGCGGTTCCTGTTTTCCCAAAGATGTCGCCGCTTTCATTCACATCAGCGAGCAACTTGGTGTTCCGTTTACTCTCTTGAAAGAAGTGCAGACGATTAATGCCGGACAAAAGGAACGTTTTCTTAAACTGATCCGCGACACGCTCTGGGTATTGCGCGAAAAGAAAATCGCAGTGTGGGGTCTGACGTTTAAGCCCGATACCGACGACGTTCGCTCTTCGGTCGCAATCGAATTGGTCGACGCGATGCTGCGCGAAGGCGCGCATGTCACGGTTTACGATCCAAAAGGAATGGACAAAGCTCGCGAGCTCAAAGCGGTCGCCGATGCCAAGTTCGCGACCTCCGCCTTGGAAGCAGTGGACGGCGCCGAGGCGCTCGTCATCGCCACGGAATGGAATGAATTCGCCAATGTCGATCTCGCCGCGGTCAAACAAAAGATGACCACACCCATCGTGTTCGACGGCAGAAATCTCTTGAAGCCCGAGACGATGGCCGAGCTCGGTTTTCATTATCATTCGATCGGACGCGCCAGCGCGATTCCGCGCTAATTCGTGGCCCAAACCTCCGCTCGCCGGGTTGCCCTCGCCGCGCTGAGAACCTGGCGAACAACAAAGCAATTCGCCGACGCAATCGTCGCCAACGCGCTGGACAAGAGTCCGCTCCAATCCGTCGATCGCGCATTCGCCTTCGAACTTTTCTACGGCGTCTTACGAAATCTCACCCTGCTCGATTTCTGGATCGCCAATCTTCGAAGGGCGCGCGTAGATGTCGATCTTCGCGATCTTCTGCACCTTGGTCTCTATCAAATCTTCATCACGAAAACGCCCGAGCACGCTGCAGTTTATGAAACGGTCGAGCTCGCTCCAAAGCGACAGCGCGCAATCGTCAACGCGTTGCTGCGTTCCGCCGCGCGAAGCGGCCCAGAGTTACGAAGAAAAGCAAAGACCCAGCCACTTGAGATCCGGACGTCGCATCCAAAATTTTTGATCGAGCGCTGGGAGAACGCATTCGGAAGAAAAGCGACCGAGGCATTGTGCGACTGGAACAACAGACCTCCGCCAATTTATGCGCGGATCAACCGGTTGAAGATCGATCGCCAGTCGTTTCTCGAACGCTATCGAACCGCCCGAACCTTGCCAAACGTCTCCAATTTTGTCGAACTCCTGTCCCCAGCAAACGCGCTGGAATCAGGCGATTGCTATGTGCAAGACCCAAGCACCGCGATTCCCTGCGAAATGCTAGAGCCGCAAGCCGGCGAAAAGATTCTGGACGCATGCGCCGCTCCCGGCGGCAAGACGAGCTATCTCGCGGAGTTAATGGAGGATCGCGGCCTGGTCGTCGCCTGCGACCGCGAACAGAAACGATTGGCATTGCTCGACGAAAATCTCCGGCGATTGGGCGTTCACATTGCCAGAATCGTTTGTCAGGACTGGACCAAACCACCGGTATCGAATGAAATTCTCGCGCCGTTCGATCGAATTCTCGTCGATGCTCCTTGCAGCAATACCGGTGTGATGCGCCGCCGCGTTGATGTCCGGTGGCGCTTAAAGCCTGCCGATTTTGTTCGCATGCAAGCTCGCCAAATCGAGATCGTGCGCGCGGTCGTCCCGTTATTAAAGCCCGGTGGAATTCTTGTTTACAGCACCTGCAGCCTTGAACGCGAAGAAAACGAAGATGTCGTTCGTGCGCTTCTTCGCGCGATGTCGATCTTGCGATTGGAGGAAGAACGGCGATCGCTCCCATTCAGCGACCATTTCGACGGCGCGTTTGCGGCAAGATTCCGTCGGACCGCTTAAGTCTTCTCGGGGGCGGTTGCGTCCCGCAAACGCAATGGAATTGTAGCGTCCTATGCACGACCCGCGTTTCGACAAGCTGGCCAAACTTTTGGTGGAATATTCAACCAGGCTCAAGCGGAACGAGAATGTCTTGATCGAAGGGTTCGATGTTCCCGATGAGATGGTGGTTGCCCTGATTCGCGCGGCTCGAAAAGCGGGCGCGATTCCGTTTGTCCAGGTTCAGCGCGGCCGGATCGGACGCGAGCTCGCTTTAGGAGTTTTGGAGAAACAGTTGAATCTCCTCTCGCAGCACGAGCTCACGCGCATGAAAAAAATGCAGGCATACATTGCGTTGCGCGGAAGCAACAACATCACCGAGTTGTCGGACGTTCCGGTTGCGAAAATGCAGCTCGTCGCCAAAAAGATGCGGCCGGTTCAGGACCACCGCGTTAAGAAAACGAAGTGGTGCGTCTTGCGCTGGCCGACCCCATCGATGGCACAACTGGCGAGCATGAGCACAGAAGCGTTCGAAGATTTTTACTTCGAAGTCTGCACGCTCGATTACGAAAAGCTGCAGCCAGGGATGAAAGCGCTCAAAGCGTTGATGGAAAAAACCGATCGGGTCCAAATCAAAGGACCGGGAACCAATCTGCGATTTAGTATCAAGAGAATTCCAGCCGTCATCTGCGGAGGCGACCGAAACATCCCGGACGGAGAGGTTTTTACCGCGCCGGTAAAAAGTTCCGTCGAAGGCCATGTCACCTTCAACGCACCGACGATTTACCAAAGCGTCGCTTTCGACGGCATTCGGCTTGATTTTCGAAAAGGCAAAATCGTTAAGGCGACGAGCAACCAGACCGAGAAGCTGAACAAGATCCTCAATTCCGACGCTGGCGCGCGCTACATCGGCGAGTTTTCGCTTGGATTTAACCCGCACGTGCTTGAACCGATGCGCGACATTCTGTTCGATGAGAAAATCGCCGGCTCGTTCCATTTCACGCCCGGACAGGCCTATGAAGAAGCTGATAACGGTAATCGCAGCCAGGTCCATTGGGACATGGTCAACATCCAGCGAAAGAGTTACGGCGGCGGGGAAATCTACTTCGACGGGAAACTAATTCGCCGAGACGGCGAGTTCCTGCCCAAGGAGCTCCGATCACTAAACCGGAGCAACTTCGCTAAAGGAAAATAATCGCCTGTACACAAACAGAGCGCTTCATCATGAAGCGCCCTGAAAGAATTTAAGGCTGCGGATTAGGCTGCGCGTTTCGGACCGTGACCGAGCAGGTTCAGCTGCATCATTCCGATCTCGCCGCTGCCGGTCAGTTGCAAATTCGAAATCTCGAACACCGGAGCGCCCTCTACTGGTCCACCGCCCGCGGTCGGCATTTGCACCGACACTTGCTTCGAATTCGAGTTGAGGACGATCGACGAAATCTCGAACGATGGTGAAAACTCCACCGTCGCGATTTGGAACGGAGCAACCACGTGCACAGCGGCTTGTCCCTGCGCCGATGGCGTCAGTTGAAGTGGCGCGGCGGCGAAATCCGAGACCAGATGCAAACCTCCAACGGTGAACGAAGGCGAGCCAACAACCGTTGGACGCTGCTGTTGTGACGGAGTGAGCCGCACGCTTCCAAGCGTCCCACCGGCAGGCTGGATCCGGGCGATCTCGAATGTCACCTGCAGATTCATTGCCGGCTGTGGTGAAACACCCGCCAGACGCATCGTCACCACCTTCGAGGCCGGCCGCAATTGGAGCGCGCCCATCTTGAAGGTTGGAGTCAACTGCATCGACGCAATTTCAAAAGCAAAAGTGAGCTGGACGGCGGTTTGCATCGCTCCGGCTTGAGGTGCGCCGCCTCGCATTGGAGCGGTTGGGATTTGGACTGGTTCAGGCATGTTTACTGGTGTGGTTGGTTCGTAAATTCGTGGTTCAAAAACAGGTTCCGGAGAAACAGTCGGTCCGCTGGGTGGACGAAGCGCCTCAAATCCGGCCGGTTCAGGTTCAGTGACTTCAATGATGGACGGTTCCTCCACAGGCGTCAACTGAGGAATCGGTTGACCCTGACCAACAGGCTCGATCTCGGTTTCGGCAAGAGGCGCTGCTTGCGCAAACACCGGTTCAATTTCAGGAACGCTGATTTCGGGAACGCTGATTTCGGGAACGGTGATTTCCGGGACGCTCATTTCGGGAGCGCTAATTTCGGGAGCGCTAATTTCGGGAACGCTAATTTCTTCCACCGGAGCGGTGAATGGCTCCGGCATTTGCATGGTCGGCTGAGGCGCGAACCATTCGGTTTCTTGTGCAACCGGTTCGCCGACCGCCTCTGTCGTCATCTCGGCGCCCAGCTCCACCACCGGGCCAACGGCTTCGAACGTTTCCGTCACCGGCTCGAGTTCGAGCTGGCGCTCGCCATTGCCTTCCACCGCCGGTTCCAAAACCGTTCCACCGTTTCCACCGTTAAATGCGCGGGCTGGTTTTCCAAGTGGAACGACTGCGCGACGAAGCGATGGCTCAGACGCTCTTAATTTGAGCGAGATCTGTCGCGGACCACCACTCAATCGCGGCATCACTTTCATTGCTCGCGGAGCCGCAGCTGCAAGTTCCGCGCCTTCGAGCTGCGGGCCAGTCGCCGGCGCGGCGCGGCGGAAACTTGGAAAATGAATTCCGCGGCCACGAATTTCGTATACGACGAACACGATGAGGCCAATTCCGGCCAAAACGAAAATTGCCGCAATTAAATTGCCAGATTCGAATTTTCCTTTCGAAACTTCGCCAACCCGCGCAGGAGCGAGCGCAGTCGCGGGCACAGACGACGCGGGCACCGCGACCGGAGGTTTCGCAGCCGCCACCGGAGGCGCGGGTTGAGCTGGTTTCTCCTTCGCAGGTTTGGTCTTCGCTACCGCAGGTGGCTCCTGCCGAACCGCCGCCGACGCAGGCGCATTAGCTGCGGCGATCGGTGTTTCTACGACAGGCGAAAGATTTGGTACGGGCGAAGTTGGAATTTCTTCCGGCCTGGCTGGACTGCCCATCGCAATCGATCCCGGCGCAGTGCCGGCGGATTCGGTAACCGCAGTACTGGCGGCAGGCTCTTGGGCCTTCGGAGCAGTCGCCTCCATTCCGACGATCGCCGGTTTTGTCTTGGCTTCCGCTAGCTTGCCCTTGGCCGCTGCGGCTCCCGGAATTGGGCTCGGCTCGATTGCCGGGCTTGATTCCGTTTGCGCTTCAGCCAATGCAGTCGCGGTTTCCGCGGCCGGGGCCGGCGATGTCGCGAGCGCCGGGCTCTGCATCCAACCGAGATCGTAGAATGAATCGGCAAAAACAACGTTCAGTGCGGGCGAATAGATTTTCTTGGCCGACGTGATCCAGTCCGTCGCCTTGGTTGGATTGTTGTGCTTAAACTCCCATCCTGCTTGCGCATAATAAAGAGCAGGCGTGTCGCCGGTGAATTGGAATTGCTCCATTAACTTCTGGGCGCGGCTGTCTTTGCCTTCCAACAGCCAGGTCATGTAGATGTTAAACTTGATCAGCTGCGCCGCTTCGCTCTTGTCGCCACCCGGGGCCTTGCTCAGGAGCGCTTCAAATCGATCGCGCGCGGCCGCGTAATCTTTTTTCTTCAGCGGCACCAGCGCGAGATTGAATTGCGCCTGGCGGAATTTCGAATCGGCCTTCAGCGCTTTTTTGAATTCGACTTCGGCCTGATCGAACTGCTTTTGCTCCATCAAAATTTCGCCGCGCAAAGTTATCGTCGCGGGCTGATTCGGATCGGTTGCATCGGCGTCGTTCACATATTTCAGAGCCGAAGCGAAATCGCGCTGCTGATAAGCCTGACGCGCTTGCTCGACCCGCGAGCGTGCGAACGCTTTGCCCTTGGCCGCGCGTTCTGAAGCTGAGGTCAACTCCAGCGCCGCGCGCGTTTGGCCGGCTTGTTTTTGCAACCAGCCGATTTCGTAAAGCGACTCGGCAAAAAGTTTATTTAGTGCCGGCGAGAAATTCTTTTCCGCTTGCGACATCCAATTCTTCGCGTCCTGCGGTTTGTTTTGCTGAAGCGCAATCGCCGCATTGGCGTAGTGAACGGCCGGCGTGTCCGGGGAGAGTTCGAACTTGGCCAAAAGCGAATCAACCATGTTCTCTTTCCCTTCCAGCAAATAAGTTAAGAGAATCTTGTATTGAATCAGCTGGGTCGCTTCGCCTTGCAGCTCGGAAGCGTTGCTCGAGAGCAACTCCTGAAAACGATTACGCGCTTCGACCCAATCTTTTTTCAGAAACGGGATCTCGGCCAGATTGAATCGCGCGTTCCAAAATTTCGGATCGATCCGCAATGCCTCGCGCAACGCGGTCTCGGCTTTGTCGTAAAGACCCTCGCGCATCATGATTACGCCGCGCAAATTTTGCGACTCGGCCAGGTCAGGTTGACGCGCGTCGATCGCGTCGAGTTGTTTCAGTGCTTCCGGAAAATTATTCGCGTCGAATGCTCGAAACGCTTTGTCATACATTCCTTCCAGTTCCGCCTTCGACGGCGCGACATTGTCCGCCGCCAAAGACCCAAGTACGAGTACGGCGACTGCCGCGATCTTGCGAATCTTCATGGCCTCCCCCACATAAAACCCCTCCGCGAGCCCGATGACAAGCCTAAATTTTAGCGCTTTGAGAGGAATTTTTTGGGGGCGTTGTAGCTGCCCCGAAAACGTTCGGGGCAGAACCCAAAACAGCACTAAATACGCCCGCCTTCAGCGGTTGAGATTGGCCACGATGCGTAGCCCTTCCAGGGTCAAGTTAGGACGCACTGAATCGATCTCCCTCAGGCGTTTAGCGATCAAATCCGCATAGCCGCCGGTCGCGATTACGTGGACCTTTTGCCTGGGAAAACGTTCGGCCTTGATTCGGTCGATGATCTCACGCACCAGCCCGCGATAACCGATCACCGCGCCGGAACGCATCGCCTCGATTGTCGATCTTCCAACGGCCGAGCGCGGCTCCTTTAACGAGAGCTTCGGCAACAGCGCGGTGCGTTGATACAGAAAATTCGTCATCGATTCCAAGCCCGGCGCGATCACCCCGCCGATGTATTTTCGTTTCGCCGAAACGATGTCGAAGGTGACCGCGGTCCCAAAATCAACCACGATCGCCGGACAACCACAAAGCGCAGCAACCGCCGCGGCGTTCGCGAGACGATCGGCGCCGATCGTTTTCGGATTCGGATAATCGATCCCGACGCCGAGTCTGATTCGTGGCGTTAACCACAAAATTTTCGAACCTTTCGCTGCTTTTCGAACAACCGCGTTCTTCTTCGGCACAACCGAACAAACCACGAACATGTCGACCTTACGGCGGCCAACGAATCGTTGAAGCACGGCGCTACGAAAATCTCGCGTTTCAATGCGTTTTGGTTTCGAAATTTTTCGTCGCGTCGCGAACGCGAGCTTCGTAAACGAATTGCTAATGTCTATTAAGAGATAATTCGCCCCGCGCGCCATTCCGAACACTGTAGCGGCGGCCTCCGGTTCTCGGAAGTCTGCTCTTCCGTCCTCTGATCTCTGATCTGTGACCGCTGCCGCCTTGCTCCGTTAGGCGGCAGCGCGTACCCTCGCTCCGTGCGAAAACTCGTTCATCGCCCACGCCGTTTGCGACGTTCTCCCGCCCTAAGAAATCTCGTTCGCGAAACTAATCTCACCGCCCACGATTTCGTTCTCCCGCTTTTCGTCAGCGAAAAGATCGACCAACGCCGCCCGATTGAAAGTATGCCTGGCGTTTTTCAGTTCACGGTCGATGAAGTTGTCGATCAAGCGCGAGCGGCGCTCGACGCCGGACTCCAAGCCGTTCTTCTTTTTGGAATTCCGGCCAAAAAGGACGAACAAGCGAGCGGCGCTCACGCCGAGGACGGCGTCGTTCAAAAAGCGTTGCGCACGATCAAAAAGAAATGCCCTGAAGTCGTCGCGATCACGGACGTTTGTCTTTGCGAATATATGAGCCACGGCCATTGCGGCGTCACCCGCATCGACGGCGAACATTTCCACGTGCTCAACGATCAGACTGTCGATCTTTTGGTGAAGACCGCGCTCTCGCACGCGCAAGCCGGCGCGGACATGGTCGCCCCGAGCGACATGATGGACGGCCGCATCGGCGCGATCCGTGATGCGCTCGACTCTAACGGTTTCACCGACACCGGCATTATGAGTTACGCGGCAAAGTTCGCTTCTGTGTTTTACGGTCCGTTTCGCGACGCAGCCGAAAGCCCGCCCCAATTTGGCGACCGCCGTTCTTACCAGATGGATTCGGCCAACGCCGATGAAGCATTGCGCGAAGTCGCGCTCGATATCGACGAAGGCGCCGATATTATTATGATCAAGCCCGCGCTTCCCTACATCGACATCCTCTGGCGCGCGCGCGAACGGTTTCGTAAACCGACCGCCGTTTATCACGTGAGCGGCGAATACGCGATGATCAAAGCCGCCGCCGAAAAAGGAATCGTCGACGAACGCGCGGCCGTTTTGGAAATCATGACCTCGCTCAAGCGCGCCGGCGCCGACATCATCGTCACCTATTGGGCGCGCGAACTCGCGCAATGGCTCCGGGAGTGAATTCCGCGCAGCGGTGTAGAGGCGGCCGTGTCGGCCGCGAGTCAGATAATAATGGCGGTGCGCCTCGCACCGGGGAAACCGACGCGCATTTTCTGCTCAAGCGCCTTGCGTTCATTTGGGCGCAACAACAAGGCTACTCCACGTGCGCGCTGGAAGTCTCTTTGCCCCACTGCCGATACCGCGCCGACGTCGCCGGCTACCGCCCGAACGGAAAACGAATCGGCACCACCGCAATTTTCGAATGTAAACAGGCACTGGTCGATCTCCGCCGCGACAACGGTTGCACCGCGACCACGATCCGGCGGTTGGAGAAAGTGCATCAACGCCGCGAAGTGCTGGAAAGAAATCTGCGCGTCCATTATCCGGCGTTGCGCGTGCACGATTCGCTCTTTGCTGAGTTCGACTCGCACAACTTCGAAGCGATCGATCACCGCGGTTACAAACAGGTGCTGCGTCAAACCCGCGTGTTACAAAGCCGGCTCTTCGACGGGACCAAATTCGAAACGCTGATTCGTTATGGCTGCGCCAATCTATTTTTTCTCGTGTTGCCAAAGGAACTGTTTCGCGAACCCGAAATCCCGATTGGCTGGGGAGCACTGATTGAATCCAACGGCGCGCTCGCGCTCGCGCGCAAACCAACCTGGCACGACGTCTGCGATCAAAACCAATTGCGTTTTCTAGAGAGAATCGCGCGCGCCGGCACCCGCGCGCTCAATCGCCAGCTTGGCATTTCCTCGGATAAGGTTCTGGCGTTGTCTCCCTAATAACTATCAACAATTAACCGCTAACAAACTTCTCACGCCGGCTTGCAGGCGCGCTTACTGCTTCCTTTAGACGACACCATGCGCGTATTGATCGCCGATGACCAAAAGGACGTGGGAAAGTCGTTGGCGGACCTGGTTCGTTACTGCAATCACGACGTCGTCGCAGTTGTCGGCTCCGGCTTGGAAGCGATCAACGCCTACACATTGTATCATCCCGATCTTGTCCTGATGGATTACCGGATGCCGAAATTGAACGGCGGCACCGCCTGTCGCCACATCATCGCCAAAGATCCGGCCGCGCGCGTCATTCTCGTTACCGCCTGGTCGCCCTCCGACGACACCAGTGTATCGGGCGCGATCGCGATCTTGCCAAAACCGGTGGCGCTGGAACGGCTCGACGCCACGCTTCAGACCGTCGCCCAAATGTTGCCGGCGCTGTCGCCCGCGGAAATGCCATTTCCCGAGGTCTGTTATCAACCGGTGCCGATCGATTACTTCCAGCCCGTTGCTGAGCCCTCGCCAATCGTTCCGCCTCCTATAGAAATGCCAATCCCCGAGATCTCCTATCAACCGGTGTTGATCGATTACTTCCAGCCCATTGCTGAGCCCTTGCCAATCGTTCCGCCTTCTTTAGAAACGACTTTTCCGGTCGACGCTCCGCAGAATCAATTTGAACAAACCGTGGAAGCACCTGCGTTAGTCGAAGTAGCTGTCGTGGCAGGCGTCCCGGCTGCAAACCAGAAGAAAACTCGCAGCAATGGGCGGCGCACCCAACGCGCCCGCGCCCGAGGAAATTGCGACTGAATCGCTGCGAAAAATCCGCGTTACGGTTTCTTTTCGGCCGCCGGATGCTCCAGCTTAGCATCTTTTGAGTTTTTACTGGCGTGGACCCGAACGCCCTTCATTCCCGGCGGAATGTCGCGCCGCACAGTGTGCGCCGAGATAGGAGTGATCACTTGGGTGGAGATGCCTGATGGAGGCGTGGCGACAAAGTCATACTCCCACATGCCATCGGCTGGCGGAACGATGTAAACACGCTCCACCAATCTTGGATTGGTCCACCCGCCGGTATTGGTCTTGCCCTCTGCTTCGATCTTCAGCTGCGGCGGATTTGTTTTGATATAGGAAACCGCGACTCGGTCGACCTCCATGACCTTGTCGCTTTTTGTTGAAGTCTTCTTTGGCTTCGCCGCGGTTGTTAATCCGGCCAGAGCCAAACACACACTGACGGTAGTAATGAGGGGAACTATTTTATTCATGATAAAGCGAGGCTATTGCTTCCGCTCCAACTGAGTCGAGCATAAAAGTTCCCGCCTTCAGCGTTTCAACGTTTCAGTTTTCCGCCTCTCCTGATAGATTGAGCCTAATGCAAATCACGAAAATGGTCGGATCGCATTGCGACGACACCCACACCGCATTTCGGACAGACCCGCCGCTTACGAAAGAAATTTTGGATTGCGCGGTCACCAATTTTTTCCCGGCCGGCTTGGGCGACATGCTTTCGACCAAAGACGGACTCTTGATCGTGGCCAGAGTTGGAATTCCCAGTAGCGTCGTCCAGGATTACGCCCGGTATTTGACCAGCGGGGAAATGAAAGTCCGCAAACAGAAGGCAACCGACGGAACAAAGCGGCAAGTCAGTTTCCAAGATCGGGCCAACGAATCGGGTGTGCCCTTGGAATAAAACCCTTGGGACGTGTGCGAAGCTTTACGTCCTCAGCGTTTACGCTCCCGCTAGTCCACCAATAATGAACCCCGCTTCTAGTTCGCCGCAGAGCGGCATGATTCCGCTTTCAGCTTTCTTCTGTGGAAATAGTCGTGCAGCGGCACCAGGACGATCATCGAGAAATAAAACCACCCGCTCCATTGGATCTGCTCGGCCGGCAAAATAAGCGCCAGGATTAGCGACACGATCCCGACGCTGACCGGAACGCTCCAGCCTGATAATTCGCCGCGGGTAATGAGTCTTTCCAGGGGATTCAATCGCAACGGCTCCCGCAATTGCCAGGCCCGAAGATTCAGGAGCAGGATTTCGGCGGAAATGGCAACCAGCCCGAGCGCATAAATCGCAAAGATCATTCGGGCCTGCGATTCGGTGGTGTGCAGCGAGAACGGCTGGCCGATCTGGCCGTTGCTAATGAGGTACCACATCGCCCCGAAGATTGCCTTCAGCGGGTAGATAAAGATCAGGATCGTAACAATGAGCGCCCAGCTGATCAGGATCGACATCCCATCTTCGAGGCCGTAACGCCGGCTCCACAACCAATGGCCCCGCCAAAAGATGCCCAGCACCGCAATGCTGCAAACAAAGGTCGGCACATTTTTAAAAGCCGCCAGAAGCGCCTGGATATTATCGGGGATCTGTTGCGCTGCGATTACCAACATCGAAATCGCGAAAGCGAACGCGGCGTCGATAAAAGTTTCCAGCCGCGTCATCTCCATCCCTCGCAATCGAAATCCCCCCTGCCGCGGCAACGCATCCAGATCACGCGGCAACATGGACGAGATGTCTTCCTTCAAGTCAGTCATCGGCTAGTGGTCCTATTTCGCAATTCGAATTTCGAAATCCACAATTCTTCGCCCATTCTTTCATCTGCCGGGAATCCTACGCAGCGCCGTTCTGAATTTGGAGTGAATTTTGCGTTAGTTGCCCCATTAACAATGGAGCGAATGGGATGAGCGACATGGCCGGTAAAGCCGTGACAGTAACGGTCGAGCGCAGTGGGAAACTGCCGAGATACAATTAACGAATAACCAATAACTCGAAGCCTCCGGCTTCGTTTTCCCAAAAGATCATTCTTGGCTTTAAATCGACCAACAAATAGTCTCGTCCCAGAATGTTTTTGCAACGCGTTCGGGTCACCAAATATCGCAGTATTCGCGATAGCGGCTGGTTCGATGTCGAAAAGGGTAAAACGATTTTGATCGGGCCGAACGAGGCCGGCAAGACGGCCCTGCTCGAAGCGATTCAGCGAATCAATCCGCCTCTGGGAACGCGCGGGTTCGATCCGCTGCGCGATTATCCGCGCTCCGAGTTTGATGAAATTAGCAGCGGCAAAATCTTTCCGGGCGACGTCACGGTGGTGGAAGCGCACTTCGGACTCGACCCGGAAGACAAGGAAGCCCTTGAGCCCGAGTTCCGCGAATGCGAATACGTCGTCGGCCGAAAACTCGACAACGACTTCTGGCAGAACCTTGTCGGCGCCCCACCCGTCACCAAATTTGGTGACCTCAAAAAAGATCTCGCCCGGCTGTGCGCGCACGTCGACAGCCGCGTTCCGCCTCCGCCGGAAGGCATGTCGCCCCCGGATCCTCCGAGCACACCGATCGTCGCGCTCTCCCAACAATGGAAAGACGAGTACGAAGTCGAGGGCGAGGCTGCCCGGATCCTCAAACTCGCGCTCGAAAAAGTTTTTCCCAATATCGAAGAGGGAAACGCGACCGAAGAAAAACGTTACGACAAATTGATCAAGGCGATCGACGCGAACGAGCGCCGCGCCGCCGCGCTTTGGACTTTGCAGCAACGTCTCCCGCTTTTCATACGGTTCCGGGATTTTTTCCGGGTCCGGCCTCTGATCCATCTCGAGCATCTCGCCACCCGCATCGAACGAAACCTGGTCGACGACGATTACTACGATTACGGCAACAAGTGTCTCCTGAAACTCCTCGGGTTCACCGCGCGCGAACTTTCCAACTTGGGTAAAACTGACGAACCACTCGCGGGCGACGACGCCTCGCTCCAGACGTATCGCGATCAACTCGATCGCCGTTCCTACCAGCTCAACGCCGCCAGTGTTCGCCTGACCGACGAACTTCGCGCCACCTGGAGACCCGATTTGAAACGCGATGAAGCGGAGCGTTTGCGCATTGTCGCTGACGGCCAATACCTCAAGGTCATTGTCGAGGACGACGTCGGGGTCGAGATCGAGCTGGACCAGCGCTCCGAAGGTTTTCAGTGGTTGGTTTCGTTCTTCATCGTCTTTTTTGCCGAGAGCGCGAACAACTTCAAGAACGCCATCCTTCTGCTCGACGAGCCGGGCTTGAGCCTGCACGCCCTCAAACAGCGCGAATTCCGCGCCACCATTTCGCGCCTGGCCGAATCCAACCAGACCCTTTACACCACCCACTCGCCCTTTTTGGTCGGACCGGATGAGCTCAATCTCGTTCGCGTTATCGAAATGACCGATCGCAGTGTGGGCACCAAAGTTCGCACTAACATTACCGCCGAAGATCCGGTCGCGCTTTTGCCGTTGCAGGAAGCGCTCGGTTACGATCTGGCCCAAAGTTTGTTCGCGCAGCACCGCAATCTCGTTCTCGAAAGCCTGACCGATTACTGGTACCTGGACGCGGTTGCGCAATTACTGCGCGACGCCGGCATTGTCGATCTTAACGACAAGATTTCGCTCCTTCCCGCCAGCGGCGCCGGCAAAGTCGTTTATTACGCCACCATTCTGCACGCTCACAAACTCAAGGTCGCAGCGCTTTTGGATTCGGAGATGTCGCCCGATCAAGCTGCGCATCAGGAGCGGCTGGTCCACGCGCTCGGCAACAAATCCATCCTTCGCACCAAGGACGCTTACGACGGCCCGCTCGAAAGACCCGCGGTTGAAGATTTACTCCGCGACACCCTCATCCACGTTGCGCGGAGCAAGCTGGGTTGGAACGTCACCGCCACCGCTAGCGCGCAACCGGAGCGCTCAATCGTCGATGTTTTCAAAACCGAAGTTAGCGACTTCTCCAAATATCGGTTGGCCAAAGCTTTTGTTCATTGGACCCGCGACCATCAAGCATCCGATCTTTCCGAGGACGAGCGGGCGCACTGGAAAAAATTAATCACCTCCATCAACGGCGCCCTGCGATAGAAAAGCGTTCCTCTTCCTCTTCCGCTCAATCTTAATCTTGTTTTGAGTTCGCAATCCGCGTTTCGCGTTTCGAATTCCTTCTCGCCTCCGCGGTTCTCCGTCGCCCAAAACAGAAAAGCCGCCGAAGCATTTACGCCCCGGCGGCTTCTCGTAAAATTTCGCTGACCTCTGTCCTCTGACCTCTGTCCTCTGTCCTCTGTCCTCTGTCCTCTGTCCTCTGTCCTCTGATTTATCCCATCCCAAGGGATTCGAGAGTCGGCTCGTCGATCACCGCCGTGACCATGAGTCCTTGATCGGCTTGGTAAGCAGTGAGCGCCTCCCGCGTCAACGGCCCGAGTAACCCATCCACCTCACCTCTGTAGTAGCCCATCTCCTGCAGCTCAGCTTGCACGTCCGCGATCACGCGGTCCGGCGGCTCAGCACGATGACCCACATAGATCGGGGCGTCGTAGGCATAATACTCGGCGCCAGAATCGTAACCCCACGCCGGATACCAGTAGCCGTTGTTCCAATAATAGTAACCGCCACTGATCAGCTCGATGCGCTGGTAACGCGTGTGGTACCAGCCGCGATCGTGTCGTTCCGGATGATACGAACGGAACACTTCGTATTGTGGACCCTGCCAGCGTTCGCTTCCTTGAATCCGAAAATTCACATTGAATGTGACTGGCGGAACCTTGTCCGGTCTCGGCTGCGCTTTGAAATTCACATGCTGTTGTTTGATCTGCTGCACCTGTTGCTTGACCTGCTGCACCTTCTGCGGATCGGCCTTAGTTACGCCGCCGCCGGTTGCCGCAATTGATGGAGCCGCACTGGCGGATGTCGCAACACTTGGAGCCGCACTTGTTGACGCAGCAACTGATGGAGCTGCGCTCGCTGATGCCGCAGTTATCGGAGTTGCACTCGGCGATGTCTTTACGTTCGCGTTTGCGCCAGTCGCCTTCATCCCTTTTTCGTGCTGATGCTTCCCGCCCGGTGCCGCACTCGCGGTCGGTTGAGAAGAAATGTTTGTTTCCGCCGCGGTCGCAGATTTCTCGGTCGCTTTAGCTTTCCGGCCTTTTGCCGAGGCCGGCTCAGTCACCGGAGCAGTTCCGGTTTGACCGGAAACGCCCGTTTCCGTCCCTGTGGCGGTCGCGGATTTCTCCGTCGCTTTCGCCTTGTGGCCTTTTCCTGGACCCGGCTCAGTGGTTGTAGCGGCGCCGGTTTGACCGGAGACGCCTGTTTCGGTCGCGCTCGCGGATTTCTCCGCTTTGGCTTTGTGGCCTTTTCCTGCGCCCGGCTCAGTTGCAGCGCCGGTCTCTTTCATCGCGCCGGTTTGCTTTGCCGCCGGGGCTTCAGATTTGCCCGGCTTTGCTTCGGCCCCCTGCTTTTTCCCTGCTCCCGGTGTCGCCTGCTCCTCCGGCTGCTGCGCAAAAGCGACTCCAGCCAGCGCCAGCGACACACCAATTAGTAAACTCGTGAATCTTTTCATATTAATAATAGATCGTTAATCCGTTAGTCGCTGGTCGTGAGCGTTCTATTCAAGCTCCCCGCTCCCCGCTCCCCGCTCCCCGCTCCTCGCTCCAACCTTCCGCGCCGCAGGCGCTCCGTTTTCTACTTTAGAATTTCTACTTTCTACTTTGTAATTTGCTCATGCGCCTCCTCTTCTCGCTCCGTCATTCAATATTCGGCGTTCGACGTTTAATACCAGTCCGGCTCGGACCGTTAGGCGTTTCCTGCTTCGCTGTCCTCTGTCTTCTGTCCGCTGTCCTCCTCCGTGCGGCCGATCCGCCTATTACCGAAGCCGAGCTTGTCCGGCGAACGCAAGAGCTTTACGGCTCGATCATTTCCGGCAACCAAACCCCGTGGAAAAAATATTTCGCCGACGATTGCACATTCTCCGATGAAAAAGGCCGCACCCTCGACAAAACCAAACTCGTCGCCGACATCAGCCCGTTGCCGAATGGATATTCCGGCACCATCAAGATCGACAACGTCATCAGCCGGATCATTGGCGACACGGCCATTTTGAGTTACGACGCCAACGAAACCGAAACCATCTTTGGTCAGAATTTGCGGGCGCGTTATCACGTGACCGACACCTGGCTCCGGCGCAACGGCGATTGGCAGATCATCGCCAGCCAGGCCCACCGCTATTACGAAGACCCGGCGATCGGCAAAGCCGACGAAAAGAAATTTCCCGACTACATCGGGAAATATGAGCTGGCCCCCGGCCAAACTCGGACAGTCACCACCGAGACCGGAAAATTATTTGTGGAGAGGAACGGCAAGAAGGAACAATTGTTCCCTGAAGCCAGCGACCTCTTCTTCCGGAAAGGCGTCGAGGGCCGCATTTTGTTTCACGACGCCGCCAACGGCGAAGTGGACAGCCTTATCGACAGGCGAAACAACGAAGACGTCGTTTGGCGTAAAATTAAATAGCGTTCCGCTTTCAGCTCTCCCGTTCGCGCTAGTGAACGAAGTCGTGGATCGGATGGATTTCCCAAGCTTTTTTGGGCCGAATATCCACCGGCTTTTTCGGACCGACGTTGTTCGGGTTGCGATGTTCGCCGTCCCACAGAAGCGATCCGGTAACGCGCACTGGGACTGGCGTGACAAACGCGCCCTTTTTGTTCGGAGCAGTGGCGATTAGTTGGCGAAAATTCTCTCGCAGTTTAACAAACGCTTGCTGTTTCGATTTCGCTGTCGGCAATCCCGATACCTCCGCGTTCATGAACACCGTTTGTGAGCTCAACTCCGATGTGTCACCCAGGATGCAATGATAATCGTTATCACTCTGGCTCCCGACCCAGTAGAGCCACGCTATCACCGTCACGTTGCGTTGCTCTTGATTGATCCGCGCCGCGTGGCTCCCATGTTTCGAATCCTTCGCTATCAACTCGTGATGCTGCGCCGTCATCTGCGCGTCGGTTGGCAACCCGTTCAACAACGAATCGACAACCGTGACTGGTTCCTTCGGCGCAGTTGAATACGAAGTCTTGGCCTCGGGCCGAAACTTGCCTTTGAAAACTTCCGAACCAGTGGCGGCACTTACCAAGCCCAACTGATAACCAACCGAATCGACCGCGGTGACATTTTCGTCCGGTTCATCCGCGACTTCTTCGATCTCGCCCCGCTCCGCGCTGGCCAGAAACTCGTTCCAGCGGTCCGGCAACGCGATCCCTTTGACCAACCGCCCCATTTCCAGTGCCGGCGTGACGCAACCCGAAAACGCGACCATCACCACAAACCCAAACGAGAAGCGATTTGCTCGTGTGATCCAGTAACGACAGAAGTTTGTGTTCAATGGGGCACCCGCAGTCTAACCATCCCGCCCCAATCGTGGCAAGACCGCGCAGCGGAAGACGCTCGCCTTTACTCGGCCAACCACGTGAGGCCTTCGCCTTTTACGCCGTTTCCACTTTTCCGCTTTTGCTTCCGAAATCCGCTTCATCCGCGTAATCCGTGGTTAGACGAATCAGCTTTTCCGCTTTCGGTTTTTCGGCGAAATTCTTCCAGCGTGGGCATAAAAGAAGTCATCGAAACGATCAACCGGATGCAGGCCGACGGTGTGATTGAGCGATACGCCATCGGCGGCGCAGTCGGAGCGACGTTCTACCTCGAGCCAGTCGCCACGCTTGATGTCGATGTTTTCGTCGAATTTCACACCGCGCCCGGGTCACGGATTGTAAGCCCGGAGCCGATTCTTAAATACCTGCGCGATCGTGGCTGCACGATGCAAGGCGAGTATGTCGTCATTGGTGACTGGCCGGTCCAATTTCTTCCGGCCGGCACTGACCTTTTGCGAGAAGCCTTGGCGGCGGCTGTGGAAAAGAATGTAGAAGGAACACCTGTGCGTGTCTTTAGTGCCGAGCATATCGCCGCCATCGCGCTTGAAACAGGTCGGGCCAAAGACAAAGCGCGCGTGCTTCAGTTCATCGAAGCGGGCGCACTCGATCTTCAGCGGCTGCATGAAATCCTCGCGCGCCATGGTTTGGGTAGCGCGTGGCAGCAGTTCGAGCGACAATTTCTACAGTAATATCTCTGTGGGTGGAGTTGATGTAGGGTAGTCGCGCTGTGGCTTCCGCCTTGCAAAAAGCGTGTTTCAGGCTGGCGCAGATGAGGCATTCGGCCAGAGATATTACTGGAATTGGCACGCGCCGAGGAGGTGCGGGTGTCCTGAGCGAAGCAAAGAGTTGGCGTGATGTGTGCACGGTTGCTTGCGACGGGTTCGCGGTGATATTTCCCGCGGATGTATCAACTGTGCAGACAGGCATGCCAATCGCCAAAGTAATAGAGGATGAAATCTGCAAGTATTGAGCAGAGTAAGCGTGCCTTCCGAAAAGAGCTCGCGACGCGACCCATCGCCGAGAAGCTACGAATGCTCGATGCTCTACGTGAACGCACATTGACAATTCGCCGCGCGTCGAATTCCGGTCCTGCAAAGAACGCTATCGTTCAGGAGACGCCTCCGCTCCCTGATAACGATTAACTAATAACGAATAACGGCGCGTCCCGCGCGCTCTATTTCTGGTTCGCGGTCAAAGGTCAACTTCTTCTTCACCACGCCAACGACATTTCCGCGCCATGAATATCGGGCCCCACAATCGGCTGGATCTTAACTTGCCGATGTCCCTCGTTGAAATGCACGATCGTCTTGCCGACGAACGTTCCAATCGTTGCTCCGGCCAGCACATCGGACGGCCAATGCCGGTTATTATTTAGCCGCGCATAACCGACCGCGGACGCGAGGCCATAAGATGTCACCTGCACCCAGGGCGCATTGTAGTGTTCCGTAATCACGCTCGCCAAAGCGAACGCCTCCGTCGTGTGCCCCGACGAAAAAGAATCTTGTCCGCTGAACGGCCGAAAATTGTAGGCGCCGTGACCATCCGTTGGCCGGCCCCGACCGATCACGTATTTGAACGAGTTCGTGACAAGGCCGGAAGCGATCGCAGTGGCCGAAATCGCGTCCAGCGCGGTTGTCTTCGCGCGCGGATCTTTAAAAAATTCTCCGTAAATATAAAACGTCCCGACAATGCCGATGGCATATTCGTTCCCGAGCGGTTGCACATTATCGAAAATATTGGTCACGGTATTGCTCCGGGCTTGGCGGATCCCGTGTTCGATATCTTGATCAAATGCCGCCACCGTCCCGATGCCAGCGGCAATGCCGCCTAATATGAGCCAATCGTGCGTGTCCCAGCGCGCCGGCGCGGTGAACACTTCCTTCGTGTCGAGGATCACCAGAAACCAATAATTTTTCTTAAACAAATCCTCTACCGGCGCCGCCAGCGGCGATACTTCACTGGGCGTGCCCAGCGTTTCCGCCGCCACCGTGAATTGCGGAACATCATGTCGATCTTGCGCTGCGATCGCCGAATCGTGACGCGCCCACGGGTCCGTGTGCATCAAGTCCGTTTGCGCTCGGACTGAAACAACTGCTGCCGCACCAATAATGAAAGCGAAAACCAATCTCCTCATCCTGTCCTCTCACGTTCACTTCGATTTACGCACCCTAACTGCGCGTATCTACGCCGCGCGACTTTGCCGGATCGTCATGCGTCACCCGACTTTTTCGCTCTTCTAATTTCCCTGGCACGCCGTAAGCCCAGTGGAGGCGGATCAACAGCTCAGTTTCCTTTTTCCTTGTGCTTTTAGGGATTTCCACCGAAACAATGTTCGGTTTGTGAATGCATACCAGTAAGAATCGATAATCGGCAACAGCTTCCCCCGCGCGGTCATCCCCCAGATGCACTTTTCCGAGAAAACAATAGACGATTTGCTCCGCTCGGCTTTCCGCAAACTTCTTAAGAGCAAGAGCAACCTCAAGGCAACTCGCGGCTCAATGACCGAGCTAACGGGCGTACTCTTCGAACTCAGAAACCCACGAGCACGGCTCAGTCGAACGGAAACTAAAGGGAGATTGTTTAGCTGCTTGGGAGAGCTCTTGTGGTATCTCGCGGGCACAGACGATCTCAGCTTTATCCAGCACTACCTATCGCACTATGCAGAAGAATCGGATGATGGGCAGACTGTCTATGGTGCGTATGGTCCGCGGTTGTTCTCGATGAAGGGGAATGACCAAATCGCCAACGTTGTAAAGCTTCTTAAGGAAAGGCGGACCTCGCGGAGAGCGGTAATTCAACTGTTCGATGCCGCCGATATTGCGGAGCACCACAAAGGAATTCCCTGTACATGTACTTTGCAGCTCATGATTCGAGGCGATCGACTGATAATGTTCACGAATATGCGCTCGAATGACGTGTTTATCGGACTGCCATATGACGTTTTTGCTTTTACAATGCTCCAAGAAATCTTGGCGAGAACGTTGGCCGTTGAAATCGGAACGTACAAACATGCTGTCGGAAGCCTCCACCTGTATGAAAAAGATAGGAAAGCCGCGCAGCAATATCTCGATGAGGGGTGGCAAGAAACTGTGTCTATGCCACCAATGCCGCTTGGTGATCCCTGGCCCGCTCTCCGGACATTGCTGAAAGCGGAATCCAAAATTCGGCAAGGCGAGATCTCAGATGTAGCGGGCCTTAGGCTTGATAATTACTGGGCCGACCTCGTGCGGCTTTTGCAAATCTACCGCTATCGAAAAGATAAAAATACAGGAGAGATCACGAAACTAAGAAAAAACCTGTCGTCCCAAATCTATGATACATATGTTCGTGGAAAATTGTCTGCGAAGAAGTAGTGGCGTCGGAGGAAATGAATAGTTCGTGCAGACCACGCTAGCCGCCTTAATTAGATACCTAAATAATATCTCTCTCGCCGAAGAGAACATTATTCCGTGGAGCTGTCCTGTTCTGTGTTTTGGCGATCCGTCAACTTCGACAGTCGCGACACTCGGGTTAAATCCAAGCAACCGCGAGTTCGTGGACGATTTAGGAAAGGAGCTTGATGGCCCCTTGCGCCGATTTCACACATTAAGTTCTCTTGGAATCAATCATTGGGACGAAGCGAATGCACAACATCTACAGCTAATCATTGAATCGTACCATGCCTATTTCCTCCGCAATCCGTACGATGCATGGTTTAGAAAGCTCGATTACATTATTTCGGGGACCAACGCGTCATATTACGAGTTTCCAAGCACTGCCTGTCATTTAGATCTCATTCCCTTTGCGACGGCCGAGAAGTGGACGGCGCTGTCCCAGTCTGAGCGATCTGCCCTTCTAAGTTATGCGAGCGATACGCTGGGCCTATTGCTCCGGGACTATCCGATTCAGCTCTTAATTCTGAATGGGAATTCCGTAGTTGAGAATTTCCAAGAGATTTCTGGTGTTCAATTGGACAAACAGGCGATGGATGATTGGTCGCTCCCAAGGCGGTCGACCACTGGAGTGACGGGATTTGCTTATAAGGGATTTGTTCGAACAATCTTGGATGTTGAACTTGAACGCGAAGTATTGGTGCTGGGATTCAATCACAATATCCAAAGTAGCTTCGGCGTGACCTCAGAAGTAATGACGTCGATTCATCGCTGGGTGAGTGAGACCGCAGAAGAGGGGCTGTCGTGAGACCGCGCGACGTCGGTCGCGGCCAGAAGTTTGACGAACTATTGCGTGGTTTTTCCCGCGATCGACATCGGTTACCTGGTCTACAGTCGAAAGCAAACCGAGCAGCTTTTGTTGAACAAATTGTGGAGAGCATCCGACGCGTCGAGTTTATCAACGCGATCGATAAGCGAGACATTAGCGATTTGCGAGCAGATCCGTCGAATGATCTGTTCGATCCGATAAGGGCAGCGATCCACCATAAGCGTCGAGGGTATATTGACGAAGCATTCTGGTTGGTATTTCTCTCTGTTCACTTCGGTAAAAATCGCCGCACCGGCTGGCGATTGGCTCGCGATGTGTACGGTGCCCTCAGCACTTCCGCGACATGGGATTGGACAAGAATTAGTCGCGATCCTCAGGGCTTTCGACGATGGCTAGCGACGAATCAAGACATCTTGCGTGGAAGCGATGGTGTTGCTCGGCATTTCGGCAACCATCGTAAACGCCAAAGTCTAGATGCGCTGTCAAATTCGGGAACCGGTGCCGCAATTGAAAGCTACGTAAAATGGGTTGGTCCGCCCAGGACTCATGAAATGCTGATGATAGATGGGGAGAAACAGAACGAATATGATCGGCGAAAAACCTTCGACCATCTGTATCGCTCCATGGACGCGGTCATTTCCTTTGGCCGATTGGCAAAGTTCGATTACCTCACAATGGTTGGGAAGCTGAGTTTGGCTCCAATTGATCCCGGCTCAACTTACATGGAGGGATCCAGCGGACCGCTCATCGGCGCCCGTTTATTGTTTGGGGGAGGCGGCGGTTCAAAGCTCAGCCCAAAAGATCTCGATTCGAGATCAGTCGAACTTGGTGACGCCTTAGGTGTGGGAATGCAAGTAATGGAGGATGCGCTCTGTAATTGGCAGAAAAGTCCCGGGAAATTCGTCCCATTTCGTGGTTAGAGCGATCCGCTTTCGTTTGGTTTCCAGACAAATCGTCTCTTAAGGTTGTTCAGTTGGCGGTGTGTAAACCGACCATAATACTGGAGTTGGCCCACAATTATGCCTGGTGACACCCCAACAACTTTTGCGAATCTGAGGACGTCAAATCCATTGACGGGAAGATTAAACATCTCTTCTCGGAATTGTAACGGTATCAGGATGTCTGCCGCGAATTTATTGGCGTCCTCCTCCTCCTCCTCCTTGGTCGCGGAGACGTCTTGGTCTTCCAGAAAAAGTGCGTTTCGGTTGTGAAGCAGAAGATGACCTGCTTCGTGAAAGAACGTAAACCAGAAATGATCATCTGACAGGTAACGAAAGCTCAGTAACAGCAGCGCCTTATCCGGTGAGAGAAAACGAGTGGCCCCGCTCGCTCGACATCCAGTTGGTGCACGAAGAATTACGACTGCAACACCACATTCTGCACATCGTCTTCTAAGTTCCGGTGTAAAAATATCGGGGTCTTTCTTTCGAGTAAGCTGTCGAATTGCTACAAGTGTCCGGCCAAACCGTTCTGCATTCCATCGGCCACAACCTATTAATTCGGCCTCGATCTCAGCCTGTCGAAGCCACGCGGCGGTCGCACTTAGATTTGCTTGAAAGGATGGGGACGTTTTGAAAGCGGCTTGTCGCAACAGGCCACTATATTTTTCACGCCATGCTTGGAAGTCGGGTACTCCAAAAAAGCGCAGACATTCCGTCAAGGCGGCGGAGTGCGAAACCGACCTGATCCATTCAAACTTCTCCATATCGACGAGAGGGAGGTCGGCGAGCCATTGCTCCGTTGAATCAGGAAGGATATCACTGGCAAGACGCGCTTGATCCTCGCGATATTGCGATTCCCGGATCATCCAAAAGGCAACAGACGCGCCAAGAACACTTTCTAATTTTCGCGCGGTTTCGATCGTAATCTTCTCGGCGCCGCTGATTAATTCCTCCACTTCTTCCGACGTACGTCCAATGCGCTCCGCAAACTTCATTGACGACAAATTTCGCTGCTCGAGAATCTGTGCGATCGTTTCGCCTGGAGGCGAAACCCAGTCTGGCCGAAAATCTTTTTTTTCAGGCATCTTTGCTTTCAATACCAAGTATTTTGACACGACTAACTTTTGACCAGTCGATCGCTCCAGATTCGAGTTTGGGCACAGTGTTGTGGTTCGCACAAAAAGTAATCTGAAAGCTGGTCCCCACGTCGAGGGCAATTTTGTCTTCTTGCGTTTCTCGAGGCGCGCCGACCAAGAGGTCTCGGACGGAGGTTGAAGCGCGTAAATCCGCCACTGTTCGCCTTAACTCATTCGCTATGTCGACCCCTAATTTGCGGTTCGCTTGCAGTGAACTCTCGCAAAGTTGACGCAGCCCTCTATTGGCAAAGCTGAGTTCCAATTCGATTATAATATCGGTGTGAGCATTCCAAGTTACAAGATTTGGGACGATTTCCTCAATCCAGTAAACGGAGCCGATGACCCACGGACACACTCACATCTTTGCAAACGAACATAATGAGTCAAACGAAGCCTTCAGGCGCTTTGAGAAACGGCACAATGGAATTCAGTCCGTATCGAATCGTCGCGAACCGTTCACTTGCTTAGCATCTCGGATTTCCCAACGATAAGATCGACTGTCAATCCGGACTTCGATTCGCCGAAAAATTCGTCGATTTCGTTGACCTTTTCGTAAGACAAATATCGCACTTTTTCGTGAATGCCGAGATGGCGAAAACTTGGCCGCGACAGTTGTTCGCGAACTCTGTTTCGACGCTCGCCGGGTGCGACAATAAACATCGGATAAACCGTGTTCGGAGCGACCATCGTCAGGTCCGCAAAGCGAAGCAAACCGGAATAAATTGATGTGCTGTTTTCAATTTCGAACGCAGCATCGATGCGGAATTCTTCTTTCCAAACAACGTCGATGTTTTCCACGTACTTCACTTGGGTATCTAGTCCCGCTGCGAATTCCTTTTCGAAATCCTTAAAATCGTACTCTGACGTAATTCGTTGCTGGTCATTTCTCGGCGCCCAAACCTTTTCGCCGGCTTGCCGCCCCATCTTGAGCAGTAACCATTGCATTCGCAAATGATCGGAGAGTTCACGTTCCGGTTTCGGCGCGAGCTCCTCATCTCGGACGGGAGGTTGTTTGTAAGCTTCAGGCTCGGGTAATTCCTGAACGCGATCACCCTTCTTGAGTCGAAGAAGAATCGAATAAAGGTCGTCGTACTGCCCATAAAATCTCTCAAGGCGCTCCTTTGCGATGCTCGTGAAACCGCGCAGCTGAAAATTCTCCTTAAATCCTAACAACTGACAAAATTCTGCGAACGGTAGATCGATCTCGCGCGGGTTGGCGATGAAATAAATGAGATCCCAACCTTTCGTCGAATCGCCGCGAATATTCTTCCACAACTCGGCTGACAAGGACGGACTAACCAGTTTACCAGCGATTCGACCGAGCAATTTGATTGTGTCGCCTTCGACAATCAGGATTTCATCTCCGTCCGTCATTCGGTCAAACTTTGCGCGATTCGCTGGCGAATCACGCGATCCCCAAACGGCGATAGGATGAGGCCCGAAGACTTGTTGCAGTTTGCGACCCAAACTCGAAGAGACATGGGACGCGATGCGATCGAACGCGACCTTATTTCGAATCGTGTCCTGATAATGGACCATCGCCTCCGCATTTCCCGGAGGCATGTACAAGAGAAAAATGTTTCGCACGCGCTGCGAGAATATTTCTCTGCGCTTCTCTTGTAAAGTTCGCGACTCCCCAAAGATCGACAATCACACCGCGAGACGATCGACAGTCGAGCGGCGGGTCGCCGCATTGCTACGGACCCGGCGGTTGTTTGTTGTCCGTTAATAGCTGTTCGTTGTTACATTAAAGTGAATGCGCATCTGCCTTCGCGAGCCGATTCCTGAGATTTTTAAGGCGGCGAAATATCTGGATGATGCGGTTACTGCGCATCTCGAGGGCCGCAACGATGTTGCGGATCAACTGATTCGAAAAGCAAACATGCCGGAGATCAGAGAATGGGTGGAATCGATCTGGGGCAAGAACACGGGATTTCTGCCGAAGCGCGACGCGAAGAGCCGTCAAAAAGCGGTGCGCATAAAAGAACGGATGCCAATTCCAGCACAAAAAGCCGAACTGCTCAGGCGGGACGGTTATCATTGTCGATTTTGCGGAATCCCGGTGATTCGAACTGAAATTCGCAAACGAATCAGAGCAGTTTATCCCGATGCGTTACCGTGGGGTTCAAGAAACATCGAGCAACACGCTGCTTTTCAAGCAATGTGGGTTCAGTACGATCACCTCTTGCCGCACGCGAGCAGCGGCACGAACGATCTCGACAATATCGTAATCACCTGTGGTCCGTGTAATTTCGGCCGGATGAATTATTCGCTCGAAGAAGTCGGCCTGATTGATCCGAGGACGCGCGAGCCAGTCTGCTCGAATTGGGACGGCCTCGAGCGCTTTCGCTGAGATCTGTTCACGGCACATCGCCTGCTGAATTCTGAAGCTGTGGAAACATCGCTTCGCTGTTTTTCTTCTCAAAACAAACGAGATCGATCACTTGAGAAAAGACTTGTTCGGATGGCAACGCCTTGATAAACGATCCACCAACCTGAGTAATGGACGCCATGCCCCCCGGCGACAGCACAATCGATCATAATAGCCGAGCGAACCACCCAGTGTGGGCAGTTTATGACGAGCGGCGAACTGCCCGTTTGAATATCAAGTGCCTGAACGCTGAAATTAAGAGTCTCCAAAGGAAGAACAAGCTCGTTGAAGGAACTATTGCGTTGTCGGGGGCTTCAAGCATTGGTGGCTTCTGGTTTCTGCAAAACGTTCCCGGATCGTACATTTGGAAAACTCTCGGTGCCGTGGCTGTTGTATTGACTGCGCTGAAGCCGATCCTTTCTCTTGCCGACAGAAGAGCAAAAAAGGAACGGCTACTTGCTAGCTATCAAATCCTGGAGCACGACCTTTACTGTGTCACTCTGGGCGTGGAGGAGCGAAAGTCCTATGACGATCAAGCAAAACAAGAATTCCACAGCGCTCTAGCTCGCAAGCGAGAGATACTAGGTCAAGCGGACGGCTCGAGCGCGAGCCAGCGCACCATCAAAAAATTTCAAGACGAAGTAAACCGCGAATTGCCATCAAGCCAATTCTACATTCCAGAAGAGAAATAATATGCCTCCGGAACCACCTCCTCGTCCACAGCCTAGGCCACATCCAACTCCACCACGACCGGCGCCACCCATTCCTTCACCACCTTATCCGAGCCCAAGGCCGGGGCCGAGTCCGAGGCCGGAGCCGAGTCCGCGGCCGGAGCCGAGTCCGAGGCCGGAGCCGAGTCCGCGGCCGGCGCCGAGTCCGACGCCGGAGCCGAGTCCGAGGCCGGAGCCGAGTCCGAGGCCAGAGCCGAGTCCGAGGCCAGAGCCAGGAAGGCGGCACGATGCTCCGATCCCCGAGCATGTCGATCCGACCGAGCCGTGGCCCCGATGATGGCGACACCGACGCAGACTAAAAAAGGGCCACAGTCACGGTAAGTAACAATTTGTTCCTGGGGGAACACGAATGGGCGGGATCCGAGCCGAACTCAAGGCTTAGATTCCCGCCCTTTCCGTTTTGACTAACGAATCTGGTTTTCGTTAGTCGGCGCTACCGAGCCTAAAACAAAAAACGCTGGATTCGCATGTTTTTTAGGCTTCTCAAGGTCCGACCAGCTTGGTAAGGGAAGGGAATGGAACATCCCCCCCAGATCGTTTGGCCTTTGGCGTCAGCTGCACTGGCAATCTCCGTCGTCGCAACCGCCGCATTGCCGTTATTGAAAGATCTTCTTCCAGTACGCAGGCACTTCCAACGCTGCTTTCTCGCGAAATGGTTTTGCGAACGACTCCTGACCCGATCGAGCGACATTCCGCACAAGCAACTGATCGACGCGGAAACCGATCTAGTGCATCTCGCAACAACTTTCGTCGCATTTCCGCTATTGGCGAAAACTACTCAACTGAAAACCTATGGCTGCATCGCCATCGTTTTGTTAGCCGGGTGCACCTCCACTCAGGTACGTTGGGATGCAACTAACATCCGGAAACAGGTGATGGTTTATTACAATGACCAAATCATGGACAACCTGATTAAGGCAAAAAACCACGTGCCGTTTGTGCATGTCGATATCACCCTTTTGACGTCGCAAGGCTCGTCGCAAATAAGCGGCACACTCGGGGCAGGCGAATCGCGAACCCATACCGACTCGCCTGCTGGCACCATTTTGAGAGCTGTCACGCGACCCTTTACCTACTCGGTGACCCCGCAGCAGACCGAGACGCTTTCAATTACCTCAGCGCCGGCGCTCGGATCTCAGGCGTTAGCGGCGCCGTCGACGTACCCACCGGTACTGACAGCAACTAAAAAGACGACCGCTGAAGTGACGGACGCTCAGGGGACCCCCGGAAACATAACCACGACGACAGAGAGAACGTTAGAGGCACTGCCGCGGGAAAATATCTACCAGCTTTATGAAAAGTTCGCTGCCTCTCATCTTTCCTATGACCCGACACCACCGCAAAAGGACACCTATGTACCGGGCACGCTCAAGAGATGGGGCAGTGAGTACTACTACATCAAGCAGGCAGAAGGACTTGATTACTATAAGTTTTGCAAAGAATTGTTCCTGAAAGGCCAAACCGGCTCGTTGGAAAAAGCGCTACAGCAAGTTCAATCTTCGGCAGCGCTACAGCACTAAGCGCGGCAGCGGGGTCGTATCTAAACATTACACTGGAAGCTGGGAGCTAGGAGATCGGAGCTGGGAGAGAGGAGACGGGAGCCGGAGGACCGATGTCAGCGGTCAGATGTTCGCCACGGCGAATCCGTGTCGCCCCGGCGACCGGATCGGAGGTCGGATGAGGCTCATCTTTCGGCGAACCACGGCGCGAATTAAGCTAACGTTAGCGCGATACGGCGCGCATCCCACTTTGGTGAATTTTAACGACCATCATGAATAACCTCACAAAATATGCTGCAATGCTTGGGTTAGTCCTTGGATCGTTTTGCTCTGGCTGCGGCAAGAACGCGCTGGAATCTGTTCCAATCGATTGCCAGAAGTTCCTCGATAAATATTTTGAGGCGGTCAAATCAAAGAACGTTGGAAAAATAAAAGAGTTCTCTTCTTACGTCTCTAATGCGGACCGCGAAGGGATGCCAGCGAGAGGCATCGATATGATGCGTGAAGCCAAGGGAAAGTTTGCTGCGGACGGTTTTGAGCGCATGAACAAAGATGCTGGCGATTTCCAGGGTTACTCTGTTATTAGCGCGAAAGAGACAACAGTAACAATGGCTGAGCTCACAGCAAAGAAGATGCAAGGGACAAGACTACAAGGAGTCCATGCTGAGATTATTTGTAAGGCCAAATTCTCGAAAAACCATTCTGCGTTGATCAGGCTCAATCTGTTTAAAGAGACTCCGGACTCGCAGTATTTCATTGAAGCCTGGAGTTACCAGTAGACCTGGGAATTAAATGCCGGGCGGCAATCGAATCGAACCAGGGTCGTTCATTATGAGCGCGGTGATGTTTTTTATCCTGGCGGGTCTTCTACTTCTGATCCCGGATCCGGGTTTGACGTTCGCCACGACAAAATGGGGACCGGTCGGTCCAAAACAATTTGCCGCCGTCGCGTTTATTCTCGGGCTGTTATCGATCGCGGTCTGGCCATTCGCAAAGAAAGCGAGCGGAAAGCTGAAACGTTGACAGCTGACATTCTGAAATTGGGAACCGAACGAAGCGTAGTTAGGCGACCTTCGCTAGGGCGTCGATCACTTCGCGAAGTTCGCGGACGTCGAAGGGTTTCGTCAGCATCTTGTCGACATTGAGGTCCGCATAAGCGTGCCGGTTTTCCTCCGTCAGATGGGCGGACAAGACCACAATCTTGCCGCCAAAATTCTCCGTGCGCAGCCGTCGGACCAACTCGATCCCCGACACGCTCGGCATTTTATGGTCGACAATGACAATGTCGAAATGCTCCGAAGGCTCGGCTATTTTGGCAAGCGCGTCGTCGGCGCTGAACGCGAGGGTAAGTCGCCGAGCAGGTGAACTGAGCGCAAAGGCCAAGGCATGCGCCACCCGAAACTCGTCGTCCACTGATAGAATGTTCACCGGCGTTGCCATGAGGACTACATTTAAGCGAGCATCGTGCGTACCTGACTGGCCGGGGTCGCATCCCAGGATGGGGGAAAATGGGGTCGTATCTAAACGATGCGAGCGAATCGCCCGCCGGAATCCGAGCCGGACTGACGTTCCACTGGCATTGTTGAAGAGTTGAGGAGCTGAAGGCGTTTTCCAAAAGCGGAAAAAACCGATACCGGTTCGAAAAACGAGTCCGCGGGTTCGGAACTGCAAACTTCTGAAGAGTCCGCAGGCCCCAGTTTATTTATTCTTAGCCTTAACGAGCGTCGCCGTTGCGGTATGGGTTGCAGGCGGAGAGCCGCCAGTGCCGGTAACGGTAAAAGGATATGTCCCGCGCGCCGTGGAAGCGCTGACAGTTATTGTTAGCGCTGAAGAGCTAGTGGCGGGATTCGGGTTAAAGCTTCCGGTAGCGCCAGCGGGAAGGCCGCTCACGGACAAAGTCACCGGAGAATTGAAGCCTCCGGTCGGCGTGATTGTTACGGTATAGGAAGCGGTTCCGCCAGCACGCGGCACAGTCACAGACGAAGGCGTGATCGATAGCGAAAAGTCTGGTGCAGGCGCTGGGGTTGGCGTCGGCGTCGCAGTTGGAGTTGGAGTTGCGGTCGGCGTCGGGGTCGGAGCTGGCGTTGGAGTCGCAGTTGGAGTTGCGGTCGGCGTCGGAGTTGGAGCGGGGGTTGGGGTTGGGGTCGGGGCTGCCGAAGCCAACTTGAAGCTAGCGATGCGCGTGCGCCAATTAAAGGAGCCGCTCGCGGAATAATATTCGTTCGTATACCAGAAAGTGGCGTCGTCTACCGGATCGATAACCAATGCGCTATAATCGCCCCAGCGATTGCTGGTGCCGCTCTGGCTGCCCGTACCATCAAACAAGTGGGCTTCGCCCTGGCCCAGCGTGTTCAAGGGATCGGTCGCGAGCCGCGCGGCGTAGCGGAGCTGGGGATTTATGGTCGAGCTCGAAGCGCTAAAGCCAATCGCGAGATTTCCCTGCCCGTCCATGGCTGCACTTCCCATCCAGCGCCAAGTTGTGTCAGGTTGATAAGTGCTTTCTTGAAAGACTGTCACCGGTCCGGCGGTTACGTTGCGCAGCTCGAACCAGCGCACACCTGCTACACCGCCCGCATTCACCGAATAGTTTGAAACCACGGACTCATAAGTGCCAAAATTTCGGTAGGCCGCCCGAAACATTAAGCGGTCGCCGATGCCGTCCAAGTTGTCTCTCGAGGAAACTCCTGCCTGCGGCACGCAGCTCCGCGTCGTGGGACAAAGCGCGGTAAAGCCCGCAGCGGGCGGGGTCGCAAACGTAGTAAGGGTTGAGTTCGCCGGTGTCGCAAAGTCCACGTGAAAATGATACGTGGTGTAGTTTGGATTAGACGCCTGTCCGGGAAATCCGACGAACGTCGCGGGCGCACCCGCTGGCGGCAATGTCGGACCGTCGATGTCGGCGGGCAAAAAAGGATCCACGCTACCGCCAAGGGCTCCGGTCGGGCTGATGAAGGTGGCGGGCAAGCCGGCCAACATTTTCGTGCGATCAAAAGCGAAGGCCTGAGGACCGAGATAAGACGTCCCGGCGGCATTGAATATGTTCATGCTCATATAATAAGCGTCGGTCCAGACGCTCAGATGCGGATAATCGAAAAAGTTGGAGCCGAGATGAAAGCCGTAGCGATTGTATGTGCCGGTAGCATCAGCGGTGGTGGAAACGGCGACGCACTCGTCGGTAATTGGGCCGCCGGCCGCGCCAGCGAATTGGCTGATGACCCAGCGGTCCGCCAAGTGATCGTAGAGCATAACGGGATCGCCACTCCCGCTGGTTTCACAGACACCGCCAAAGCCAGTCCAGACTGAGGAGATGCTGTTTGGTCCCAAGAGCGAAGTCCCGGTGGCTTTGTCAAAAACCTGATACCCTTCATTTACGATTTGAACGTATTGGGTTTTCCCAACTGCTCCGTTGGTGTCGGGCGGCGCGCAGTTGCATGCTACGCCGGGAAAAGGGATGCCATCGAAGTTGAGAATCGGGCTGGGTACGCTGGGCGCCGCCACAACACTCTGCCTCACAACGTGACTACTCTGGATGACCGGATCAGCGCTGTCGGTATGGCGGTAAGGCACCTTAGGATTTTCGTTGGCCTCGTGCTGCTGCTTTAAGCCAGAAGGCCACGGCGGCATATCTCGCATCGGAGGTGACACGTCGTTCCGATACGAAGCACCGACTTCGACGCCGCTGGAGCCTTGATTTTGGTTTGCTCCTTGAGCCGAGGCAGATCCGCCCGACAACAGACCGAACCCGAGCAGCGCGAGAACGGTACCGATCAAGCAGAGAATGAAACCAACGACGAAGCGTGGACTGAAGAAGGCGGATGCGGCGGCGGACTTTCTTTTCATAAGCGAGTATTGTTGGAGGCGGGGCGGTCAGACGTAACGATACAATGTTAGCAGAACCGCCATCGATGTCACGCGTTACCAGAGGCCGGCGAAGTAAGTTTGCGCCACGGGTTTTTCGTTATTCCGTCTTCGCCAAGGCTTCGATGCGACAAGTTAGTTAATGAGGAAACGCTGTGCGTTTCCGGTTATTCGTTAATAGCTGTTGGTTATTTGTTATTGTTATCGATGGTGCGCATCGATCTGAGATGAAAGGATTCTGCTACGTTGTTTCGCTGTTGCTTTCGTTGCCGAATTTGATTGCGGGGACGGCGTCGCTTGTTCTCAGACATAGTTTCGCGACGCGGCATCCACTCCAGATCGTGACCAAATTTCTTTTCCAAGTGGTTTGGGGGTCGCCGCTGGCTGCGATTGTCTTTCTGGTTTTGCTCGTCCTGGGGATTATCGCGCGGACCCGAACGTGTGCCGTCTATTCGTTTGATGAGGACACTCCCGTCCCTTGCAAAATCGTTGGGAGTTGAACGCTTCTGCGTTGAACAGGTCGAAGATCGTATGAAAAGAATGGGAATGTTCAGTCTCACGTTCGGAATCGTTATTGGGTTTGCTTTGGCTGCTGCTTTCGCCGCGGAACCAACCGAGGCAGAGTTGATGAGGCAGGCGAAGATCACGAAGGCTGAGGCCGAACGGGTCGCGCTCGCGAAAGTTTCTCGAGGGATTGTGAAAAGCGCGGAGATCGAGAAGGAGAAAGGTCGGATTGTTTGGTCGTTCGATATCGCGCGGCCCGGCACCGCCGACATTACCGAAATTCTGGTCGACGCGAAGACGGGAAAGATTATTTCGACCCAGACTGAATCACCAAGCGACCAAGCCAAAGAAGCCGCCGCGGACAAAAAGAAAAACTAGCCGCCGGCTAGAATTTCACCGTGACGCCAGTCCGGAAAAGTTTTGCGTCGTTATTGTCGTAGCTAAAGCTGCCAAAGACATCGACGTGACGTGCGGTGTGCGCGCGAACGCCGACGCTGCCAACCAATTCCTCGCCGCCAATCAAAGTGACGAGTGACATCTCTCTGACACATCTCGCGAGAGAAGGTCAGTTGTTATCGGACCGGAAAGTGGGCGGCGTTTCGCCGCAACCACAGCAGATATCCCAGTGCATCTCATAACTTTGGATGCCTTGATGATACTGATCCTTTGCTTTGCGAGATGTCCAGTACATGGTCCGCGAAAACGGAATGTTCGCGTGACGGGCCGCATTCAAAGTGCACTCTGTGCGGGCGGCTTCGTTAGCCGGATAAGAGCAATCGGTCGGCGGAACGCAAACGACAAAGGTATTTCTGGAGTCGAGGGATTCTCCCGTGGCCGGGGTGCAGTCCTTGCCCTCGGGGCCAATGATCAGACCCATGAAACCGTATTCCCAGAAACTTTTGCCGCTGCCACTGAAGCCTGTGACCGCGTCGCATTCCAAAGCCGTTTCCGCGAAGGCGCCCCCCAATCCCAACGAATTGACTTCGATGGCGGGTTTGAGCGGATCGAATTTGAGTGAAGCTGGCCCGCCGCTCATATCGCGGATAAATCCAAGCGGCCCCACTTTGCCCAGGTTGACCTTGCCGGCTTTGTGTGCGGCCCGAGCGCTGCAGTTTTGTTCGTCATTTGCAGTCATGCCCTTGCAACCCGTAGTTCGCAGTTCGTAGTTCACTTCCTGCGCGACAAAGCCGTGGGCGAGCTGTGTCGACCAAGCGCCCCCCAATTGCGGCGGCAAACTCGGCACGAGCGGAAATCGCAGGATGGTCTTGATGGAACCCTTGCAACCATTGTTATTCCACTTGGAGTTGATTTCGATGTATCCGCCAAGCGCCTTGCCCGCTGCACACGGTTTCACTTCGGGTAAGCGTGACTCGCACGATAGCGCTATGAAAACGAGCCCAGTGCTAATGGGCGAGCAGACAGATCGAGTAGAGATAACGTTTCACGCGACACCGCGTCCAAGGAACGGACTTCTATTTTTTAATTGTGATCTCAACCCGGCGATTTTTTTGTCGGCCCTCCGGATCGTCGGAGCCATCAGGTTTCGTGTTGGGCGCCACAGGTTTGGCCGCGCCCCAGCCGTGGGTCTTTATCGAGTTTGCGGCAATGCCGTGTTTCGCAAACCAGTTTTTTACCGACACTGCGCGACGGTCGGACAGTTTTGCGTTGTAACTCTCGGAGCCTTTGGCATCGGTGTAGCCCTCGATTAGGACGCTCGCTTTCGAATAACTAGCGATCATCTTCGCAATTTGCGCGAGAGTTGGCTCAGCCACGGCGCGAATGTCAGCCTTGTCGAAATCGAAAAGAATATCGCCGAGCAAGTTAATCTTCACTTCGGTGGCGGTCTCCTTCACGTCCACCCCTTTGGCGACAAGATCGACAATCTGACTTTGCAGCGCGCTGGTGGAACCATCAGTGCCTTGGTTCTTGCCTTGCAGCGTTTGCGCGCCCCCGCTCAGATCCTCGGAGGAATATTTAAGATCGACTGACGTATAAATAAGATCGAGCGCTGCTGGTTTCTCGGTTTGCGCGTGACCCGCGGGGGACGCGAATACCAAGGACAAGACGAAAACGAAACCGACGATGGCGCGTCGATGCATAAACGCAGACGCAATTAGGGCGCTGCGATCGTTACGCCTTCAAATGGCGGCGCGCCCGGCAAATAGACGCTGATCTTGTCCACGCCGGCGGGCGGAGCCGGAAACTTCGCCCAGCCGCCGCGCGAAGCGCCCGGCTGGAGATCAAGATATTGTAAGTTGCTCGCCACCGCATGGCCTTCTGCGTCTTTCACGACCAGATATTTTTTCTTGTTCTTGCCGTCCACGTAATAGACATGCGCGGCTATGCTATCGCCCCCGAACCGGCCGAGCTGAGAAACATTGGCCGCCTTCGACCCGGTGTTGGTGTACTTAAATTTGATCGTAATCGTGTCGCCATCGCCGCGCGTCACCGGGCTCAATTCTACACTCACGCCCTCCCATTCCGTATCGGCCTTTTGCGTGGCTGCTTCCGGCTTTACGGTGGCCGTCTCGGATTTTGTCGCGCTCGTTTCAGCGCTTGGGGTGCTGGAATCCTGGGCTCCAACATTTTCGCTCACGAACGCAAAGGCGATGGGTAGAAGTAAGTGTAAGAGAAGTTTCATGGCTGATCCTTTTGAACTTTGATTTAGGCTCCGACGCCAGACTACGCCCCACGTCCCGCGCATGTAAAGCATCCGTAACCAGCAGACAAAGAAAGACTCGGCCCAAGCTTCGCGTTCTCTTATCGTTAGGTCATGTGGAACATGTCGCTCGTCTGGTGGGAATTCGTTCTGCGCGGGATCATTATTTATTTTTTCCTGATTGCTCTGCTTCGGTTAACGGGGAAACGACAGGTCGGCCAATTGTCGCCGTTCGATCTGGTTCTGCTCCTGGTCTTGAGCAACGCCGTTCAAAACGCCATGAACGGTGGCGACAATTCCGTCGTCGGCGGGATGATCTCGGCCGTGACGCTGGTCGGGGTCAACTGGATCGTTGGGGTCCTCACTTATCGCAGCAAAAAGCTGGAAGCTTTGGTTGAAGGAAGACCGGATGTGCTCATCCGCGATGGCAAGCTTTTCCAACAAACTTTGGAGCATGCCCAACTCACCCGCCATGAGGTAATGACTGCTCTGCGCGAAGCCGGCTGCGCCAGCATTGACGAGGTGCGAGCCGCGCTGCTTGAGAACGATGGTTCGATAAGTGTCATACCCAAAAGCAAAGGGAGTTGAGATGTTGAGACTTCGCGCTGAAAAACCAGCGCGACGAATGGCTTCGGCGCGAAACGTTTTTATGAATATCAGAGTTAAGTCTGCTAGCAGGATTATAGTTCTAGCCGTTGCTTGCGTGATCTTCGTTGGCGCCGCAGAGGCGCAAGCGGCCAGCCGAGGCGCGCGTCTAATCGTGCAACGAGCGCCCAACTTTGGAAATGAGCGCGTCGTCCAAGTGTGGATCGACCGCCGAATGGTGGCCGAGATTCCACGAAACCAGCATTACGAAGGATTCGTGTCGGGCGGGCGTCATACCTTGGGCGTGCTGAGCCTGCCAAATACGGAGTCGCGCCAGCCCACGGCGATGCGCCTGACCCTAAGATCAGGACGGACCTACATCTTCACAGCAACATGGGACTCGGTTCGCGGCACCGTTCTGAAAAGATCGACATCAGCCAGCGACACGACGGCGGTAGCACCGGCGAAGTCGCCGCGTTAAGGACAGAGGACCGAGGACAGAGGCAGCCGCAACAACGGATTAATTGAATGGTTCAATGAGTGACCCTGTCCAATTGATTACTGAAGTGACAACTGACCACGGACAACTGACCACAGACCGACAGAAAACAATACATATGAAAACCAACAAAGTTCTCTTCCTCGCTTTGATCGTGAGCGTCGCTTTCGCTGTTTCAGCCCAGGCCGGTGACCGCCACCGGAACAACGGTAATGCACAAACGGTTCGTTCCGCACCCGCGCACTATTCCGGAGGCGCGATCCACTCTGCCAGTCCGCGCTTCGCACAGCGAAGCGGCTCCAATTCGATGGGACGCAATTTCCAATCGTCACCGCGCATGACAAGCCGCTCGATGCCGCAGTTTTCTCAGCGTCACTTCAATTCGGGCGGAAACGCTCCGATTGTTCACCGCCAATTTACACCTCGAACGTTCGACCGCGGCAATGGCTCCGCGCGATTCCAGAGCAATGGGAATTCTGCAGCGCTACAGCGTAACCGCGTAAATCGTTTTAGTTCGCTGAATAACCGCGGACTGAACGGCACCGGCGGGGAAAGTAGTTTCACGCGATCGGGCAACAACCGACCGATCCAAACGAACCGGTTCTCACAGATGCAGGGCGGGCGTCGCGGTGGCACCGCGCAGCTGCAAGGCCAGGGTGGCAATCGGACCGCGCGACTCGGGACTGGCGGCGGAAATCGAACAGTTGGCAACATCAGCCCCGGCCATAATCACGTCTTCGCGCAGCAGTCGGTCGGTTGGCATCGCGATTGGGATCGCCATTCCGACCATTGGTGGAATGGGCACCGTTGCCGTTGGGTGAACAATTCCTGGTTTATCTTCGATATCGGGTTCATCCCGTGGTTCGGCTGGCCCTACTACGATTACTACGCTTACGATTACTATCCCTCCGTTTATCCATACGGGTACGGTTACGGGTATGATTCGGGCGCGTCCTACGGCTCAAATTACTACGGCCAGAACGGCTACGATTCTTCCTACGACGATCAGGGCGGCTACGATTCCTCTTACGATGATCAGAACGGCAACGGTTCTTACGATCAATCCACCGCCGCGACGGTGGCCGACGTGCAGGATCAACTGGCGAGGGCAGGTTATTACCACGGACAAATCGACGGCGTCCTCGGACCGGAAACGCGTCACGCGCTGGTCCGTTATCAGAGCGACAAAGGTCTGGAGCCGAGCGGAAATCTGACCAGCGAAACGCTGCGGTCGTTAGGCGTGCAACGAGTGGCGCGTTACTAAGCGGTCGTACTTCAGACACAGCGAACAATCGCTGCCGACCAGCCTTCGCCGAGGCTACGGCTCGGCAAGCACGGCCGCCGCCACAGTCATGCCGCTACGAGGGTAACCCTTTGCGCGCGATCAGCTCCATCTGTTCGCAGAAACGGTCGAGCTCACTCAGCGTCGTGTAGACGTTTGGTGTGATCCGGATACCCTGAAATTCTTCGTGAATGATGGGCGTGGTGAAGATGTGGTGTTTGTCGAACAAATACTTAACGACGGCGTCGGGACTTGTCCCTTCGACGTGAACGTTTCCTATTGCGCACGATTGTTTCGGATCGAACGAAGTGTTGAACCGGACTTTGGGCACATCTTTGAGCCGGTTCATCCAGTAACGTGACAGGTAACGCAAACGCGCTTCTTTGCGTTTGCCGCCAATCCCGTTGTGAAACAGGAGCGCCTCGCCAATCGCCAGCCTGGGCGCCGCCGAGTGGGTGCCGATTTCTTCGAACTTGCGAATGTCACTTACTTGCTTGGATTCGGCGGCCATCAACGGCCAGATCTTGTCGATCTTATCGCGCTTCACGTAAAGCATACCGGTGCCTTTGGGCGCGTACAACCACTTGTGCAGGCTGGTGCCAAAATAATCGCAACCCAGGTCCTTCTGTTTGAAATCGAACTGGGCGAAGGAATGGGCGCCGTCCACGATCGTTTCAATTCCCCTTCCGCGCGCGATGTCGCAGACCACCTTCACCGGAGTGATCTGTCCCGTGATATTGATTTGATGCGAGATCAGAATCAGGCGGGTGCGATTGGTAATTCCTTTTTCAAATGCCGCGGAAATCTCGTCGAGGTTCTTGGGTGGAATGGGAATCTGGATCAGCTTGAGCTTGAGGCCTTCGCGTTTCTCCCGCTGACGGAGCGTGGTCAGCATCCGCGGATAATCCTGAGTGGTGGTGAGAATTTCGTCACCCGGTTTGAAGTCCATCCCCATGAGCAGAATCTCGAGTGACTCGGAAGCGTTGCGCGTGATCGCGATCTCTTCGCGATCGCAGCCGAACAGTTCGGCCAGGCCGGTGCGGATCGTTTCCGATTGTGGCTCCAGGATTTGCCACATGGTGTACGCGGTGGCGTCTTCCTGTTGCCATTGGTAACGCACCAACGCTTCGGTCACGATGCGCGGACTGGGCGAAACGCCGCCATTATTCAAATTGATGATGCCGCGCGTGACGGTGAAAGAATTTTGAATGATCGCCCAGTAGTCTTCATCCATCGCCGCTTCCTCCGGCGTTAAATGCGCCACGGTCTTGGTCGCGGCTTGGACGTTTTTCAGCAACGACGCGACTGTTGCCGAAGAAAGCGCGGCCAGACCGAGGCTTTTGCCGGCGAGCGCAAGAAAGTCGCGACGGGTGCGCTGGCGAACCATGAAATTGGAGATCGTCACAAGATGGGCAGCGATTAAAAAGTAGCCGCCTTCAAGAATTACCGCGAGCCAGGGAAATTAGAAAGTAGGAAGTAGAATTTAGGAAAAGCGGACACGCTGAATGGAGCGAATGGGGCGAGCGAGTGGCCGGACGGCCAGGGTACTTGCCATCTATGGTAAACTGTGAGCGGTGCGCGAACGATTCCTGCCGGTTTACGGTGCGACGTTTCTGCTCTTGGCGAACGTCGCGCTCGGGGACGGGATTTATCAGCGCACAAAAAACGGTAAAGCGCTGGTCTGGAATAATCATCCCAAACCCGGCGAGGTAGCGACCTGGTCGGGTGGACGCGATCGCGAAGGATACGCGCGCGGGCTTGGCACGCTGAGCTGGTACACGAAAGAAACCGGTTCCAGGAAGCCCGCACTTTATGGGCGCTATTTCGGCCGCACCGTCCGTGGAAAATTTGAGGGACCGGTAAATGTTCATTCGAAACGAAAAACGCAGTACGCGATTTATATCGACGGCGTTCGAACGACGCGTTGGGCGAATGGCACCGCGTCGTCCCGCACATACGCTACGTGGCGCGCTGCAGTTGCGAGACAGAGCACCGTTCCAGAACCCTCCTTTGCCAAACGCGCCGGCGCAGCAGAGCCGGAAGCGCCGGCAGAAGGTCCCGCCTCCGCTCAAGATGAGCTACCGCGTGGCAGGCCGAGTCGCCGCGGTGGTTCAAGCTCAACCTGGGACGAATCTATCCAAGATCTCAGGGGCGAACGCTGGCCGACGATTGATATCGATGATTCGCTACGATTGCTGGCTTTGCCGCCGCGAACTTTGCGGACAAGACCGTGATGAGCCTGGAGAAGGGGGATCGGAGATGGAGATTGGGGTGGCAATTAAAAGCGCAAATTGCTATACTGCCGGGCCCCAAAAAACGACTCAACCCATCATCGAAAGGAAATTTATGTTCGCACTGAAAAGGAAATACTGGATTCTCGGCTCGATTTTGCTCCTCGCCTCAATTCCGTTCGTGGCGAAGGCCGTACGGACCGATGTGTCGCGCGATTTTCCCGTCTACAATAATCACAGTAAACCCGATTTAACGGTCGATCCGAAGCGGTTCGTTAACCAAATGGAAATCGTCGATCGCTTGTTCGATGCTTCGAGCTGCGAAATCAGCGAGGGCTCAGTCGGAGGAACCGGTTACCGGCGCTTGCTCCGGTTCGACACGGTGCTGATTAACGGCGGCGACGGCGACCTGGTCGTTGGCAGTCCGACCGATCCGAACAATCCGTATCATTCGGTGTTCATCTACTCGCCTTGCCACAATCATTACCACATCGCCGGGTTTTCCGATTACAAGTTGCTAAATATGGACCGCACGATTGCGGCATTGGGACATAAACAAGCGTTCTGTCTGGAGGACCTGCTCAAGTACACGAACGACAACAAGAGCAGCGGTTACACCTGCGCGTCTCAAGGAATCACGACTGGCTGGGCGGATTGGTATTTCAAACAACTGAGCGGCCAATGGATCGACATTACGGGCGTGCCGGCAGGCGATTACATCGTGCACGTGGAAATCAACGCGGCGCACACGTTCGACGAAGGCGCGAACCGATATCCGAACGTGATCGAGACAACGATTCATGTACCCGACCCGCGCAACAAAGTGACGATCGATAATTCTCCGGCGGCGACGGACTGACGCTCCGAAATTAGAAATTAAAAAGTAGGAAGTAGAAAACGCGGAAAGCTGAAATTGTCATGGGGCATAGTCACGGCAGAGATAATGTCAGGAAACGGGAGCGGCGCCGCAAAAAAGCGGAGCGGTTAGCGGCAAAGAAGAAAAAAGCGGCGAAGTAAGTCTTCGAAAAACTGACACCCTGAAAAGCGGAAAGCTGAAAAGATCAGCGGCGCCCGGGGAGGATAGGCGCGACTGCGAAGAAGGCGATCGGGATAACGGCCACCGCCGCAGCGGCGACGATCGTTACGATGTTAATCGACAAGGCCAAAGTGGAGTTTGTTAATAGCGATGAGACAGCAAATGATCCGGCCAGAAGCAAAACGCCAATCGCTGAAGCTTCGGCGATGATAAATCCGATCACTTTGGTGCGATGCTGCGGTAACATTGGCTATTAGTTAGCAAGTTAGCGGCCGTTGTCGGGATGAAATCGCCTTGAGACGTGCGAGTCGGCGAAAGTCCGTCGCTGGATGTTGAGTGGCTGCGATCTGGCGGCGGCAGCGAAGCGCCGAAAAGCCGCAGACCGGCGCTGCGTCATTCTGCGATTGGCAAAGTAAAGTGCGCCGTTTTGAGATAAAGTGAGTGTTAATTCCATGTGTGTTTCCGATCCGGGGGGAAAATGACCGAGGGCAATTCGATCAGACACAAGCAATCTACAGCCGAAACGCGCGTTCCCTAATTATTTTGAAAAGCTGAAAAGGAGACGTCTCCGAAAAGGAATGCGGTTAGGTCCTTTCCGAGTAGATTGTCCTGTGCCGATTTATATTTACGAGACCACCGATCCGACCAAACCGATCCGAACCTTCGAAGTGAAGCAAAGCGTCCACGACGAACCGCTTCGGAGCGATCCGAAAACTGGCGAAGCCGCACGGCGCGTGATCTCGGCCGGTTACAATCTTCTCATTCGCGGTAAATCAATTGGTCCTTCGGTCGGCTCAGTCGGCTCACACTGAGCCTCCCACAGGTCAGAGGTCACAGGTCAGAGGACAGAGGGCTTTTCGAAAAACTGAAACGTTGAAACACTAAAAGCTGAAAAGCTGAGCACACTGAAAAATGCGAAGAAAAGATTCAAACACATCGGCGCGCGCAAGAGTGTTGGTGCTGGTCGATGAATCGAACGTCGGCAGCTCGGTGCGGACGGCGGGGCGCGGTCTGGATTGGATAAAGCTGCGTGAATTTCTGGCCGGTCCAAATACCGGACGGGAGCTGATTGAGATGGTTGTTTACGCCGGATTGCCGCCCGCGATGCCCATCTGGCAGGAAGAACGCGACAAGAAGAATAAGTTTATGCAGTGGCTGCGCTCCAACGGATTCATGGTGGTGACCAAAGATGGGTCGCCCGCGGAGGAAGGACGTTACAAGGCGAACGTGGACGTAATGATGGCAATCGACGCGCTCGAGCTTTCCGCCGAGATGCAGCCCGATGTCGTTATTCTCGTAACCGGCGACACCGATTTCGCTTATCTCGCGATCAAGTTGAGGCGACGCGGTATCCGAGTGGAAGTGGCATCCGTTTCGCAAAATCTTGGGAACATATTGAGATCGGCTGCGAACGAAGTGATCGATCTCGCACAACTGTTTCGGACGTTCGAAATAATGAAGATCCAGGAGCCGACACCGACGCGAGCGATGCCGCCGCGTCAGAACCAGCAACAACATCAGCGGCGGCGCCGACCGCGGTTTGTCCCGGCCAAGGCCCGCAGTGTCTAACGACCGACTTCGGGTTATCAGCTATTCGTAATTGTTATTAGTTAGGTCGGCATAGGCAGATTCTTGCCTGTCATGGATTCGACTACGCTCGACCGGACAAGCCCTTCTTTGTCCGCTCTGAACGAGACTTGTGGTGGCTGACCGGTCATTCGTTATTCGCCTCGGCGAATCCGCGCCGCGAGTGGCCGGATCGGTTCGGTTGGTAGAAATCGGGAATTGCGGACTGCGAATTTGAATTAATAAAACGTCGCTGCGAATACGGCCAATTTGCAGATTAAATCCGAATCAGATTGGAGGGCCCGATGAAAACGAATCGGACATCTGGTTTCTTCACGGCGCGTGCGATTGTCGCACTGGCGCTTTGCTCAGTTGCTGCGCTACTGGCAGCGATCGGTTTCGCCGCCGCGCCATCGGTGTCTGCTCCGTCGCCGCAACGTGGGCCGTCGTTGGTCTTTCTATCGCGATCGTCAACGCCTGACGTCGCGCCGGTCGGCTCCGGGCCGATTCTTCTGCGTCCGAGTGCTTCACTGGCCGATCTCCAAAGCATTTTATCACCTCCTCCGGTGTCCCAAACTACGGGAGCCGCAGCAACCGGTTGGCAACTTGCGCCCCGCACCGAACCGATTCGGCGCGACTCGCCGCATTTGGTTTACGACGTCGCGCACGGTGTGCTCGTGCTCTTCGGCGGCATCATTTGTCAGGGCGCCAGTTGTTTTCCAGTCAACGACACTTGGACTTTCGATGGCAGTAATTGGACGCAGCAACACCCGGCTACGTCACCACCGGGTCGCTACTTTGCCAGCATCGCGTACGACGAAACCCGAAAGGCCGTCGTTCTTTTCGGAGGCGCGACGTGCGGAGCTCTCAAATGTGAAGAAGCACTCAATGACACTTGGACGTGGGACGGAACCAACTGGACCGAGCAGCATCCTATTCTTTCTCCGCCACCACGCTACAGCCACGCGATGGCCTACGACAGTAAGCATCAGCAAGTGGTGCTCTTCTCTGGTTGTTTCGAATCTTGTCCAGCAATGCTGTCGGACACCTGGACATGGGACGGCACGAACTGGACATTACAGACAACTCTGAACACGCCGCCGGCGCGGGCGGGAGCCAGCCTGTCCTTCGATCCGGTGCGCGGTCTAACAGTCCTTTTCGGCGGAGCCACGCCGGCGTCCACCACCGTCACCCGCGAGGGCGTCGCCGACTATAATGACACCTGGACTTGGGACGGCAGTAACTGGACTCAGCTTAGCCCGGCGACGTCTCCGTCCGGGCGACAAGGAGCTGGCATGGTCTTCGACTCGTCGCGTGGCGTAACCGTACTCTTCGGCGGTTATGACGATTCCCAAGCCCGCTTGATAGATGCTTTCCGCCAGGATACCTGGCTCTGGGACGGGACGACTTGGGTGCAGCAACAAAGCGCAACCATGCCGGAGCGAACCGAGAATCCAGGACTAGCTTATGAAGCTAGCCTCAATGAGACCGTACTAATCGGTGGCTTCACGTTTCATATGCCATCGCAGTTCGCCCCTCAAGGTTTCTTACTCTACGAAAAGGACACATGGACTCTCGATGCTGGCGGCTGGAAACATCTTCAAAGTACTTGGCCAGTGGAGCGCCAAGGCGCAGCCATGAGCTATGATAGTGCTACCGGGGTTATGCTCATGACCGGCGGGTTCTGCCTGGATTCGCCTATTTCCATCTACTGCGCTGACACTTGGAGTTGGGATGGCGCGCGCTGGACTGAACAGCATCCGGCCCACTCCGCTCCGTTCACGTTTGGCGCCCTGATGGCCTACCAGCAGGCGATCGGAAAGGTCGTCCTATTTACCGGCTTTCCCGCGAGTACTTGGACTTGGGATGGTGTAGACTGGACTCAGGAGAAGCCGGCTACTTCGCCTCCCGACACGGCCCAGGCGACATTCGCCCCGGACACGACCGGGAGCTTGATGCTGTTCGGTGGTTTCAATAACGTCGCTGGCGTCATCACTTATTCGCCGGACACCTGGCGATGGGATGGCACGACCTGGACTAAATTGACGACAGCCGTTGCGCCGCCGGGCCGACAATGGGCCATGATGGCTTACGACCCAGACACACATGAAGACGTGCTCTTTGGCGGCTTCTTATGTGGCACTCTCCTTCAAGGGTGTACTAACTACCAAGACACTTGGACGTGGGACGGGACGACTTGGAACCAACGCCAGCCTTTATTTTCGCCGCCGTCCATCTCCGCGGCCGCGATCGGGTACGACCCAACTGGACACCAAGTACTGATGTTTGGAGGCAGCAGCGTCGATCAGCAAGGCCTCTCTGTCGGCGTCATAAATGATACATGGAGTTGGGACGGTACGAACTGGGCGCGCCTGCAGACCAGCTCAGCACCTGGCCGAATTCTGGCGGCCTCGATGGCAACCTTCCCGCCGGGTGGCACGGCATTACTATTCGGTGGTCAACAGGACAACCCTGGCCGCGGAGTAAGCGACACCTGGACCTTTAGTCCGGCCACTCCTCCTACCCCGACACCTACGCCGACGCCGAGCGCAACACCAACTCCAACAGCGACCGCTACTCCAACACCGACTGCTACAGTTACTCCGACACCGACGATCACGCCGAGTCCTACTCCGACCGCGACGGCAACGGCTACACCGACTGCAACTCCAAGTCCGACGCCGACAGCTACAGCTACACCCACACCCACCGCCACACCGACAGCTACACCAACTGCAACTCCCACCGCCACGCCAACCCCGACCGTCACTCCAACGCCGACCGCCGGACCAACACCGAAAGTTAGTGTCGCTGTTGCACCGGCTCGGATTCGTTCAGGCGAAGACGCAACTTTTACTGTTTCGGCTTCATCTGCCACTTCTCAGTCGATCACGGTCAACTACGCGATGAGCGGCAGCGCAAAATTGGGAAGCGATTACACTCTGAGCGGCACGCCGGGACAAGTGACCATCTCTTCAGGACAATCGTCCGCCACCGTTACGCTTCACTCGATGACGAGCACTTCGCAGAAAAAGAACAAGACAGCGAACATGACTCTGCAATCGGGCTCGGGTTACAAAATCGCCAAACCTAAAAAGGCAACGGTCACGATCGTTCCCTAGAGGAAGCCGGAGAAAGAAGGGTTTGTCCGGTCATTTCGGAAGGTTTTTCCATGCCGAGCAAAAACAGAAGTGTCGGCGCGACATCGGCGAGGATGCCGTCGCGGACACGGAATTTGTTGGCGTCGTTAGCGACGTAGATGCAGTGAACCAAGTTAGTGGTATGTGCGGTGTTGGGTGAGCCGTCGGCGTTGCGCATCTGTTCGCAGTTGCCGTGGTCGGCGGTGACGATCGCTTTCCCGCCAAGCTCGAGGAGTTTCGGAATAATCCGCGAACAACATTTGTCCACGGTTTCGACGGCTTTGATCCCCGCTTCGACCACGCCGGTGTGGCCGACCATGTCGGGATTGGCAAAGTTCAGAATGACGAGATCGAATTTGTCCAAACGTTTCAGGAGTTCGTCGGTCACTTCAAACGCGCTCATCTCCGGTTTCAAGTCGTAGGTCGCGACCTTGGGCGACGGAACGAGCAATCGTTCTTCGCCGGGAAAAGGTTTCTCGACGCCGCCATTAAAGAAATAAGTCACGTGCGCGTATTTTTCCGTCTCAGCAATGCGGAGCTGGGTTTTGCCGACGTTGCTGACAAGATCGCCCAAAATATTTTTCAGATCTGCCGGCGGAAAAATGTAGGGCGACGGAAAACGGACGTCGTACTCGGTCAGGGAAGTGAATTTCACCTGCGGCCAGACTTCGCGATCGAACCCGTCAAAATCCTTGAACAAAAAAGCCTGCGACAACTGACGGGCGCGGTCGGCCCGGAAATTAAAAAACAAAATGACGTCGCCATCACGGACGCGTTGCTCGTTCGCATGCGCGAAGATCAGCGGCGGCATAAACTCGTCGGTCTTGCCGGCCTTGTATTGTCGATCCAACGCTTGCGACGGCGAGTCCTTGCAAATTTTGCCGCGCCCGAGAACAACTGCGTCCCACGCTTTCTTGGTCCGGTCCCAGCGCCGGTCGCGGTCCATCGCAAAATAGCGGCCAACAACGGTCACAATTCTTGCGCCGCTCGGGCGAAGTTTTTCTTCGCAAGTCTTGAGACATTCGCGGCCCCCGGTAGGTGACGCGTCGCGCCCGTCGGTGAAAGCGTGCACGAAAACTTCCTCAACTCCGGCGGCCTTGGCCGCGTTCGCGAGTGCGATCATATGATCGTAATGACTGTGGACGCCGCCATCCGAAACCAGGCCTAACAAATGGAGCCGGTGTCCGCGGGCGGCGGCGAAAGTTTCCTGCGCCACGCGATTCCGATCGAGCTCACCGGCAGCGATCGCTTTGTTAATGCGAGTGAGATCCTGAAGAACGATGCGGCCCGCGCCCAAATTGAGATGGCCGACTTCGGAGTTGCCCATTTGGCCTTCGGGGAGACCGACATCGGCGCCGCTGGCGTTGAGTTTGCCGCCCGGATAATCGCGATAGAGCTGATCGTGAAACGGCGTGCGGGCAAGCAGGGTGGCGTCGCCATTTTCTTTCGCCTTGGCTTTGCCGCCGGGATTGATGCCCCAGCCGTCGCGAATGATGAGCATTACCGGGCCAGCCATACGCGCGCACTCTGCCGACGATTCAGAGGCCCGACAAGCGGTTTTGAGCCGGGAGCTAAGAGATTGAAGTTTGAACCAAAGCATTGCGGCTGAGGACGGCTGCCGCTACAGAAGAAGGGAATGAAGTGGCGGAACCAATTGCTTGCGCTGTTGTGTCTCGCTGTCTTCGCCGGACTGGGCGTCCTTTATTTCCAACATTGGGTAGTGCAGAAACCGTTCGGGATCATTCTCATTATCGGCGAAGGGCTCGGGCCGGAACGGATCGCACTAACGCGCATGTATGTGGGCGGGGCTGATGCGCGCCTGGCGCTGGACCGAATGCCGCATCTTGCGCTGGTGACGAATCACTCGAACGATTTCGCGGTTTCGGACCAGGCGGCGGCGGCGAGCGCATTGGCGACGGGCGTCAAAGTGAACAACCGCGCGGTGTCGGTTGATCCGAACGGCAAAGCGCTGACGACAATTCTCGAATTGGCGCGCAGTCGTGGACGCGCCACCGGTTTGGTGACGAACGGATCGCTCACGAACGCGACCTGCGCCGCGTTTTACGCGCACGCGAGTAACGCGAACGATGTCGATCAACTCGCGCAACAGCTGGTTGAAGGCGGCAAGATCGACATCTGCCTGGGAATGAGCGCCGCGGAATTTATTCCGTCAACGAAACAGGGAGAGCGCCAGGACAATCGCGATCTCCTTTTGGAATTGCGCCAGAACGGGTTCGACATTGTTCGGACCAGAGCGGAATTGGAATCGATTCCGCCCTGGCGGCGGCCGAAACTTTTCGGCGCATTTTCAGACGCAGCCAAGAGCAACGAGCAGGGAGGAACCTGGAATGACGAACCAGCGCTCTCCGACATGGTGCGGCGCGCGGTTGAACTTTTGCAGTACGATCCGCGCGGTTATTTGCTGATTGTCGACGCCGCGCGAATGCGGAAAGCAGCAGAAGCAAACAATGCGGAGAAGACATTAACTGAAACGGCGGAGTTCGATCGCGCGTTAGCGACCGCGCAACGTTATGCCGGACCAAAATCGACAGTCATCGTGTGTGGCGACACGGCGCTGGGCGGTTTGCACGTCAACGGTTTTCCGTTTCGAAAAGACAGCGGGATCGCATTGCTCGGATTGAATCCGTCGGGCGAACCGTGGATGACATGGGCGACTGGTCCAAACGGAGTGCAGTCATACCGCGCCGGAAAAGTTCCCGAGACGCAAACGCCAGAGAGTCCAGAAGCTGCCAAAAAGGAGCCAACCGAGCCGGCTGCGTTTTATGCGAAATCAGCGTTGGAGACTCTCGAGGACGTGGTCGCGCTCGGAAACGGGCCGGGCAGCGAAGCGTTGCAGGGGACGATCGACAACACTCGAATTTTTCGCCTCATCCGAGACGAGCTTTAAGCAAAAAGACCCACCAATGAAGGTGGGTCTTTGAAATTCTATACGTGGATCGGCTATTCGCTGATTTGCGGGATGAAAACAAACGGCGGCGGATCCGGCAGAGTTGGCGGCGGACCCTCTTCTGGCGGACCTTCCGCAACTTCCTTGGCTTCCTTGCCTCCGCCGAAATCCTTCACGTCTTTGCCGTCAACCGAACCTTGACTGCCGCCGGCCAAAGCGGTGTTGGCCACGGTCAGGTTCGCTCGCGAATAAACCGCGAGCTGCGCAATTTTGCCGGCCTTGGCAACATTGAAAGTGAATTTCACATACTTCGCTTCGGTCGGGCCGACGTTTATCTTGGTGACTTTAGCAGTTAGATTCTGCTTCGCGATCTGATGCCATTGCTGACTGGCCGTGGCCAATTTCGAATTCGAGGTGGAAATCGTGACCGTGCCAGTGGTGCCGTCGTTCAAGAACGAAATGACATCGAAGTTCTGGATTTTTGAAAGCGAAAGCACGAGCTCGCTATTTCCATCCAACAAGGTGTAGCCAAAAGTGGGATGATCGGAGATGAGCGCGACTTGAGCGAGATTATCGTCAATGCGGGCGCCGAGGCTAAAGCGCGCGATGTTGTGCGCGTAAACAGGTGAAGGTTGGGCGAAGAGTTGCAGTCCAGTGGCGAGAAGAATTCCGCAACCGATGGCCCCAATACGGGAAAAGCGAGAGAAGTGTGCGCTCATAATTTCCATAGCTACAAAAAGGATAATACCTTGCCCGCCCTCTTCTTGGCAATACAAATCTTTTCCGACGGGAAAAATTTTTCGCGAGCGCTACTTCCCCGCCCCTGCCTGGGACCCAAAACGGCGACCGGCCCGTGTCCGGGCCGGTCGAACACCAGAAATTTTTGCGACGGTTTCCCGCTGCTATCAGAGCCGGCTGGCGACGCGCTGCCCCGCAAGCGATCGGTGGCTAGCAAAGAGGCCCGTGCTCGTTGCCGCACGGAATCTTTTTGTCCCGGCATAGGCATAAAGCGGAATATAGGAACTGCGACCGGTGCGCTCCGCGCGGAAGGCGCTCCAGTTGATCGTCGGATCGAGAATGTATGTGCCGCTGGCGGTGGTCCATTCGATCCAGGCGTGTGTCTTCCGGCTGGTCCAAAGGCGCTTTCCGATCACGAGCCGGACATTGTCGGCACCGCGTGAGTGCATCGCATTATAAAGTGCAACCGCCTTACCCTTGCAGTCCGCGTAGGCGCCGAGCTGGACCTCCTCGGGAGTTTTCCATTCCGTCGAAAATCCATATGGAATCGCCCGCAGGTTTCCGATCCAGTTGTTGACCAGCGAGACGGAGACATTTTGGTCTTTGTGTCCGGTGGCCGAGGCAAGGATCGGCCGGATCCGGGTCATTTGCCGATCGTAAGGGGTATGATTAACAGTTATGTAAGTGGACTGTGCGAAAGCGGAGAGGCAGGAGAGACAGAAAATGGTCAGACCGACGAGACCAACTTTGCGCGGGGTGTAAGGGTGGATGCTTATTGTAACCATATTGACTATAATTACTAGAAGCACGGCTTGTGCCACGACCTGAATGCCAAAGTCCGCTTGGCAACGCCGCTGAATCCGGCAGACTCGCTTCCTCGCGTTAGCCTTGTGAAATCGAAGCCGGTCCCTTACGAAACTCTCCTTCGGGTTGCGGCTTGGATTCTATTCGGCGCGACGCTGACGGCTGTCTTGTGGGCCAGGATTCGCCTAGCTGGCTTGCCATTGGAACGTGACGAAGGGGAGTACGCCTATAGCGGCCAATTGCTCTTGCACGGCATTCCTCCCTACAAGCTCGCCTATAGCATGAAATTTCCAGGCACGGCCGGCGTCTACGCGCTGCTGATGTCGGTCTTCGGCCAGTCAACGATCGGCATTCACATTGGGCTGGTCTTGATCAATCTCATTACCGTCGGACTGATCTTTCTTCTCGGCCGAGAGCTGCTGGATGAACTTGGAGGAATGACGGCCGCCGCCAGCTATTCTGTGCTTTCGTTAATGCCTCACGTGCTTGGGCAGGCGGCGCACGCGACACACTTCGTCGTTTTGTTTGCGGTCGCCGGTACTGTCGCTCTCATCCGAGCGTTAGACCGGCAATCGCGGCGTTTGATCTTCACGAGCGGTTTCCTTTTTGGATTGGCGTTGTTGGTGAAGCAGCCAGGATTACTTTTTGTCCTCTTTGGCTCGATTTATCTGTTGAGTCGCGATTGGCGAGCGCCGCTCGACGCGAAGAAAATTTCTTCTCGAAACCTGCTTTTTCTTGCCGGCGCTAGCGCTCCAATCTTTTTCACCGGCTTCGCCTTGTGGAGCGCGGGCGTGTTCGACCAATTCTGGTTCTGGACGATTAAATACGCAGGGCAGTACGGGAGCCAGGTTCCATTCGGTGAGGGACTCCAAATTTTAGCCGGTCATTTCCGGGGTGTTTTAGGGACAGCCTGGCCAATTTGGGCGATTGCGGCGATCGGATTGATCGCGTGCGTTATCAGTCCGGCCGTTCGCAATCGCGCAGGTTTTCTAGTTACGTTCGCTTTCTTTTCGGCGCTGGCGGTGTGCCCGGGTTTTTATTTTCGGCCTCATTATTTCATTCTTTTTTTGCCGGCTGTGTCGTTGCTGGCAGGAACCGGAGTGCTGGCTGCGCTCGACGCATTGCGAACCGGGGGTCGCAATTTTCAGATTGCGCTGCTCCTGATCTTCGCTTTGTGCCCGGCCTGGCCCCTTTGGTCGGAACGCGATTTCTTTTTTGAGCGACCGCTGGCCGAAGCGAATCGAATGGTTAACGGGACAAATCCATTTCCAGAATCGGTGAAGATTGCTGAATACTTGCGTACGCAATCGAGCCCGTCGGACACGATCGCGGTATTGGGGTCGGAGCCGCAAATCTACTTTTATGCGCAGCGCCGTTCCGCAACCGGATATATTTACACCTACAGTTTGATGGAGCCGCAACCGTACGCGCACCAAATGCAACAAGAGGTGATCCGCGAAATTGAAACGGCGCGACCGAAATTTCTTGTTCTGGTCGTGGTCGGCAAATCGTGGCTACCGGGCCACGACTCTGACCAAACCATCTTTAGATGGGCGGACCGGTATTGCGATGCAGACTATGAGGAAGTTGGCCTGGTCAATATTTCTGAAGATGGAACCGACTATTATTTTTCGGGCACGCCGCCGGGTGTGACTCCAACAGCCGAGCATATCTTGATTTATCGGCGAAAAACATAAGCGCACCGAATGTTGCTACGCTTTTGGAAAAAATTACGGCCGCATTGGCCTTTTGCAGTAATCGCCGCAGCCGGTTTGGCGCTGCTCGTTTCAAATTTAGAGAAAGATTACTTATGGGCGGATGAAGGTGATACAGCGGTTCTCGCTGTGAACATTACCAAATACGGCGTTCCGACAGCCTGGGACGGCTTTACCTTTGTCGATTCCGACAGGGGAGCGCGCTTGAATCGCAGTCTGGTGATGGTCACAAACCCATGGCTGCAATACTACGTCACCGCCGCCTCGTTTTTGATCTTCGGGCAAAACACGTTTTCTGGGCGACTGCCCTTCGCGCTGGCCGGTTGGCTTACGATTTTGCTGGCCTATCGTCTGGTCTGGAAGAGAACGGGGAGCAGTTGGGCCGGCTTTTGCACCGCCGTGCTCCTCGTCGGCTCTGTTCAGTTTCTTCTCTATTGCCGTCAGTGCCGTTACTACGCGCTCAGCATGGTGCTCACGGTTTTGCTCGTGCAGATTTTTCTGGAGATGAAGTCGTTGCGGCAATCTGCGCTTTTCGCGCTTGTCGCCATTGCTTTGTTTCACACGCACCCACTTGGCTTCGTTTTGGTTGTCGCTCTGGGCGTCCTAACCATCATTTATCGGCCGCTCTCTTCCCAACGTCGCGCGTTTTGGACCGCGGCGCCGATCATTGCTGCGTTCACGTTGCCTTGGATCTTATTCGCGGGGCGCGGATACGCCGAAAGCATGGGAAGCGTTCAATCGGTCCGGCAGTTTGCAGGACGATTCGTGCAATATCTGATCGAATGCGCGTCAGTGACACCGCTCATCGGCGCGATTGTGTTGCTTTTGGTCAGCGCCGTTCGAGACCGCGCCAAGACTAGCAAACAAGCTTCTGCCGCAGAAGCGGCGACATCCGCTATTGCGCCAATCGAAAACGATGGGAACGCCATCGTAATTGTTACCTTCACAACACTGCTCTGTTTCGCACTCGTGATCGCTGCGACGCAGCCGGCTGACTCTCTCTGGCGGATTGGAATTCGCTACACCGCCGCGATGCTCCCACTAATGGCGATGATGGTTGGGATCTTGATCGCCAAAATCACGCGTGACCGAACGATTGCTTGTCTTTCGTTACTGTCGCTCCTCGTCTTTACAAAATTCGCGCAGCTCACGCCTTGGATCTTCTGGGGCAAAAGCGTTGCCTCATTTGATGGCAAAGAAGTTATCGAAGCGCATCTCCCGCCGAATTTGTTCGAGCGATTCCTGAACACGCGACAACAGCTCGTTTTTCTTTCGGACTTGTTTCAAAGCAACCCCGGCACGATCGCAACGATCTCCACGTTTCTCCGAGATCACGCCCTACCCGGCGACAAATTGATTACGAATTATGAATGGGAACCGCTCTATTTTCACACGCGCTTGCCTCAAGCACTAAAGATCCTCCCCGATTATCCAATCTATTCGGCAGCAAAAGGGAAAGGACTTCCCGATTACGTCTTCGATGTCGATCAAGCGCGCTGGATAATCTGGCGCCCTATCTGGGACGGTTATCAGGGATATTTCGGCGCCGATGTTGAACGGCAAATTGTCGAGCGCGGCGGACGAGCCGAGCGTGTAGCGGAAGTGCCGGAGACTCTGTGGGAAAATCGCGAGAACATTCACTTCCGGCGGTTCTCCGGCGGCCGCTATTTGTTTCACGGCCCCGAAACTTTCCCAGCTGCTAACATTTTCCACATTGTTTGGCCTGGCGAGCTTTAGACATGGAAAAGCCCTTTGGCGGTTTTCAATGCAGCTTCAAAAAAGACACGCCTTCTGCGAACCACACGTTTCACCGTAAATGAAACCTTTAACCATATTGGCCGGTCTCCGGTCCCATTTACCGCTTGTGGTATTGGCAGCGATCAGCGCTGTTTTCATCTTCACAAATCTTGGGTCGGATTATTTGTGGGAAGATGAGGGCGATACCGCCGCCCTGGCTTCGAACATTCTCAAGTTCGGCATTCCGAAAGCGTGGGACGGCGGCGCATTTCTGGATTCCGATCACGGTGCGCGCCTCAACCGCGACCTGGTAATGGTGACGCATCCATGGGTCCAGTATTACCTGACCGCTGGTTCCTTCTTTCTTTTCGGACAAAACACATTCGCCGCGCGTTTTCCGTTCGCGGTCGCAGGATGGATGTCGATCCTCCTCGTCTATTTTTTTCTCTGGCGACTGCTCAGAAGCCGGCTGATCGCTTTCTCCGCGGCCGCGTTGCTCGTCTTTTCTGTTCAATTCCTGCTCTACGTCCGGCAATGCCGTTACTGCGCGCTCAATATGCTCCTCGTTTGCTGGTTGTTTGGGAGTTTTTTAAAAATGAAATCCGCGCGGGACTGTGCGCTTTTCGTTCTGGCTGCAACTCTTTTATTTCACACCCATCCGTACGGTCTCGCACCTGTGGTTGCGCTCGGCGGCTTAAGCTTGATCTACCGACCATTCGCACAACAACGGCGCTGGATTTGGTTTGCGGCACCTGCGATTGCATTGCTGACGCTTCCCTGGTTGGCGCTCTCGTCTCTTTCCTCCAGTGGGTCTGCGCTCAATACCACGGCTGCGCAATCGGCAGGAGAATTTATTGAGCGCTGCGCCCAGGCACTCATCGAATGCACTTCGGTGACGCCATTGACCGGAACTGCGATATTTTTGATCGCGGCATTGTTAATTGGTCGGACAACGAAAAACGGTGAGCGCGAGGCAGAGACCGGTGTCGCGGTGCCAATTAAGAATTCGCCTGCATTTTGGGAAACGAACGAGCTGTCGATCTTAATCAGTGTGATGGCGACGATAATTGTCTACGCCTTCGGCACCGCCATCACCCAATCGAGCGACAGCCTCTGGCTTGCCGGAATGCGCTACGCTTCAGCAGTCCTGCCGCTTGCAGCGATGGCCGCGGCAATAGCGATTGTAAAAATCTGCCGCGGAAATGCGGTGATCTGTTTTGCGCTCGTGCTTGTTTTTGCATTCACCAAACTCGCGCAACTCACGCCATGGGTGGCGTGGAATCCCAGCGGCTTGATTCGTTGCGGAAAATATTCCGTGGGCGCTCACGTTCCCGCAAAAATTCTCGATCGGTTTTTCGGTAATGGACTATCGAAATACGTTCGCGATTTGTGGCGCGAAAATCCCGGCACGGTCGCGAAAAGCTGCAGTTTTCTTCGCGCGAATGCGAAGCCCGGCGACGTCGTGATCGTAAATTACGGAATGGAACCGACCTACTTTTACACCCGCCTCCCGCAGGCGATGGGCATACTCCGTGAATACCCGGTTTATCAAAGAGCGCGCGAACTCGGGCTGCCAGAATTTGTCTTCGGTGTTGATCACGCCCGATGGATTGTGTGGCGTTCAGCCTGGGAGACAGGGCCCGGGTATGCGATCAATGATGTGGTGCGCGATATAGTAGAGCGCGGCGGCCAAATCATCAACGTGCTGGAGATGGAGGAGACCGTTTGGGAAAATCGGGAAGACATTCATTTCCATCGCTTTTCCGACGGCACTTACCTATTCCCTCGAACCCAAACTTTTCCCGCCTCGCGTATCGCGCGGGTTGATTGGCCGAATGGCTAGTCAGCCAGAAATCTACGCCCGCCCGCCTTCGCCAAGGCTCCGGCGTGGCAGGCTATTTTCTCGCGACTGCCAAGAGCGCAACACCGAAAGGAAGCGAAAAGTTCCGGAGGAGGCGCAGTTCAAGGGCCATGACTTGCGCAAACGCCCGGTGTACAAGCGAAGTTCCGGCGGTCTCAAAATCGCGGCCCATTTTTGATCCGCCGAGCGTCCTGGCCGCGACCGCAAGCGGAAAGAGAAACGTTGTCCAATAGGTCAGGCGCCGAATCTGAAAATTCTGTTTCTGAAGTAGGCCTCGGATCTCCCGTTTTCGAAACCTTCGCGCAGTCATTACCGCATCGTCATGCGCACTGTGCAGAAATGGAAATGCGGGAACGTTAATCAGGAGCACTCCGCCAGGTCGAAGAACGCGATGCATCTCGCGCACTGCGCCTGGTATGTCGCCGACCCACTGATGGTAGAGAACGCTGGAGCAGATTACTGCGTCGAATGAAGCATCAGCAAATGGCAGCGCGCAGATATCTCCTTGTCGAATGTTGCTAAGGCCACGCTGCCGGCAAAATGACAGCGCCTCCGGCGCCACATCAATCCCGACATTCTTTTCCGGATTTCCGAGCTGCTTTAGAATGGCTCCGGTGCCACAACCAACATCGAGAATTTCTTTTTCGCGCCAATCAGGCAACTCCGCTTCCAAAACTTGAAAGATAAGCCGGTGCAATGCGCCGTACCACCAGTGCGTCTCCTCGACGCGAAACATGGTGGCGTATTCGGCTCGTTCCATCGCACGCGCTAATCAAGCTTGGATCCCTCGACGTCTCAGTCGCAACTCAGTCACCAGAGGAATGATAAGCCTGACTGTAAACGCCGCGAACAAGAGAGATTGAACAGCGGAGTTTAACAAGCGGGGCACTGCCAATGCCGGTCCGCCATAAATTTCGTTACTTGGATACCCGAGCCAGGCGAAGAGCTTGGGATCGTGCAAAGTCATATTTGCTACTGATGTCAGGGCAAATGCGCCATAGAACCACCAAACTTGTCGATCCAACACGCAGGCAATGACCAGTGGCGCGAACATCGCCAAAAGGTGGTTCTCGTGGATTTGGGTATTGAGCATGAAAAAGGCGAGCGTTTGATATGCCGCCACAAGAAAGAGCGATTGCCGATCGCGCCAAACGAGAATGAGCGAGAGCAGCGTCGCCGCGGTGAAAATCAAGAGCCCGGCGGTCCGAAAGCTCATCGGCCCAATAAAGTTTGTGTCGCGTTGCCAGCCCCGGCCGCCGGTGACGAACCACCAGAGATTATGTGCGTTCGGAGCGACAAAAGGATGGTACTGCGTTGTCTGTGCGTACTCTGCGACAACGCTCGCGCCACTTCCTGCCAGGATAAACGGTGCGGTAATCAATGCGGTTGCAACAGCAGCGCCTGCAACCAGCCGCAGAGCGCCACGCTCTCTGATCGCCAGAAGTAAGATTAGAGGCGCAATTGCGATCGCTTGCGGCTTAGTCAATATCGCCGCGGCCAAAGCCGCACCAGCCCAGTCGTAACAACGTCGATCCGTCGCAATCACAGATAACAACATAAACAGCGAGTGGATCGCGGCCGTCTGTCCCCAGTAGGCGGAATCAAAAATGAGTGCTGGATTGAAGAGGTATGCGCCGGCAGCAAAAACGGCAGCGTTGAAAGAAATCGAGCCCCGTTGCCGCAAAACGCGAAAGATTAATGCCCCGGCGAGTAAATCCGCGGCCAAGCCAGGCAATCGGAGCATGAACCGCAGCATGTCCGGATCGCCCAATCGCGTGCGACCGAACAACGGCGAGATCAATTGTTCATAGAGCCAGCCAAGAAACCAAAACGGATAAAGCAGAACCGGCGGATTGTCAGACGGCGGCGAGCCATTTACTTGCAAATAAGCCGAGTGAATCCCGTAGCTCACGGTTTTCCAAGCGAGTGCGATATAAGTCGCGATGTCCCCTTGTTTCCCATAGCTCGCGATATCGCCTTCGTATCCGCGCCCGAGGTCAAACGGGATGCGGACAAGCGCGGCGAGTATGAAAAGAATCAGAACACGCAAAGCTTGATCTCGCGTCAGCGATCCGGAAACAATTCGCACGATTGACCAAATCAGCGCCGTAACTAGCAACAAACAAAACGTCAGAGTTTGGAGCCACCATGCCGCTTGAGGATGACTCCAGCTGCGGGCCAGAACAACTAGCAGCCAGACGGCAACAAGGATCCAAGCCCACGTGTTGCGCAGCGGATTGAGAAACTCCGCCATTTTCATCGCGCGCGTCGATATCAATCCTGCGATGGACGACATTCGCAAAAGAGCTGCGCAGCAGCCCACCAGAGCCAGGGTCAAAAGAAATCCTCGGACCGACGGAAGAGCGATACCATCGGAGCGCCTTAGCCAGATGTGCGTGATCCTGACTCCGAACTCACGGTCGTCCGAAGATGGTTTGAATGTACTGGAATCAATCTCCAAAAGCAGATCGCCATTGAGCCCTAATTGCCACGGCCGGATCTCCCACTGGTATTCTCGCTCCTGATTAAGCGCATCGAATTCACCCACCACCGCGTCATTCACGCGGACGATCACATGCGTCGGCGTGTCGAATCTACCGAGATGCGGCCCGCTCAGGCTCAAGCCGACACGCCAGGCTAGATTTCCGCCGCCTAAACCAGGAAGCCACACGCCCGAGCGCGCTTCTGTCCAGCGCGCGCCATTTTCGACTGGATAAAAATGATCGAGAAATTTTTCGTTGCTTCGCGCAGCGATATCAACGTCGATCCGCTTCTGCGGCTGATAGGCCAAAGCGAAAAGCATTAGCAAAAGGGAGATCAGCAACAGCAACGCAATCGGCGATTGCAACCACTCTCGCGTTTGTTTCGGCAGGATCATTTCGCCAAGGCAACACGGTAAGCTCGAGTGTCGCCGTCTTCATAGACCGGGAGATAAACTGCGGGATCCAACATGTCGGGACGAACCGCGGATAGCAGCGACGGATAAAGCACAACATCGACAAGCGATGACGAACTTGATCTCAGGCGATTCCAAATTGCGAGACCGGGCAGATACGCGACCAGAAGGTAGCGAGCCATCGCGCGAATTGGTCCGAGCGGAATCGACTCGGAGATAAGCGCCAGAAGAGCGACCCCTACCACTGCCCAGGTGGTTGCAGAGACGCGCCGCAAGTTAGGCGTTACCACGATTTAAACCACACCAGCGTTCATCGCCCGCTGGTGGAAGATTGGTCTTTCGAACCTTCGCGCATCGCATACCGCACGACGTATTGCGGCGTGCCGGTCTGATCAAGATAAAGCCGACCGAGATATTCGCCGACCAGCCCGAGAATCATGAGTTGAACGCCGGAAAAAAACACGACACTGCCCAAGACCGTGGGAATACCGACTGTCAGGTTTGGAGTGATCCAAAGCTTGTCGATCAGAATGGCGATAAGCGCGACGATGCTCAGGCACGAAGCAAACAGACCGACATAAACCGAGACGCGAAGTGGCTTGATTGAAAAATTGAGAAACATGTTGAGCCACAACCGTACCAGTCTGCGCAACGTGTAGCGCGACGGCCCCCTTGCACTGGGGCGATGCTCCACCGGAATTTGGCCAATGTTTCGCGTCACACGATAAATCAGACCGTCGGTATACGGATACGGACCGCGATACTTGATGATTTCGTTGACCAGAAAACGATTCATGACTTTGAAGCTCGAGAGATACAGGTCCTTTGGTTTGTGGAGCATTAACGTCGCGATCAGGTTGTTGAAACGACTGCCGAGATTTCGGAACCACGAATGTTTTTTTTCGATGTAGTGGCCATAAACAACGTCGTAGTTCTTACGTTTCAATTCGTCCAACAGTCGAACCACTTCTTCGGGCGGGTTCTGACCGTCGTCGTCCAACACGGCGATGTAACGACCGCGGGCTTGGGTGAATCCTGCGAGGACGGCGCTGTGCTCGCCGAAATTGCGGCTCAGGTGCACAAAAGTGACATTGCGCGGAAATTTTTCTGCCAGTCCAACACAAACCTTCTCGCTGTCATCCTCCGAACCATCATTGACCAGGACGATCTCGAAGGATGTCGATCCAAAGAGTTTTGTAATCTGCTCCACCAGCGGGCCGATGGTGCGGCTGCCGTTGTAAACGGGAATAACCAGCGATAACTCGGGTTCGGTGGCCATGGCGGTTGGGTCGATTTGTGGTAAAGCTGCCTGATTTTGCCAAAAAAAGCGCGAAAAGTTATAGGAAATCTTTTTGTCCGCGACCTACAATTCCTCCGTGCCTCGGTATCCTGACATTTTTGACGGTTCAGACGTTCTCATTACCGGCGGATTGGGTTTCATCGGCTCGGCCCTCGCCCGGCGCCTGGTCCATCTCGGGGCGAAAGTCACGCTGGTCGACAGCCTGATTCCCGAATACGGCGGCAATCTTTTTAATGTTCACGACATTCGCGACCGGGTCACTGTCGATCTTACTGATGTTCGCGATTCAGCGGCGATGTCCTCGCTCATCAGGAAACGGCAGTTTCTCTTCAATCTCGCCGGTCAAACCAGTCATCTGGATTCGATGACCGAACCGGTAACTGATTTGAACATCAACGCGGCGGCGCAGCTGCATATTCTCGAAGCGTGCCGGCTGCACAACCGCGACCTAAAAATTGTCTTAGCCAGCACCCGACAAGTTTACGGCCGGCCAGAATATCTGCCGGTGGATGAAAGGCACCCGATCGATCCGATTGATGTAAACGGAATCAACAAGCTGGCGGGCGAGTGGTACCACTTGCTTTACAACGACGTGTATCAGATTCGCGCCTGCGCTTTGCGTTTAACCAATACTTACGGGCCGGGAATGCGCGTGAAAGATGCGCGGCAGACTTTTCTCGGCATTTGGGTTCGGCAATTGATCGAGCGAAAACCGATTCAAATCTTCGGCAACGGAGAACAACGACGTGATTTTAATTTCGTCGATGACGTCGTGGACGCGCTCCTGCGTGCGGCCGCCAGTGACGATGCGAATGGCCAGGTATTCAATCTTGGCGATCACAAACATGTCACTCTGCGAGAGCTCGCGGCACTCTTAGTCAAGCTCAACGGCGGCGGAGAGTACGACCTGGTTCCGTTTCCCGAAGACCGCAGAGCCATCGACATTGGCGATTACTACGCTGACTTTAAGAAGATCGAGAAGCTCCTCGGCTGGTCGCCCGAAGTGGTGCTGGACAATGGACTGAAGCAAACGCTGGCATATTATCGGAAGCACCACGCGCATTACTGGCCTTAACATTATTCTGCCTACTCACCGCTCTCCGCGTGGTTCAAACTCGCGGGCCTTTTCGTATTCACGAGCAGCTTGTTCGAATTCGCCTTTCTCTCTCAGCGCCGTGGCCAAATTATAGTGCGCGTTGGAATCGTCGGGACGAAGCGCCAGCGCCTGAGCATATTGGTTAATAGCTCCATCAACGTCTTGTTTGGCCATGAACGCATTTCCGAGAACAACGTGGGCGTCGGGATCGTTCGGCTGCAATTGCAATGCTTTCCGAGAATGCTCTATCGCTTCCTCGATTTGTCCTTTTTGGAGGAGTGCGCTCCCGAGATTGTAATGCGCTTCCGGATAATCGGGATTTAATCGAAGCGATTGCTCGTATTTTTTAATCGCGTCGTCGAGATCGCCTTTTTGAAATTGAACGACTCCAAGGTTGTTGTAGGCCATCCAGCAACTCGGGTTTTTGGCGATCGTTGTCCGCCAGAGCGTTTCAAGATCGCGATAACTCGAGCTTTGCCGCCAGGTGAGCGCACTCAGAAATGCCAACATGATGAAACTGACAACTGCGATGAGCCACCGCGTTTGCCTCATCGACTCACCAAGTCGCACCAAACCCGCGGAGACGAGAGCAATTGGACCAATGCTGGCCAGGTACTGGTAATGGTCCGCGACGAAGGTGTAGCGAAACGTGTAGAGCATAATGAAGCCGACCACCGGGCCAAGCGTCGTAACAAAAAACAAAGCTGCAGCTTCAGCGCTTCGACCAACGACACGCCGGCCATAATAGATCAGCAGCCCGGCTGCGACAGCGGCAATTATCCAAAGGTAGGCAAGCGGATTCGCGACGTCGATTTGCCACCGCGGATAGATAAACGTGAGATCCGATGGCCAAAATATTTTACTGAGGTAAAACCAAACAGCGCGGCTGGCGATTAGGACGCGGTCAATCGGTCCCAAAGACATCAAGACCCGCGTGCCTTGATGGTATTTCTCCCACCAAATAGCCAACAGGCCAATGCCAATTGCGAGCAGGACGAATGGAACAATCTCCAAAACTTCTCGCCGACCGATCGCCTTTTTTTTAAGCCACAAGATTAAAAGCAATGCCGCGGGCAGTGTGCACGCCGTCGATTTAGCGAACAGCGCGAGCAAGTAGAATAAAACCGCGGCGAGATAAAAAATGCGCCGGCCTTTCGCCGTTGCATCGACGTGTTCGATCCATGCGAGCAGGGTCAGTAAAAAAAAGAATCCCATCAGGACATTTTTCAGCTCCGAAATCCAGGCGACCGATTCGACCTGTACTGGATGTAATGCGAAGATGGCAGAGGCCAGCCAAGACCCGGGAATGCTCAGCCGCGCAAGGATGCGCCAAACCAGTAGCGCATTCGCGACGTGCAACAAGATATTGAGCCAATGGTACCCAGTTGGATTCAATCCCCAGAGCGCGCGCTCGACCCGCAAAACGGTGTAGGCGAGCGGAAAATATTGTGAAGGCGCATCGAGCGAAAACCAGATCCGGCACAACCCGTCGGGCGCAGTCAGGAGAGAATTGTGGGTTACATATCGATCATCATCCCAAATGAAGGCCCCATGCCACGCCGGCCGGTAGACTAGAATCGTCACAGCAGCCAGCGCCACTGCGACTAAAAATATCTTAGCACTCGAACTGTCCTTTCGGTGCATTGAATCGCAATAGATTACGGGACGTAGACCTCGCGAGAGCTAACACTAACCAACAAACTAGGGAATTTCACGCCTCGCCGATCGATCTTTTATTTTCTTTGCCAGACTAGAGACATCCGCTGTCGTCGCTTCGTGTTTCATAAATTCATCTAGGTCGCGCCGCGCACGTCCCGCCAGGGGGTCGTGTAAAGACGTGTAACACTCGTTTCGCATCTCCAAAAATTCTCTTCGCCAGAGGACGTGCGGTTCGAATGCGTGTATCGCCGCAAGCAACTTTTGACCGGGGCGGCCGCCGTCGAGATACATCGCGATGGCCAATTGACTGCCAAGCCGCTCCGTTTCGTTGTTGAAAACGCAAAACGGCGCGCGCACTGCCTCGAAAAGAAAACCGGCTACTGTCTTCGATCGATCGGAATTCGCAGTCGCTTCTGCTCGCTTAAGGGTTCGCTTAGTCAACTCGCGGTTTGGCCAAGGTAAATCGTGCAAGTTTTGGAGGCATTCTCTGAAAAGATTAGCGGCCTCTTCGGGCCGATGTTGTCGCCACAAGAGCTCACCTCGTACCGCGTCGGCCTCCCAGGGAAAAATCTGCGCGAGATTGTCGATGAAAGAAGGGGCATTGCTATCTCCTTCGGTGGCCAAACACTCCGCTACCATGGCTAATTGTGATAAAGTTTTCGGATCATCGGATTGGGCCCGCCACTCACGTAGAGCGCCGGTCAGATCTCCTCCCATGTAAGCGGCGAAAGCGGCAGCGCGATGCCGTTGATCGGAAGTGAAGTTGGGATCATTTTGCTCGGCCCAGCTGAGCGACTCGAACATCGAAATTCTCGCTTCGTCCACCCGACCCCAATCGATATCGCCTTCTTCAATTTGAGGGCGATCGCCGGCGGCGGCATGAGAGCTGGTGCGCAAGTTCACGAGTTGGAATCCACCGGTCACGTTCACGGTGCGAGCGAAAGCAAATTCGATCACAGTGCGGTCGTCGGTGTTCAGCGGAACAGAGCCAAGATGCTGCAAAACATCGGTAACGCTGTTGTTGCCGACGTAATGTCCCAGGAACTCTTCCAAGCTCGCGCTTCGCCAGGCAGCTAGCAAAGCACTTTTGAAAGGTTCTTCCGCGAGACGCGCGCGTAATGCAGGCACGTCGTACTTGATGGGCGAGCGTGAAGCCATGAGCAGGAGGTCGCCCCCTGCCGTCTGCCATGATTCAATATTTGGGAAAACCGAGCCGAGGGTACTGTAGAAAATCTGCATCGTGCGCTCGTCAATTTCGTAGGCCTGGACCCACTGAAAAAACATCCCGCCCACGCGCAAGCATCGATCGACGGACTGATAGTATTCGCGGGTAAAAAGCCCCGCGACGCCGGCGCGATACGGATTCGATGGCTCCGAGACGATGATATCGTATTTCTCACGAGTAGTGAGGAGAACTTCGCGAGCATCGCCAATCGTCAGATGCAACTTTGGATTTTGGAGGGCGTCCCGGTTCACCGGCGCGCAACGCTGCGCCACTGTCACAATGGCGGGTTCAAGTTCGACAACATCGACCCGCTCCATGGCTGGCACGGCCGCCAGCCAGCCAGCGGTGCTGCCCGTCCCTAGACCAACCACAAGCGCTTTGGTTGCATTCGGGTGCAGAGCTGCCCCGATCATACCGCTCATAATCTGTGTTCCAGCATCACCCGTAGCATTGCCGTCGGTTCGGCCGTTAACAATAAATGCGAGGCCTCGAGCCGCTGCCAAGGCGACGCTACTTTCAACCCCGTCCGCTTGCCAGATCATTCGCCGCCGGATTGCCTGGACCACTTCCCGCATCTCATTGGGCGATCCTTGAAATACGGCCAAGCGACCGACGCCGATTTCGCTGTGACGCCAAAATGCGGTTGGCCCGCTGGCTGCCAGCATCGCGACTGCGGCGATTGCGGCGCTGCTTGGAAAAAGCGCATTCTTCCAGTTGGAAGCGTTTCGCCGGACGGCGAGCATAGCTGCGATCGCGCCAAGAACCGCGAGCAGCGCGCTTGCGATCTTCCAAACCCCCGGAGCTGAAAGCATTGGTATTAACCCGAAACCGCCCGCTAAAGACCCGGCCAGCGCTCCGGCCGTGTTCCATGCATAGGCGGCGCCGGTTTGAAAGCCGACCAGCTTGGTACCTTTACCGAGAAGTGCGATTAACGCCGGGAACTGAAGACCGGCAATAAACGCGGCCGGAAAAATTACAATGAGACAGAGCGTAGCCCAGGCAAGAACATGACCTTGGAAGCCGATTGTTCCCAACGGCCGCAGAAGCAGTGCCGCCATCGCAATCCGATCTCCGAGCGCGTACGGCAACGAAATGAAAAACGCCTCCGCTGCACACGTCATGGCAAAGAACTGCAGAGACGCCGAATGCTTTTCGCCAAAAAAAACGCCATAAGCTACGCCACCGAACCCGATTCCAAGAAGCGCCACCGCGAGGATGAGACCAAAGGAGAATGTCGATCCGCCCAAGAGCGGTCCCAACATCCGATACCAAACCAGTTCCATCAAAAAAAATGCGAAGCCGACTACCGCTGCGGAAGCGAGTACGAATCGCGGATTAATTGCAGCAGCGACCGTTTTCTCAAGCGGAGCAGGCGTTTTTTCTACTGCCGCTTTAACGTTGCTGCTTCGTCGCGACAATCGAAAGGCTGAGAAAGCAATCGCAACATTCACCAGCGCCGCCAGCCAAAGCGTCATTCGATTGCCGAAGTTCTCGAACAAATAAAATGTTCCGGCAAGGGCACCGCCCACCGCGCCAAGTGTGTTCGCGCCATAGATAAAGCCAATCGAACGTCGCTCCGAGTCGTCGCGCGCGACAACCGCGCGCGCCGCGGCCGGTAACGTTCCGCCCATCAAGAATGTTGGCGTCGCAAGAATGAATGCGGCGAAAAGAAGACGTACTAGCGTGCCGACGAAAATCCCGAGCGCTTCCGTCCCGCCCATCGCAATGTAAAGATGCCTAACGGCCCAGATGAGGAGTGGTGAAGCCGCGGCGCTTGCCGCGATTAGGAATTCCAATTTCGCGTAAAAACCAAGTGGTTGTGCTTTGCTCTCCGAGCGTCGCCCGAGAACGATTCCGCCGATTCCGAGTCCCGCCATGAAGACGCCGATCGCTGCCGCTGTCGCCGCGGTTGAGGCGCCAAAAATCAACCGGAATTCACGCAACCAGGTCGTCTGATAGATCAGCGCACAAAATCCGGAGCCGAAAAGCAGGAGAGCAACCAGTCGTGTCCGTCCAGACATAGAAGAATTATAGCCGGCGCCGGAATTGTGACTGACGGTTGCTGGTAAAGCAAACGGCCGGGTTCCGTTCGAAACCCGGCCGCTGAATTGTTGAGGTGAGACGGACTTAGAACCGTTTCTTGACACCCACGTACCAGAGCCGGCCTTTCGCGTTGGCGGTCTGCTGGTCATACCCGTTCTCGAACGCTCCAGCCACGTATGGCGGCTCGAGGTCCATCACGTTGTCTACACCCAAGGTGAGGGTGGTCTGATTCAGCCACGCTCTCCACCCGCACGGATTGTACTCCGCGGTGGAAACCGGCATCACGTTCTTTTCCTTGCCATCCTTCATCTTCACGTTCTTGCCGCCGTCTTTGGCGTAGCCCGCAACTTCGCTTTGGGCCGCTGGCGGTGGCAGGTTGAAGGTGTAGTTGACGATCAGGTCAATGGTAACCCATTCGCGCACCTTGCGGATTGGAGAAAACTTGTTAGCCCCATGCCCCTCGGGTGAGCCGGACTCAGCGTCCCAATACGCGCCGACATAGTGGACGACACCGCCGGCGTCGATGCCTTGCGCCCACGAGCCGGATGGACCGTCGTAGAAGAGGCTCGCGTACCAACGGTTGTGCGTAAATGAACCGCCGCCGTTGGGGCCTTGGAAGCCGCCACCAAATTTCCCGACGACTGTAATGAACTTGCCCCCAGGAACAGCCTGAAGATCCACGTCAGCCATGTAGGTTTCATTCCATGTAGCGGTAAATGTTCCCCAATCGCCGTGGCCGAGCCGGGCGGTATCGAATATCTCAACAACTTCGAAGTCCCAGGCCTTCACTTTTAACCCGCCCAAGTTTTGGAATGGCGTTAGGAGAAGCGTGAGCGCACCAGTTCCAGGGTCGCGGATAACTTGACCTGGGAATTTAGACGCGTTATCGACCAGGAACTGCGGATCTATCGCTGTGGTGTATTCGCGGAGATCGATGTAAATATAATCCGCGGAAAGGGTCAGTCCCTGCAATGGACTCCACCATTTGCCGGGGGTGAGCACAGCGCCATAGGTGTACTCGTAGGCAATTTCCGGTTTCAGGGTAATACCAGCGAGGTTAGCTCCCGAGATGTGCTGCTCAATCTGTTTTTCCGTAGTGAGTCCGAGCGGGTCAAGGATATTCGGGAACGATTGGCTGACTCCCGAGAAAATCTCGCCTAACGACGGCGCGTGGAACGCCTCAATGTAGGCCGCGCGCACCGTCAACGACTGATCAATCGGCTGCCACCGACCGTCGAATTTCGGGCGTTCGGTTTGACCGAAGTCGCTATAGCTCTCGAAACGCTCGGCATACCCGAATTCCAAACTATATGCGCCCGGGAAATTCCAGGTCGGTCCAGTGACCGGAACTCGTGTTTCCCAGAATATCGACCACGCATCGCGACTGCCACGGGTTGGCTGGAAATTCGTCGCGCCTGTGGTCTGTCCGGCCGCTGTCAAAGAATCCGGCTGATCAAAGTAGGTATTGCCCAGGTGCATACCGCCGATCGCGAAGCGAACCGCGCCTCCCGGGAGGTTAAACATGTCGCCGCGTATCGTGAAATCTTCGGTCAGGAGCACCGAGTCCTCGATCTCGTGAGTGGTAACGAAAACCTCGTTCTTCACCGCCCTTTTATTCTGGCCCAGACCGAATGGATTAAAGGCCGTGGCCGGGTCGGTGTCGAGCAAGCGATTACGCAGCGCGTAGTTGTTGACGATACCGCCGAACCGGACGGTGCGATAACTTTCATTGTAGCGGACACCGAATTCCCACTCCCAGGTCTTGAGTTGATCCCAGGCATTGGCGAACTCGCCCAGATTGCCTTTAAGGCCGCCAGTAAACAGATAGTTGTCGGTTCTGATTTTAAGTGTTCGCAAACCGGCTTCCAAGGAACGGTAACGAACACCGGTGGTGAACTCGGTGCCCGGAGGCGCAGCACTCTGCTGTGAGAAGACCGGGAAGGTCGAACTAAATCCACCGTTTGAAGTGTAGTCCGCCACCGTAAACGGGTTGAACGCGTTCTGGGTGGGCACGCTGAAACCGGCCGCGCTAATGCCGAAGGCGTGCGGCCCATAAGTCGAGGGAATTCCGTTTTGGGTATTATGTCCGCCCGTATCCGTCCAGATATCGGGCACGAACGGTGTCGGTGCTAGACCGCCATCCCAGAACTGCCGGAAATATTCAAAGTCGGCAAAAACGGTCAGATATTTGTCGCAGATATCGCGGTCGAACGAGCCGTAGAGATATTCGCGGTCGGTAGCTGCAATCGCCGGAGTCAGGTCGGCGAAGTTAAACAGCGAGCGCTCACTAGGAAGCGCAGCGCTAAACCGGTTGGTATACTGGGTATCAGTAAATTGGTTTGCACTGGCGTGCGGGGTTGGTGTCCTCAGCGAAATCTTGAACGCAGGGATCGCAGCTCCGAGGAAACCCCTGGATGTCACACGGCCTGGATAATTGCCGCTGCGGATGTCAAAGCCGCCCCAGGCGCTCTTGTCCGGGTCGTGCGAAATAGCGACGTCCGCCGACTTAATTTCGGCGCTTTGGTAGATCCCCGCGTAAACGACGATGTTTGTTTTATCGTCGCCGGTACCTGCGAGCAGGTAGGCGGATTCTTCACCCCGATCGCCGGCGAAACCAAGATTCGTGTTGCCATAGCTGGCGTACATCTCCAACCCACGGAAGCGGTGAATTAGAAACACGTTCACCACACCAGCGACAGCTTCGGTGCCGTAAATCGGCGAAGCGCCGTCTTTCAAGATGTCGATATGATCGATCAAACCGAGCGGAAACCGGTTGAAGTCGACCGATTGCGTACCCGCGTAGGTAAGACGTCTGCCGTCCTGCAAAACGAGGGTTTCTTTCGGATCGATACCACGGAGACTGATACGCGTGCTGCCGTCACCGCCGTTGGTGTTGTTTTCAGTTGTGTTCGCTCCAGTCGATGCCGGAATTCGCAGCACCAAATCGGTCGGCGTCCGTACACCCAACCGAGTGATGTCATCACGGCGATACGTATCGACCGGGTTTGGGCCGACTTCTTCAGCAGTCGGAATGTTGGAGCCGGTCACGACAACGCGCTCGGTGGTTGCCTCAGTTGCGGCTGGAGCACCGGTTGGTGCGATATTTGATCCAGTCGCAGCCGGTGCCGGTGAAGTGGCTGGCGCTTGAGCGCGGGCGCTCATCGCGATGATTAATGGAAATGCTACGGCGGCTACGAGAGCGACGCGAATTCCCAACGTTTTTTGCACGTTTCTAGTCATTGGTTTCTCCATGGGTTTGGTTAGGTTTGGGCTAGGGATTATTGAAGATTCGTCAAGCTGACAAGGTTTTTTTTCAGTTTTTTGAAATTTTCTTGAACGGGCAAACGGGCTAATTGTCTGGCCCGTTCCTCGTTTTCGGGGGTTCTACCGGATTTCAACGCCCCTGCCTAGGAAAAAATTCAACAATTTTTGCCCCTCCGAGGGTGCCTGCCGGGGACACCTAAAAAGGCGCCTCGCCGCGCCGGTTAATGCGAGACCTGCGTCCCGTGTAAAGGCTCACCACGGCGAAACAGTTCCAGGCAATGGCGCAGATTTTCTGCCATTGCCAAGTCGCCATTTTTGGTCGCGATTTCCTCGGCTCTGGTGCAAGTACGAATCGCTGCTTCAAACTGACCGGCTTCAGCTTGCGCGGCCGCGAGCGTTCGTAGTACCACCGGGTTTTCACCACCAACGCGCAACGCGCGTTGCACTAATTCGAGCGCCTCTTTGCTGTCGCGCACGTCGGCATCCGACGCGGTCGCGCGCACCCACGCGATGTTGTTGGCCGCATCGGCATTGTCTGGATCGAAGGAAAGCGTCTGCTCCCAGGCCGCGATCGCTTCCTTGATTTCTCCTTTGCTCGCAAACATGACGCCGAGATCGTTACTGGCGCCGATGTAATCGGGCTGAATGCTGAGCGCTTTCTGGAAATGGAAAATGGCGGCATCGGTTTTTTGTTTCGCCGCCAGCGCTCGGCCCAACCCAAAATGCGCAGCCGCGTTCCCGTCACGCAAACGCAGCGCCGCTTCATAATGATCAATCGACTCGTCAATCTGCCCGCGCACAAACAAGATTCCGCCGAGTCCGGCGTGCGCCACATCGCTGTCCGGCGTGACCGTGAGCGTGTGTCGCCACAATGTTTCCGTGTCGCGCCAGTGCGTTGTTTGTTTCCACGACAAAATCGACAACGTCCCAAGAACAAGCGCAGCCGCGCTGTTCAAAACAATTTTCTGCGCGCGCTCCGCCTTCACCGGATCGCTACGGTGCGACAGGCACGATTTCGTCAGGTCCCAAATCAACCACGTGAGCGCGATGTCCAATCCGATTTGCGGAAGATAGGTGTAACGATCTGCGTGACCCTGCAGACCAACCTGCACGATCCCGATGACCGGAACCAGCATGATCAAGTACCAAAGCCAGCCGACGATCAGATATGGATTTTGCCGACGCCGGACGAACGCAATCACCGTCAACGCAATTAAAATGGCAGCGGCGAGAAAAAACCGCCACATCTCGAGCCGGTTTTCGGGATGAACGTAAAACGGAATCAGATCGACCGGCCAAAACATTTGCCGGATGTATTCGAAATAACTGAAGATCGCGTTCGTGACTCGCCACTGCAGCGGGAGGAACTGCGTCGAGCCGAGCGCAAAATTCTGCGCCCACAAAGTTGCAACGAATGAGCCAGCCGACAATGCAAAGAGCGGAATCTTCTCAACGATGAGTTTGCCCCATGCCGATTTTTTCTGACCTGTGACGTCTGACCTCTGTCCTCTCTTCAGTGGCCAATAATCGAGCAACAGCAAAATGACCGGCGTCGTGATTAACATCGGTTTCGACATCAGACCGCATGCGAACAAGATCGACATCATCAGGTAGCGACCGACCGATTGCTTGCGGGTGTAAGCGACATACGCGAGCAGCGTCAGCAAAAAGAACACGCCGCTGAGCACGTCCTTGCGTTCCGCAATCCACGCGACTGATTCAACTCGCAACGGATGAATTGCGAATACAATCGCGACGAAGCCGCTCAGCCAAATACCACCAGTCCGGTCCGCCAGTCGGACGGACTCGTCCCGTGGCGAGCTCGGACCGGCGGTAATTTGCGCTAGCAACATAAAGAGCAGCACCGCGGCGACGCTGTGAAGAAAAACATTCACCAAATGGTGCGCGCCCGGATTCACGCCGAACAACTGGCAATCCAGCATGTGCGAGATCGTTGTGAGCGGATGCCAGTTTTGGGAATGAACATGCGTGAACGCCCACGCGATGCCGCGCCCGGTCAGTCCCGCCCGCACGTGCGCGTTATCGAGCACGTAAAGCGGATCGTCGTAATTAATGAACTGGTGACGAAACGTCTGGCCGAACACCGCCCACGTGATCGCGACCAAAAGAACGCTGACCCCGATAAACTGCCACCGCGATTGTTTCGTGCTCACCATTTGCAATTCAAAATAGGCTTAACGCTTTTCTAAATGCGGTCTCGCTTCATCCGGCTGGCCGTTCTGCAACAGCGCCTCGCCCAAAAAATAATCCGCGTCGGGATAGCCGGGCTGGATCGCCAGCGCCTCTCTATAATGTACGATCGCTTCGCTCAGGCGACCCTGCCGATGCAGCCCGACCGCGAGATTGTAATGCGCGAGGGCGCTGCGCGGCTCGTGCCGGACCACGCTCCGATAATGTTCGAGAGCTTCGTCCAAGCGCTCGGCCTTTAGCAAAACGTTCGCGAGATTTGTCTCGGCCTCGGGATTGTCCGGCTCCACTTTCAGCGTCGTTTGAAAATGCCGGATCGCCGGGTCGAGTTCTCCTTTCTCCATAAAGGCTGACCCGATTTGAAAATTCGCGGCCGGATCAGAAGGATGGCCGGCTAGAAAAATCTGGAATTGCGCGATCGCTTCATCAAAGCGTTTGGCCTTGAGCAGGAATTCACCCATGTTGAAATGGGCTATGTCGTTCTGCTTGGTAACGGCGAACGTGTGGCTCCAAAGTCGTTCGGTGTTTTGCCAGTAGGAAGTTTGAACCCAGGCGCGCCACGCAAAAACGGCGACGATCACCGGCGCGGCAACACTGAAAACTTCGCGACGCCAGCGAAATGACCGAGAAAGATCGACAATCCCCCACGTGGCGGCGATCCAGAGCCCAATCTGAGGCAGGTAACTGTAACGATCTGCGTGCGCCTGGCTGCCGACCTGGATCAACCCAATTACCGGTAAGAGCATAATCAGATACCACAGCCAACCGATAATTAGATAAGGCCGGCGCCGGCGCAAAACGAAAGTGCTGGCCGTAATCAAAATGAGCACGGCACCCGCGCAAATTGTTTGCCAAAGCGGCAATTGGCCGGGGTGCGGATAAATCAAGGCAAGATTCGCCGGCCAGATCGTTTGCCAGATATAAAATAAGTAAGCTGAGAGCGCGTTCGCCCCGCGCCAACTCAGCGGCAGCTGCGCGATCTGCACGATTCCGCCGTGTTGCGCGATGAGAGTTGCGGTGACAGAGCCCGCCGACAAAATAAACAGCGGAATTTTTTCGAAGATCAGTTTACTCGACGTGAAGGACTTCTGACCTGTGACCTCTGACTTCTGATTTCTGTTCAGCGGCCAGTAATCGAGCAACAACAGAATGATAGGGAGCGTCACCAGCATCGGCTTCGACAGTAAACCGCACCCAAACAAGATCGGGATCGCGAGATAGCGCGTGAGGTTCGGTTTTCGCGTGTAATAAACATAAGCGAGCAACGTCAGCATGAAGAAGAATCCGCTCAGCACATCTTTGCGTTCCGCAATCCACGCTACCGATTCGACATGCAGCGGATGAATCGCAAAAATCGCCGCCACGAACGCGCTGCTCAAAAAATTTCCTGTTAACTGTTGGAGCAAAAGAAAAAGCAGAACTGCGCTCGCGCTCTGCAACAGCACGTTCACAAAATGGTGCGCACCCGGCTTCGCCCCAAAAAGCTGCCAATCCAGCATGTGCGACATGGTCGCGAGTGGATGCCAGTTGTGCGAATGAATGTGGGTAAAGGCCCAGCGAATATTTTGCCAATTTAGTCCGGCCTGAATCTGCGGATTCTCACTCACGTAAACCGGATCGTCGAAGTTGACGAAGCCGTGCCCGAGCGTTTGCCCAAAAACCATCCACGTGATCGCCACTAAGGCGACGCAAAGCGCGAATCTAAAAAGGAATTGGGCGCGCACAGTTTCGTAATTGTGCGCCGAGGCCCGCCTGCAAACAAGTTGTCGATCTTACAGGTTGCCGGCGCTAAAGGTAACGGCGTGTTCACCGGTTTGATCGAGGAAGTTGGGCGCGTGGTATCGCTAACGATGAGCGATCGCGGCGCACAATTGCAACTGACCGCGTCACGACTCGCGCCCGAGATCTCGATCGGCGACAGCGTGGCGGTGAACGGCTGTTGCCTGACCGTCTCGGCCAAGGCCAACCCGCAACTTACGTTTGATCTTCTCAACGAGACGCTCGAGCGGACAAATTTAAAAAAACTGCGGCGCGAGAGTCCGGTGAATCTCGAGCGCGCGCTCGCGGCCGGAGCACCGATGGGCGGGCATTTTGTCCAGGGCCACATCGATTGCAGCGCGAAAGTTATTTCATTCGAGCCAAGCGGCGAAGATTATCGCCTTGAAATCGATCTGCCGGCGCAGTTTGCCCAGTACACGACTGAGAAGGGCTCCATCGCCATCAATGGGATCAGTCTCACCATCGCTAAGCTTTTACCGAAGAGCGTGGCCGTTTGGATCATTCCCCACACGAAAGGTCACACCAACATCGACAGCGTAGTGCCGGGCGAATTAGTAAACGTCGAGTTCGATATCCTGGCCAAGTACGTCGAGCGCATGCTGGCGCGCTCCGCCCCGCGAGGCTGACTCGATGAAGTCCGACCAAGTGGCCTCTCTCTATATATAGTACGCTAAAACCATGACCGCCCGCAGATCGGTCAAAGCCACCCGGCAGTTTCTCGTTGGGGTCATCGCTTCGGCAGCTGACCTTCGCTTCGCCGCAGCAATGCGCGAACCGCCGGATCTTTTCGAGCTTCGCCTCGATTGTTTGCTCAGCATTGTCGATCAACTCGAACGCAAGATGTCGATCTTAGGTTCGCCGATTATTATTACCGCGCGCGATCCGCGGGAAGGCGGCGCCCATAATCTCTCGCTGAGGCAGCGCCGCGACTTGCTTCTGCGATTTTTGCCGCAGGCCAAATACGTCGACGTCGAATTGCGTTCCGCTGGCGCATTTAAATCGTTACTCGTCAGCGCCCGAAAACAAAATGTTCGCCGGATTCTTTCGTTCCATAATTTCAAATCCACACCATCGGCGCAAAGTTTGCGCTCCAAAGCGTCGTTGGCGAAAGCGCGCGGAGCGGACATTTTCAAAGTTGCCTGCCGCACGGATTCACCGGCCCAGCTCCAACGCCTCCTCGACTTCCTCGCCAACAAAGATGCCCGCCAAGCCGTAGCCTCGCGAAGGCGGGTCGATCTTCCAGTGAGCGCGATGGGCATCGGTAAGCTTGGCGCGATTTCTCGTCTCCTACTCGCCCGCTGCGGCTCCGTTCTCAATTACGCTTCGCTTCAGCAGTCCCAAGTCGAAGGACAACCGCCGATCGACCTGTTGCGTTCCGCGCTCCGGCGTTGAAATTGTTTCAGGCGTTGGAAATCTAAAGTGAAAAATGGGTCGGTAGATTTACCAGATGAAGTGCCGGTGATGCCGTTGCCGGGCGCAGTCCTGTTTCCGCACGCATTGCTGCCGCTTTACATTTTCGAGCCGCGCTATCGCGAGATGCTCGAACACGCGCTCCAGCGCGATCGCATGTTTAGCGTCACCCTGATTAAACCGAGTTGTCCGGAATGGCACGCGCCCGAAGATTTTTTCCATTTCGCCACCGTCGGTCTCATCCGGGCGTGCGTCGATCGCGGCGACGGCACGTCCAATCTCGTTCTCCAGGGTTTGCATCGCGTGCGCTTCACCAGTTTCGAACAGGAAACGCCGTTCCCGGTCGCCAGAATCGACGTCGTCGAATCGACCAAGACTGCGACTATCGAAAGCGAGGCGCTCGGCGAAAAAATTCTCGAGCTTTATCGCAAATTAAAACGCGCCGAACGTCAGCTCCCACCCAAAGTCGATCGCTACCTTGCGCAGCTCGGCGATTTGGAAATGCTTGGCGATCTGGTCGCCTCAACTTTCGTGGACGACCCGCTCCGGCGACAGCGGATGCTGGAAGAATCTTCGTTGAATCAGCGCCTGCGGTTGCTCATCACCTATTTGCAGGACGAAATTGGCAGCGCGGCGATTTAGGTAGGGGCGATTGACCTCAATCGCCCGGGCGGTTCGCGTGAACCGGCCCTACCTGTAAAGCATCCCGATCACCGCTGATCCGGGCGTATTCTTCCATTAAATAACGGTCGGTCATTCCCGCGACGTAATCGCAGACGGTGCGATGCAAACCTTCCTGGTCGATTCGCTTGGTGGCGACGTCGCCGAGCTGACTTGGATCGGCCAGATAACTTTCGAAGACTTTGCGCAACATCTCACAGGCGCGCTGGTTCACTTTCGCCACCCGCGGGTGATAGTAAACGTTCGCGTAAAGAAATTTACGCAGCGCGGCATTGGCTCGATACAATTCCGCGCCGTAACGAATGAGCGGAGCCGGTTGCTTCCGGACGTCATCAGGACTTTGCGCCTTCGCCTTGGAAATTGATTCCGCGCTCGTCGCCACAACGTCCTGGACTTGCACGTCGATAATGTCGCGAATGATCAACTTGTGCAGCTCGGGCTCGCGCGCTTCCGGATAACGGGCCAGCACGCTGCGCTGGCTCCGTTGCCAGACGGCATTTTCTTCCAGTTGCGCCGCGCTCAGAATTTCAAAATCAACCGCGTCGTCGAGATCGTGACTATAGTAGGTAATTTCGTCCGCCAGATTCGCGATCTGCGCTTCGAGCGACGGGCATTTGTATTTCTCTCCGCCGGGTGAAGTCGCTTCGTAAAAGTCCTGATGCTTTTGCAAACCTTCGCGGACTTCGAAAGTCAGATTGAGTCCCGGAAAATCCGGATACGCATTCTCGAGCAACTCGACCACGCGCAAGCTTTGCCGGTTGTGCTCGAAACCGCCGTGATCGCGCATGCACTCGGCCAAAATTTCTTCGCCGGAATGACCGAACGGCGTGTGCCCAAGATCGTGCGCCAGCGCGATCGCTTCCGCCAGATCTTCATTGAGGGCAAGAGCGCGTGCGATCGTCCGGCTAATCGAGGCGACTTCAATTGAATGGGTCAGCCGCGTTCGCAAATGGTCGCCGGTGCCATTCAGAAAAACCTGTGTCTTGTATTCGAGCCGGCGAAACGCGCGCGAATGAATGATCCGGGCGCGATCGCGCTGGAATTCGGTCCGATAGCCGTGGCTTTGCTCTGGGTATTTTCGGCCGCGCGAGTCGCCGGACTTTTGCGCAAACGGCGCGAGCGTGGCGCGCTCGGTGGCTTCCATCTGTTCGCGCGTTTTCCAAGTGCCCTTCACTGATTCGATGTCGATCCGATCGATTTCAATTTTTCGCGTAACGCGCGCTCCGCTCGCCGCGCCTGCAATCGCAATACCAGAAGATCGAAAAGCGCGAGCAGCAGCGCGGTAAAAGTGAGCCAGATGCAGACGATCCAAAATAAAATCACGCGCCACGGATGTTCCTGTGGATTCAATGTCGCCTGCAAAAATGTAAATCCCGAAATCAGCAACAACAGCGCGAGCACGAGCAGGAACAACATCGCTTTACGGCGCGTATTCTGATCGCGAATCACGCCGCGGGTCGCGTGAACGACAAACGAGGTGGTCCGCAACTGTTTTTCGTCGGGCAAATTTTCCATCGAGCGTTTGCCAGCAACGCGCGCTGGCTACTTGTCGATCTTACAATTCAAATAATTCAAGACAATCGACTTCTCAGGAACAATCCGCAGTGCTTTGATAGCGCGGAATGAGAAAGTCGAAGCCAAAAACGGGATCCCGCAAAAAGAAATCCGCCCCGAAGGCAAAAGAGAAACCGAGTCCGGTCCTAAAAGAACGATTGGAAGCGGAATTCGCGAAAGCAGTCATAACCGCGAAGTCCTACGTGGAGAATCCCCAACGATTGCGGCCGCTCTTCGAGGAAGCGGCCAAGCAGGCCGCGTCGATGCCGAAAGGACCGTTCGCGGAAACGTGGCCATATTTTCAGGCGATGTTGCGTTTGATTCGCGCCTATTGCGAAGGCAAGTATCGCGACGTGCCCGAGAGCACGCTGGTCGTGATCATTGCCGCCATCATCTACGTCGTGGAGCCACTCGACGTCATTCCCGATGCGCTTCCAGCGCTCGGTTATCTTGATGACGCAACCGTTCTGGCGCTGGCGGTACGCAGGTCGCGCCAAGCGCTAGACGATTTTATGGCGTGGGAAACGACTGCACTCTAGACCAAGAGCAGTGCCGGATTTTCGAGAAGGTGGCGGAGTTCTTTTAAATATTCCGCGCCGAGCGCGCCGTCGATAACGCGATGATCGCAGCTCATCGTGATCGACATCCGATGGCCGACGACAATTTGATCGGAATCATAAATCACCGGAACCTTGGTGACCTTGCCGACTGCTAGAATGAAACCCTGCGGCGGATTGATGACGGCGGAAAAACTGTCGATGCCCATCCCGCCGAGATTTGAAACGGTGAATGTGCCGCCCTGAAATTCTTCCGGCTTCATTCGCTTGTTGCGCGCGCGACTGGCCAAGTCTTTTACCTGCTCGCTAATTTCACGGAGCGATTTGTTTTGCGCGGCGCGAATCACCGGCGTCAGCAATCCATCTTCGATCGCAACCGCGATCCCAAGATCGACATCGGCGTATTGCACGAACGCGTCGCCGTCGAATGAAGCGTTCACGCGCGGCACCTTGACCGCCGCCTGCACCGCCGCTTTTAAAACGAAATCGTTCACCGTGATTTTCGAAGTGTCCGCGCCTTCGCCGGCGGATTTCAACTCCTCCCGCGCAGTCAGCAGCGGCGTCGCGTTGATCTCGATCGTCAGATAAAAATGCGGAACCGGGCCAAGACTTTGCACCAGCCGCTCGGCGATAACTTTTCGCATCCCGGAAAGTTGAATCCGCGCGCCTTCGCCGGCTTTGATTGATGGGGTTGAAGGTTTGGCCGCCGCTGCCGCTTTTTGCGCTGGCGCAGGTCCTTTTGTTTTTGCAGCCGCGCGGACATCAGTTTCGGTCACGCGACCATCGGGACCAGTCCCTTTCACACTGGCAAGATCGACACCGAGCTCCGCCGCGACTCGTCGCGCGACCGGTGACGCTTTCACGCGCGCTTCTTCATCTGTCTTCTGTGGTGGCAGCCGTCCCGGCTGCGCTCTTGCAGGCGAGACGCCTGCCTCCACAGATTTCTGTTTCGTTTCCTGCGGCGGCGCGGTTTCCTTTTCTTTTTTCTCTTCAGCTTTCG